>DATGXJ010000025.1:0-28460 GCA_035299045.1 Flavipsychrobacter sp.
GCTAACCACACAACGATAATTATAGTTATTCATAGCAGTAGTAACTGCTACGATGTTCAGTGTTGCAGATGTAGCACCTGTTACAGCTCCACCATTGGTCAGGTTTACAAAACCTGCTCCAGCATCCTGCTGCCACTGGTAACTAAGGCCTGTACCTGTAGCTCCTACCGTGAATGAAATATTACTGTTCGTACATACGGTAACATTGGTTGGTTGGGCTGTTACTGAAGGAAGTGTATTGACTGTAAGCAGGGCTGTTGAAGATGTTGCAACAGGAGAGCAGATACCACTTACAATACAGCGATAAAGACTACCTGTCATACCTGCTGTAGCGCCGGTAATATTCATTGTATTTGTAGTCACGTTGCTGTAAACACCTATGTTTGTCAGGTTGCTCCATGTACCACCACTGTTGGTACTAAGCTGCCATTGGTAAGTAAGTGCTGTACCTGTGGCAGAAACACTGTAGCTTGTATTGGCACCGACACATATAATAGTTGCGGTTGGTTGTGAAGTAACAGCAGGTGAAGTGTTAATGGTGAGTGCCGCTGAACCACTCGTTACAGATGGTGTACACAAACCACTTACTACACAACGATATTGATAACCGTTCATAGCAGCTGTAGTAGTTACAGACATAGTTGCATTGGTTACATTGAAATAACCACCTCCGTTTGACAGGTTTACAAAACCACTGCCAGCATCCTGCTGCCATTGATACGTTAAACCACTACCTGTAGCACCTACTGTAAAAGTAGCAGTAGAACCTGCACACAATGTAACGGCAACAGGAGATGTAGTAATTGCAGGCAATGTGCGTACTGTTAATGTTACAGCCACAGTAGGGTTTGTAGGAGCACAAGTACCACTAACTATGCAACGATAAGTATAACCATTCATTGTAGCAGTAGCACCAGTGATATTTAATGTTGTAGTATTGACATTTGTATAAACACCAGTATTTGTAAGATTAGTGAACCCGCTACCAGTATTTACCTGCCATTGGTAAGTAAGACCTGCGCCTGTTGCACCAACACTTAAACTAGTACTACCTCCATCACATATTACTGATGAGCTTGGTTGCGAAGTAATAAATGGTGGGTAGATGAGATTAAGAGTAGCATTATTTGTAGTAACTACAGTAGGCGAACATGAACTACCTGTAGTAATACGACACTGGTACAGATAACCATTCATACTTGAACTAACTCCTGAAAGTGTCAAAGTATTTGTAGTGCTACCACTATATAAGCTACTGTTATTTATAATCACAAAACCACTACCCTGATCTACATACCACTGATAAGTAAGATTTGTACCAATAGCAGTTGTAGCAAAGCTAATAGGGCTGCCGTTACATACTGTTTGTGATGTTGGTTGCAATGTAACAATAGCAGGAGAGTTTACTACAAGTGTAACAGGTGTACCAGTAACCGAAGGACTACAAGTACCACTAACCACACAACGATATTGATATCCATTCATGGTAAATGGAGCAGCAGTAATATTGAGCGTTGCTGTAGTAGCATTACTATATACACCACCGTTAGTGATATTAGCCCATGCGCTGCCTGTATTTTCTTGCCATTGATATGTAAGAGCAGTACCTGATGCCGCAATAGTAAAGCTTGAATTATTGCCCGCACATACTGTAGCACCAGATGCCTGTGTATTGATAACAGGGGAAGTATTAACTGTAAGGGTTACAACATTTGATGTAAGTGAAGGTGTACATGTACCACTTACTAAACAACGGTATTGATAACCATTCATGCTTGCTGGCGGATTGGTAAATGTAAGACCGCCGAAACCATTGTTTGTAATAACGGGATTAAGACCCAGATTATTCCAGCCGCTACCGGTGTTTTCCTGCCATTGGAAGCTAACACCTGTACCTGTTGCTACTGTAGAACAGCTTGCAGTACCTGCGAGTGCACATACTGTCATGCTGCTATTATCAGGTTGTGTAACAATTGATGGCAATGTATTAACCGTAAGTGTAGCCGCAGAACTTGTAACAGAGCCACATGGAGTATTTGACAATACAACACAACGATATTGATATCCGCCCATACCGATAGTAGCACCTGTAATGGTAAGTGTACTTGTTGTAGCACCGCTATAAACACCAACGTTTGAAATATTGGTATAACCACTACCTGTATTTACCTGCCATTGATATGCATTAGCATTAGAAGCAGCAACAGAGAATGTAGCATTGCTGCCTACGCAAGTTGGGGTACTTGAAGGCTGTGTATTAATTACAGCCAATGGCACTACCGTAAGCGTAACGGTGTTAGTTTCTACTGTAGAACATGGTGTATTTGCAGATGCAGCACATTTATACAAGTAACCGTTCATTGAAGCTGAAGGAGACGTAATAGTAAGTGTATTGGTAGTAGCACCGCTATATACTGCATTGTTTGTGATGGCAGTGAAACCACTACCTGTATTTACAAACCACTGATAACCTGTAGTATTAGAAACCGCTGTAGTGAAAGATACGTTCGGAGCATTGTTACATACCACCTGATTAAGCGGCTGTGTATTAACTACCGGAGCAGCAACAACAGTGAGTGTTGCACCAGCAGATGTTGCTGCTGGAGTACAAGTACCTGTTACAACGCAACGATATTGATAACCGTTCATAGCGTTGGTAGCACTAGTAATATTTAATGTAGCTGCAGTAGCATTACTATACACACCACCATTTGAAATATTAGAGTACCCACCACCATTATCTACCTGCCATTGATAACCAAGACCTGCACCGGTTGCAACAACAGAAAAACTAGTGTTTGTTGAAGAACATATGGTGCTGTTAGACGGACTGGTACCTATTGCAGGAGGTGTGTTTACCGTAAGCGTAGCTGCTGCAGACGGAGCAGATGACCCACTTGGATTAGTAGCAATTACACGATACAAATAACCATTCATACCTGTAGTGGCACCTGTAATATTCAATGTTGCAGTTGTAGCATTGCTGTAAACACCGCCGTTTGATATATCTGTATAACCACTACCTGTATTTACCTGCCATGTATAGCTTGTAGGTGTATTAGTTGCAGCAGTTGTAAAACTTGTGTTAGCACCGTTACAAATAGCAGCATTCACCGGATCTGTGCTAATTACAGGAGGAGTTGACAAGACTGTAAGGGTAGCCGCATTGCTATTAGCAACAGGCGTACAAGTTCCTGATATTACACAGCGATACTGATAGCTGTTCATAGCCAATGTAACCGCAGTAAGATTTAATGTAGCAGTAGTAGCATTGCTGTAAATACCACCATTTGTAATATTTACCCATCCGCTACCTGTATTTTCTTGCCATTGATATGCTATGCCGGTAGCAGTACCTGTAACTGAAAAAGATGTATTAGCTCCTACACTTACAGAACTATTAGACGGGTGAGAAGAAACGGATGGTGAAGTATATAAGCTGAGTGCTACCGCGCTTCTTGATAATCCAGTACAAGATGTTGTGCTATAGTCGATAGTACAGTTGATAGACCTGAAACTATTAGTTCCTGCAAAAGGATACCCTTTACCAACACCTGAATATACAGTAAGATCGCTATTACTACCAATTGATACACCTGAAGCTCCGACGTTAGTATATCTAACACTCCCGGTAGACATTTTATCAGTTATATAAAATGCATACACCTGACCTGCAGATAAAGGGAAAGATAGATTCAACCCAAGAGGCGTTGCGACACCTGTGCCTAATGATGCAACAGAACTACTGGTTGCCAGCAATGTCCATGCAGCACTGTTAGTTTCACTACCCACATAAGTACCTAATTTATAATATACCTCATAAGTACCTGTTCCTGTTAAGTTACACTGAAAATCATTCAATACTATATTATTAGACACCAGCACATCAAACATCGCTCCTGCATTTCCATTATTAGCATTATAAGGAGTTGAAACTGAATTACCACCAATAATCACTACAGGCTCTGCGTAGTAAGTGCCTGCAGATGAAACCGGATTAATTGTTAATGTAGTGCCAGAACCCAAATAGTTGCCCGCAGAAGCTGCATCATACCATTTAACAATACCACCCGAAGAAACTGTGGCACCAACAGCACCCGAACCACCAACACATGCTACACCGGGTGTAGTACCTGTAATTGTTGGTAATGCAACTGTTGTGAGTGTTGCACTTGCAGATGCAGACGATGTTCCACATGCATTAGTTGCAGTAGCACGATACAAATAACTGTTCATACCAACTGTAGCACTCGTAATACTCAAGGTAGCTGTCGTAGCATTGCTATATACACCTCCATTAGAAATATTTGTGAAACCACTACCGGTGTTTACCTGCCATTGATAACTTGTGGGTGTATTACTTGCAGCAACGGTAAGAGTAGTATTGCTACCGACACAAACAGTTTTGTTAGTAGGGTCAGTAGATATAGCAGGTGCTGCACCTATACTAAGCGTACCTGCAGTAGATGCAGCAGATGTACCACAACCGTTAGTCGCAGTGGCTCTGTATTGATAGCCTGCCATACCTGCAGTTGCACCAGTAATGTTCATTGTAGCAGCAGTAACATTGGAATAAACACCACCATTGCTAAGATTTGTAAAACCAGAACCTGCATCTACCTGCCATTGATATGATGTAGGCGAACCACTTGCCGCAACTGTAAAGCTTGTATTACCACCCGCACAAGCAGAGGCATTACTAGGATTTGTTGTTATAGACGGTGCACTATTAACCGTAAGGGTAGCGCCTGAAGATGGTGATGATGTACCTGTACCGTTGGTAGCGGTAGCACGATACAAATAACCATTCATGCCAGCCGTAGCACCTGTGATAGATAGTGTAGCACTTGTGGCACCACTATATACACCACCATTGCTGATGTTTGAATAACCACTACCGGTATTTACCTGCCATTGATATGATGTTGGCGTATTGTTTGCGGCAACTGTGAAGCTTGTATTACCACCTGAACAAACTGATGCACTTGATGGATTGCTTGTTATAGTTGGGGCTGCTGCTGTAGCAGTAGCAGCATACGTTATCGTCCATGTAGTACCGATAGAAAAATCTACTGCCACCATAATCTGGCTATAGGTACCGGCACTTAGCGGTAGTGACAGACCTATATTGCCACTGCTACCACCACCCCACGTGGGGTTTGCCAGACCAGCCCAGTTGATTTGACCACCAATGGGGCCACCACCACCACCGGGACCGATAGCATAAGTAGCTGACGTAAGCTGTAAGCCACTGTTAATTACAAGTGTATGCCTATCCTGCGCATCGGTACCTGATGTAACAGTACCACTGACAGTATAGGTACCGGCTGACGAAATTGTAAGAGTTGTACCATTGCCGGTATTGGGCAAATCTCCATTGACACCTTCATTGTGTAAGCTGGTTTGTGCTTGCGATGATAGTGACAGTAACATTAGAAATGCCATCATTGCATTTCTGAATGCTGTTGGTTTGTTTTTAAGTCTAAATGTGACCATATATGGGGTTTTAACTTTTTTACTTTACAATAGTATCCTGTTCAATCAATTACTAGTTGATTAAACTAAGCGTACACTAAGAGTATTTTTTATGCTAAATTAAGTAAACGGATAATCCGTATAAAAATACAATGTGATACCCGTTTTTTCAACATATTTATTAAAATTGACTAATTATACTAATACTCTGATTAACAATACTTAGTAGCGTTTTCGATTATTTAACCAAGAGTTATTAATTTATTCACAACAATAAAAAAGGATGGCAAAGCCATCCTTATAATATAAATAATATACCTACTTACTTCACTTC
Source organism: Flavipsychrobacter sp. (assembly GCA_035299045.1). Lineage (GTDB taxonomy): Bacteria > Bacteroidota > Bacteroidia > Chitinophagales > Chitinophagaceae > Polluticoccus. The sequence continues at coordinate 5,810 of DATGXJ010000025.1, forward strand.
AGCTGCATCATAACTAAGCACACTAAATACACCATAACCATTCTTCACGTTCGTGTGTATGTTTGTCGGCTCAGAAAAAGGGTTATCTCCGTTTTCTGTAGCAAACTGATAAGTCTTTCTGTATTTGAAATAATCTTCTGTGACGTGTTGTAGTGCTGCTATTACCCTATATATAACACCACCGTTGTTGTATGGTTCTAAATAAGCACTGTTGATAAACACCCTCAGCTCTTTTGTAGTACCATTAAATAAAGCATCTCTGATGAAAATAGCATTTCCGCTAAGGCAGGTATTCTGGTCTATCTGTTCGTTCGATACACTTTCAATACTTGCATCCACGGTATTGATACAAGAGCTGTAATACATGGTAGTATCACCCGAAGTATTATCTTTTGTGAAACTCAGTATGTAATAGTCTCCAGGCGTTGCAGGGTCTTTAAATGTTATACGTAGTTCATCCTGTGGAATTCCATCAACATCCAACCTTGCTTTGGGTATGCGTTGTATATTCTCAATCTTCACAAAAGATGGCACTACAGTAGCAGCACTGGCTTCCTGATAGCCTGGGGCATTTACCTTCACCTCATACCTGCCACCATCTTCGGCAATGGTCTTAGAGTTGTAGTTATTGAATGTGGCATCGTACTTCATGGTATCTACCACCTTACCGCTTTTCAGCAGCAGTACTTGTGCATCTCTTATAGAAAGGTCTTGCCCTCTCTTAAATTTCAGGATGCTGATAGACTTACCAACACTTACACGCATGGTATCCCCTACTTCAGTATCGCTGTTTACTACCAGCAGCGGGGTGTATTCAGGCACTTTTACAGTTATTTCTTTTTCGCAGGATGCTAATGCTACCGTAGCCAACAATGCTGCTATATAATGACGTTTCATATTATATACTATATATGTGGTGATTAAAATTTGAATTGATAACTGATAGAAGGAATAATCGGGAACAGGCTCATTTGTTTGAACACCGCATTACCCTGATTGTTTGTAGAACTATATATATAGAACGGATTGCGACGGTTGTAAACGTTATAAGCACTTATTACCCATGCACGTTCCCAGTTTTTGCGCTGTTTAGAAAACTTGATGCTTACATCGGCACGGTGGTAAGATGGCATTCTATAGCCGTTCCGCTCACCATATACCTGCACATTGCTACCGTCGGGTCCTGTATAGTAACCAACAGGCAATGTGATGGCATTACCAGTACCATATATCCATTCGGCACTTACTTCTACATTCTTAGCCAATTCATATATCGCGGCTATTTTAAAATCATGCCTTCTGTCATAACGATAAGGGAATTCTTTACCACCATTCAGATTGTCGAACTGACGCTTTGTCCAAGATAGTGTGTAGCCCATCAGACCTGTTACCCTACCCTTCTTTTTCTGAAAGAACAATTCGCCACCGTAGCTTTTACCTTTTCCTATTTCTACTTTGTCTTCCCAGTTGCTGCCCGGATTGAAGAAGCTAGCGCCTTCTTTATACTCCAGTACATTATCCATTGTTTTATAATAACCTTCCAAAGACACTTCGATACCTGTAAAGTGTGTGTATGCCAGTCCCGCAGCTCCCTGATAAGACTTCTGCATCGGAACCCTTGCAGTAACAGGCACCCACAAATCTGTTGGCAGGCCTATTGATGAGTTTGTAAGCAAGTGTATAAACTGATTCATTTGCACAAAAGATGCTTTAGCACTCAGCTTATCGTTTATCAGATATCGAGCTGCAACACGTGGCTGTATGGAATGGTAAAACTTATCCTGCACCATGAAGCCTGTCCAGTGTACGCCAAGGTTTGCCTTCAGCTTTGATGATATTTTGATATCGTCTTCTATATATGCATCTATCTCTCCTGCGTTTATATCCTTAGTAGCAATGGTAGTATCTTGTTTGAAGCCTGCAGCTGCGACCCTTGTTTGTTGTGCACCTGGCTTGTAGGTATGATTCACATAACCAACGCCTGCTTTCACATAGTGATTGGGATGCGGAATATAGTCGAAATCGTATTTTATCGCTTTGTCATTGATGCCTGAAGAATACTTCAGGTAAAACTCATCATTAGAGCCAGAGAATGTACTCTTAGTTTGTGTTGATACTATAAACCTGTACTGGCTGTAATATGCCGTAAGATTACCAAAGAGTTTATTGTTGTATTGGTGATTCCAACGTGCAACGGTTGTAATATTACCCCACTTCAGGTCGGTATTGAAAGATGATGAGAGCGAACTACCATCCTCTTGTTTTTGCTTTGCATAAAACTTATCGTCGCCCAGATAACCGCTTATGTACAAGTGGTCTTTCTTGGTCAGTTTGAAGTTTACTTTACCATTCAGGTCGTAGAAATAATAACCGCCTTTGAAGTTGCCCCTAATGAAAGGCTTCGCGATGATATCGTAATAAGTGCGCCTGCCCGAAATCATGAAAGATGACTTGCCTTTTTGTATGGGGCCTTCCAAGGTAAGCCTTGAAGCTATGAGCCCTATACCGCCTTCGCCATGTAGTTTATTCTTGTTACCTTCTTTCATGTTAATATCTAACACAGAAGAAAGGCGACCACCATAGCGCGCAGGGAACCCTCCCTTTACCAACTCTACACTGCGAATGGCATCTGCATTGAACACGCTGAAGAAACCAAACAGGTGGCTGGCATTATATACAGGCACACCATCCAGCAATATCAGATTCTGATCAGGGCCACCGCCACGTACATAGAAACCTGAAGAGCCTTCATTACCTGCCTGTACGCCTGGCAGTAATTGTATTGCCTTCAACACATCTACCTCTCCTAGAAAAGCAGGTAAAGATTTAATGGTTTGTATTGGCAGGTCGATAGTACTCATTTGCGTACGTTCCTGTATTGCATCCTTCTTACCAGTGATGACTACCTCTTTCATCTCTTTGGTAGATTCCAATTCGATGTTGAGTGTAGTGTTTTGTTTCAGGCTGATGTCTTGAGAGAAAGTAGCATAACCGATATAAGAAGCTTTCAGCTTTATATCATCGGCCTGCATGGTAATAGAATAGAAACCAAAAGCATTGGTAGCCGTACCAATATTTTTTTCAGGAATAAAAACCGTGGCTCCTATCAGGCGTTCACCACTTTTCTTTTCCGTAACATAGCCGCTGATGGTAACTTGTTGTGCCCATACAGCCACCGGCATCAGGAAAGTAAGTAGCAATAAAATGCGTTGTTTCATGAACTATCGTCTTGTGTTTGATAGTAGAACGCATAAAAACTGATTTACCCCTATTCGAGCAGTAACCACCAAGGGCCTGTGAGATACGAATATGTAATTTGAGATACACCACCCACTACACCCATACCATTATTTACATTGCCTTGTATCTTGACTGGCTGCTGGAAAGAGTTGTATCCTGAAGACGGGTCGTAGGTTTCGTAGGCTTTCAGAAAATCGAAATAATCTTTTGATACTGATTTTACATACACTATTATCTTGCCCAAAGAAGAGTCCGGCGAAAAGAGATTTTCAGGATTTTTTACAATAAATATGGTAGTTTCATAATCATTACCATTGAAACGAAGGTCTTTCAGCAAGACTCTTTTGCTGCGTGTAAAAGAGCCCACATCGTATATATTTTCAGAATACGGGTCTGCGGTATAAACAGCCTGCCTTACATAATCTCTGTAATAAACGGTATCTACTTTCGTAACTACATTGCCCATAGAACGCAAAGACTCATATGCATCTCGTGCATCACTAATCTTCACCCAACTGCCATTGTACAAAAAGTAAGGGGTTGCTACTGCTTTCTGCTTGAGTGCTTCTATCACATAATAATCAGTAGAAGAAAACGGGTCATTTATTTTCACTTTTACCCTCAGTGTACTATCCTGACCATACTTAACAGAAGCGGTATCTGTAACAGCAGCTTTTATCTGCTGAGGCATATCTACAACTGCCGTAGCGGTGCCAAGTGTATTGTGTATGGCAGTAATCGTATATCGCTGCCCGGCAGCCGTAGCAATACTATTACTGAATGGCAAAGTATACATGCGCTGCGCAAAACTATCTACATAGCCATTCAACGGAAAAGTTTTACCGAAGCTGTCTTTTACCGAAATGGTAAGGTCTTGCAACAACTGAAAACGCAGTGTACTATTGGCAGAAAGTGCAATACTCTGTCCTGCCCTTAGGAAGAAGCTGTCACCCACCACCAACTCACCAAGCATTGTAATCTTTTTGCTGCCTCCTACGGGCGGCAGTTCCAGATCTTTGTTGCAGGAAGAAGACCATACCAACGTAAAGATGATGCCAACTACAAATGTGATATGTAATATTGACTTCTTCATGTACTAAAATGCAAGTTTATAGCTGAGGTAAGGAATAAACTGCAGAAAGCTCATGCCTCTCAACTTAAAGTCTCCGTTTGATGCATCTCCTGTTGCATTCACCAGTTCTACATACATGATATTTCGCCTTGCATAGGCATTGAATACCCCAAGCGACCATGTGCGCTCATAGTGCTTACCCTTTCTTTTAGTGAAATTCATACCAATATCCAACCTGTGTATAGCAGGCAGTCTGTAGTTATTCCATTCAACATAATTGTAGGTGTAGTTAGCACTGTTAACAGCGTTGGTAGATGTAATGTGCAAGTTGTTGTCCAGATCAGGATATATCTGGTCTGGCAGTGTAATGGCTTCGCCTGTCATATAAGACCATGATGCTGCAACATCGAACCTTTCAGACGGATGGTATTCAAGTGTAGTTTTCAGATTGTGCCTTCTATCGAAACGATACGGAAAGGGCTTGCCTTCATTCAGTTGTGCAAATTTCCTCCATGTCCATGAAAGCGTGTATGCAGCTGCCCATGTAAAGCTACCGAGCTTCTTTTTGAAAGATGCTTCCGCACCATAGCTCCAACCTGTACCCTGAATAATTTTTTCATCCCACTTCAATGAATTATCAAAGAGGTTTTTACCCATGTTATAGGTCGTGGTATTTGTGATGTCTTTGTAATAACCTTCTATATTGTAAGTGAGCCCGATTTTTGAAGGCCTGCCCATGTAACCTACGGTATATAGTGTTGCCTCTTCAGGTTCTATGCGCGATGAACTGGGTATCCAGAAATCTGTAGGCAAGCCAAATGTTGTATTGCTGATGAGATGCAGAAACTGCGCCATCTCAGTGTAAGACGCATATACGGTATGTGCTTTAGCAAGTTTGTAAGAAGTATAAAAACGTGGCTGCACACTCGAATAATTAAAACGTTCGCTGAACCAGTTGGCGAAGTGAATACCCGGGCGTATCATCCAGCGTTTGTTGATGCGCACTTCATCTTCTATGAAAACAGAATATTCATTAGACTGAAACTTATCTGCAGGCACTAATGATGTAGGCAGTAATTGCTGAGAATTGATAGTAAGCATTTCTGCAGGTATAAATGACGCAGTGCTGAAGTGTGCACCAAACTCTATACGTTGCGTAGCGGTAGCATACCAATTGGCATGCAGCCTTAATGCCCAATCTGTAATAGACGAATTGCCCTGATAAGTGCCTGTGGTCGTCTTACCATCTTTGTCTATCTGCTCTTTTTTATCAATCAGCGAATATTTAAACTGACTGAACGTGACAATTGTGTTTACAAACAATTTGGGATTGACAATGGTGTTCCACTTTGCACTCGCAACAGTATTTCCCCAACGGGCTTTAGAACCAGAGCCTTCAAAATCGAGCATGATGCCGTCCCTGCCATTGTATACACTCAGGTACAGCCTGTTGTTCTTATTCAATATATAATTGGCCTTGCCGTTGATATCGTAAAAATTGAAGCCTGCATCTTTTGTGAAAGGCTTCCACAACAAATCGAACCAGGTACGCCTGCCCGATACCATAATGGATGCTTTATCTTTTACAAGCGGTCCTTCCAGATTGATGCTTCCTTTTACTAACCCCATGGTAAACTGTCCGCCCCAGCGCTGCATGTCTCCGTCTTTGGTATTTACATCAATTACAGAAGACAACCTACCACCGTAGCGAGACGGAAACGCTCCTTTGTGAAAGTCTACCGACTTTATAGCCTCTGCATTGTAGATAGATGTGAACCCGAAAAAGTGGTCGGTATAATATAATGGCACACCATCTAACAGATTGAGGTTTTGCCCGGGATCTCCGCCCCTTACCATTACGGCATTTGTACCATCTGTCCCGGATTGCACACCCGATATATGCTGCAATGCACGCATCACATCATTTTCGCCCAACACTGTAGGACGGCTTTTGATATCGGCATAGGTAAGGTGGAGATGCTCTGCGGATGTTTCTTTTTCCGAAACTACTTTTACTTCTTTCAACTGTGAAAGCGAAGAAAGCATGATATCTTTCCTGCCCCCCGCCAAACCTTCGCTGCTGAAGGAATCTGTACCGTAACCAATGTACGAGCACATTATTTTGTATTTGCCCACAGGCATGGTAAGACTATAAAAACCATAACTATTGGTAGTAGTACCTATACCCAACTCAGGCACATACACTACGGCACCAATCAGCACTTCTCTATTCTGCAATTCCTTTACATAACCGTTAACTGTAATTTTTCCTGAAGCAGCAGGCCTACCTTCTGCACCCGAAATAAGCAGTATTTTATCTCCACTTTGCTGCCATGTTACCTGCTGGCCCGCAAGAATAATATTTAATGCCTCTGCAATGGTTACTTCCATTTCTGGCAACTGTACCACGCGCCTCACATCTACATAACCATTACTATACGAAACAGGGATATGAGTTTGTTGCTCAATATCCCTGATATATTTTTTTACAGAACCTTTTGTAAAAGACGGCTTGTACCTTGTCTGCAATGCACTACCCTGCGCACCCGCATCAAAAGATGCCAGCACTACTGATAATGTCAATAGCAGCGTATAGATGTAGCGCATAGATTACTTTGCCAATATAACGTAGTTGTTATCAGTTTGTTGCCATTTGCATTGGGCAACAAGGCAAAGTTCGTTAAGAATTTCTTCAATAGATTGATTATTGAAGCTGATATTTATTAATTGTTGGCGTATATCCGGTGTCATAGTGGCATCAAGTGTTATCTGCGCAGCGTATAACTGCGATAACTCGTTGGTAATATATTCAAGACTCTTGTTCTCGTATATCAGTTTACCCGTTTTCCAGAACAGGTAGTTAGTACCTTCTATGGTAGTTTCTGTAAGCTGCTGCTGTTTGTAGATACCATGCTCGCCCGGCGTCAGTATCACATAGTTACTTGCTTTTTGCTTGGCGGTCATCTGTACCTTGCCTGTTGCTACGGTAACGGTCGCATCATTTTCATTGCAGGTAACATCGAAAGACGTTCCCAGCACCCTTACATCTACAGACTGTGCATCTATAATAAATGGCTTTGTTACATCTCTATGTACTTCAAAAAACGCCTCCCCTTCCAGGCTCACATTACGTGTATTACCTGCAAAAGTTTTAGGATAGGTAAGCTTACTACCCTTACGCAGTGTTATGTGCGAATTATCGGGCAGTACCACATCAATATTACCTGCTTCGGCTATCATGGTAACCATACCGCTGTCTGCGCCCGGGCGCATAATGATGAGCCCCACTAGCAAAATAGCCGCAATACCCGATGCATACTTCACCCATAAAGGCATTACTCTGCCTTTTTTCACCTCTGCGGGGGCAACAGCTATTCGAGAAGCTACTTTGTCCCATGCAGCTGTTTTATTGAAAGAACTGCCATTCAGCAATTCTTCAGAACGCTGCCAAGCCTTAGCCACCTGCTCGTATACGGTTTTATTACCCGCATCAGCAGCCAGCCACTCGTCCAGCAGGCGCACATCCTCATCAGAGGCTTCTCCTGCCAGCTTTTTGGCTATGATTATGTCTATCTGCTCGTTCATCTGCATGGTTACTCAACTATTATAACGCATGATTAATAAATAACCCCTACGCCTGAAATATATTTTTTAATAACAATATCAAAGTTAATCCTGCCATGGCACCGCTCTGCACAAAATCCCGTAGGGTTTTAATGGCCTTACCCATCTGATTTTCAACGGTTTTTACTGAAATATCCAGCGATTCTGCGGTTTGCTTATAGCTCATCCCGTGCATTTTCACCATCAGGAATACTTCTTTGCATTTGGGTGGCAGTTGGTTCAGTGCTTCTGCTATCTTCTTAGACTGTTCGTCCGCATCTTCGCGCATCTGCCTGCCTGTTATAAATGGTTCGGGGTCTGTTTCGGGTGTAGTATCTGTAAACCTGACACCTGAACTTGCCTGTTTCCGCAGTGCGGTGATACAGTTATTTCTGGTGGCTGTTATCAGGTAAAATTTGGCTTCTTTGCTTTCTATCAGGTCTTTTCGCTGCTCCCAAAACTTTACTAAGGTATCCTGTACCACATCTTCGGCAAGATGGCTGTCTTCAAGAAAAGACATGGCATACCTGCAGAGGTTGTCATACTCTCTGTCAAACAAATCTTTAAATGCTCTTTCTGCGGCAGTCATTTTGGGGTGGCAATGCTATTACAAAGAAACTAAAACTATACTATAAATCCCTAATGGCAATCAGGGAGAATATTATACGTTATTATTTCTGCTTTTATCCGTTATTCGTTTTCTGATGCGGCTCAGCGATTCGGGCTTTACACCTATATAACTGGCAATCTGGTATAAAGGTGCTCTTTGCATCAGGCCGGGATTGGTAGCCATTAGCCTTTCGTATCGTTGTGAGGGGCTATCGGTAATGTAGGTGGCCTGTAGCTTTTGCTGGTCTCGTACTATCTGTTCCAGTATCATACGTGCCATGGTTTCAAACTTGCGGCTCTTTTCGTACATATCCTGTTCACGAGCGGCATTGCCGATAACCAATACAGTATCTTCAAGACATTGAAAAAACCTGTCGGACTGCACCTGTACCATCAAACCACCGGGTGGTATAATCCAATCATCTTCCGTAAAAAAATTGCTCGTACGTTCTTCCCCGTCAACTATATAATATTCGCGCACACATCCCTTCAAAACAAAATAACATGCTGTTGGTATCTCCCCTTCTTTCAGTAAATGTTCTCCTTTAAGGTAGGTGTGGGTTACAATACTCTGCCTGATAGCATCTGCCTCTTGTGGTGTAAGTGGCATTATTCTTGAAAAATAGTCTATCAGTTTTTCTTCCATATTAACAAAGGGATGTTATAAAGATACAACCCGATTGCCAAAGGGTGAGTAGCAAAGCCGGGAACGGCTCTGCTACCTTGCGTCAAAACCACCCTTTTCTTCTATTTACTAACTATTGTTTTATCAGCTTGTAAGATGCTGCTGATTCACCGTCTATCAGTGTCAGCAAATACATGCCGGTTGGCGCCATGCTTACATCTATCGTATTAGTACCAGCTACTACTGTGCCTTTTGCTAATACACTGCCTGAAAGTGACAACAACTGATAAGCCATTTCTTTAGTGCCTTTGTTGGCTACATTCACTTTATCTGTACAAACCGTAGGGAATACTTTAATGTTTTCTGCTTCTGCAAATGCTGCTATACCTGTAGACTTCAAAGCAAACCGATATACCGTACCACTGGCAGGAAAGCTTGTAAGGTAAGGGAATATAGTACTGCTCATTGTTGCGCTATCGATTGTTGGTGCCGTAGGGCTGCCTTTCAAAAGATATAATTTATCAAAACTCTGGTCTTCCACGTTCAAATTGCTGGTATAACCCACCAATGGCCCACCCAATGTAAAGTAGTCTGTCAATTGTGTAATCTTAGCGCTACCGTACCTCATTTCCACCACATCCGTACCTTCATAAAGCCATACCTGCAGATTTACTGAGTCGTTAAGCGTGCTGTGTGTATTCAATTCATCCATAAAACCTGCGTTAAACAATTCAAGTTTAAAGATGCGGCTACCTGCAGTACCGGAAACAGTATAGCGGATTGGCGATTTAGATTTACCACCAACAATTCCTCTGTCAACTATTGATGTTCCTAAAAAATTGAAAGCGACAACTGTACCTGTAGTATCTGTGCTGATGCCTGACATCTCCAACAAATTCAGTTTATTGATAGTTTTTGTACCCATCTTAAAGTTGAAACCCAGTGGTACAACGTAAGATGTACTGTCTGTCCAGGCAGTCGTATCATTTATTGTTGTAGCACCGGCAAGCGGTGTATATGCCTGATTTTGCACAGTAACCTTATATGGCATCTGGGCTTTTGCACACGTAGCTGCAAGCATAGCAGCAGTTGTCAATACTGTTATAAACTGTTTCATAATGTATCTCTTTGTGTTTTACAGTATCAAAACACAGAACCGGTTTCTTACCCCTATGCATAACAAAAAAGTTTTTCCTACAACAGAAATTAACATAGTGTACAATGAATAATACATTGCAGCGTTTATGTTTTGCTATATTTATAAACAATTACATACTCCCTCATGCCCCGTTGGTTACGCATATCATTAAAAATATCGGTAATACTGCTAGGACTATTTGCAATAGCATGGATAGTAATAGCAGTATATGTGAGCCGCAATAAAGACACCATCCTGAAAAAAGTAGCCGAAAAACTGAATAATAAAGTAAAAGGCGAATTACGCATCGGGAAGATGGACATCGTATTGTTCAGCAACTTTCCAAGCCTGTCTGTATCACTACAAAATGTATCGTTGCAGGATAGCCTGTGGCAAGAACACAAACACGACCTGCTGAAAGCAAAAAGCATCTATGCAGACATCAGCCTGACATCGCTGATAAGTGGCAAGCCACACCTGCACCAACTGCGTATACAACATGGAGAACTCTATCTATATACAGACAGCAATGGCTACAGCAATACATGGGCGCTGCAACCCAAAGAGGTGAAAAAGAAAAAGAAAGGCAATGCAGATGCAGAAAAGATATTATTGTCTGATATAAAATTCATTATCGAAAACAAAACGAAATTTAAATACTTCAACATAGAAATAAAACATGCATCGGCACACATCAAGAATAATGATGCAGAGCTGAAGGCCACCATACAAACAGAAGCATTGGTAAAACAATTTTGCTTTAACACCACACGCGGTAGCTTTCTGCAAAACAAAACTATTGAGGGCACACTGATTGCGGAATACAATAAAACAACCAAAATACTGACACTGCCCGTACAAGGCATACACATTGGCAATAATCCTGTAAAGCTGAATGGCAAATTCAACTTTGCAGAGCAGCCTGCAGCATTCAATCTTACCTTCTCTACAGATAGGATAAAGTTGAAAGACGCAACTGCATTGTTGACAAAACCTATCTCTTCAAAAATTGCCCTGGTAGATCTTGAAAAACCTTTGAGTGTAAAAACTACACTGATAGGCAAAATGAAATTCAGGGATACTCCGTGGGTGCGTACATACTGGACGGTTACTAAAAACACATTGCATACGCCTGTAGGCATTGTAAACGAAGCCAACTTCACGGGTATGTATACCAACCAAGTAGTGCGCGGGGAAACTTATGGCGACCCGAACTCTGCCATATATCTTTACAAAGTGAAAGGCAAACTCTTTGATATACCTTTCACTTTCGATACCGCCGCAGTAACCAACCTGAAACGCCCTGTACTGAGCGGACGCATACGCAGCAATATAGACCTGCAAAAGATAAACCAGATAACAGAGGGTAATACATTCGACTTTAAGTCGGGCACAGCAAATGTGAACCTGATATACAAAGGCGGACTGAGCGAAAACGATACTACCATACCATACATATATGGATATGTAAGACTGAACAATGCTGAGATAAACTATACACCGCGCAATATCTCCTTTACCAATTGCAATGGTATACTCAACTTTAATGGCAGCGACCTGAGTGTGCCTACTATGCAACTAACCCGCAACAAAACAACCGTACAAATGCGTGGTGGCGTAAAGGACTTCCTGAACCTGTTCTATACATCACCCGACAAAGCCGTTATAGACTGGCATATAACAAGCAATCAGATAAATATAAACGACTATCTGGCATTTGTAAGCAAAGCAAAATACAGCCCTGCTACCAGCGGTAAGAAACACAAAACAACCAGCCGCTATATAGCCCGCCTGAATCGCTTTCTGGAGCTAAGCACTGCACATCTGGATGTAAACCTGTCGAGGCTATACTTCAGAAAATTCAACGCTACGAATGTAAAAGCTGACATATTACTTCGCAAAAACGATATCAGCATCAACAGCATAAAACTGAACCATGCAGAGGGCACATTGCAAATGAAAGCAGAGCTTTTGCCATCTGCAAATGCAACACCATTCAACATGAATGTAGATGTTGCCCATGTGAATGTGCAACAACTATTTGCAGCTTTTGAAAACTTCGGACAAGAGGCTATAGAAGAGAAGAACATTCGCGGCACACTAAGCGCTACCATCAACATGGCAGGTAGTTTGCAAAGCGGTGGAGGGCTGGCCCCCTACTCGCTCAACGGCAACTGCGACTTCCACCTTGTAAACGGGGCATTGGTAAATTTTGAACCATTGGAAAAAGTAGGTAAGATTGTTTTCCGCAGAAGAAACCTATCAAATATCACATTCAAAAAAATAGCCAACAATCTGCAGGTGCAAGGCAGCAAAGTGTATATCAAACCGATGGCTATAGAATCGAGCGTGCTGAATATCTTTTTGCAAGGTGTATACAGCCTTACCAAAGGCACCAATATAGAGATGGAAATACCTGTCCGCAATCCACAAAAAGATGAGCTGATTGAAGACAAAGAACTGAAAGACAAACGCAGCCGCAGGGGCATAATCCTGTACCTGAAAGCCGAGGATGGAGAAGATGGCAAGGTACACATCAAGTGGAATAAGGATGGTAAGAAGATAATAGCTGAATAATGTTTAATCCTTTAGATTTGTTGCATGAAAAGGCGTATTCCTGTTTTCCTTTTATTAGCAGTTATATCAGTAGTATGTGGCTACCTGTTTCATAAAATATCGTGGGTAGGACGATTAGGCATTAACCTCGCATACAAAGAATATACAATATTCAAAAGCTGGTGGCAAAGCTCGTTGGCAGTGTTTGGTGTGTATATGGTGCTGTTCATGATACACTATTTCATTTCTAAAGACAAAGGAAAAACAAGGGTAACAGTTATCAATATAGTAAGTATGCTGATAGCCCTTGTGGGACTTTATTATACGTACAACGATTTCAGAACAGATTTCTCGCACCGCATTGCAGGCGAGCGTTTCCATCTTGGGTTTTATCTTTTCTGGGCAGGATGGATAGTCATCAATCTGCACTTTATCATGTACAAGCCCGCCGTCAAAGCTTCAGATAAAAAGGCTGCAACAACTGTGTAAAGGCCTCCGTATATCCGCCACCCTGTTTATATATCTGTAGCTTTTCAATTTCAGCTTCAGCAATTGGCTGTTTGCTACACAGACTCATTACACGGTTATACCCACCTGTTTCTTTGGGATGCACCTGTAAGAGCCTTGTTATACCCCATCCGTTTTTCAACAATAGATTTTGCCAAATCTCATGCTCGGCAGTAGGCAATAGTATGGCTGCATATCCTGTAGGCTTCAATACATTTTGCAACACCGCAAGCAAAGCATCGTAAGACAAACTGATGGTATGGCGTACACTATTTCGTTGTGAATCATCGCCCAAAAGGCTGTTATTAAAAAACGGAGGATTGCAAATGACCATATCATACTGCTTCGTAAACTGATGTGTTGTAACATCGTCCTGCATCACTTGTACCCTATCTACCCACGGCGATGCAAATACATTTTCCTTTGCCTGTATTGCCGCATCTGCGTCCAGCTCTATAGCATCTATATGAATATTGCTATTGCGCTGCGCGAGCATAAGAGATAGCAACCCTGTGCCAGTGCCGATATCCAAGACATCAACAACATCATCTGCAATGGGTGCCCATGCACCTTGTATGCAGGCATCGGTAGATACCTTCATGGCGCACTTGTCCTGATGAATGGTAAATTGTTTGAACTGAAAGTAATGGTTGCTCATGACCATACTGCCCTTGCGGTAGGGCTTACGCTTAAATCGGCAAACTTGCCTTGCAGGTATTTGTAGTAGCCTGTGATACCAATCATGGCTGCATTATCGGTACAATATTCAAACTTAGGAATATATACATGCCAGCCAAGTTGTGCGCCTGTTTCTGTAAGCGCAGTTCGCAATCCGCTATTGGCAGATACGCCACCTGCTATACCTACATGGTTTATTTTCAATTCTTTGGCTGCCTTCTTCAATTTCTTTAGCAGCATGGTAATGATGGTATGCTGCACCGAAGCGCAGATATCATTCAGATTATTGGCTACGAAATCAGGGTCTTTCTTCTTTTCGTTTTGAAGGAAGTAGAGCACCGCCGTCTTCAAACCGCTGAAGCTGAAATCGTAATCCTTCATATCACTCAGCGGAAAGCTGAATTTTGTAGGGTCGCCTTCTTTGGCAAGTTTATCTACCATTGGCCCACCGGGATATGGCAGCCCCAACATCTTGGCTACTTTGTCAAAAGCTTCGCCTGCAGCGTCGTCTATTGTTTCGCCCAGTACTTCCATATCCAGATGGCTGCGACACAGTACTATCTGCGTATGCCCACCCGATACAGTCAGGCAGAGGAACGGAAATTCGGGTTTAGGGTCTTCTATAAAATGTGCGAGTACGTGTGCTTGCATGTGATGCACATCTATCAACGGCACATTCAAAGCCTGCGCAAAAGATTTGGCAAAGCATGCACCTACCAGTAAAGAACCTATCAGGCCCGGCGCTTGTGTAAAAGCCACTGCATGAATATCCTTTTTATCGACACCTGCGTTTTTCAGTGCTACATCTACAACAGGTACTATCTTCTGCATGTGCGCGCGCGATGCCATCTCTGGCACCACGCCACCATACTGCTCGTGTACCTTTTGGGTAGCAATCAGGTTGCTCAGTACTACCCCATCCTGTATCACCGCTGCGCTTGTGTCATCGCAAGACGATTCTATCGCCAGTATATTCAGTTTTTGCTGTGCCATAAACAGGTGGCAAAATTCGTTAATCGGAGGCTGAATATCAAAAAATCTGCCTTATTGCAGAAAACAGGTTGCCCAAATGCTTTCAGAGCTTAGAATGATTTATATTTTTGTTGAACAACACAGCGGGTTTGTCAATTGCCAGATACTATATCGCAGCCGTAATACTCATGTTCTCCATTGCACTATGGGGATGCGATGACAACGGGCTACCCGAACAAAACAACGGCCCTATCAGCCTGCAATTCAACTTTACCAAAGACAGCAGCTACCAATATATACTGGATAGCAAAATGACCCTGGAACCAGTGGTGAATGGTAAAACGCTCACCATCACCCAGCAGATGAAGCTATTGTCTAATTACATCGTTACAACATCCAGCGGAGATAATAAGAATGTGGCTGTTACGTACAACCGCATCACGATGAGTTCCAGCAACGGGATAACGACCAATGAATACGACTCTGAAGACACCGTAGATCAGAACCCGATGTTTGCCTCTGTAGGTGCTATGATGAAGCGCACCTTCAACATCTCGGTATCTAAAAGCGGCATTACAGGTGTACAAAACCTGTTTGACGAAGAGCAACTGAACGACAGCAGCGCTTCCAACTATGGCGACAGCTCGCTACGCAAAGCCATGCTACAATTCCTGACTATGTATCCTGCCGAAGCCATCAAGCCGGGAGATACATGGAAGAAAGAATTTCATACTTCTAACGGCTTTATCCATATGAAGCTTGAAAATACCTATACGCTGAAAAGCATTGACGGCAACATAGCCCATCTGGAACTGCAAGGCAAAATAACCCCCGAAGACACCACACAAGCCATGATATTCAGCGGTATACAATCGGGAGGGCTGGATGTAGACATTAAAACGGGTCTTATAACCATCGGGCTGATAACCCAACACCTGAGTGGCAAAATAAGCAGTGGCGGAAAAACATCGGAAGTGAGTGCTACTTCAGAGATAAACCTGATTGGGAATAAGCTATAAATCAAAAATTCCCCTATCCTCTGTCCGACAGCGATTTGGGGAAATTTCTCCAGGCAATTTGTGTTGCCTTCAATTATCTATAGTACAATTACTGTGCCATATCATCTGTTGCAGTGTCATCTGCAGGTAAATCGTCACTTTCGCTATTTGCGCTTTCCCCTTCATCTTCAACAGGTTGCTGATTTTCATTATCTATATTATGGGCTATATCCTGCTCATAGTTATTATTCCATTCTATGATGAAATTATTACGGCCTGTACCAATCAATAGCGTCAAAAAGCGTTGCTGTGTCAGTTCCAGCATTGCCAGGAAGGTAAAGATGGCATGTATTCTGTTTTCGCACTGCGAAAACACGGCTTCAAAAGCAGCACGGCCATTAGCTTTCATATAGTCCTGCAAATGCGCACGCTGACCTTCCAGACTATAGTTATACTTTACAACAACGTGTTGCGGCTTGTTTTCCCTGTCTTGAAAACGCTTCATTACCTTTTCGAAAGCCTGCATCAGTTTGAACATAGATACGGTTTGTATCTCTGTGCCCTCACTGTAGGTTTCGCTCAGCGCTTCCAGTTCCTGCTTGATGTTACCACGTTTCTGCTGCAACAGGCGCTCTGCTTCCATGATAACCATTTGTTCAGATGCCTCTTTGAAACGCTTGTATTCCAATATTTTATCTACAAGTTCCTGACGCGGATCTATCTCATTACCATGTGCATCCACCTCGCGGCGAGGCAGGAGCATTTTGGCCTTAATACGCATCAGGGTAGATACGAAGAGTATAAACTCGCTGGCAAGCTCTATATTCAGGTTTTCCAGCTCGTGTATATACTTCAAGAAGTCTTTGGTAATGTTATGTATGGGAATATTGTATATATCCAGCTCGTCGCGTTCTATAAAGAACAACAACAGGTCAAACGGCCCTTCGAACTGGGGTAATTTTATCTGATACGACGTGGACATTAATCAAATCTATTATTAAAGAAGCGCACCTGCAAGGGTGCGCTTCAAAAGTACTCTTTTCCGTTCAGAAATAGGACACTAAAACTTGTATGCAAATCCTAATGTGAATATCTGTTTTGTCTGGAACCAGCCCATAAACTCGCCCGGCTCGTCTTTGCTAACATCTTTGCCTGTTGTAGGATCTACCGTAGTACCAACATAAGGGATGTCGTTATCATACATCAGCGTCAAACCAAGTGATACCGTCAGGAATTTATTTGCTTTATACAGCAACAGGTTGTCCCACAACCAGTCTATATTGCCGGGATTATCTTTCTTCACTACTTTGCCGCTTGCGTCTTTTACATCTTTAGCCAGGTAATTGGTATAGAAGTCTACCCTTGTGCGCCAAGCCAATGGCTTGCTTAGGTCTGTATTATAACGGCCTGTAAAGTATGCGCCCAGTTCAAAACGAGATGTCTTACCGTTTTCTACACCAAAAGCACCTGCAGGGTCGCGCATCGTGTAGTATTTATCTACCAGCGTCATACGTGCAGCTACCGGAGAGAAGAACAAGCTTAGGTTGCTCCCCTTTCTGTATTCAAGACCTAATGCAAGCGTCAGGTAAGCAGGAGAAAGGAAGTTGGAAACAGAGAATGTATCCCAGTTGTTTGCTTTATAGTCGTAGCCCTTTGTGAATTGTGATTTGAAGTTGAACAATGCTGTCAGGTAGAAATCTTTTGCAGTATCCAGACGCACACCATATTTAGATGTAAAGTCGATACGGTCATCTGCCTTGCGAGGAACGAAACTGTTTGAATATGCGTAAAATAGTGCATAGTTCAGGTCCAGATTGTTTGTCCATACCTGCCTGTGGTACAAGCGTGTCAGGTAACCATTGAAGAGGCCGTTAACTGTCAACGATGCTAATTCACCACCCGCAGCCCAGTTGTGTAGAAAGCCCTGATTGAGGCCTACGTTTAACTGTCCGCCTTTCAGCCAGGCAACTGTGTCTTTGTTTTCAGTGGTAAGGCTTTTTTTCACATCATCTGTTTTTGCCAGTTGTGCATTGGCAGTAAACAGTGATGTTGTAAGTGTACATGCGAGTAATAAACGCTTCATAAACTATATGTTTGGTTTGATATTTATTTTGGTTTGTACTTAGATTTCTGCAGTATTTTCTGCTCGTCTATCTGCATAGCTATCAGTTTATCCAACGTCATTTCAGGATGCTGTGCCATGTAGCCTTTTACTATCTGCAAGCCCATCCATGTACCTACTTCACCGGGGCTTTCATTGCTCATACCTGCAGCACTTGGGCCTTCCAGCACGTAACGTACTACTTTTTGCAAACTCTTTTCGTAGAGGAAATTCTGCGTGATAAAGAAATTATATATACCCGCTTCGTTGTCCTCGCACCACTTCAGTTGCTTTTCTGTGTAGGCAAGGCGAATGTGTTTAGGTACAAATGGCAACACTTTTTCAAGATAATAAGCTTCTACACCACGCTGTATCATCATGTTCAGCAAAGTGCGGTCGTCCGTTACAAAAGGCGTTTTATCGCGATACATAGCTTTGAATGCCGCTACAGGAATAAACTGTTTTTGCAACTGCGCACTCCAGTATTCAGGTACACCTACAGCTTTATAGTAAGGATAAGAAGCACCGAGGAACATATCTAAGCCGATACCCAATATCGTACTATCATAAGTAAACGCAGCCCAGTTGTTCAGCCACGATATCAGGTAAACAACTTTGCGTTCTTTAGCATTCGGGAAATAATGTTTGTGATACTGGAAGCCCTGTTGCAACCAGCCATCCACTTCTTTAGTATCAGGATAGTGCTTGGCTACAGTATCCAGCAAGCCACGATAATCCTTATGCGTAAGGAAGCTGTGCATACCCAAACGAATACCCTGAACGGTATCGCTGTAATTACCCTGTATGCCCAAACCCATCAGTGTATCGAGAAAGAAAGGCAGGAAATCGGGGTATTTTGTTTGCAGATTTTGCAAACCCGCAGCTATGTTATTGGTATCGATAGCTGTAATATCCTGATCTAACCTGCGGGTATTGAGTGCTACTTTCACGTCCGATACGTCAGGTGCTTTCTCACTATTGCCGCTACAAGCAGCCAAAACAGCTACAGGAACTGCGAAAAGCAGAGATTTAACAGTCCTTTTATTAACAAAAGCAGGCTTTGCTGTGGATAACCAGTTTAACATAGGTAAATCAGCTTTATTTTTACGGCGGCAAAAATACGGCTTATTTTTTGCCATATCACAATCAGTATTAACATACTAACCCGTAGTATATATGAAAAAAATATCCGTTTTAGCTGCAATGCTACTGATGTCTGCATCTTCTTTTGCCCAACGCTATGAATATGGCGAACCAGTACCCATGAATGAGGGTAAGAAACACCGTAAAAGCAAAGGTGGCAATGTAGAGATGAAGCAAGTACGTTTCGGTGCATTTCTGGCCCCAACATCTTCATGGATGAAACCTACTGCCAATAAGAGCGACGACAAACTGTACCTGATAGATAAAGGCAGTTCGCAGGTAGGCTTTGCCTGGGGCTTGATGGTAGATTATTTCTTCGCAGAGAATTATGGTATTGCTACAGGCTTCCAGATAAACAG
This sequence comes from Flavipsychrobacter sp., assembly GCA_035299045.1. GTDB lineage: Bacteria > Bacteroidota > Bacteroidia > Chitinophagales > Chitinophagaceae > Polluticoccus. The sequence goes on from DATGXJ010000025.1 coordinate 25,411, forward strand.
AATGAGTGGTCAGGTAAATGCAACATGGAACCCTGCTATGACACAACCTGCAGGCGCAGGCACTGTTAGGTCTGCAGACTTTACTTACAAAGTTCAATATCTGGAAATACCATTCGGGCTGAAACTGCGTAGTGATGACTTGGGTGGCGGCGTCCGCATATTCGGTCAGTTGGGCGTTTCATTGGGTGTTACCCTCAGCAAAAAAGCCAGCTACGATGTCACGTTTACCGATACTACAAGTGGCGTAGTGGTTGAAAAAACAGCCACTGGCGATAATGAAAAACTGACAGGTCTGGGTGTTACGCCTATTCTGTTTCAGATGAATGTAGGTGGTGGTGTTGAGTATGCGATCAGCAACAAGATGAATATCTATGCGGCATTGCTTTTCAATAATGGCTTTGCACCAGATGTTACCAACCCTAAAGAACTGGATCTTGACTACAAAGGCAAATTCAGCGATGGTAATGTAAGGATGAATAACATAGCATTGAGACTGGGTTTATTTTTCTAATATTTCTATCATTTAACCATAAGATTTACAAGCCTGCGCACCTGTGCAGGCTTTGTTTTTTCTCGCTGCATTAACATTACGATTATTACTTTTGACATAGGATGAAAATATTTCTTGCACAGCAGAATTATCATATAGGCAACTTCGAGGCGAACACGGCAAAAATCATTGATGCCATCAGACAGGCGAAGCTGCAAGGGGGAGATTTGATTGTATTTTCTGAATTATCGGTATGCGGCTACCCTCCCCGCGACTTTCTGGAATTTAATGATTTCATAGAGCAGTGCGAAAAAGCTGTTGATACCATCCGAAAAGAGGCGGATATAATTGGTGTGATAATTGGCGCACCTACACGCAATAAAGAAACGCTGGGTAAAGACCTGCACAACAGTGCATACTTATTGTACAACGAAGAGATAGTTGGCATAGCACATAAAACACTGCTGCCTACCTACGATATATTTGACGAGTACCGCTATTTTGAACCTGCTGACAGTTGGAATGTAATAGAATTTAAGGGCAGACGCATAGCGCTTACCGTGTGCGAAGACATCTGGAATCTGGGCAACAATCCTTTGTACAAAATATGCCCGATGGATAAGCTGATGGAACAGCGTCCTGACATCATGATAAACATCAGCGCTTCCCCATTCGACTATTTGCATGCGGAAGGCAGGATGAGCATGATAAAACAGAATGTTGCGAAATACAAATTGCCGATGGTGTATTGCAATACTGTTGGCTCTCAAACCGAGATTGTATTTGACGGTGGTTCTGTGGTGATGGATACACATCAGAACCTGATAGCAGAGCTACCCTACTTTGCAGAAGCGTTGCAAAGTGTAACACTGAAAGACGACAAAACATTTGTAGAAGCACCCGTAAAACACGCTGCTGAAATACCTACCGCAGAACTACTGCCTGACGGTTTTGATGACGACTACGACATAGATGAGATACATCAGGCACTGATACTTGGCATCAGAGATTATTTTGGCAAGATGGGCTTTACAAAAGCCATCGTTGCATCATCGGGAGGTATTGATAGTGCAGTAGTATTGGCGCTGGCATGTGAGGCGCTTGGAGCAGAAAATGTGCGTGCATTATTGATGCCATCGCACTACTCTACCAGCCACTCTGTAACTGATGCAGAACAGCTTTCAAAAAACCTGAACAATCATTACGACATACTGCCCATTAAAGATATCTTCAATACCTACGAGCATACGCTTGAGCCTGTGTTTAAAGACCTGCCGTTTAACGTAGCAGAAGAAAACCTGCAATCGCGCATACGCGGTGCGCTGGTAATGGCGCTGTCAAATAAATTTGGTTCTATACTGCTGAATACATCCAACAAGAGCGAACTATCTACAGGCTATGGTACTTTGTATGGAGATATGGCAGGCGGGCTTGGCGTATTGGGCGACTTGTATAAAATGCAGGTATATGCACTAGCACGCTACATCAACAGGAACGGCGAAATCATCCCGCAAAATATCATAGACAAAGCACCGTCTGCAGAACTACGTCCCGACCAAAAAGACAGTGACAGCCTACCGGAGTACGATGTGCTCGACCCGATACTGTACCAGTACATTGAGTGCCGCAAAGGGCCTAAAGAGATAATAGCCATGGGCTTTGAAGCAGCATTGGTAAACCGCATACTGCGACTGGTAAATATGAACGAGTATAAACGCAACCAGTTCTGCCCTATTATACGTGTATCGCCCAAAGCATTTGGTATTGGGCGCAGGGTACCTATTGTTGGTAAATATTTATCGTAAATACTTATTAATAATAAAAGATAAAGCATCCTTACAGGGACGCTTTATCTTTTATTATGCTTATGAAATTCTTACTGATTGATTACAGTTGTGTAGCAGTGTAAACTACATCTACAGTGTAAGTACCTGCAGGGTATGCAAAACCGGGTGTAGCATTGTACTGAATGCTGAATGTTTGGTTGCCACCGTTGTTACAGTTTGTCAACAGGTTTTGTGCAGTTGCACCTAAGTCAGCATATGCTGTTGCGCTGAATGGAGAAGCGATAGTACCACCTGTTGCGTTTGCAGGAACACGCAGGTCAAGAACACCCGCTACAGGCATTACAGGAGCAGGAGTAGTAGTACCTGTGTATGAGAAGTTAGCATTGTTAGTCCTTACAGATACGCCGAATTTTTTGTTTGAGCGTACTTTCAGTTCCTGGTTAGAAGAGCTAACACCGTTTGCATAATCGTTAACAGTGTTGAATGCCAGGTTAACAGCAGCACCAGTAGCAGTTCCTGATCCTGTGAAAGTCAGTTCGATTGCGTTGCTCAGGTTCAGGTTAACTGTTTGCGTAGCAGTAGAAGCAACTTGTGCTTTAGAAGCGAAACCTGCGATTGTCAGAGCTGCGATTGCGAATACTTTTTTCATTTTGTTTGAATTTGTTTGAGTTATTTGATTAATGTTTGTGTTTGTTTGTTATTGTGATACAAAGATGCATCGGGAAAGGGCCTATTGCCAAAAAATCGAGGCTTGTTAACCCTGCCTTTGCAAC
>DATGXJ010000026.1:0-191864 GCA_035299045.1 Flavipsychrobacter sp.
TTGTTTTCCCAATCTTTCAAAGAACATCGTCACCTACGTGACTCTTGCTGTAGTTAAGGACTTGAACCTCACCATCGGCCTCAAACCGAACCACTCATTTTGTTACCGTTTAAAGAACTCTTTGTTACCTTTTCGTTACCGCAGCACCGCTAAGGGAGCGCAAAGATAATCGACATCTTTCAAACCGCAAAATTTATTTTTAAAGAACTTTTTTTGCTGCAACTCCTTCGAGCTTTTTGCTTCCCTTTCGTTACCATTGTTCCGCTAAGGGAGCGCAAAGGTAGAAGACATTTTTCAAACTGCAAAACGTTTTTTAAAACTTTATTTTTCTAATCAGTTAACTACCCTCTTCAACCTTCCAACACACTGACTATTTTGCTGTAACAACCTTTTAAAGAACTTACCGTTTTTCGTAACGGGGATGCAAAGATAAGGAGGTTTTCTTCTCTGCCAAATAAAGTTTGAAAATACTTCGCACACACAAATAACAAGTGTGTAACATACGGTAGTATCAATGCGCTTTTCAGTACATTTGAAATGGCTAAAAAAAATTTAAACCACATGAAGAAACTACTGCCCATCATTGCAATTGCACTACTAAACCTGACTGCTTGCAAAGAAACAGACAATGCAAAAAACGTTGCTACTAATGAAGAGATGAGAAAAGAACTGAAGCAGCTCTACCCCAGCCTGCAGCGTGCACACATTGGTGTAGAGGTACACGAGTTTAAAGATGTGAAGATAACACTGGGTGATGCAGAGCTATTTGCAGAACCTGATGCAAAGAAAGAAGAGATAGCAAAGCACATTGCAGAGATGACATATAATATGTATCACGAAAACAACTACCTCGATAAAGGTACTGTCATCTTTACACCGATAGAAGACCGTATGTATACCAGCAGCGATCCGGTAAAGGAATACGATATGCATCTTGATGAGCTGGCAAAGGCACACAAGTAAAGCATTGCTTTAGGTTTTCTATAACACACTTGCATTAAACCCTTAGGGCATAAAACACTCTAAGGGTTTTATATAACCAACAAATGAACGTAAGAACAAGATTAGTACTCGCAGCACTGGTATTTACACAATCGGTTTATGCACAACCTTTTAGCATTTCGGGCAGCATTACAGACGGGGCAGATAAGTCGCCACTGATAGGTGTTACCGTAACACTTGCACCCATTAAAGACACTGCCAACAAACAAGGCAGCGCTACAGACCCATCGGGGGTATTTACGTTTAATAATATAGCAGCAGGCAGATACCTGATAAAAGCCAGCTATGTAGGATACGAAGCCTACACCCGTATGCTAAACGTAACACAGACCACAGACCTAGGCGCTATTGCACTGAAACCAACCAGTCAATCTTTGAAAAGTGTAACGGTGACCGAGAAACAAACACGTGTAGAGCAGATGGGCGATACTACACAGTTTAATGCCAATGCCTACAAAACAAACCCCGATGCTACTACAGAAGACCTGCTGAATAAAATGCCAGGTATTACCAACGAACAAGGTACACTGAAAGTAAATGGCGAACAGGTGAAACAGGTATTGGTAGATGGCAAGCCCTTCTTTGGCGACGACCCGAGTGCGGCTATTAAGAACCTGCCTGCTGAAGTGGTAGATAAGATACAAGTATTTGACAGGCTGAGCGACCAATCGCAGTTCACAGGTTTTGATGATGGTAATGCACAAAAGACTATTAATATATTGACCAAAGGCGGCAAGAGCAACGGACAGTTTGGTAAAATATATGCAGGCTATGGCACTAACGACCGCTATACTGCGGGTGGAAATCTGAACCTCTTTAAAGGAGACAGGCGCATATCTATACTGGCTATGAGCAACAACATCAACCAGCAAAACTTTGCTATAGAAGACCTGGTAGGCGCTATGAGCAGTGGTAGCGGCAACAACCGTGGTGGTGGTATGATGATGATGCGAGGTGGTGGGAACCGTGGTGGTGGTATGGGAGGTGGTAGCGATGTAGGCAACTTCCTAGTAGGTCCGCAAGGTGGTATTACACAAACCACAGCATTGGGCCTTAACTATAGCGACAACTGGGGCAAGAAGATAAAAGTAAGCGGCAGCTATTTCTTCAATGCTACTAACAACAATACCTCTACTACCCTCAGCCGTACCTACCTGACAGCACAAGACAATAACCTGCTGTATAACGAAAGCAATACTTCAAACAACAATAATCAGAATCACCGTTTCAACTTCCGTATGGAGTATGATATAGATTCGTCCAACAGCATCGTCATTCAGCCACGCGTCAGTGTGCAGGTAAATGATAATGAGAATACGGTAAATGGTGCTAATACCCTACCCGGCGGACTAGCCTATGGCAATACCAGTACACGCACTACGGCCGATAATGTGGGCCTCAATTTCAGCAACAACCTGTTGTATCGCCACAAGTTTGGTAAGAAAGGACGTACCATATCGCTGAATGTAAACACACAGATAAACAATCGCGATGGCAGTGGTACCAACTATACCAGCTACCTGCTGCCTGCCGATACTACCCTGCTCGACCAGGAATATACCCTTACCACACGCGGCCTTACCATAGCGCCGGGGCTTAACTATACTGAACCTATCGGCAAGAACGGACAGTTGCAGCTCAACTATTCGCCAAGCTATACCAAGAACTCATCGGACAAACAGACAAACAACCTGAACACGGGTACCAATACCTATACAGATTTTGATACGCTGCTGAGTAATAAGTACGATAACATCAATATGCGCCATCGTGGTGGTGTGGCCTACAGGTACAACGATAAGAAACAGACTCTTAATATAGGTGCAGATGCACAGTACAGTACGCTGGATGGTTCGCAGTATTTCCCTACGGCATTTACCACAGACAAGGCATTTACCAATATCCTGCCCAATGCTATGTACAATTACCGCTTTAACCAGAGCAAGAACCTGCGCATCAACTACCGCACCAATACAGATATACCAAGCATCAGCCAGTTGCAGAATGTGGTAGATATATCGAACCCGCTATTGCTGAAAACAGGTAATACAGACCTGCAACAGTCTTACACCCATACACTGAACATTCGCTATGGTGGTGCCAATGCCAAGAACGCTACCAACTTCTTTGTATTTGGCTATGCCAGCCTTACCAACAATTATATAGGTAATGCCACCTTCATACCTCGTGCCGATACCGTTATTAATAACTACACTGTGAGCCGTGGTACACAGATAAGCCTGCCTGTTAATCTGGATGGCTATGCTACTGCACGCAGTTTTGCTACCTATGGTGTACCGGTGGGTTTCATCAAAAGCAATGTAAACCTGATGCTGGGTGCCAACTATACACGCACGCCTGCCATCATCAACAATCAGCAAAACCTGAATAATAACTACGGTGTGAATGGTGGTGTAACAATAGGTAGCAATATCAGCGAGAGCCTCGACTTTACCATCGGCTATATGGGCAACTACAACGTAGGTAAAAACACCCTGCAAACACAAACAGACAACAGCTACTACTACCAGAACACCAGCCTGAAGGTAAACTGGCTACCACTGAAGAAACGTGTGGTAGTAAGTACCGACCTGACGCACACCATCTACACGGGTCTTGGTGCGGGCTTCAATCAGGAATACCTGTTGTGGAATGCGGGGCTTGGTTATAAGTTCCTCAAAGACCGATCGCTGGAGGCTAAGATTACCGCCTTCGACCTGCTGAAACAAAACCGTGCTGTGAGCCGCAACATTACAGATACATATATAGAAGACAGCCGCACCAATGTGCTGCAACAATACTTTATGCTGAACATCACCTACACGCTGCGCAAATTCAAAGGCATGACAGACCCATCTGCCAACATGGATAAGAACAGGCCTATGATGCCAATGGGCGCACCACCTGCAGGTATGCCACCTCCGGGAGATTTCAGGTAGTTTTTAGTACTTCAACATTTATACAAGCATCAGGCGATGGCGGCGATGGCACCGTTCATCGCCTGTGCTGCTATGGGGCAATGCTTATTTTTCATTTTTTAACTCCTTAATCATCTTCGGTGAGAAGTTGATACTGAGTGCCACCTGATGCCTGCCTATATCGTACGTATTTTTTGCGTCTCTGAATGTATTGTAGCCGTAATGGATATTTACATACCCTAACCCAAAACCAACTTTTGGAGTACAATATGTTTGTGTAATGGACGATGAAAAATCGGTTAGGCTCTTTATTTCTACGCCTATCAAAAATCCGTTGAATGTAAATTCTGCCCCCGTCTTATATCCATAGAAAGTTTGCCCTCCCTTATTAGCAGTGCCAAAATGCACGTCACCACTTAGGTAGTACACCATAGAGGCAATAGCCATACCGTGTGTACCACCATACTGTGTCATATGCATATGATAAGAAAAACCGAGCGATGCGTACCATGGTTCATTCCACCCTATCTCTGTACGTATACCCGCGTAAGACCTGTAATCTTCTTTTGCAGTATCGCTGTCCGCTGCATAAGTACTTGCGTATAGTAACAGCAACAAAATAGTTAATAGGTTCTTCAGCATACTACAATATATATAGTTTTATAAATACAGTAATATCCCACCCTCTCAACTATAACAATCCTTTAAACATTACCTGCCTTATTTTTGTAGTAACTCGTATATGATGAGGGCTATATTCATAAAACGGTTGGGGCTGATGGCACTGTTGCTGGTACTACAGGTAGCAGCCATAGCAGCACCCGGTGGCGAGCGCCGGATAGAGCAACAGATATACGAGCTGATAAACGAATACCGCGAACAGAACGGGCTGCCACCCCTGCAATACAACAAGGATGTGGCAGACATGGCACACTACCACAGCAGGCGCATGGCCGATAAAGATGTTCCCTTCGGACATACGGGCTTTCAGGATAGATACAATGTACTGAAGCGCGAACTACCCGATATGACGGCAGGTGCAGAGAATGTAGCCTATGGTGCAGACGATGCTACCGAAGCCGTAGAACTATGGCTGCGCAGTGCAGGACACAAGAAAAACATACGCGGCAATTTTACCCATACAGGCATCAGTGTGGTACGCGATAGTGACGGACGCCTATACTTCACCCAATTGTTTGTGAAACTGCAATAATGATAAGGTAGCGAGCAACCTGCGAATTGATTGTAATTCTCTCCTCGAGCCTTTTTGCAGCACTCATGCCTGCGCTTCTTTTCTTTCTTTTGGCGGCAAAAGAAAGAAACAAAGAAAAGCCGCCGACTTTAAAAACTGCCTTAAAGTCGGACGCTACCTTGATTGCACTTCACCTCGACTGTACTGCCAAGCTGAGGATTTCTATTGCTTTTATTATACAAGTGCTTCAAGGAACTATTGTCTGGCAGCACAGTAGTACTGTTGCTGAATAGAAAGGCAACAAGGCATTAGGCAGTCTTTAATGCCTTGCGCCTTTTCTTTGTTACTTTCTTTTTGCGGAAAAAGAAAGTAAGTACTCGCGAAAAGAACAACACACATTCCACTAGGTTGCTTCGCTATAGCCCACAAACACTTTCACACCAACTATACAACAAAATTATCAAAATAAAAAAATCAATTTTACATCAATTGTATTTTATCCGTTTGTACATTTGTGCAAGTTTCCTGCGCAGGAACACCATGAACTTGTATTTTTTAACACCGTAAATCCCAGTAACAATGGAGAACGACAAAGTACCCTATGACCCGTCCAAAGACCCTACAAACCCCTACTACTACCCGCCGCCACCACCCGTGGGCGATGCGATGATAAAAGCCATAGTAGATGAGGTAGAAGGCTTCCTTGCACAACCCGCAGACAATGGCATCTTTACCATCAAGACGGCCAACGAATGGCTGGAGCAAGCCAGCAAACGCCCCATACCGCAAATGCTGTTTGCAGAGCTGTGGTACGAGGGAGAGATATGCATCCTCTATGCCGATACCAATGTGGGCAAGAGCATACTGGCCGTGCAGATAGCAGACAGCATCAGCCGTGGTGTACCCGTCGAGGGCTTCCGCATGACGGCACAGGCACAGCCTGTTATATACTTCGACTTCGAGCTGTTCGACAAGCAGTTTGAAAACCGATACAGTATAGACTACAAACACCACTACCGCTTTGATGCCAACCTGCAACGTGCCGAGATAAACCCCGACAACACCATCCCCGATGGGTATGAACAGATGGAGGATTACCTGCACGATAGCATAGCCACTGCCATACAAAACACCGGTGCCCGTGTGCTGATAATAGACAACATCACCTACCTGCGGCAGGAAACCGAACGCGCCAAAGATGCACTGCCGCTGATGAAACACCTGAAGGCACTGAAGCTGGAATACGGACTGAGCATACTGGCACTGGCACACACACCCAAGCGAGACCAGAGCAAGCCCCTGACGCTGAACGACCTGCAAGGCAGCAAGATGCTGATGAACTTTTGCGACAGTAGTTTTTGCATAGGTGCCAGCACACAAGACAAGGCACTACGCTACCTGAAGCAGGTAAAAGTGCGCAGCACAGAACACATCTACCACGAGCGCAATGTAGCCATCTGCAGCATAGAAAAGCCACACAATTTCCTCCGCTTCTCCCTTGTAGGATACGGGAACGAGTATGAGCATTTGCGGGAAGCTGATGATGAGCGTAGACGATTGATAGAAGAAGTGAAACGCCTACACGAAGAAGGCCTATCTCAAAGAGATATTGCAGCAGAACTTGGTATCAGTGCAAGCACTGTTGGTAGGCTCTTAAGAGAAGAATAAGTGTATCACATGTATCAGGTGTATCATCATTTATTTTGGTGATACACTTGGTACAGATGATACAAAGAGAATTTGTAAATTTAAATGCCAAAAATGAAAACATGAATAGTTTGATTATATATCCTACTCCAGTAAACTACTTATTCCCGCTTAAAATAAAGCAAGATATTTTAATGTTTGATAAACTCTACTTACTAAAAGCAAATTATAATCGTTTTACCACGATGATGAGTAAATCAAATATTAAAATTGGCTACTTCAGAGAGAACTTAGATACAATCAATAATTTAATTGACTCAGGATATATTGAATTAGTTAGCACCGAAACAATTTCTAATAAAAATAGAAGTATTGAACCAAAGGATATACAACTAAAAAATGAATACAATGTCTACCAAGACGAACTGAATTTTTTATGGAAAGGTATTGAAGATGCAGATTATAAACTAAATGATGTTTTATTACAGTTTAATAATTTGGCAGCTGATAATTTTAATTCAGCGACTTTTGCTAAAAACTTCGAGAATTTTTTGAATACATCAGAAAAACAACAACACTACTACGGATCATTTTTGACAAGATATTACGCTATATTACTTTCAATGTTTAAGGATGAAAACTGCGTCAGTAAATATAGCACAAATGTTACCGACTCAAATTTTACAAAAAAACAAACGGTATTAAAATTTCTTTTGAGTAATATACCAATACTTGATGATGAAACTCCTTGGGAAGCAATATTTGAGTATAAATCAGATGGAGATTCTAAAAGAAAGTATTATGCTTTAGTAAATTGGGTGAACGAAGTAGCAACTGGTAGTTTATCACAGAATGAAATAGTAGATAAATATAATTATCTATATCATGAATATACTAATCAATTAAAATTACACAAGCAAAAAACTTGGGAGACTAAGTTTGAGGTATTGGTGAATGCCCCTTTAAGTACAATTGAGAATATCGCTAAAATTAAATTCAGTAAGCTATTAGAGCCCTTTTTTAAAATTCGCCGTGCAGAGTTAGATTTACTTGAAGCTGAAACTAAAATAACAGGTAGAGAGCTTGCCTATATCTACGATGTAAACCAAAAATTCAAATAACTGTATCATCTGTACCAAGTGTATCACCAAAATAAATGATGATACAAGTGAAACACGTGATACAAAAATCACCGAGTCATTGCGAGGCACGAAGCAATCTCACGCAACAACAATTCACAAACCGTAAAAAAAATCAATCATGAACAAAATCAGAGTATTCGTAGAAAATTGGCAACAAGACCCTTGGTACAATGTCTGGATACCAATAATCATTGCTGTGTTGTCATTAATAATCTCAATTTATACGATTTATATTAGCCAAAAACAATTCACACGAAATATTAGACCATACGTATGGGCAGCAAGCTATAGCTTTCACGGTCCAAATGGATTACAAAATATCCCACATCGCCTTGCATACCGTGTTAAAAATGCACCTGCAAGAATATTATCAGTGAATGTAAAATTTATGCTGAACGATGCAGAGTTGTTCGCTTTCCCAGACAGCAATGTTGTTAGGTATCCAGATGAAACATCTGAATGGAGTCATGGTCTAGATCAACATACATTTAATCAAATAATGAATAGACCTATTGCCGAGCAACAAAATCTGAGAAGGATAGTTGACATAGCGTATCAATCACTTGATGGAGGCGATACATACACCTTCAATATGGTACAAGGATATGTTCCGGCAGATAGTCAGTGGAGAGACATTGATGTGAAAGCTAATTAAAGAACACCAGATTGCTTCGTGCCTCGCCATGACGGGAGCAAAGCCCAATAGCATTCGTCATTTCGACCAGCGGGAGAAATCCCCTGAAGGATAGCGGTGCAGCCCTAATCATCGACAGTACCAATGCTCAGGAGATACCTCTCTGCGCTCGGTATGACGGCTTTGATGTAGCAGTGAAGCATCGGGGATGCAAACACAATGACGCGGGTAAATAAAAATATAATTAAGCTCTCCTCCTGTTATTAGGAGGAGTACCCGAGAGAAGCGAGGGGGAGGAGGTTAACACTCGCTACGAGCCAACCACCCCGATTGGCAACGATATGCTTCGCACATCTCCGCCAATATCCCCTCCTAAAAACAGGAGGGGAACTGATAAACACACCTAATCAACCAATAAACTAATCACACCACACAATGAAAACCTATCGTTACACACTACAGCCCTATAAGGGGCGCAACACACGTTATACCTGTCCGCAGTGCGGGCACAAGCATGTATTTGTCCGCTATATAGATACCACCACCGGGCAGCACCTGGCGGAAGACGTGGGCCGTTGCAATCGGGAGCAACAATGCGGGTATCACAAAAAACCTTCTTTCGAAGTAAAAAATCAAAAAGAAAAAAGTAAACACACGTTTTCAAATCCTAAGCAACAAATACTACATCCTAACCAATCAACTAATAAACCAATCAACAAGTCAACCAATCAACTATCAACGCTGTTCCAAAACTCGCTCTGTTGTTATCCGCAAAACGGACTGGCGCAATACCTGTACCACACCTACGGCTGGCAGGCTATGGAGCGTGTGTTGGATGCTTATCGCATAGGTAGTCATACAGACGGCAGCACCATCTTCTGGCAGATAGATGCACAGCAACGCATCCGCAGTGGCAAGGTAATACAGTACGATGCACAAACAGGACACCGCATCAAGGATACAGACGCACCACCCGTACGCTGGGTACACAGCCTGCACAAGCTACAGGGCTTTACACTCCATCAATGTTTCTTTGGCGAGCATCTGCTGCAGGGCAATCGGCTACCCGTAGCCATTGTAGAGAGCGAGAAGACAGCCGTGATAGCCAGCATCTGCATGCCACAATACCTTTGGCTGGCAACAGGCGGCATCCGCAACCTGAACGTAGAAAAATGCAGCGTACTGAAAGGCAGGCAAATCATCCTATTCCCCGATGCAGGCGCGTGGGACTACTGGCACAGCATCGCCACACACATCCCCCGGTGCAGCATCAGCCGTGTACTATACCACACAACAGACGGCAGCGATATTGCGGACTATCTACGGGCATCCTGATTTGATAAGGTATGATTGGCTATCCCGTCATGGCGAGCGAGTGTAGCGAGTGTGGCCATCTCACGGAATGAGGGTTTGTGTTTCGTGAGATTACAACGTCGGCAGGCTACACACAGGGCTATGCGCTACCTCCTCGCCCCGAAGTGTCGGGATGCGAACATAATGACGCGGGTGTTTTTTGTTGTACTCCCGTCATGGCGAACTAATCAACAAAGCAACCAATCAACTAATCAACCAATTCTGCTTATATTTATTACCTCAAATACCATTGCTTGAAAAACGATACTACTACCAACGTTTCTATACCTCGCAACCTGTTGTTGCTGCTCTCTTTTTTTGAAGGTGCCTGTGTGATGGTGGCAGAACTGGCAGGCGGCAAAATGCTGGCACCCTTCTACGGTACATCGCTCTACGTATGGGCATCTACCCTCGCCCTTACACTCGGTGGCCTTACCATTGGTTACTACTGGGGTGGCGAGCTTAGCAAACGGGAGCTTCCACAACGCAAAAAGACATTGTTCCTCATACTGGCCATAGCATCGGCACTGGTTATCGTTATGCCTATGACGGCGAGGTTCATCATGGCACGCACGTTGGATATGGGTTTCCTTACGGGTGTTATCACTTCACAAATCTTCTTCCTGATGCCGCCTATTATGGGTATGGGTATGGTTAGCCCCATGCTCATCAGCCTGATAGCCGAGAACAATAGCAGTGGTAAAGCAGCAGGGCTTATCTATGCCATCAGCACGCTGGGTGGTGTATTGGCTACTATGATAACGGGCTTCTGGCTGGTACCATTGGTAGGTATATCGCTGCCATGTATAGTAGCAGGTGGTTTGCTGCTGTTGCTCACCATCATCGTACTGCGCCCAAAGAACAAGATAATGGCGGGTGTATTGTTGCTGCTATTGGTGCCTGCTTTTTTTTTCTACCGTAGCAATCAGCACCGCGAAACCGATAAGTACAAAATACTATATCACACAGAAGGTATGCTTGGGCAGGTAAAGGTGGTAGATTTTACCTATACCGAAAACGGGCTGAACATACCATCGCGTGTAATGCTGGTAAACCACAACTGGCAAACATGGATAGACCGCAACGATAAAAACTTCTCTTTCCTCTATTATACACGCTTCACCAATGCAATCATCCGCAGTATGCCGCAGGGCAGCAAAGCACTGCTGATAGGTCTTGGCGGTGGTACGGTAGCACACCAGCTGGAGCAACACGGTATGAGCTACGATGCCGTAGAGATAGACGGAAGATTGCCCGAACTGGCAGAGAAATACTTTGGCCTGAAACATGCCATTGCCAACACAGCTGTAGACGACGGCAGGCATTATATAAATGTGTGCAAGAAAAAGTACGACCTGATAATTGTAGATGCCCTGCTGGGCGAAAACATACCATCTCACCTGTTGAGCAAAGAGTCCTTCGAGCAGATGAAAAGACTGCTGACAGAGAATGGTAAAATCTTTATAGAGTTTGATGGCATCCGTCAGGAAGATGATGGCCTTGCACAGCAAATGGTGTACAATACGCTGAATAGTGCAGGCCTCAACACAAGGATATTCTCCTCATCGCCGCAGCGTACCAACTACGATATCATGTACATCGCAGGCAAGACCAAAGATAACAGCTACGATACCACACAGATTATCACAGACAAGTACTACCCCATCAAAGGGCAGTTGAAAATGTTTGATGTTACAGATATGCTCGGCAATCCTTCGGTAGCCGTTATTACAGACGAGAACCCTGGGCTTGATTACTATCTGAGAGACAGAATGGTAGCCTTCCGCGAAGATTATCTGGGCAATTACAATGCGGAGTTTCTGGAAGATAATATGAGCTTCTTCCGCTAAGAACAATACACGTTACACACGCTGCATTATTTCCAGCTTGTTCTTCCACGGGTCTAGGAATGATATACGTTTATACCCCGGTATAGCTGTTTCTTCTTTTATGTCTATACCTTTTTCGTTCAGCAGTTTGCGCACACTATCCAGGCTATCCACCTCAAAAGCAGGAAAGCGTTTGGTAGGATACATCTCGGGTTCTATACCCAAGTGCAGTTCGCTCTCGCCTACTTTATACCATATACCCGGTATGTTCTTTGGCTTATCTATCTCTTGCAGTCCCAATAAACCTGTATAGAAATCCCGAGCCTCAGCCTCGAAGCCTGTAGGAATACATATAGTTACGTGGTGCAGTTTTTTGATGTTGATGGATGCCATACGTGGGTTGTGTATTTGTGCTACCTAAGTTAGTGAAATAGTTGATTGGTTGATTCGTTTACTTGCTGATTAGTTGGTTGTTGTCTCACCGCCATTACTACTATAAAGCTCTCACGGCGTTGGCACCATTCATCGTATGTGCTGCTATGTGGCAATGCTGTAGTTGTTATCTTCAGTATTCTAGCTGCAGTCAGCATCCATCTGATATCTTATTATAAGACATCAAGGCTTATAGCTTGGCAGCACAGTAGTAATGTTGCAACATCGGAGAGACAATCAGGCATTAGGCAGTCTTTAATGCCTGACGCCTTTTCTTTGTTACTTTCTTTTTGCGGAAAAAGAAAGTAAATACTCGCGAAAAACAAACACTCATTCCGTGAGATAATTACAAAGGCAACACTACTCCACTCTTATACAACCCCTCCATAAATGCACGTAGCTCATCAGCACGTTGTGTACCCAGCAAAAAGCGTTTACCATCTTTGTATTCCAATTGCAGGCCCATATCTCCCGCAGTGTTGTAGGCACCACCGGTTTTCTTACTCCACCCGGTACGCAGTCCCCAGCCACCATATTCGCTGATGGGATTGTACTTGCGCACATAAGCTTTCTCTATGGCAGTCCACGGTATAAACTTACCTTTCTGAAAAGGATAGAACCTGAAGAAGATACCCTCTTCGTTAATGGTAGTATCCAGCCGCATGATGAAGAATAGTACCATCAGGGCAAATGGTATCAATTCGAACAATGCCTCCCAGCCAATACCCTCTCCTCTTTTAAAAGAAAGTATCATACTGAAAGCTGTAAAGGCAACCGTTGCCGGCAGTACCACCCACAACACCCATTTACCAAACTTCTGCGATTCTGTGTATTGCATCTGGTAAAACTACAAAACAAAAACCACCCGCATGTGCAGGTGGCTTGTAGTATAACTTAAAGTATTGCTACAGATAGCGATTACTTTTTGCTCATTACATTCTTTGCTTCGATGCTGAGTGTAGCATGTGGTACTGCACGCAGGCGAGCCTTGTCTATCAGCTTACCTGTTACACGGCATATACCGTATGTTTTGTTCTCAATACGCATCAGCGCTTTCTCCAGGTGGTTGATGAACTGGATCTGGCGGCTTGCCAGCTGTGCCAGTTGTTCGCGCTCCATAGCGCCACTGCCATCTTCCATATTCATGTAGCGGTTTTCTGTATCTTCTGTGCCCGCTTCATCCTTACGTGTTATCAAACCCTGCTGATAAGTAAGTTCTTTACGTGCTTTCTCCAGGCGTGCCAGGATAAGCTCTTTAAATTCATTCAGTTCTTCGTCACTGTAACGGTATACTGGTCCTTGCATTTCTACTGCTTCGTCTAATATGGAACGTGTAAATTCCGGTTGGTAATTAATCATTGTTTTGCCCGCATCGTCTTTTTGCTTGGCTTTATTTTCAAGACGGCGATGAGCCACAATAACGTTTGGTTTTTTCTCAACATTGCGTGGTGCAGGTGTTGCCTGTTTTGTAGGCAAGCCACCTTGTTGTTGCATAGCTGCTGCTGCAGATGCCGACAACGGACGGTTAGGCAATGCGCCTTTCGCAAAAGTGGTAACTGTTTTTGTTACATGATGCGATTGTTTGCCACCTGATTTTTTAGCTGATGCTGCCTTTTTTACCGCAACAGGTACTGGTGCAGGTGCCGGCGTTGGTGCAGGTGCTGCCTTCTTAACCGGTTCTGCTTTTTTAGGAGCAGCCTTTGGCGCAGGTGCAGGAGCGGCTTTCTTAGCCGGTGCAGGCGCTGCTTTCTTTGCTGCAGGTTTTGGTGCAGGTACTGCTTTTTTAGCAGGCGCTGCTTTCTTTGCAGGCGCAGCCTTTTTTGCCGGCGCTGCTTTAGCTACAGTCGTCTTCTTACTCGTTGTTGCTGTCTTTTTCAATTGGTTAGTTTTTTTCGAGTCCACTTTTTTAGTGGCTGCCGCCTTCTTCACCGGTGCTGCTTTCTTCACTATTGCTTTGGCAGGTGTGGCTTTCTTAGGCGCAGCCTTCTTTGCAGCCGGTTTAGGGGCTGCTGCTTTTTTCACAGGTTTCGCAGGCGTTGCCTTCTTACTACTTTTCGTTGCCACAGATTTTTTAGCCGGCGCTGCCTTTTTAGCGCCTTTATTAGAAGCTGTCTGAGTTTTCTTAGCTGGCTTGGCTGCCGGTTTCTTTTTTGTGGCCATAGCGCGTTACTGTTTTTTAGTTATTAACACTTTAAGTATTGCTTCATTAACCTCAATTTCCGTTCCTTCGGAAACTTGAGGAACTATCTCTAACTTATCTGCCAAAATTTCCGTGCAAATATACTCACTGAAATTTAATATGGCAGATTTTAATGGTTCGTGTTCTTCTACGCTAACTGCTATTCTGTCTGTAAGTTCTAATCCTGTTTCTTTACGAATTTTTTGTATACGATTTACCAGTTCTCGGGCATTACCCTCATCCTGTAGCTCAGGGGTTACGGTAATATCCAATGCTACCGTCAGGGTGTCTTTGTTAGCTACACTCCATCCCGGTATATCCTCTGCTATTATATCTACGTCTTCTCTTACTATATCTATTGGCTCTCCATCTACTGTCAGTGTATAGCCACCGTCTTTCTCCAGTGCGCTTATCTGCTGTTGGTCCAGTGCTGTGATAGCAGCAGCTACCGCCTTCATCTTAGCACCCATTTTAGCACCCAGCGACTTAAAGTTAGACTTTACCTTCTTTTTTATAAAACCCTCTGTTTCAGTAAGATACTCAAATTCTTTTACATTCACCTCACCTTTTATCAAATCTTCCACTTTCTGCACCTGCTCCTTCATATGGGCATCCAGTACAGGTATCAGTATCTTCTGCAGCGGTTGGCGAACCTTGATGTTAACCTTCTTGCGCAAAGACAGTACCAAAGATGATACATCTTGTGCAAGACGCATACGTTCTTCCAGTTCTGCATCTATAACATCGGCATCTGCCACCGGGAAATCTGCCAGGTGTACAGACTGAGCCTCGTAGCGCTTAGTGATATTATTAAGATTGCTATACAACCAATCTGCAAAGAACGGAGATATCGGTGCCATCAGCAGCGACAGTTTCTCCAGACATTCATATAACGTCTGATAAGCACATATCTTATCGTGCTCGTACTCTCCTTTCCAGAAACGGCGACGGCACAGACGCACGTACCAGTTACTCAGTTGCTCGTCAAGGAATGTCTCCATAGCACGGCCAGCCTGTGTAGGTTCGTAGTCGTTCAGATAGTTGGTAACATCCTTTACCAATGTGTTCAGTGCAGACAATATCCAGCGGTCTATTTCCGGACGTTGCTCTACTGGTATGTAGGCTTCCTTAAATGTAAAGCCATCTACATTGGCATAGAGTGCAAAGAACTGGTAAGTGTTATACAATGTACCAAAGTACTTCCGTTGAACCTCTTTAATTCCTTCTAAATCAAAGCGTAAGCTATCCCACGGACTTGCATTGGTTATCAGGTACCAACGGGTAGCATCGGCACTGTACTTCTCAATTGTCTCGAACGGATTGATGACATTGCCTAGGCGTTTGCTCATCTTATTGCCATTCTTATCCAGCACAAGGCCGTTACTTACCACGGTCTTATAGGCTACATTATCAAACAGCATTACACCCAGCGCATGGAGGGTATAGAACCAACCACGTGTCTGGTCAACCCCCTCAGCAATGAAGTCTGCCGGGAAGTTCTGGTTCAGTGTCTTATCTGCATGATTTTCAAATGGATAGTGTTGTTGTGCATATGGCATGGCACCACTGTCAAACCATACATCTATCAGGTCCGGTTCGCGCATCATAGGTTTGCCACTATCACTTACCAGTACTATCTGGTCAACGAAAGGTTTGTGCAAATCACTCGTCAACACATCAGCATCCTGATTGATATTCAATGACTTATTAGCTCTACTTATCTCATCTTTCAGTTCTTCTACACTACCTATCACACGTATTTCACTACCATCTTCGGTAGCCCATACCGGTAATGGTGTACCCCAGTAGCGGCTGCGGCTCAGGTTCCAATCCACCATATTCTCCAACCAGTTGCCAAACCTACCCTCGCCTGTTGCTTTAGGCTTCCAGTTGATGGTCTTGTTCAGCTCTATCATCCTGTCCTTCACGGCAGTGGTCTTTATAAACCATGCATCCAGCGGATAGTAAACAATAGGCTTATCTGTACGCCAGCAATGCGGGTAGGTGTGTTCATACTTCTCTACCTTAAATGCCTGGCCTGCCAGTTTCAGCTTCACGGCTATATCCACATCTACATCCTTCCACTCGCTGTCGTCTTTATAATTCTTTACATATCTGCCACTCAGTTCGCCAAGGTATTCGGTAAATTTACCTTCCTTGTCTACCAGTGTCAGTATACCTATATTATTCTTTTTGCCTACACGATAGTCATCTGCACCAAAAGCAGGGGCAGTGTGTACGATACCTGTACCATCTTCTGTAGTTACAAAATCGCCTGTTATTACCCTCCAAGGGTCGCCACCTGTTATCTCGGCAGTGTTACCCTCATATGGCAGTAATTGCTCATAACGGCAACCTTCTATATCTGCACCTTTGAACTCTTTTATAATAGTCCAAGGCACTAATTTCTGTTCTGCATTATACCCTGCAAAATCACCATCTTGCCCCTCAGACTTGAAGTGTTTATTTAGAAGAGCTTTTGCAAGTATTACATTTATAGGCTGATGTGTATATTGATTAAACGTTCTAACTAACACATAATCAATCTTTTCACCTACAGTAAGGCCGCAGTTTGAAGGGAGTGTCCATGGGGTTGTCGTCCATGCAAGGAAGTGTACAGGCTTGCCACCTGTAGCATCGTACAGGAAGGCAGACTGTGCATTATTAACAGCCTTGAACATGGCAACTACCGTAGTGTCTTTTACATCCTTATAGGTACCCGGCTGGTTCAGCTCGTGGGAACTGAGGCCTGTACCAGCAGCAGGGCTGTATGGTTGTATGCTGACACTTTTATATAAGTACCCTTTTTCATTCAGGGTCTTGATAGCCCACCACAGGGTTTCTATATATTTATTATCGAATGTGATGTAGGGGTTGCCCATATCCACCCAATAACCCATCTTCTCGGTAATGTCTTCCCACTCCTTCTTATAACGCATCACTGCCTCACGGCATTTCAGGTTATAATCCTCTACACTTATCTTTTTACCTATATCTTCTTTTGTAATACCTAATTCCTTCTCAACACCCAGCTCTACCGGCAAGCCATGGGTATCCCACCCTGCTTTGCGGTGTACCTGATAGCCCTGCATGGTTTTGTAGCGGCATACCAGATCCTTCAATGTACGGCTGATAACGTGGTGAATACCGGGCATACCATTGGCACTTGGCGGACCTTCGTAAAACACGAATGGTTGTGCACCATTACGTCCGTCAACACTCTTATTAAATGTATCATTCTCCTTCCACAGGCGCAGTACTTCCTGCTCTATGGACGGCATATTCAATCCTTTATATTCAACGTACTTGTCGCTCATCTGTCTGGTTCAAAATATTCAATGGCTGGTTGCACCGATACCGGCAAAACCCACTTAACCCATTATACTAAAAAAATAAGCTGCGAATTTAGGTAGAAAATTTGTTATTTATAATGTATAGAAATGAATACCATGCGTAAGTGGATATACTGTGGATATGACAATAGCAGGAACCTGTCCTGCTACTATAAAAAGCCTTACACTTATTTCTATTTATTATTATACAATCGCTCGCCGCTAACCGGGTCTACACTATAGTATGTTTTCGTTTCGGCATCGTAAAACATATACTTCTGTTTCGCCTCGTCAAATACAAAAGATTTTGATTTATCCTTAACCATAGGTTTTGCAACTGCATGTACTTTTTTTGCATGATGCTGCGTAGTATGCTTTACTATGGTATGTGCAGGCTTTCTTTTGTGTGTCAGGGAATCTATGATATGTTGCATGGCATCAATTTTTGCCTGATAACCTTTTGCCATATCATCTGCCCCTTGCTCCAGGTTTGCTACCCTTTCGCGCATGGTTGCCAGATTATTTAGAGAGTCAACGAGCAGGCCATAACAACGAACATCTTTGGTTGGTTGCTTAGGAGCACAAGACACTATGAGCGATGCTACGCCACACAGCAGAAATACTTTCTTCATTTAGTTTTGAAGTTTGCGTTATACATATAGAGATTTCAACTACAAGACACTCATTTGCTTTTCAACATACGTAGTATCTCGTCGCTTTCAGTAGTGAATCGGAATGTACCGAAGTGTCCCTTGTCCTCTATATCGAAATTGAAGCTGACAGCTTCCTCTTTCTTATTCGCAAATGTAACTTTGTATACTGTAACCCTTTCAGGATCAGAAGTATCAACGCCAAGGTATTGATATTTAATGATTTTACCATGTTTTTTTATTACATGCCCGGCATCTTTCCACATACACCTTCCATCAGGAGATGAAGACATCAGTCCACATACTCCTGCCCAATTCTCTTTATTATAGTATTTCACAAAATCACCAAAGGCCTTATCATAATCCTTACGGCTTTGTGCAAATACTGCTGCCGGCAACAACAGAAAGAGTATAAGGTATTTCATAGCATTAGTTTTATTAAATATACAAATAATGCCAATGCACACTGGTTGATAACTACGGTTTATCTTAGCAAAATGAATAAAATCATCAGCGCCAAAGCTGCAGCTTATACCATAACAGCTATCATGGCAGCAACTATCGTGTTTCATATACTGATACTGACGGGTGTAATACCTTATGAAATAACATGGGGTGGCAGGCTAAAAACCCATGAAGACATGGTACGTTTTGAAACAGTATCTGTTTTAATCAATATTACGGTTATACTAATAGTGGCGGCACATGTACGTTGGCTACCTTTCTTTATAGATAAAAGAACTACAAGAGTAGCACTATGGCTGATGGCTGTAATGTTTCTGCTGAATACGATTGGTAATATCATTGCGGCTACTGCTTTGGAAAAAACATTTGGGCTGCTGACCCTCGCACTCGCCCTTATGTGTATCAGGCTGGCAACAGATAAAGAATAATTACTGTAAATTAACTTTATAAATACACCTATGATAAGAAACACCCTACTTCTGTTCCTGTTATCTTTTCAATGTGCCATAGCACAGAATGCAAAGGTATATTCTACACTAAGCGACTTTGTAAACAATACACCTAAACCATTTAACTTATACATCAGCCAGCGGAGTCTTGATGACGGAGAATGGGCAGGTGCCATATTATATGATCTGGCAGGAGATGAAAGGCCTCAAACAAAGGAACTAAAAAAAGAATGCTTTGCTGTAATGTACAATGACTCATTGTTCATAAACCTATATGGAGCAATGAATGTAAAAGCATTTGCTTATGTGAAAGAAAGGTTTGGTAGCTACCTCTATTTCACATCCGTTGCATCAAACCTGTTGGAGCACAGAGCTTATGTACTGAGCAAAAGTGAAGGAAGAACTACTAAATATGAAATGGATAGGAACAGATACGACCCAACATATGTTCCGCTTGGCAAAATGAATATTAACAGCCATAAGACTATGAAAGGAACAGGAGCTGCAGCTTCCAGCAAACAATTCAGCTACCTGTATGGCACACAGGAAGGACAAGTCTTTTTATTGACACCTTCTATGTTGGAAGATATGCTGAGCAATAGACCGGAGCTATTAAGGCTCTACACCAGCAGCGGCTCTCCTGATAATGACGGTGTATATCTGTGGTACCTGAAACGATTATTCAACAAAGAATAATAACACAGCTAACATAAGCATAGCATTTGCATAGCAGTCCCTTAATGGTGGCATAACGTAGCACTGATAATTTGCAGGCTCACTCTTTGATTCAGCAAATACGTTTATGAAAAAGCTATTGGTATTATCTGCTATGGCATTGTTCTGTGCAGATACATGGGCGCAAACAAATCCCACAACCCAAACTATCCCATACTCTGAAAACTTTAATACAGTAACACACACCTCAACCACATACCCCAATGGCTGGCAAGGTTGGACGATAACTACAGCACCAAGCAGCAGCTTCAGTACTGCCACACCAACAGCAGACCGAAACCTCACAGCAAACTCTACAGCAGCCGTCAATAGTGGTAATGTTCATAACTATAATGGAAAGATAGGTTTCCTCAATACCAGTTCGCTCGATTTGGGTTTGGTACTTGCCATCAACACCAGCAGCAGAAGCAACATTGTTGTCAGCTACGATATCATGACGCTGCGCAACCCTTATGATACTACAACTAATACACGTGTGAATGAAGTAATACTTCAATACCGTATAGGTACATCTGGTACATTTACCAGCCTGACAGGCACAGAATACCAGAATAATACGCTAACACAAACTGCAGCAGTTACAACAGCACAAAACACGGTAAGCAAAAGCATAACCCTGCCTTCTGCTTGCAATAATCAGTCTGTAGTACAACTGCGCTGGGCAAGCAGACAGGTAAGTGGTGGCGGTTCTCGCCCTTCTTTTGCAATAGACAATGTTGTGGTAGATACACCAAGCAATAGAATAAGTATAGTAAAAGGCACAGATGCCACAGAAGGCACTATACCCACAGCAGGTAGTTTCAATATTACCTTCAACCCTGTTACAGCAAGCAGCACTACATTCAATTATCAGATTACAGGTACTGCCACTTTTAATACAGACTACAGCATTACACTTTCAGGTGGTGCAGCGCCTGCTACCCTAAGCAGTACAACAGGTACCATTACCGTTCCTGCAAGTACAGGTAGCATCACTGCAACTGTTACCCCTATTAACGATGCATTGAGCGAAGGTGCAGAAACAGTGAATATAAAAATCACCTCTCCATCAAGCCCATATAATATACTGGATAGCGTAGCCGCCATCAATATTATAGACGACGAATCCACACTCATCAGTACCATACAAGGCACAGGTGCAGCAGCTACAGCAGGCAACTTTACGATAGAAGGTATTGTAACAGGTGTGTATACCACCCTTAGCCCTGCAGGCTTCTATATGCAGGAAGAAGATGCAGACAAAGACAGCAACCCTGCAACCAGTGAGGGTATCTTTGTAGTAACATCTAATACCGTAGCTGTTGGTGATAAAGTAAGAGTTAGTGGAACTGTTTTAGAAAGCAGTGCAGCACCGTCATACAATCAGGCTGTTATCAGCAGCACAGCAATCAATACCATCAGCACCGGCAATCCGTTGCCTGCATATACAAATATTTCCCTGCCTTTGGCCAATATCAATGACTATGAAAAATATGAGTGTATGCTGGTACGCTTTCAGGATACACTGACTGTTACAGACAATTACAACCTTGGCAGATATGGCGAAATAAATCTTTCTAAAGGTGGTATGACTTTTCAGCCAACACAAATAGTAGATCCTAACGATGCAATAGCAAGCGGAACAACATCTGCAGGCACAAGCAATCTGGCAGCGGTAACCGCTTATGCCGATGCTAATAGCCTGCGCACCATACTAATGGACGATGGTAAAGGCACAATGACCGCCTTACCATTTGTAAACAACGACAACACACTACGTCTTGGCAGCACTACCATCAATCCCGTTGGTATTTTAGGCTATGCGTTTTCAAAATACCGCATACAACCCATACCATCTGCCATGCCTGTGTTCAATTATGCTCCACGCACTGCAACACCTGTTATGCCAAGTGCTACGAATGTAAAGGTTGCCAGCTTTAACGTACTCAACTATTTCAACGGCAATGGCTCGGGTGGCGGATTCCCAACAGCAAGAGGTGCACACTCACCTGCTGAGTTTACACGCCAGCGAGATAAAATCATCAATGCTATTGCAGACATCAATGCTGACGTAGTTGGCCTGATAGAAATGGAAAATGACGGCACTGCAACCACATCTGCTCTATTAGATATTATTAACGGATTGAATACTAAAATGGGCGCAGGAACCTATAACTATGTATATGACGGTGCAAGTATTCAGAACTTTGGTACCGATGCTATACGCTGCGCTATTATATACAAGCCATCTGTAGTAGATACTGTGGGCAGTGTAATGATAAGCAGCAATTCAGTATTTAACCGTCCGCCTGTAGCACAAACATTCGAGGTAATTGCTACGGGCATTAAGTTCAACTATATTATCAATCACTTCAAATCAAAAGGCTGCTCCGGTAGCACCGGCGCCGATGCTGACCAACTGGACGGACAAAGTTGCTATAACGATACACGTAAAAAACAGGCGACAGAGCTGATAAACTTCATTAATAATACCGTAATAGCTAATTCAGGCGAAAAACGAGTTATCAGCATGGGCGACTATAATGCTTATTATCAGGAAGATCCGTTAGATATTTTCAGAGCCAATGGTTACACTGTATTAAGCGAAGACACTGCCTACTCTTATCTGTTCAGCGGACTGGTTGGTTCTTTAGACAATGCTATTGTAAATGACAGCATGAAAAAAGATGTAACTGCAATAGCTAAATGGCACCTGAACTCTGCCGAACCAATATTCCTGGATTATAATGACAACATAGATGACGGTGGTGGTGATTTTGTAAACCAATGGGGCAATACCTATAGCAGTATTCCTTTCCGTTCTTCAGACCATGACCCGGTTATCGTAGGCCTCAGTCTGAAGAAACCAATTACGGGTAGTGTAGCTACTGTAAACTATCAACCTTATAAAATATACCCCAACCCTTCTACAGATGTACTATACATAGCAAACAGAAGCAATACTGTAGCAATCGCACAAATCATCAACACTGTTGGTCAGGTAGTAAGTACAATAGATATAGATGGCAATATTGTATCGCAAACTGATATCAGGAATCTTACAAACGGAGTATATATTATTCGCATTAATACAGAAGGCAACTATTACACGCAACAGTTTGTAAAACAATAGTAGCTGACACATCAGCAAAAAAGCAGGTTCTTAACGGAACCTGCTTTTCTATTTATCAAATATTTCAATCTATTCGCAAGAGTAAGCTGTACTACTCCGCATCTGCAATATCTACCAGCGCTGCTATAATGCGTTGCAGTTCTTTCTTATTGGCCATTACTTCTTTCATGTCTTTAAAAGCAGCCAGGCGACGGTCTTTATAATCACCCGTAAGTAGCGGAGAGTCTATAGATACAACAGATGGATAATGAAATACAAGCTGTACAAACTTTTCCTGTCTATGGTTGAATGTTACCATATCGTGCTTGTAAAAGAAGCTTGGTGCACTCCACTTTACACGCTCATTTATCTTCTTATTGCTTTTGATGATGTCTCTGACTGCCGCTATTTCTTCTTTCAGCGGATGCACCAATGCATCCATATAGGCATCTACACCTGCAGTATCATTTATATCCTTAGCAGTACTTTCCTTTTTCTTAGACGTAGCCATGTTATAGTATTTATTGTTCCGAAAGTTCTTTTACTTTAGCCAGTGCCTTGGGGAAAGTACTCATGAAATAATCCTTAAATTCATCGAGCAAGTCCAGCTCTACAATCAGCTCTGTATTATCACCAACTGCATTCAGGGTATAGTTTTCTCTGCCTCCCGCCCATTGCTGTACACGTTCACTGGTAGTATCTTCTACCCCATCCTTTAGCTCTCCCAAATGCTGGAAGGACATAAACTCGTTGGGTATCAAATCATCAATACGGGATACCATACCCGAACCCGAACCATCTGTAAACAATACCTTACTCCCTTTCTTCCAATCTGTAATAGCACGAGAACCTTCACTGAATACAGATGTCCATGCACGGTAGGTTTCACCTGTCCATAATATACTCCATACTTTTTCACGCGGAGCATTGATGGTAACTGCAAAACGTATTTTTTCCATAATTGTAGTTTTATAAGCTTTCACATGCATACCCTTTAGCTGATAAAAGCTGTGCTACACCATGCTCGGGTATATGGCAGGGAGCTATCCGCAACACATTGTCACAGTCTTCGTGGTCTATGGTGATGTGGCTATCGGGAAAGTGTACACGAAGCAGGTGCAATACATCACCACTATCTGCCTCGCAAACATTTGTTTTAAAAACAGCTATCATACTATTGAGCCTGCATAGCCTGCATCCTTCTCCTGTGCAGGTAGTAAGACAACATGGCAATTCCTATGAATACAAACATCAGTGCCCACCCACTAACAGGATATCCCAATGCTATGAATGAATAAGTAGCCCCAATAAGATCGAACACCAGTCCTGCATAAGCCCATTCTTTAATCCTGTCGAGCTTAGGTATCAGAATGGTAACGGCAGCCAGTATTTTAGCCACCCCAAGAAAAGGAATGATATACTTCGGGAAACCCATTTGTGTATGTATCATTTCAATAGATTGCGGGTCGCTCATTACATTCCCTACAGAAGAAAATATCATGAATGCAGCAAACAGACCCGTTACTACCCAGTATGCGATGTTCAGTTTTTTCATAGACCTCAGTTTTAGTTTATATGAAGATAATTATCCGTTGTAGTTTATCATCCACTGCACACCGTATTTATCTGCAAACATGCCATAGAGTTCTGCCCAGAATGTTTTTTCAAGCGGCATAAATACATTGCCGTCTTTGCTCAACCCTTCATATATCCTTCTGGCTTCATCTGCACTATCTACCATCACGTTTACGAAGAAAGCATCACCCCTGTTTACCGGACCAAATGCCTCGGGTCTGTCAGAGCCTTGTATAGTAAGCCCCATAGGTGTTTTCAGTGTTACGTGCATTATCCAGTCAGGATTTGATGTTGCATGCTGGTCTTTTACAGGAGACTCTGTGTATTTCATCAAGATTTCAAACTCACCACCAAATACTTCTTTGTAAGTGTTGAATGCTTCTGCTGCATTGCCTTGAAAATGCAGATAAGGACTAAATGTTGCCATAGTTATTGATTGATTAGATTGTTTACTTAAGCTTTTGGCAGAAGACTCTCATCCATAAATATCATCTCCCACTGATGCCCGTCAAGATCTGCAAAGCTGTGCTGATACATCCAGCCATGGTCCTGTGGTTCCATATAGGTAGTACCGCCTGCTTCTATTGCTTTACGTACCATTTCATCTACAGCATCGCGGGTAGGTACATCTATTGCCAGCAAGACCTCTGTTGTTTTATGGGCGTCGCTAATCTCTTTCTTTGTAAAATCTTTGAAGCGCTCTTTCACGAGTAACATCGCGTAGATATTTGGGCCAATAATCATGCAAGTGCTTTTATCATCTGTAAACTGTGGGTTGAACGTAAAGCCAATCTTGCTGAAGAAAGTTATACTTTTCTGCAGGTCTGCCACAGGTAGGTTTACAAAAATCTGGTTTGCCATAATTGTTATTCTTTAGTGTGATTATTAATTTACATTTTGTCGGGGTCTAGCCTCACCATACAAACTACATCTTTATCATTAAGGTATTGCTCCACACAAATACCGTCTTTAAAATCAATCCTACTGTCGTGCAATAGTTGCTGAAAAGCCTTACCTATAGATATTTCGTCGCTACGCCAATTCAATATTGTTTCGGTGATATAGCTTCCTTTCTTTACAACATAGCTTTCTGCCTGCAGCTTTGCTGCTTCACCTTCATACAGTTCTTCAACAGCCGCTTTGTATACAATACCTTTCCCACCCTCGGGGCGAGACAATCCATAATACATCCTTTCATCAACCATACCCACCAACTGCTCCAATTCTTTAAAAGCAGCACCTATACCTACCGGAAATGATGATGCCTGTTTGCATATCAGGCGAATGTCTTTGTCAAGATTGATTATTTCCATGTATTTGTGAATGATATTACAAAGCTATCGTGCATAATCCTAAACAAAGGGGTGTTATTACGGCAACTTGTGGGGTTGTTTGCGACAAGCCATTTCTGTAAATTTGGATATCATGATGCACATATCCATTCTCATTCCGCAAGGTGCTATACTAGCCAGCCTTGAAGGCAGCAGACAATTGTTTGCACAGGTAAACCAACTGATAAAGATGAATGGCGGCGAGCCTGTCTTCAATATTCAACTGGTAGGCCTGAAGCAGGAAACACCTGTAGCGGGTGGATTATTTACCGTAAATGCCAATGCACTGATTGGTGATGTACAGAAAACCGACCTGATAGTAATACCTGCAATAGATGGAGACCTGAAACAGGCAATGGAAAACAACAAGGACTTCCTGCCCTGGTTGGTAGAACAAAAAGAGAACGGTGCTGAAATAGCCAGCCTGTGCCTAGGGGCTTTCCTGCTTGCATCTACAGGATTGCTGGATGGCAAACGCGCTGCCACACACTGGATAGCCGCTAATGATTTCAAACAAATGTTTCCGAATGTTGAGCTGATAACGGAGAAGATTATCACTGACGAAAATGGCATCTATACCAGTGGCGGGGCATTCTCGTACCTCAACCTGATACTGCACCTGATAGAGAAATATACAGGACGAGATATGGCAATACTCATTGCCAAAGTATTTGCCATACAGCTGGAAAGAGATACCCAGTCTGCTTTCATGATATTTCAGGGACAGAAAGACCACGAAGACGAACCTGTACGCAAGGCACAGGAGTTTATAGAAAGCAATTACAAAGAAAGGACTACTGTAGACCAACTGGCTTATATGTATGCCCTTAGCAGACGCAGTTTTGAGCGCAGGTTCAAGAAAGCCACCAAGAATACCGTTACAGAGTACATACAACGTGTAAAGATAGAAGCAGCCAAAAAAGAGCTGGAAACAGGCAACAAGAACGTAAACGAAGTAATGTACGAGGTGGGCTATGCCGATATCAAAGCATTCCGTACAACTTTCAAAAAAATAACAGGATTATCTCCGCTGGAATATCGTAATAAGTACAATAAGCTGGCGATGACTGCTTAAGAACTGTTAACCTATTGTAAAGTCAAAAAACTTAACATTAAGTAATTGTTAAGTTATTGTAACTTTATAAGGAAGGTTATATAGTGAAAAAGCCACAAGTCATATTAATACTGTTCGCACTGATGCTGAACATAGCTACAAATAGCTATGCAGGTAACAAAGTGACAGCTATAGACTACTATGGCGACACCCTGCAGGTCAACTTACAATCCTCGTTTTCAATACCTTACAACGAGAAGCCAACAAAAGCAGGTGTACACGATTTTTATGAGGCTCTCAATAAAACCAACTACAAACCCTTAGTAGCCCGACTGCTGCAATATAAAGAACAGCATCAGCTGAATGACTGGCTGTATTATCAACTTATACGCAAGACAGCCCAAGCTATCGCTCCCAAAGCGGAAAACTATACCAGATATACCTTGTACAAATGGTTTCTGCTGGCAAAATCGGGCTACGATGCTACACTTGCTATAAGCGGCGATAGTCAGCTTTTCTTTTATGTACACTGTGATGAAAATGTGTATGATGTACCCTATTATATGAGCAACGGCAAACAATATGTATGCCTTAACAGGCACGACTATGCAGCTGCCTACAACCTGCAACAGACTGGGCTTTTTGCTACAGACGTAGAGATTCCTGAGGCTATAAAAGCCTTCTCTTACAAAGTAACACAGCTACCCGATTTCACACCACAACGATACTCGGTAAAGGATATACAGTTCAATTATCGCGATAAGCTATACCATTTCAAGATAAAGGTGAGCGACGATGTGCAAACGGCCTTCAACAACTACCCGGTTGTAGATTATCAGGACTATTTCAATATTCCACTGAGCCATACCACCTACAGTTCTCTTATACCTGTACTGAAAGATGCAGTGGCTGACATGAAGCAAAAGAAAGGAATTGACTACCTTATGCAGTTTACCCGCAATGCTTTCCTGTACGAAGACGACAGGCAATCTTATGGCAAAGAAAAACGCATGAGCCCGGAACAAACGCTGCTGAATAAATATAGCGATTGCGATGACAGAGCTGCACTTTTCTTCTATCTGGTAAAAGAGATTTATAACTTGCCAATGATTGTGTTGTTATACCCTACACATGTGACCATAGCTGTAAAATTTGATAAGCCACTAGGCGAAACAGTTGAGTACAAGGGCAACAAATACACCATCTGCGAACCTACACCACAACTACAAGACCTGAGGGTTGGTGAAATATCTGACGAGTTTAAGAACATGAACTATCAGGTAGCATACGAATACATCCCTAAATAATCTATACCGTCTTAAAATAGGTTTTATACCACTCTATTTCATGGTGGTCCAATGCTGTGCTATCTATTATATGATTTGCATCAAGCTTGCTATACAGTATCTGCAATGAGGCGTAATCCCTTTGGCTAATGACTTTAAAACCATTGCGCATCAATTGTGCAGCTGCTACCCCTGCACCTATCTGATAAACTTTATTTTCAGCAAAGCGATTGCCATTGTATATAACCTGGCTACCGCAAGCAGCACTCACATCCATCATTACAGCCAGTTCTATATTTTCATCGGTAGCTACCTGTAACATTTTTTCAGACGCGCGTATCATTCCTTCAGACCAGTCAACACCGGAATCTGACAATACTTTTGCTCTGCCTTCCAATACATCCAACCCTGTGCCTCCATGTATATCACACATCTCTCTGGGCGAACCAAAAGAATATTCTTCAGGGCAAAAACGGACCAGCCTTATTGTGTCATATTGTAGCAGCTTTAACACGCTTGGGTATTCTCCGTTTGCAGAGCCATCATAGCCACATGTAATGCCTATGAGGCATGCACTTACCAATACCCGCAATGGGTTATCATCAGTAGGTATCCTCAAACTTTGTAAATAGCTTCTATCTGTCATAACACTTACAATTCAGATAATGTAAAGTAAATAAAAAAGCACCCAATTCAGGTGCTTGATTCAATATCATTCAACAAATACGCTTAGCTGAAGGCAGATATAATGCCCCCCATTAGTCCCATTGTCAACATCCAGTAGCCTGTATGTATAGCTATATATTTAAAACCCTTGCGTTCAAACATCGCATTTGTACCCAAAATCGGTAACCCTACAAACAGAGCAGCCAATACACCATGCAGCACACCGTGTTTAAACGTATGGAACTCTGCACCGTATTTACTTGTAACATCAGCATAGGTTTGCAGTGCTTCAGGTTCTGTTGCATGTTTTTGCATCAGGCTCATCAGACCAAATTCATGGCGCACTATCGGGTTCAGCATAAAAGCCAGCATAAAGGCAAACAAGATGACCATTGTAAATATCACTGCCATATTAGACTTTCTCAATTCTTCTTCAGAAAGTCCTGTGGTTTTTATCCATGCATTGCCAAAGCCTATTTTGGGATTGTACCATATACTACCTGTCAGTATCGGTACCAAAGCTGCCAAAGCTGTAATCAGAAAGTTTACCTTAACCATAATGTGCTATTTTCTTAAATATATATAATCTTCAAAATAAATGACAAACGTAAAGCCATATTTATTTTTTGCCCGTTATAGTGCTATAGAATACATCTTTTTACTTCCCAAGATTATAAGGACTTCATTAATTACCTTTGCGCTGAAATTTCAACCCAAGATATAATGTACACTATACATTTCAAGTTTGAACAAAAAGGACTGGAGCCAGTAACAATAGAGAATGTAGAAGCAGGACAAAGCCTGCTGGAGGTAGCAATGGATAACAATATAGAATTGCACCACAACTGCGGCATGGTATGTGCATGCAGCACTTGCCACCTGTATTTGGAAAAAGGCGAAGACCTTGTAGCAGAACTGAGCGATAAAGAAGAAGACTTTATAGATCGTGCACGCAACCCCAAACTGGAAAGCAGGCTGGGCTGCCAATGCGTACTGAACGATGGCGGCAGCGGTCGTATAGAGGTTACAATCCCCGACCAATCGCTGATACACGGCGAGTAGTATCGGAAAAACTAAAAAAAGAGGCAATATTTAAAAATAACTTACTGAACATGGCACATTACGAACCACCCATCAAATGGTCTGACTACGAAGACATAGCATTGAAACTGTATGAACGTTTTGGTGATGAATTCGGCGAAAGCAAAATATACAGAGTACGCTTCACAGAGCTGCTGGAGTGGGTTTTGGAGATACCAAACTTTGAAGGGAAACGCGAAGAATGCAACGAAGGACACCTGGAAATGATACAATCTAGCTGGGTATACGAATGGCGCGATAACCAATCATAACAAATTCTTTAAAAAGTATTTTAGGTTTATATCTGATTTACCATTACCTTCACGTCTATTAATTATTTTTTCAATGCAAGAAGGTACAATCAAATTCTTCAATGAAACTAAAGGTTTTGGTTTCATTAAGCCTGACAACGGCGGACAAGACATTTTCGTTCACGTATCAGGCCTGATCGACGAGGTTCGTGAAAACGATCGCGTGTCTTTCGAAGTACAAAATGGTAAAAAAGGATTAAACGCAGTTAACGTAAAAGTTATCTAATTTATACTTTTAGAAATTTAGTACACAGCACACCCTCGGGTGTGCTTTTTTATTGAAGTTACTCTACTGTTTTAGCTGATGAAGTTGGCACCATCTCCAGCGTAGTTGCATTAATATCATACAGCTGAGACATTTGCACAGGTATGCTTGTATTATCCGGGCCTTGCAACACAGCCTCTGCACTGCCTTGTTTATGTTCTTTTATCCAAACAAAGCTTGCACGTTTCAAGGTTGTATTTCCTGCTGTGATGTTCGTTTTCAAATAGCCTACAGTACATCCTGCACCACGGCTTGCTTTGGTAACATTGCCTTTTATAACCAGGTTTCGGCCTTCCATGTCCTGCGCTATGTAGTAATCTTTCTCTTTGGCGTAGATTAACACTACACTACCAGCGCTGAATTTGATATTGTTATTCATGGCATCTACCGCGGCTTTATCTACAGGCTTGTTACCCGACTGTGCCAGAAAGAGTGTAATATCATTTACACCGGGCTTTATAATGCTTACCACAGCTCCTTTTTCCAATACATACCAGTCAGGATTGTTAAACTGTGCAGAGGCAGTAAGCCCTGTAAGGCATATCAAAGCTATTAATACCGAAAACAAGTGTTTCATATCTGTAAAAATAATGACTACTGTACTGAAAGACTTATAAACACACTTAAAAGTTTGAATTTAAATGTTAAAACAATGACCAAAATCAATATCTCATTATTCAACATATAACTCAAACATGAAATATTTGAGTTAATTTTGATAAAATCAATATCCTCAATAAATGTCGAGTCAACCGTTGCCGTTAGTAAAATTTGCACCTAAAGGAACAGATAGCTTTTACGATAGTGTCAAAACCCGTGTAAATGAATACTTCGCAGTAAACGGACTATCAAAACATGGCAATCTTAAAATGTACATTAAGACAGCCGCTTTGCTGTGTATATACTTTGTGCCATACACCCTCATTGTTTCAGGATTGGCGAGTGTAAACATTGTACTGTTTTATGCGCTGTGGCTTGTAATGGGTATTGGTTTAGCCAGCCTCGGCATGTCTGTAATGCACGATAGCAACCACGAAGCATATTCTGATAACAGCTTTGTAAACACATTGTTTGGCAGCACGTTGAATATACTGGGTGGCTACAGCCGTAACTGGCGTATGCAGCATAATATACTCCACCATACTTATACCAATGTAGATGGGCTTGATGAAGATATAGAAGCAGGCATACTACTCCGTATGTCGCCCAATAAAAAAAGATATGGCATACACAGATATCAGCACCTGTATGCATGGTTGCTATATGGCATCATGAATATCTATTGGGTTACGGTAAAAGATTACAAAGGGCTTATTAAATACCACAAAACAGGGCTGCTGAAGAAAGAGAAGATATCTTTAGGAAGAGCATTGGTAGAGTTGACTTTTTATAAAATGATATTCTTCGCTTATGTTGTGGTATTGCCGCTGCTATTTTCAGGCATGGCATGGCAACATGTAATATTGGGCTTTGTATTGATGCAAATGCTTGCAGGCCTTATTCTGGCTTGTGTATTCCAATTGGCACACGTCATGCATACGTCAGACTATGCAGAACCTGATGATGCCAACAAAATGCCTAATAGCTGGGCTGTTCACCAATTGCTGAATACTGCTAACTTCTCTCCTAAAAGCAAAATCATGTCTTGGTTTATTGGTGGTCTTAACTATCAGATAGAACACCACCTTTTCCCGCATATATGCCACGTTCACTACCCACAGTTATCTAAAATAGTATCTCAGACAGCTAAGGAATACAACCTGCCATACAACGTACAACCTACCTTTGTAAAGGCATTGGCAGTGCATGCTAACATGCTGAAACAATTAGGCAAGTCTTAAACTAAGCTATCTTAGTACCATTCGGCACAGGCATATCTACTGAGGTAAGCACAATGTCTCCATTTGCATCTGCAAAGCCTGTTACCAAGCATTGAGACATGAAATCTGCAATTTGCTTTTCGGGAAAATTAATAACAGCAACTATTTGTTTACCTATAAGAGATTCTTTGGTGTAATGTTTGGTTATCTGTGCACTACTCCACTTAATGCCCAACGAACCAAAGTCTATTTTTAATTTGTATGCAGGTTTCTTGGCTTTGGGAAAATCAAGCACTTCCAATATAGTGCCAACCCTTAATTCTATTTTTTCAAAATCGGCCCAGGATATTGATTGCATATTAAATAGCTTTCATCATACCGAATATAAGAGCCGCAAACGCAAAGACAACATAGAAGAAATAGTTTACTTTATTACTCGATTTGTAATAACTCTTGACCTTATCCTGAAATGTATTCTTAATGCCTTGTTTGCTGATGGGAACTAATGACAGGTAAAATAATTCGGTGAAATTTTTTCCCAATCCCTTGGAATATAGTAAATAAATCTTACTTATAACAAAACACAATATTATGAGGCCAAGGATATAAGGTCCATTATCGACAATTAAACTGCGGATCATTGAGTCAACTTAGGTTTTGTAATGTTTGATAGTGTGCATCAAAGCACATTAACCATATAGAAGTAGTACTCAAAAATAACATACAAACTTCATATAGCAGAATGGATTTCAAAAAAACGAAGAGAATAAAAATTTCTTGATGACAATCAATGAAATAGGCTATTCAAAAAACAATCATACATGCAAAAACCTTTAACACAGAGTAAATATTTTTCTATCGTTTACTTTTGTGTAAACAATGAAGACAAGCGAATTATAGATGAGTAAGAAAGATATACTATCAAAACTATATTCTTTCAGAGGATTGGATAAGTATGCAACGTTTGGCAAAGCACAACCAGGCATTATACATAGTCCAGATGATCAGCAAGATATCATCAGCAACATTCTGGATACTTGTTGTAAAGAGCTGATTATAGAAATTGAAAGTGCCAAACGAGCCACAAAAATCAGGCTTAAAAGTATCATCATTACACATATGGATATGATTATGGCCGCCAATGTAAATACCGAGAACAAAGACTTTGGCTATCACCTTTGTTATTTTCTTGCAGAAAAAGCAGGTGTAGACCTTTGGCGCTATTCAGACACCAAAGTTTGGGGTTATTGGAAGGTAGAGGGCAATAAACTCAAAATAGTAACAAGAGTAAGACGCAGCAAAAAGCAATGATATACCGCAAAACACTTACACAATATACCAGATACGAGGTATTGAGCATGGCTTTCCACACAAGTATTTTTGTAAAAAAAAGACATGAAAATACTTACATCACTCATTACTGCCATTGCAGTTATTTCAATATTCACAACTGTGGCCTGTAAAAAAGATAAAAACACTACTACACCAAGTAATACTGCAACTACAGCCTGCAATGGTATGAACTTGTGTTTTAAGATGGACGGTACATCAGAATCTCACAACGCTACATGGAAAGTATTAACTGGCAGATACCGTGTGTATTGGGAAGAGACTTCCGGCAGCAACTATAAGAATATAGAATTGGATATATATGGCACTACGACAGGTTCTTACACAATATCTTCAAACCCGGCAGCAGGGCAGGCAGGTTTTCAATACTACATTAAAGACGGAAGTACTACCAAAAATATTCAAGGTCAATCAGGCACTGTAGAACTGACCAATATAGGCACCAACGACATAACAGGTAAGTTTACTATAAAAGCTAAAGATGATGCGGGGAAAACCTATGAAATAACAGAGGGTAATTTCGTAGCGGTACCTAAATAAACAGTGGTAACCATAATATAACAGGAAGCAGGCTATGCCTGCTTTTTTGTTTGTGGACTTTATTTAATATACTTGTAAAGAGGACAAGTATTAATCATGCTGAAAACATCTGTAGGCGAGTTGAAATTATCGCCGATAAAAGAAGAGGGAAAGTTCGTTTTCTACAACGATTTCATAACCATCAATGGTAAAGTATCCAAGGGTGATAGCATCAAGATATTTGTTGAAAGCTATCAGCAATTGGGCAATAAGATAATGATACCCGAGCAAAGCAACGCCTCTGCCCTATTGGTAGTACGTGGCGAAAAACACCGCCATGATGGCATTACAGGGCACGAAACGCTCAATACCTTGTATGAGCATGTATCAACCCTTTATAAAAACAGATTCTACTTTGGCGATAAAGCCTGACGATTATTCATTATCGGCCCTAACAGGCGAATGATATTTTATCAGCGACCTTGCAGATATTACTATTGCCAATACCGTCAATACTGCACTTGCAATGAAAGGTGCTCCGGGGAAATATATACCGGATTCGGGTCTTGTATAATACGAAAACAAGTTAGTCATCAGCAACGGGCCTATAATAGACGATAAGCTCATCAAACCTGTTGTAACACCCTGCAGTTCCCCCTGTTCATTGGGAGGTGTCTGCGTAGACATAATACCTTGTATAGCAGGTGGAGCAATACCACCTAAGCAATATGGTATCAGTATGGCAAACATCATCCATCCTTTGGTTGCAAATGCAAAAAGTATGAACCCTAGCAGATACAAGCTAAAGCCTATATAAACAGATTTCTTTTGTCCGAATTTGGGTATGGTATAGCGTATAAGCCCACCCTGAACAATAGCTACCAATATACCCACAGCACCAAGCGAGTATCCAACCATCGCTTCATCCCACTTAAATTTTTCCATGGTGTAATACGTCCATGTAGACTGTGCAGAATGGCCCGCAATGTATAACAAAGCCATAGCCCCAAGCAAACCTGCAATAGCTGGATATCGTTTCAGGTGCATCAAAGAACCAAGAGGGTTGGCACGCTTCCAGTCAAAAGCGCGCCTGTTTTCTTTAGCTAATGATTCAGGCAAAACAAAGTAACCATATATCGCATTCAGAAGAGACAAACATGCTGCAACAACAAATGGTATCCTGTCACCAAACTTACTAAACACACCACCCAACACAGGGCCTATTATAAAACCCAACCCAAATGCAGCACCTATCATGCCGAAATTCTGTGCACGTTTTTCCGGAGTACTAACATCTGCTATATAAGCACTTGCCGTTGTAAAACTTGCGCCAAACAGCCCTGCAATAACTCGCCCCACAAATAACCATGCAATGGTTGGCGCCAATGCAAGAAACACATAATCTATACCAAGCCCTATTAATGAAAACAATAGCACGGGCCTTCTGCCATATTTATCGCTGATGCCACCTATTACAGGTGCAAATAAAAACTGTGTAAATGCATAGGCAAAAGTGAGCCAACCACCATACTTAGATGCAACACTAAGATCTCCGCCTACCATTTTTTGTATAAGTGTAGGCACTACCGGAATGATTAAACCTATACCCGTACAGTCTATCAAAAGCGTTATGAAAATAAATCCCAATGCCACGTTGCGCTTATCTGCCATGCCAATCTCTTTAGTTTGCAAAGTAATATAATATCTCTCTACAGTTCAATATAGCTCTTTTAAAACCTCATTATCAGTTTGTATATTTCGGCATGGGCACAATTGCAGCAAAGCAAAAACAAGGTATTATGAAACGAATATTGAAAGGTATACTATACCTTTTTCTGGCATCATTGCTTTATGTTGTAGTTGGTCTATTCATCCTGCCTCCCATTACCATCACACAACTGGGAGCTGTGGTACAAGGCTATGGATTGAAGAGAGACTATGTTAGTTGGGACGAGATATCACCAAATGTGAAACTTGCTGCCATTGCCAGCGAAGACCAGCTATTCCCTGACCATGCGGGCTTTGACTGGAAAGCCATTGAAAAAAGCATAGACGATAAACCAAAACGAAAAAAGAAAAAAAGACCAAAAGGAAGTGCTGCGAGTACCATCAGTCAGCAAACAGCTAAAAATGTATTTCTGTGGCAAGGCAGTGGCTATATGCGTTATGTACGCAAAGCACCTGAATTCTTTTATACAGAAGCCATAGAGTTGGTATGGGGCAAAAAAAGAATCATGGAAGTATATCTGAACGTGATAGAAATGGGGCCCGGAATATTTGGTATTGAGGCTGCAGCACAGGCATACTTTCACAAGTCAGCAAAAAATCTTAGCCGTCAGGAAGCCGCAATGATAATTGCATGCCTACCCAATCCCAAGAGATTTACTGTGAAACCAATGAGCAAAAGAGTAAGCTGGCGCTACCCGCAAATAGTGAAACAAATGAACAACCTGGATGGGGATCCTGATGTGGCCGAGTTGATCCGCTAAGTTTATTTATGCTTGCGTTTTTCGTTTAACTGTTGTTCCCAAAAAAGACCTTTGAACCATCCCAGTGTTAGCACAACTGTCATTCCGACCGTCACAAAGCCTGCAATAATCCATAATAAGGCTTCTAAAAAATTCGTTTGCATATGAAGCAGGGGTTTTAATGAAATTAGGAATATTGCCAATTCATGAAAAAAATAATATTTCACACCTATAGGCAATAAATGTTAATAACCTGAGTAACTCATTGATTTACATTAACCATTTTATCTATCTATTTATTCCGTAAGTTTATACTAAGGCTACCAAGATGAGATACTATTTGATGGTTTTATTGAGCAGCATGTACAGCTATTTATATGCTGCAGCTCCGGATACAATTCATATCCACTTCGGATTGGATAAAGATGAATTGCGTAATGCAGAAAAAGCCTTATTGGATGGAATGGTTTACGAAGATTCTATCAACGACAGAAAAGAAATTCTTATAGTAGGTTATACAGATTATCTGGGCAGCACGGAATATAATATTGGTTTATCTGAACGTAGAGCGAAAGCTATTTATAGACACCTTGTTTCGCTGAATATTCCTCCTGAAAACATCAAGATGGTAATTGGCAAAGGAGAAATAGCAAGAAATGAACCTCAAAATGGTGGCTATGCTACAGACAGACGTGTAGATGTTATTATTAGCGATAAAAAGAAAGCCATAACAACCACAATCAAAACACCGGAATCAAAATCTACCACAACAGTTGGCAAGAAACTAACAGATATCAACGTTGGCCAATCTATCAGGCTAAAGAATATTAACTTCCTGATGGGTAGGCACGTTTTAACCCAAAGTTCAATACCTACGCTTGAAGAACTATTTAAAACCTTGCAAGACAACCCTACACTAAAAATTCAGATAGAAGGCCATGTATGCTGTGTTCCGCTTTCAGCTTACGATGCAGAGGACGAAGACACAATGGAACCAAGATTATCTGAAAACAGAGCCAAGTATATATACGATTATCTCGTCTCTAAAGGTATAGACAGGTCAAGAATGCAGTACAAGGGCTTTGGCAGAACTAAGCCACTTATATACCCGGAAACTACCCCTCAGGATGAAGACCAAAACAGACGGGTAGAAATAAGGGTTATCGAAAAATAATAATGCTCTTAATTTAAATAATACATCATGGATACTTTATCTGAAACAATAGAAACACTACGCAAAGAAGGTTATACCGAAGACTTTAACCTGCACCAAAATTGCCTTGAATGCAGAGCAGGAAAGTTTAAAGTGCTGCACGATGAGTTTATTATTGACAAGTACTTCAGATTTGAAGGCGATAGTGATCCCGCAGATGAAGCAACTGTGTATGCTATATCCTCTCAAAAGCACAACCTAAAAGGTATTTTAGTGAACGGAGCAGGTATCTACACACAAGATATTACAGATGAGATGCTCAATGCACTTACAATCAAACATTAGCGACCCAACCTTATCGAGTAAATACTAGTCTTTAAAAGCGTTCAATATCAAGAACTTATATTATGAAAAAGCAATTACTTCTTGCTTTGGTTATGTTATTTGCAACAAATATCAATGCCACCACTCGCAAAGTATTATTTATAGGCAATAGCTACGTTTATACAAACGACCTTCCTAATGTGCTGAAACAAATGGCAACATCTATGGGAGATACCTTGATATTTGACCAGAATACACCAGGAGGCTTCACGTTCGAGCAACATAGTACAGACCCTACAACCATAAATAAAATATTTTCTCAGCAATGGGATATTGTTATACTGCAGGAACAAAGCCAGAGGCCAGCATTTTCACCTGCTCAGGTTGCATCAGACACTTACCCGTACGCACAAAAGTTAGATAGCATGATTCGCAAAAACCGTGCTTGTACAGAAACTATGTTTTTTATGACATGGGGACGTAAGAATGGTGATGCATCCAACTGTGCATTTTATCCACCCATCTGCACTTACGAAGGCATGCAACAACGCCTACGCGATAGCTATATGCAAATGACACAGGATAACAATGCAGTAGTTGCCCCTGTTGGTTCCGCATGGAAACAAATGAGAGATAGTTTCCCTTCTGTTGACTTGTATGTACCTGATGAATCTCACCCAAGTGCAAGCGGTACATATCTTGCTGCTTGTGTATTCTATGCTTCTATTTTCCATAAAAACCCAATGCAGACTACATTTAATAACGGACTATCTGCTACCGATGCAAACAACATAAAACGTATTGCAAACAGAGTAACGCTGGATAGCTTCAGCAAATGGAATATGTATGGCAACTACACCTATGCCAACTTTACGAAATCAGTAGCAGGCAAAACAGCTACTTTCACCAATACATCACTCTACAACACTAGCAACTATTGGACATTTGGCAATGGCAATACAAGTACCGTTGCAAGCCCTGCTCATACATATACTACCAATGGCAAATATCAGGTAACACTTACGGCTTCTAATGGTTGCTTCAGTGAAACAAAAAAAGACAGTATAACAATAGGTGCAGTAAATGTTGAAACCACTACACAACAACAGTCTCAATTATCAATAGGGAGCCAGCAAGGTGTAGTACGCTTTACAAACAATAGTACAACTTCATCTATATCATTGATGATTTATGACATCAACGGCAGAAGTATAGCCAACATAGACTTGAGGCCAAATACTACTGCAGAAAAAACATTGATACCGGGTATCTATGTCTATCAGGCGAAAACAGACGAAGGCATAATGAACACAAGCAGGTTTACGGTACAATAATCAGTACTTAAACCATACTTCGGTAGCGCCAAAGCCATATTGGCCTTGCCATTCATTTGAGAATTTTGATACCTCGGGTATTTGACGAAGTACTTTATGTACTTCATCTCTCAACACACCTTTGCCAAGGCCGTGTATGATGATGGTACGCTCCTGTTTATTATTAATAACGATTCGTAGGTGTTCATTTAATGCAGCAATCTGGGTCAATAACATGTCTGCATTGCTCATACCCTTGGTTGTAGACACGAGGTTTTCTATATGCAAATCAATCTCAAACCTAGGCAATGATGCCCGCCAATCACCTTTTGCTGGTTTGGCAGATATTGGTTTTGCTGCCGGCGGAAAGAAGTCATCATCTTTTT
Source organism: Flavipsychrobacter sp. (assembly GCA_035299045.1). Taxonomy (GTDB): domain Bacteria; phylum Bacteroidota; class Bacteroidia; order Chitinophagales; family Chitinophagaceae; genus Polluticoccus. The sequence continues at coordinate 39,952 of DATGXJ010000026.1, forward strand.
TCTCCGCTTTCGTCTTTGGCTTGAATTCATCTACCAACAAATAGCTGAACGTAGGTTCATTATTCCTCAGGCAGGTGCTGATATGCTCAAATAATTTCTGTGGACGAATACGCAGCGTATCTGCTGCCTCTCCATACCCTGCATCTTCCGCATCTGTTACTTCCCAATTGAAACGGGGCTGCTCATTCATTTCCTCAAACGGAAGTGCGTGCAGATAAATATGTCCGAATCCATGCAGCTTGCCTTCGTGTTTAAAGACAGTACGCTGGCTTTTATCAGACACACTATACTGAAAATATACTGCCTGTGGCAATTCATTCAGCAGATATATTTTAATAAATGAAACTTCATCTTCAAATACATCTGGCTTATACTCAGGCATAAAAGACAGATAGACACCCTTCGCCAGCTTAGGCTTTCTGAACTTCTGTTTTTCTACCGGCAATACATCAGGTATACTCGATACAGTTTTTTTCTTTTTACCCTCTGTAAACCACTTCAGGTATGGATGGTCTATATCGTCTTTATATACAGGAAAGGTCACGCCCAATACTTCTACTTCAAACATATCGTTGCTGATGTAACCTGTTACATGCCCCTCCTCCCCTGTTTGTTTCAGGATTATCTTATCACCTATCGAAAATTTCATGATGCTGCTTCTTCCAGTTTTTCTTTAATAAATGCTACCATCTTACGTACCGCCTTACCCCTGTGGCTAATTTCATTTTTTATATCAGGCGACAATTCTGCAAAAGTCTTGTCATAACCTGTAGGTATAAATATTGGGTCGTAACCAAATCCTCCATCACCAACGGGCTGTTCTATAATCGTACCCTCGCATATGCCTTCAAAGAAATAAGTTTCATCATCCCATATCAGGCACATTACAGCCTTGTAAAAGGCGCTTCTGTCATCATTGTCTTTCAGGTCTGCCAATAGTTTTTGCAGATTGGCATTGTCATCTCTGGTTCCACTATAGTGTGCGCTGTCTACCCCAGGTGCACCGTTCAGTGCATTGGCACATATACCACTATCATCAGCAAATACATTTTTGCCGCAAAACTTGTAGATGGCACCTGCTTTTGCCAGTGCATTTTCTTCAAACGTATGAAAAGGCTCCTCTATCTCATCTGTAAAACCAATATCACTCAATGAGAGCAGGCTTATATCCTGTATCATCTGCTTTATCTCCCTTATTTTCCCTTTGTTGTTAGAGGCTATTACCAATTCTTTCATGCTCCAAAACTACGCTATATCTCAAAAAATATTTTCTATGTGTTAAACCTTTATAAATATCTATGGTCTTATCTCTAAAATAACATAACATGCATACCAGAAAGATTGTTTCATTTGCCGCTTTTACGGTATTCGCAGCTACGCTTACTTTCACAGCGTGCAAGCGCGATAAAAATAACAACAGCAATGTTGATGTTGAAGAAGACACTTACTATGCCGATGATCAGGCACGCATGGACCAGACATTCAGTGATGCACAGACGCTATCAGACCAAGCATACGACTTTGGTTCTGTACAAATGAAAGGTGGCGTAAATCCTACCATTTTTGGGAGCTGTGCCACTGTAACAAGAGATACCACCAGCACACCAAGAAAAATCACTATAGACTTCGGCACTACAAACTGCCTATGTAACGACGGACGCTATCGCAAAGGCAAAATAATCATTACATATACTGGCAAATACAGAGATAGCGGTTCGGTACATACCATAGGATTTGATGACTATTATGTAAACAATAATCAGGTATTGGGCAATAAGACCGTTACGAATATGGGTAAAAACAGCAGCGGGCAATCTTACTTTAACATCAGCGTGAATGGCATGATGATACTTAACACAACCGGTGATACCATATCTCATGTTGCCAGCCGCACACGCACATGGATAGCGGGCGAAAGCACTACAGCTTTGAGCGATGACGTGTATAGCATAACAGGTAGCGGTACTAATACCAGAGCCAATGGTAAGATGGTTAACTATACCATCACCAGTCCGCTGACACTTGCACTCAATTGCAGATGGATAGAACAGGGCACCGTAGATATAACACCTGCAGGTGCAACCAAAGCTCGCACGCTTGACTATGGCAGTGGTGCCTGCGATGATCAGGCAAGCATAACAGTGAATGGCAAAACGCGTACCATTACGCTACGATAAAAACATTGAGGGTGTATTTTTTATACAACTAGGCAGCTTTTCTAAGCTGCCTTTATTTTTTCTCGTACGGGTGACTGTTGTAATAAATAGTGAAGTACAGGAACAACACTCTTGATAAACGCATGAACCATGGCTGCAGCAATAGCGTGACGAATGTACTAGCCATCAGAAAATAGTAAATGCTGTTATCATCGTAACTGATGCCGAATATAGGCCAGTACCACAGTAGGTTTAAAAATAGCATCATCACCGTCAGCACATAGTTTGTACCATAGCCAAGGTTTTCTTCTTTGGCATATTTCATTCCGCAGTGTGTGCAATGCTCATGCATCTTAAGTGCAGTACGCAGTGGCAATACCTGCTTTGCGGTAAATATCCTACCTTTTCTGCAGTTAGGGCAACGCATACTTAGCAGCGATAAAACAAGATTTGGCTTAGATGAAGGCATGACGACGATAAAGATAAAAAAGCCGCCCTACTATTGCAGGACGGCTATGTGATTGGATTGAGCAGGATGCTGCTCTATTATATTTTCCAGCCTTTGTTTTTGAAACGTTCGCTAACAACCAGTTCTTTACTACCGGGTGTGTATTTGTAGAAGCCTTCACCTGTTTTAACCCCGTGGAAGCCAGCTTGCACCATATTTGCCAGCAATGTAGCAGGCGCATATTTCTGATTGCCGAAGCCCATGTGCAATACATTCATGATTGAGTAGCAAGTATCCAGACCAATAAAGTCTGCCAGTTGCAATGGACCCATTGGATGAGCCATACCCAGTTTCATAATAGTATCAATTTCCTCAACACCCGCAACACCTTCCTGCAGAGACAGGATAGCTTCGTTGATAAGCGGCATCAGGATACGGTTAGAGATGAAACCAGGATAGTCATTTACTATGCATGGTACTTTGCCTAGGTAAGTAGACAATGCATGGATTGTGTTTGTAACATCTACATCTGTTGCATAACCATTAATGATTTCAACCAGTTTCATTACAGGTACCGGGTTCATAAAGTGCATACCGATTACTTTGCCCGGACGCTTTGTATAAGAACCTATACGTGTAATAGAAATAGAAGAAGTGTTAGTTGCAAGAATGCAATTTTCAGGACACAGTTGGTCCAGTTGTTGGAATATTTTGATCTTCAGATCGATGTTTTCAGTTGCAGCTTCAATAACAATGTCTGCATCTTTCACCGCCTCTGCCATATCTGTATATGTAGAGATACGACCCAGTGCCTGACTTTTAGCATCTTCGGTCATTGCGTTTTTTGCAATCTGACGATCCATGTTCTTACCGATAGTAACCAACGCTTTATCCATAGCAGCTTGGTTGATATCCATCATGTGAACATTGAAACCGCTCTGTGCAAAAACGTGGCATATACCGTTGCCCATTGTACCAGAACCGATAACTGTAACAATCTTTAATTTTTCCAACATAGCTTTTGTTTTTTCGTCGATGCTTGTATCGCCAAGCTTTACAGCATCAACAGTTTGTTGTTGTATCATTTAATTAAATATTTTTAAAACGTGCCTAAGGTAACATTTTCTTCATAAATCTTGTCTCAAAAAAGTAAATGTTAACCAACAGTATGTGGATTACTTAACATCCCATAAACCATTTATTAAATATGTCTTGTTTTTAACAAAGCACATGCAATTATTGCGCTAAATTAGCCATGCACTATAAGTATGAGTATTCAACGCGCCACACCCGTCAACGAATTCATAGCCAAAGTCCTGTTTTTACTGATTCCAACGGCTTTTGCAGGCTTGTTTTTGCTACAGAATGCCAACGAATACTTTTCTGTAGCACGCAACGAGGCAGTTAGGCAAACCATATACCTGTCTGCAGGTATGGGAGCAGCGGCACTGCTCCACACATTCAGGTTCAGGTTCTTGCCATTGTTTGCACTACTTGCATTTGTGTTATATTCTATATATAAAGGACTGGATGCTTATGCTGTCGGTGAGTTTGATGCTTTCTTTATATCCATCCAGTTTCTGGTATTTGCTATACTTTTCAGCATAGGCTGGCTCTTGGGTTGGGGTTTTATACGCTTGCGATACTGGGCTGTACTTGTTGCCGCATCTATACTTACGGGTTGTATTTTAATCATTGCCAAAGAGAAAACAGACAGTGTAGATACACTACTCAGGGCATTTGCCCCTGCTTTGATATATAGTGTATACATCGTATTTACCACAGAGCAGATATATAATTATAAAGACAAAAGCGGCAAGTTTTGGTGGTTTCTTACCCGCAGGCTCATAGGGTTCGGGATGCTGTCTTCGCTGATATTGGCTGGTGTGGTGTATACCATGCGCAAGGAAATAAAGCAAACCGTTGCCAACTATGGTGGTGCAGGGCAAAATGGCGAAACCAGCATGCTGAAGAAAAATCAGGATGGCACTTTCGACCTGAAAGATTATACCAAGTTACGTTCCAACCTCGGGCGTAGTAATGAATTGCTTTTCTGTGCTCACATAGATAATTTCTTCCCGGGAACAGAAACCCCCAACCCACTATACCTCACCGCATTTTACTATACCAAGTTCGATACACTCACCGAAACCTTTGAACGAGATAAGACGATACCGTATAATGACCTCTTTGAACCCGACCCTTCTAAGCTGCCTGTATTCTTTACTCAGTTCGATACCAATGTTATCAGAAACAGCCTTGCTACAAAGCTGCGCAAAAGTGTAGATGTAGAGATATATAGTAAAGACCTATCTCCATCCACCTACCTTGCACCTAATGTTGGCTATTTTGTGCAACCTATTACGGTTGAAAAGGATTTTCGTAATGAATTCAAATCTGCCTTCAGGGCAAAAGGCTATGTATCTGAATTGAATAGCGCCTACTTTGTATATAATGCTAAAGACCCGCAGATAAAGAAATTTCAGGAACAGCGTTTTGAAATACTGAGAACTGTAAAAGGTTATGATGGCACGGACAAAAAGTTCATGGACTACTACACGTACATGCCCAATGATGCGAAGTTCAATTCCATCAGCGAGCTGGCACACCGTGTAACCAAAGATGCCAAAACACCTGTAGACAGGGTGCTTGCAATCAGAGATTACTTCCTTTCAAAAGACGAAAACGGCGAACAGCTTTTTAGCTATACCGATAATCCCGGTGTGCCCGATATACCCAATGCATCTAAACTGATGTATTTCCTGTTCGAGAATCATAAGGGCTATTGTGCATACTATGCGGGTGCTACTCTGTTTATGCTACGTTCACTGGGCATACCTTCCAGAATCACAGTCGGGTTTATGACTGTAGATCGCAGTGATAAAAACAAAGGATGGTATTGGTACTACGCAGATCAGGCACATGCATGGGTGCAGGTTTACTTCCCTGGTTATGGCTGGCTCGATTTTGATACCACAGTTGGTAATAACGATGCAGAGGAAAGCCCTAAGCCTGACGGAACCCCTCCTATGCAACCACCACGTGCATGGCTAGCTGCAGATGGTATTGTAGAAAATGTAGATACTGTTAAAAAGCTGATGACGCTGAAAGTGAAGCATTTTATATTCCACGACAAGGAGTATAATACTACCGAAGCGCAACCTGTACTAATGGACGTTAAGATTGCTACAGTACACAGAGACAGTGTAGACGTACCTATCAGCAATATCCAAAAGGGCGATGAAGCCACTGCTGTGTCTTATGCAGATGCCATGAAGAAACTGGAGCCGTCTGCGGGTGAAAAAGGAGAGTCGCTTCTCAACCGCTTCCCTAAACCTGCACCTGTAGATGAGGTATATCTGAAACGCAAAGACACAGGCAAACCGGAAGACAAGCCACAAACCACACAACCCGAAAAACCGCTCACTGTAAAACAAATTGCTGCAAGAGTAGCAATCACTCTCGCAGTGATACTATTTATCATATTTACTTTACCGGGGATGGTATGGGCATATTACCGTGTGCGTGTTCGCAATGCTAAGCCTGCGAATAAGTCTTACTGGGCATATCGTGCTTCTGGCTACTACCTGCATATATGTGGTATACCTCGCGGCGATGAAACACCAATGCAGTATGCTACTAAAACAATCGACCCGATGTTTGGTACATCCTTCGCTGCATTTATGAATCTGTACCTGAAACAGAAATATGCCAATCAGCAGCTAACAAGCGCAGAACTAGACAAAGTTGCTTCATTCTTCCTACCATTTATCAAAATGGTCAGGTCCAAAGTATCTTTCAGTAAACGAATTGCAGGGTTCCTCAATCCATTGAGGATGCTCAGTTTCTTTATCAAACCAGAAGACAACGACTAATACTTTAAAGTAAAAACATATACTTATAAAAGAAGTCCCAATTTTAACCTAAAAGAGAACTATTTAAGGTCAAGCCAAACAAGATTTTTTTAGCTTTGCCAAACCATCAAATATCTGACCACTTGCAGCAACAAAATCAAACGGGGCAAAAACGAAGCGTGAAACTACTCTGGAAGGCATTCTGGATTGGTGTTGTGGTATTCAACCTGCTTATCATTTTCATGAATATGGGATGGCTTGGCTACATGCCATCTATGAAAGAACTAGAGAACCCAAGTAGCGCCCTGTCGTCTGACGTATATGCTGCAGATGGTACGCTGATAGGCCGTTACTATGTTCAAGACCGTTCTACCAGTAAGTATTCAGAAATATCACCCAATATCTTCAACGCCCTGCTGGCAACGGAAGATGCACGTTTTTACGACCACTCAGGTATAGACCCTGTGGCTACTGTTGCCATACCGTTCTATGTACTCACAGGTAAAAAACGTGGTTCATCTACCATAACACAGCAGCTTGCCAAGAACCTCTTCCCGCGCGAGAACCAGAATATGCTAACCCTACCTTTCATAAAACTGAAAGAATGGGTAATGGCTGTAAAACTGGAGCGCAACCTTACCAAAAACGAAATCATTACACTATATCTGAATACAGTACCATTTGGTGATAATGTATATGGTATCCGCAACGCCTCTCTTACTTTTTTCAACAAAACACCAGATAAAGTAAGCGTTAACGAGGCGGCCGTGTTGATAGGCATGCTGAAGGGTAATACGCTTTACAACCCGCGTCGTAATCCTAAGAATGCACTAAACAGACGCAATGTAGTGGTAGACCAGATGGCAAACTACGGATACCTGAAAGAGTCTGATGCTGAGAAAGTGAAACAAGAGCCGATAGTGCTCGATTATCACAAGCTGGACTATCACGAAGGCACTGCACCATACTTCCGCCAGATAGTAGAACAAGAAGTAAAGAAAGTTTGTAAAGAGTTGAAGAAACCTGACGGTACTAATTATAATATATATAAGGATGGCCTAAAGATATACACTACCCTCAACCTGAAAATGCAACAGTATGCTGAAGCTTCGGTTGAAGAGCATATTGCTGAAATACAAAAACTCTTTGCACAACAATCGGGCTATCGCGATGGCGCAATTTGGGTAACAAATAAGAAGTATCTGGATAAAGCCATTAAAGAAACTGACAGATATAGAGCACTGAAAGAAGATGGCAAAAGCCACAACGAAATAATAGCAGAACTTGGCCGACCTGTAAAGATGAAAGTCTTTACATGGAACAAGGAACATACAAAGGACACTATCATGAGCCCGATAGACTCTATCAAATACATGAAGATGTTCTTGTCTGCGGGCTTTATGGCTATGGACCCATATACAGGCGAGGTAAAAGCATGGGTAGGTGGTATAGACCATAATTACTTTCAGTACGACCACGTAAATATTAATACCAAAAGGCAGGTAGGTTCTACCATCAAGCCACTACTCTACTGCTTGGCTGTAGATAATGGTTTTTCTCCATGCGGTTCGGTATCTACCATGCCACAGCAATTCCCTTATGTAGGCATGTACGATGCGGGTGGTAGCAAATACGGACAGTTGCCAATGGCAAAAGCATTGGCATTATCTGTCAATAATGCTGCATTGTATCTCATAAAACAAGTCGGTGTAGATGCTTTTGCAGACTTCCTGCAGAAATGTGGAATAAAGTCAAAAGTTGAAAAAGTACCATCTATTGCGCTAGGCATACCTGACATTTCACTTTATGAAATGCTGGGGGCATATACCATGTTCCCTAATGGTGGTATGAATGTACAGCCATACTTCATCACTAAGATTGAAGATAAAAACGGTGCGCTCATCAAGAGCTTTGTTCCCGAACAGAAAGAAATCATCAATGCAGGCACTGCATATAAGATTGTGAAGCTGATGCGTGGTGTGGTTGACTATGGTACCGCTAAAAGGCTGCGTTACAGATATGGACTGACATCAGACATAGCAGGTAAAACAGGTACTACCAACAAGCAGGCCGATGCATGGTTTATAGGCTATACACCACAGATACTGGCGGGTGCATGGGTGGGTTGCGATGACAGGTTCCTCCGTTTCAATAGCGAGGCACTTGGTCAGGGTGCTGCTGCGGCCCTTCCTATATGGGCACTTTTCATGAAGAAAGTATATGCAGATAAATCGCTTGATATAAGAACAGATGCACAGTTTAAAGAGCCTGAAAACTTTGACGACTGTAATGTTTACGACCCTACAAGCATGGAGCGTCAGGGTACTTACAACTCGAGCGGTACCGTACCAGGTGGACAGAATGATGAACCCGTAGAAGACACAGATTGGCAATAAGCGCAAGGAAAGACGAACAGATGCACATTAGAGGAAAGATTATTAATGACCCCGTATATGGTTTCTTAAGATTCCCGGAAGAAGAATTACTACAGATTATAAACCACCCGTATTTCCAACGCCTGCGCAACATCAAGCAGATGGGCATGGCGCAGTTGGTATATCCGGGTGCAGTACATACCCGTTTTCATCACTCGCTTGGCGCTTGTCATCTTATGGGCAAAGCATTGGATGAACTGAAAGCCAAAGGGCTTGAAGTATCTAAACAGGAATATACAGCAGCACGTATTGCAATCTTGTTGCACGATGTTGGTCATGCTCCCTTTTCTCATGCCCTAGAGCACACATTGATAGAAGGTGTTTCTCATGAAGATATATCTAAGCTCATCATGCAGCAGATGAATACCGAAATGGGAGGCATACTATCTGATGCAATCGAAATCTTCAATTCATCTTACCCCAAACAATATCTGCACCAGTTAGTTTCCAGCCAGTTGGATGTAGACCGAATGGACTACCTGAACCGCGATAGCTTCTATACCGGCGTATCGGAAGGTGTTATCGGTTACGACCGTATACTGCAAATGCTTACAGTGAATGATGGCAAGCTGATGGTAGAGGAAAAAGGAGTACACTCGGTAGAGAAGTTCATCATTGCTCGCAGGCTGATGTATTGGCAGGTATATCTGCATAAAACAGTGCTATCTGCCGAGATATTACTAATAAACATACTGAAGCGTGCAAAAGAACTGGCTGAAAAAGGCATTGAATTATTTACTACACCAGCCTTCCGTTTTTTCCTGTACAACAACCTGAACGCAAATAGCTTTGCAGAAAATAAAGAGCTCTTATCGCTTTATTGCCAGTTAGACGATAACGATATCATGACCTCCATAAAAGTATGGAGAACTAATGAAGACAAGATATTGTCTAACCTTTGCAGGATGATAACTGAACGTAGATTATACAAAGTGGTTTTAAGCACCGCCAACCCCGAAGAGCTATACGAACAGAAGAAAAAAGAGTTGAAGGAAAAACATAATATCCCCGAAGAAGAGATTGGTTACTACCTTTCTACAGGCATTACATCTAATAATACCTACAATATCAACGATGAAAAGATACAAATAGCCATGAAAGACGGGGCTGTAAGAGATATATCAGAAATTGACAATCCCGTTGTAAATCAAGCACTTGCAAAACCTGTACATAAAAACTATATTTGTTATATAAGCTGATTTACAATAGTATAGCCGCTGTTTTACAGCCATTTCAAAAGGATAACGTAAATTACACTCAATTTTTTTCAATACTACAGGATGCAGTTTACCGCTTTACAGATAGCAACACTGATACAAGGAAAGATAGAAGGCGACCCGGATGCTAAAGTAAGTACCGTGGCCAAGATAGAAGAAGCGGGTGAAGGTACCCTAAGCTTTATTGCCAATCCCAAATACGAAGAGTATCTATATTCAACCAATGCCAGCATCTTGATAGTCAATGATTCGCTGGAAATAACAGAAAAAGTAAAGCCTACGCTTATACGTGTAAAGGACGCCTACAGTGGTTTTGCATTCCTGCTGGAGAAATATAATGAGATAATATCGAATACGGGAAAGGTTGGTATTGAAGAGCATGCACATGTTTCAAAAACTGCAACAATTGGCAACAATGTTTATATAGGTGCTTTCTCTTATGTAGGTGATAATGTCTTCATCGGGAACAATGTAAAAATTTATCCTGGCTGTTATATAGGCGATAATGTTGTAATAAAAGACGATACCAAACTGTTTGCAGGTGTTAAAATATATGATGGCTGCGCTATTGGCAACAGGGTTATTATACATTCGGGCACTGTAGTTGGCGGCGATGGCTTCGGGTTTGCACCGCAAAACGATGGTACATACCGCAAAGTACCGCAGATTGGCAATGTGATAATAGAAGATGACGTGGAAATTGGTGCTAATACTACTATAGACAGAGCAACAATGGGTTCTACCATCATTAAAAAAGGTGTGAAGCTAGATAACCTGATACAGATAGCTCATAACGTAGAAATAGGTGAAAACACGGTAATTGCTGCACAGACAGGTATATCAGGTAGTACAAAAGTTGGCAAAAACTGTATTGTTGGCGGGCAGGTAGGTATTGTAGGTCATATACAGATAGCAGACGGGACTCGCATTAATGCACAAAGTGGCTTGTCTAAGACTGTTTCTGAACCAAATACCGCTTTAACAGGTTCTCCTGCATACGATTATAAAAGTTCACTAAAAAGTCAGGCAATTTTTAGAAATTTGCCTGAATTACAGCAACGTCTCTTCAAACTGGAAGAAATGGTTGCTGAATTGACATCCCTGTTAAATAAACAACACGTAAAGGAAAACCAGTGAGTTCGGATACAATAATGCATACTGAAACGAAGAAAAAATCGGACACAGCTTATTCAGCTATTTCATCCGAATATCAGCATACTGTAAAGAGTGCTATATCGCTTCCGGGCGTTGGCCTGCATACAGGCGAGCCTGTTACAATGACGCTAAAACCTGCTAATCCCGGTTTCGGTATCAGGTTTCAGCGCATCGACCTTCCCGAAAAACCAATCGTAAAAGCAGACTGCGATTATGTGGTAGACACATCGCGCGGAACTACGCTTGAACACAATGGCGCACGTGTAAGCACTGTTGAGCATACACTGGCTGCACTGGTAGGTCTTGGTGTAGATAACGTACTGATAGAGCTGGATGGTCCTGAAGTACCTATCATGGATGGTAGTTCAAAACTATTTATCGAAGCTATAGAAAGCGTAGGCGTATTGGCACAGGATGCAAAACGCATCATCTACTCTATCGATTCTAATATTCATTTCTACGACCCGGTTAAGAATGTAGATATGCTGGCTGTTCCGTCAAACGAATACCAGATAACTACTATGATCGATTTTAACTCTCCTGTATTGGGTACACAGCATGCTACGCTGAAGCACATATCTGAGTTTAAAGGAGAGATAGCACCTTGCCGTACATTCTGTTTCTTGCACGAGCTGGAATACCTGTTAGACCACAACCTGATAAAAGGTGGTGACCTCAGCAACGCCATTGTGGTTGTAGACAAACCAGTAACACAACCTGAACTTGACAGGCTGGCAAAGGTTTTCAACAAACAAAACATTGAAGTAAAACAGGAAGGTATCCTGAACAATATACAGTTGCATTTTACCAACGAACCTGCAAGACACAAACTGCTGGACGTTGTTGGCGATCTTGCGCTGGTTGGTTATAATATCCGCGCGCACATCATTGCAAGCCGTCCGGGCCATGCATCAAATGTGGAGTTTGCGAAGAAAATCAAGGCATACATCAAGAAGAACAAACACCTGTCTGATGTACCGCATTACGATCCTAACCAACCTGCTATCTATGACATCACACAGATAGAAAAAGCACTTCCGCATAAGTTCCCTTTCCTGTTGGTAGATAAAATCATTGAGCTGAGCGATAACCATGTTGTAGGTATCAAGAATGCTACATACAATGAACATTTCTTCCAAGGACACTTCCCTGGAAATCCTGTGATGCCGGGTGTATTACAGATAGAAGCATTGGCACAAACAGGTGGTATCCTTGCGCTGAATAACTATAGCGATCCTGAAAATTACGATACCTACTTCCTGAAAATTGATAAAGTAAAATTCAAACACAAAGTAACGCCGGGCGATACGCTGATATTGAAACTGGACCTGATGAACCCTATACGTCGCGGTATCTGCGAAATGCGAGGCTCTGTATACGTGGGTAATAAACTGGTAACTGAAGCCGAATTGGTAGCTCAAATAGTAAGAAAAGACAAACGATGATTCACCCACTTACGTACATCCATCCGGACGCTAAAATTGGCCCGAATGTAAAAATAGACCCGTTCACAACGGTTCATAAAAATGTAGAGATTGGCGAAGGGACATGGATAGGTTCTAACGTTACCATAATGGAAGGTGCGCGCATAGGTAAAAACTGCCGCATATTTCCAAGTTCAGTAGTTTCTGCAATACCACAAGACTTGAAATATAAGGGTGAAGAAACCCTGACTATTATAGGTGATAACACAACCATTCGTGAGTGTGTTACCATCAACAGAGGTACTATGGACCGTGGTAAAACCAAGATAGGCAACAACTGCCTCATCATGGCTTACTCTCACGTAGCACACGACTGTGAAATAGGCAACCACTGCATCTTCTCAAACAACACTACCCTAGCAGGTCATATTACTGTTGGCGACTATGTAGTACTGGCAGGGCTTACCGCTGTTCAGCAGTTTGTCCGTATCGGTTCTCATGCTTTCGTAACAGGAGGTTCTCTTGTACGCAAAGACGTACCACCATATGTAAAAGCTGCACGTGAACCACTTTCTTATGTAGGTGTTAACTCTGTTGGGTTGAAGCGTCGTGGATACGACATTGCAAAAATCAATCACATTCTGGATATATACCGTATACTGTTTGTTCGTGGTTATAATGTTTCAAAAGCATTAGACATCATAGAAGCAGAGATACCGGTATCTGACGAACGTGATGAAATCATATCATTTGTACGCGATACCGGCCGCGGTATCATGAAAGGCTATAGCAGAAGGCTGAATGAAGATATCTCTTGAGAACATAAGCAAACGTTTTCAAAGGCACTGGATATTTAAGGACCTCAGCTTTTCCTTTACTACACCCGGCGCATATGCGCTGCTTGGTGCAAACGGCAGTGGTAAATCTACCCTGTTGCGCATCATAGCAGGTATGCAAAACCCCAGCAAGGGAAAGATTGTATATGAAAATGGTTCTGCGGCAGTAGAACAAAACAAGCTATATCCATACATCAGCTTTACAGCACCGGGGCAAGAAATAATTGAAGAACTGACACTGCAGGAGTTCCTGCAGTTTCACTTTAATTTCAAGAAACCATTGGGGGGGCTTGATGTACCTGCTATCATAAAACTTACAGGGCTGGAGCAAAGTGCTAATAAGCCTATCGGAGATTACTCATCGGGCATGAAGCAACGTGTAAAACTAGCACAAGCTATTTTTTCAGATACCCCTATCCTGCTGCTCGACGAGCCTTGCACCAATCTTGACCAACAAGGTGTAGAGCAATACACCAACTGGATAGAACAATACGGTAAAGGACGCATGGTCATAGTGGCGTCAAACGATGTAAGAGAATACTTTTTCTGTAGAGAAACCGTTGCTATAGAAGATTACAAATAATTCTTAGCCACACTATCATTATCTTTATTCATCCCGATGAAAAAGATTGCCAATATCTATAAGCAAGCATATAGCGGACTATCGTCTGCTACATGGTGGCTATCTTTTGTGATGCTGGTAAACCGAATGGGTACAATGGTGCTGCCATTTATGACGCTATACCTTACAGAGAGCAAGCATTATAGTGTTGGCAAAGCAGGATTAGTAGTAAGCATATTCGGCATAGGCTCAATATGTGGTGGTTTCATAGGTGGTAAACTAACAGATAAGTTCGGCTTTTACTACTTACAACTATCTGCCTTGCTTGGTGGTGGCACACTATTCATTGCTTTAGGACAAATGACAAGCCTGACCAGCATCTGTGTTACTACCTTTTTTCTAAGCCTTGTAAACGAATCCTTCCGCCCTGCCAATGCTGCAGCAATTGCGCATTATAGCAAAGAAGAAAACCGCACACGCTCCTACTCGCTCAATCGGCTTGCTATCAATCTGGGATGGGCAGCAGGTGGTGCATTAGGCGGCTTCATAGCATCTAAGAATTATGAGCTACTGTTTTGGATAGATGGCCTAACAAATATTGTAGCTGCAACACTGCTGTGGTTGTTGCTTGCACCATCTAAAAACAAAGCAACAGCAAGCAAACCTGTAAAACAGGAAGGTGTCATTACCAAGTCTGCCTACAAAGACAAACCATACCTTGCATTCATTGCACTCACCATTGTCTTTTCCTACAGCTTCTTTCAGTTGTTTACAACCATGCCTGTATTTTACCGAAAGGAGCTGCACCTGACGGAGTTTTACATAGGGCTTATCATGGCATTTAATGGTATACTGATAGCACTGTTTGAAATGGTGATTGTTCACAATCTGGAAGGCAGAAGGCATGTATTGCAATACATTATGTGGGGTGTTGCATTAACAGGCATATCCTTTGCCATGCTCAATGTATTTCCCGGAGCAGAGATACTCGCTATCTCTTCTATGTTCATCTGTACGGTAGGCGAAGTATTAGCAATGCCGTTCATGAATACCTTCTGGATAAGCAGGTCTACCGCAGCAAACAGAGGACAATATGCAGGGTTGTACACTATTTGCTGGAGTACAGCACAAGTATTAGGCCCATCTTCAGGTGCATATATTGCCGAGCAATGGGGCTTTGCTACATTATGGTGGTTTATTGGTGGTATATGTTTTATTGCAGCTATTGGTTATAAGCTGTTATACAATCATATTAATAAACCTACTGAATCTATTGCTTAGTTCTTTTTCCTGAGTACAAATATCAGATTGGCTGTAAACTTAGCATTGTCAAGCACTTCAATACTCATGTCATGCTTTTCTGCGAACTGCTCTATAAATTCACGACTTATATAGTGCAGTTCATTTTGTGTTTTATTGAAGCCGAATATCTGCGTACTGAATAGCTCTGTAAGTTTGGTACCCTTTATACGGTCCTGCAATTCAGCCACGCCATCCCTTATTATCAATGTGCCTTTACTATTAAGCACAGCAGCACATTGTTCAAGCAATGTATTTTGCTGTTCAGGCAACAGATAATGCAACACATCGCTGATAATGATACCATCGCATGCATGCAGATGCAGTTTAGTAACGTCGCCCTGCATAAAATTTACACGCTCATCTCTGAGGAAATTCCCTTGTGCTGTTTCTATTTTTTCGTCATCGTAATCTACACCTGTAAAGTTCCTGCCAGGTGCTGCCCAATGCAGCATATAGGTCATGAAACCATAACCGCAGCCCAAATCATAAAACACACCTTCTCTTGGCAGTAGTTTATGGAATGGTTCGTAATAATCTTCCAGCTTGGTCTTAATGCGACAATACCATTCCGTAACAGGCCCTTTGAAAGTATAGCTGCGTATCAGTTGTTCTTTGAAATACTTTGGCGTCTGGTCTTTTTCTTTGAGAACATCGAGTTCTTTGCGCATCCATCTGCCCATCTGCTTTGCGCGTTCAGAATAAGTAGTACCATAGCTTGTGTTTTCAGGTGTTACGCGTTCACGTATATAAACAGAACATGTACCATCTTTCAGCAACCAATCACCTTTTTGCATAGTATAGCCTACCCCGTGCAATACAAGCGGTACAATATCCAGCTTCAGTTTCTCAGCTATATAAAAAGCCCCTTTGTGGAAACGTTTAATGGTATCATCATAGCTACGTGTGCCCTCAGGGAATACAACTATTGAATACCCTCTGTTTACCAAGTCTTGCAAAGGTTCAAGACTATCTTCTGCCCCTTCAGCTACAGGATAGTATTCTGCCATACGCACTACAGCACCGAATACAGGGCTACGCCATACCCATTTATTGGTAAGCAACACCAGTTTAGGGTGCAGCATAGTTGTTACCAGTATATCAAGGAATGAAGAGTGATTTGCAATGTACACAGCAGGCTTCTGGAAATCTTCTTTGAATGGATTGAACACACGCTTTTTTACGTTGCCCATTATATACATCATACTCCATGTATACCGGCTTACCCATGCATGAAACCAATACCTTGCCTTCTCTCTGTTAAAAGGCCAAAGCTTTGTAAGTATGACACCCAAAATGGTAAGCACCATAGAGCCCGTAAAGAAGTACGCAAAAGCAAAGACAGATATAAAGAAGCTGCGTAGTGTAAACGGAAGGAACTGCTTGTCTGCCCTGTTTTGTATGAACCAGTTGAATAGGAACGGCTGCAAAACCTGCGACACAAACAATACACATACCAAGCCTGTAACAGATATAAATGCAATGGAACGTAGTGCAGGATGTTTTGCTAATAGTAATACTCCCAAACCTATGATAACTGTCAATACAGATACATAAACAGCAGCACGGGTAGACTCCAGTTTGTTTCTACCTGTCCTGTATTTTTCTATCAGCCCATCCATCGTAAATATGGTATAATCGTCCCCCAAACCAAATATGAGGGATGAGATAATGATATTTACAATATTGAATTGCAAACCAAGTAAAGACATCAACCCCAGTATCCATATCCAGGATATAGCCATAGGCAGGAATGCGATAATGGCAAGCTCAATACGTCCATAGCCTATCAACAATGCAAAGAATACAATGAGCGAAGAGTAAACTGCAATACTCGTAAAGTCTCTATTCAAGATGCCTACTAATTGTGTAGCGCCTTGTTGGCGGTCGGTTACAGTTACATTCTCTATGCCATTCAGATAGTTAAATACCTGCTGTCTGTTTTCTTGTGATACTTTCAGAGAAGCTATAGCATAGTGGTTGCTGCTGTCTGATGAGAAACCTCCGGGGAAAAGTGATTTCAGTACCGTAACAGTTTCATTATTAAATGGCTGATATTCCTGGTTGATAACATTACCAAAACCAACAAAAGCATCTTTGCTGAAGCCGTTTACAGATGCTGCTATATTAACGTCACTTAATACTGCTGCTTGTCTATCAGATGTCCAGTAATTTTTCCAACGTGCTATTCGTTTTTCTTGTTCTGCCAATGACGGAATTAAAGTAACCGGATTGGAAGCACTTCGCACCCAGCCCTTAGCCGTCAGTTCATCAATCTTTGCAGTGGCTGCTTCCAGCTTTTGTAATGCCTTTTCCTGATTAGTTTCATTAGCCACTACAAATACACTGCTTAGTGCTACTGCATTGTACCTGCTCACCTCTTCCTGTGCTTTCTCCATCTTTGGAGAGAGGTAGTTGAGGTGCATCAGGTTACTATCAAAAGAAACACCATCAATGCATTTGTACATGATAGGCGTTAGCAGCATAATACCTAACACCAGCCACTTATTCTTTTCCGGTTGCCACTTCCCTATTTTATCGAATATGGTATTCTGGTGTGCATAGTTGGCAGCGCCTATTGGCAGATGTGGTAAGAATATCAAGGTACACAATGCCGCACCTGCTAGACTGATGGCAGCAAACAACCCTAAGTCTTGCAATATAGGCGTTGACACAAACCTCAATGACAGGAATGCCGCAATAGTTGTGAAACTACCAATCGTCAATGGATTAGCCATTTCACTTACAGCCTCCTTAATATTGCTGGAATGCCTTGTATGTGCAAGGAAGTGTATAGAGAAATCGATAGCAATACCCAGAATAATAGCACCGGCACCAAGTGCTATAACTGCAATGGAACCTTGTACAATATACATAACCGCAAGGCCACTCGCCGCACCATAGACTACAGGAACCAATAACAATAACGGTGTCCTTTTCTTCCTGAAGAAGTAATAAGTAAGTGCCAGCAGCAACACAATCGTAACCGATAATGTTACAATTGTATCCGTTTGTAACTGTGAGGCATTACCTGCTGCTACAGCCGGACCACCAAAATAGGCTATATGAATACCGGGGTGTTTAGCCTGCCATTCTTCAGTCAACTCATCTACCCTGCTGAATAGCTTTGCATTTTTACCTGTTTCAGATGCTTTGTATTTAGACTTCAGAAAGAAAGTAAGATTGCGTTGATTGTTATTGAAGAGATATCCCTCGTAGGTTTCGTAGTTGGGGTCTATCTGTAGTGTTTTCAGTTTTGCCCAAACCAAACCCGATATACCTACAGGGTCTTGTGCTACGAGTGTTTTATAAAATGTACCTGCCGGTGAAAGCAATAGCTTTCTATTACGTTCCAGTGTTTGTTGAATACGCTCAGTTTGCAATAAGGTATCTAGCGTCTTATAGTCATTATCATTCAGAAATAAAGGCAAATTGTTCTGTATGATGTTTACTAATACCTCTTCGTATCCGCCACCGGGTTGCAGCATTACGGTATCTACCCATTCGGCACATTCCTTCTGCAATGCTTCCTGATAGTAACCAGCAGCACTTATCAGGCTATCTGGTTCAGTCTTAGTGCTGTCCGTAAAAGACATCATAAACACCGCCTGCTCCCCTGCCTGCGTATTGCTGATAACATTGTTCATTGCCTTGATAGCCTTGCTATCGGGCAACATACTGGTGATGTCTTCTTTCAGCTTAACGCGGCTTGCAAGAAAACCTAACAACAAAAAGCTACCTAAGAATATAACCCAGTATAGCCTCTTATTGCGTGCAAAGAAATTATATAGCGATACAAATATTACCTGCATGGGTAGTTTACGTAAGGGGTGCGAAAACGCTTATTCAAAATCGGGGTACAACAAATACTTCTTTCTTATCTTTTTGAAAGCATCAATATCTTTCTTCCACGTAGCACGTATGGCATCTTCAGACATACCGCTTTCTATTTGTTTTCTCAACTCAGCAGTACCTGCCAGTTTCTCAAAAAACGTATTAAAAAACTTAGGTTTATCCTCATACCAATTATATGCTTTTATCAGCCATACCAGGCGCACTCTTCTGTTTATGATGGTAAGCGCCTCTTCTTTTGTCATTACAGCCAGTTGACCAAAGCAGTCTTGAAACGCATAAAGCGGATCGGGCTTGCCCCATACAGGTACAGGCCTGAAGCTGTACATTGTTTTTCCTTTAAATGATGGGTGTCCCCATACCTGAAACGGTGTAGATGTACCACGGCCTACACTTACTACCGTACCTTCAAACAGGCACATAGATGGATAAGCCATTATTGCAGCCATATTTTTCAGATTGGGAGAAGGACGTATGTATAATGTATACAAAGCAGTATGGTCGTACTCTCCGCAGGTTATCACTTTCATGTTCAGCTTCTCTATACCTTTCACCCACTTTTCACCTACCAGCATTTTTGCATATTCACCAACCGTCATACCATACACTATAGGTATTGGCTGCATACCTACAAAAGACTTGAATTCGGGCTTCAGAACCGGACCATCTACATAGTGTCCGTTAGGATTGGGCCTGTCCAGAATAATAAATTCCTTACCGTTTTCCGCACATGCTTCCATTGCATATTGCATAGTAGATATATAGGTATAAAAACGTACACCTACATCCTGCAAATCGTACACTACAACATCCACATCTTTCAGAAACTCAGGCTTGGGTTTTTTGTTATCGCCATACAGCGATACAATTGGCAATTGTGTAGCACTATCAATACTATTATCTACATGCTCCCCTGCCTGTGCCTCTCCGCGAAAACCATGTTCGGGTACAAACACTTTAACCACTTTCACACCTACTGTTAATAAGGTATCTAAAAGACTGCGCTCACCACCTACTACAGATGCCTGATTTATAATGAGTGCTACGCGTTTATTTTTGAGCAAAGGCAGGTATGCATCCATCCTTTCGGCAGCTACTACAACCTCACTACCACCGCGCAGTGGTTTGTATTTTGGCTCTGCCTGTTTTTGAGCTTTTACAGCAACTGCAAACAGCATCAGGCATAGCATATATGATATACGCTTCAGCATTAAAATTTCTGATTTTGGCATAAAGATAATCCTGCGTTTCCGATATTAAGCCTTAACTTGCATCATTATTAGTATTTATTAAAACAAATTACATGCAACAAGTTAAAAATGGTGATACTGTAAGTGTACATTATCACGGAAAACTTACAGATGGCTCAACTTTTGACAGCTCTGAAGGCCGCGATCCACTACAGTTTACCGTTGGCAGCGGACAAGTGATTAAGGGCTTTGACGATGCGCTGCTGGATATGAAAGTAGGCGATAAAAAAACTGTTAATATTCCGGTTGAAAACGCTTACGGCGAACGCAGGGATGACATGATGATGGAATATCCTAAAAGCGATTTTCCTGCTGATATGCAACCTGCCGTAGGTATGGAACTGCACATGAGCGACAACATCGGCAACGTATTTCCTGTAGTGATTGCAGAAGTACTGGAAGAAGTTGTAGTACTGGATGCAAACCACCCATTGGCTGGTAAAGACCTGATTTTTGAACTGGAACTGGTATCTATCGGTTAATCAGAAATCAAGCTTATATGCAAGCCGGCTATATGCCGGCTTTTTCATTTTAACAAAATGCCATCAGCATAGCCGCAAAAATTTATTATTATTACAGTTAGTCTATTATTCATTATGTCTTTACTCTCCATACTATTACAGATAGATACAGTTGCTACGGCAGCAGATGCTGTAGCTAAAAAGGAAGAAATTTCGCTTTGGTACTTGTTGATGCAAGGTGGTGTCCTGATGATACCACTGCTGATATGCTCTGTGTTGATGGTATATGTATTTGCAGAGCGACTGATGGCAATAAAACGTGCTTCTTCATTCGACCCAACCTTCATGTCGCGCATACGAGAACATGTAACAGATGGTAATCTGCAAGCAGCAAAATCGCTTGCTAAGAATACACAGGGTCCTATAGCACGCATGATAGACAAAGGTCTTAGCCGTATAGGTAAGCCAATAGACCATATTGAAAAATCGATGGAGAACGCCGGTAAATTAGAAGTATACCAACTGGAAAAGAACATTTCTATGCTATCAACAATAGCAGGTATTGCACCAATGTTCGGGTTTCTGGGTACCATAGCAGGTATGATTATCCTGTTCTTCAACATTCAACACCAGGGCTTTTCTATAGAAGGTATTGCAAGCGGTATCTATACCAAAATGGTGACATCTGCTGTAGGTTTGATAATTGGTTTGTTGGCCTACGTCGCATATAACTACCTGAATGCACAAATAAACAAGAATGTAAACCGTATGGAAAGTGCTGCGGTTGAGTTTCTGGATATCCTTCACGAACCTGCTAAATAGTCCTTGTAATGAATCTTCGGAAACATCTCAGGGAAAAGCCTGAATCGCATGCATCTGCACTGAATGACATTCTGTTCATTCTGCTATTGTTCTTTCTTATTATATCTACATTGGCCAATCCCAATGTGATAAAGCTTTCTATACCAAGTGCCAAAAGCGATACAAAAGCCAAGCAAACTGTTGTGGTATCTATTACACCTGAGCAACAATTCTTTGTAGGTACGCAGGCTACATCTGCAGACTCTCTTGCGAGTGCCATAAATGCAATTGTTGTAAAATCGCAGGATGCAGAGCCGACAGTTGTTATCAATGCAGATAAACAGGCACAAGCTGAAAGCATTGTAACGGTAATGAAAGCTGCCAAATCGCTCAACCTAAAGACAGTTCTGGCTGTTGATAAAGAAGGTAAATAACAGCAATAACTTGTCTGCTTTATATTTGCCTTAAATACTTTGCCATCAGCAATTTCGCTTCCATATTAGAATCTCCCATAGAATACCTGAAAGGCGTAGGCCCGCAACGGGGAGAAATGCTACGCAAGGAACTGGAGATAGCCACGTTTGGCGATTTGCTGTACCACTACCCTTACCGCTACTTCGATAGGACGAGGGTTGACAAAGTATCGGGGATAAATGGCACTACAGAATATGTGCAATTGCTGGGCACCATCGTCAATATATTTGAAGAAGGAGAAGGCAGAAAGAAAAGATTGGTTGCTACATTTTACGATGAAACAGGACAGATAGAACTGATATGGTTTCAGGGTGCACAGTGGATGAAGAAATCGTTGGTAGATCACGGGCGATATATTCTGTTCGGTAAAGTTTCGTTCTTTAATGGAGTACCAAACATTGCCCACCCCGAAATAGAGCCACTGAATAGTGAAACGGCTATACCCGGCATGCAGCCTGTTTATCCTACAACGGAAAAACTACGTGCAAGAGGTATCAGCAACCGTTCTTTTGCCAAGATAACCCAAAGCCTTTTTGAGAAAGTAAAACAGGGAGATATACCCGAGATACTCCCTCCCAATATCATAAGCCAATACCAGCTATGTAGCCGCTACAACGCCATTAAATGGATTCACTTCCCTGATACGGAAGAACATATGCAGGCTGCACGCTATAGGCTGAAGTGGGAGGAACTGCTGGCATCTCAATTGAAGATTGCGAAACTACGTTTGCAACATACTATTCAACCTGGTTGGAGGTTTGATAAAGTCGGCAATAATTTCAACAACTTCTATAATAACCACCTCCCCTTTCAACTTACAGGTGCACAGAAACGTGTATTGAAAGAAATAAGGCTTGATACAGCAACCGGCAAGCAAATGAACCGCCTATTGCAAGGCGATGTAGGTAGTGGTAAAACAATGGTAGCAGTAATGGCTATGTTGCTTGCTATGGACAATGGTTTTCAGGCTTGCCTGATGGCACCTACAGAAATACTTGCACAGCAACACTTTCAGGGTACAAAAAAGCTACTGGATGAAATGGGCATTCCGGTTGCTGTATTAACCGGTACTACCAAAGGCAAGGAAAGAAAAGAAACATTGCAAGGATTGAAAGATGGCTCCATACCCATAGTTGTAGGAACGCATGCACTGTTGGAGGACACCGTACAGTTTCACAATCTTGGCATGGCCATCATAGATGAGCAGCACAGATTTGGTGTGGCACAACGTTCGCGCCTATGGCAGAAGAACACCACTCCACCCCATGTGCTTGTAATGACAGCAACGCCTATACCACGTACGTTGGCCATGACACTGTATGGTGACCTTGATGTATCTGTAATAGACGAGCTACCACCTGGCAGGCAGGAAATAAAAACGGTACACCGCAATGAAATGCGTCGTGCTAATGTAATGGACTTTATCAGAACAGAAATAGATAAAGGAAGACAAGCATACATCGTATATCCGCTCATAGAAGAGTCTGAAAAAATGGACTATGAAAGCCTAATGGCAGGCTTTGAACAAGTGAAGGTATTCTTCCCAGACCATAAGTATAATATTGCCATGGTGCATGGCAAACAAGATGCACAAGAACGAGAACGCAATATGCAGCGTTTTGTAGCAGGACATGCACACATTTTGGTTGCTACTACTGTAATAGAAGTTGGTGTAAACGTACCTAACGCCAGTGTAATGTTGATAGAAAGTGCGGAGCGTTTCGGACTTTCTCAGTTACATCAGCTACGTGGCCGTGTAGGTCGTGGTGCTGAGCAGTCTTACTGTATATTACTAACGGGCAATAAACTATCCAACGAAAGCGCAGAGCGCATGAAAATCATGACCTCTACATCCAATGGTTTCATAATAGCAGAAAAAGACCTTGCTATGCGTGGCCCTGGGGATCTGTCGGGCACACGCCAAAGCGGTATCTTAAAATTCAAACTTGCAGATATTGTAGATGATAGTGCCATATTAGAGCAGACTCGTATAGCTGCACAACATATCATTACTGCCGACCCGAGCCTGACTCACCCCCAACACGCTGCCATCCGAAACATCCTGCTACAGGAAAAAGCCACAAATAACTGGGCTAAAATCAGCTGATATAACACAACGTTTCTAATTAATATTGTTAATAATATGTAAATCACTGCATTTTATAATGTATGTACATCAATTACTTATTATGTTTGCTGATTAAGTATTGCAAATGTCTAATATAAGGGTATACTTCCCCAATCTCAACAGTATACGCTTCGTTGCAGCGCTGGCTGTAATGATTCACCATATTGAGCTGACCAAGTATTGGTTTGGCCAACCCAATATTTACACTACATCTTTTGTGGGTGGTGTATTTGGTCAGTTAGGCATTATATTGTTTTTTGTACTGAGTGGCTTCCTGATTACATACCTGCTGTTGGCAGAACAACAAGCAACAAATACCATATCTATCAAGAACTTCTATATCCGCAGGATACTAAGAATCTGGCCACTTTATTACTTTATTGTAATACTCGGCTTGTTTATTCTGCCACAAATTAAAGGGATGGCAGTACCGGGATACACCGAAGAAATACATGACCATTTCCTTGCCAAAACGTTGATGTTTCTTTCATTTATACCCGATGTAGCCTATGCTATGTACAAACACGTGCCGTATGCAGAGCAGGCATGGTCTGTGGGTGTGGAGGAACAGTTTTATGTAATATGGCCGTTGCTTATAGCCCTTGTAGTTCGGAAAAAGAAAACATTGAGCATGCTGGTTGGTGTGATTGTTTTTTACACTGCAATAAAAATGGCTTCGATCATACTGACCAGTAAATATGAGCACAATGTGGGAATTAGCGAGTTTTATCAGTTCTGGCAAAACTTCTGTATAGACTGTATGGCTATCGGTGGTATCGGAGCATATCTTCTTTTCTACAAAAAAGAAAAAGTACTGAACATTCTATATAATAAGTATCTGCAAATAGCGCTTTATGTTATTGTAACTATAATCACCATCAGAGGTTTTGCTATACCCTACTTTACTTACCAGCTATATGCTTTAATTTTTGTTGTGCTGATACTTAATCTGGCATCAAACCCGAAGTCTATTATAACGCTGGAATATAAACCACTGAACTACCTTGGTAAAATATCGTATGGGCTGTACATGTACCACAATATAGTACTGGCCGCTTGCCTGAAATTCCTGCTATATGAAGGCATTACGCTCAATTCTGTATGGGGCAATGTTTTGTATTACGCAGTAGCCATTACCATTACTGTAGTTATAGCCTCCCTTTCTTACGAGTACTTTGAAAAATGGTTCATTACGGCTAAAGTCAAGTATTCAAAAATTGTAAGTGGCGACAATGCCATAACAGAAGAAGTATCTGATTCGAAAACAGCATAACTTATATTTGTATGCATGGTAAACTTCAGCATACAATCCGGAAGAGAAATCAGTAATCAGTTCTTACAAAGAGGTATATCAACCTTTGAAGAAGCATGTAACTATGTGAAGTCCTTACCATATGGAAGAAATACAGATAAACGGGATATATATTGTGTCCTTAACGAAAATAAAGGCACTTGTAGCACTAAGCATATTCTTCTGAAGCGCCTTGCAGATGAAAATGGCCAACCAAGTATAGAGCTGGTAATGGGCATTTTCCGAATGAATGCTCAAAATACCCCAGAAACAAAGAAAGTACTATCTGAATATGGCTTAACATACATACCCGAAGCGCACAACTACCTCAAATACAATGGCTCCGTAATTGATTGTACTACTACTAAAACATTAAACTTTCAATCTGATTTGCTGGAAGAATCCATTATTGAGCCCGAACAGATAACAGATTATAAAGTGTCTTACCACAAGCAGTTTTTGTCAGAATGGTTAAAAACGGCTCAACTACCCTATACACTCGACGAAATATGGACGATTAGGGAGAAATGCATTGCAGCGCTAGGTCAATAGCCCAGATATAGGGTTTTCCGTTACAATTCGGCTTAAAACAAAGTATTTTCTTACCTTTGCGCGTCAAACAGGTTCTTAATATCATATGATCAGCCGCAGAAATATACGGGTAAAAGTGATGCAGACGTTGTATACGTTGGCCAGCATGGATACCATAGCATTGGAACAACAGAAAAAGACAGGCACTACCCTACTGAATGACAAACTCAACCGTTCTCTGGATTTATTTGTAGTATCTATACTATACACTTTTCGTACAGCACAATATGTTGAAACAGATGCCATGCAAAGAGCATCTAAATATCTGCCTACTGCCGAAGATCTGAACGTTAACACCAAAATTGCAGGCAATGAATATATGTGGGATGTACTGCAAAACCAGACTTTCTCTGAAAAAGTGAAAGAAGCTAAACTGGATCAGTACATAGATGAAGAATGGATTAAAAAACTCTACCTACAACTGGTTCAGCAACCTGAATACATAAAATACACGACAGCTAAAGAGCGCGAAACAGCCCGTGAAAAAGCAATACTCCAACTGATTTGGGAGAAGCTGATTTGGGAAAATGAAGCACTTCAGGAGCACTTCATGGAAGAACTGCCGGGTTGGGAAGACGACAAAGATATGGCTGCCATGCTGATGGAAAACTTCTTCAAAAGCAGTAGCAAAATCAACTTTCTGAATCTGATTTCTGCAGAAAAACGTGAATATGCCCATAACCTGATGCATACTGTTCTGGAAAAAGAAGATTATTGCATGGAGTTGATTCAGCCTAAACTGATAAACTGGGATGCCGAACGCGTTGCACTAATAGACCTGCTGCTGCTGCGTATGGGTGTTTGTGAAATGCTGTACTTCCCTACCATACCTACAAAAGTTACTATTAACGAATATATAGAGATAGCCAAACAATACAGCACACCACAAAGTGGACAGTTTGTAAATGGCGTTCTGGATAATATTCTGAAAGATCTGGAAAGAGAAAACCTGATACGCAAACAAGAACGTAACCGTAAGTCTTAAATTTGCTTATTATGAAAAAACTATTGTTCGTAATTACAGCATCAACATTAGCTTTTACTGCTTGTAAAGAAGAGGTAAAACAACATGGTTCAGGCAAGCTTAGTGCCGATTTGGTAAACAATCCTGCCAGTGCAGAAGGTGTAGATCAGGCAACGCTTAGCGAGCTACCGACAATGGATTTTACAGATACCTTGCACAATTTTGGCAATATGCAGGAAGGCGAGGTCGTTACTTATGACTTTGATTTTAAAAACAATGGTAAAACACCTCTTATCATCAGCAGTGCAAAAGGCTCTTGTGGTTGCACTGCACCAGACTTCCCACACGACCCGGTAAAACCGGGAGAAACAGGAAAAATAACTGTAAAGTTCAACTCTGCAGGCAAACCTAACCATCAGGAAAAATCAGTTACCATCGTTACCAACTCTGCAAAAGGAACACATATGCTGTATATCAAAGCAGATGTAACCCCTGGCAAAGCTGACCCTAACGTAATCTCTACCACGCTGAATACAGAAACACATAAACAATATTAATCTCAATAAACACAAATACAATGTTCGTAAATCTGATGACGATCCTTTTACAGACTCCACAGGGAAGTCCTTATTTTTCACTGATTTTCATGGTAGGTATGATTGCCGTGATGTATTTCTTTATGATTCGCCCGCAGGCTAAACGTGCTAAAGAACAAAAGAAATTTCAGGAAGCTATTGCAGCAGGTGAAAAAATCATAACTACTGCAGGCATACATGCTGTAATAAACCGTGTAAATGAAGACGGAACACTGCAAATTGAGGTTAGCCGTGGTTCTTTCATGACTATCGACCGCTCTGCAGTTTCTATGGAAATGACTGCTGCATTCCGTAAAAAAACAGAAGGTACAGCAACTAAATAATTTATTTATTACCTATGCTGAAAGTAGGTATAACAGGGGGCATTGGCTCCGGAAAATCTGTAGTATGCCGGGTGTTTGAAACACTCGGCATACCTGTATTTGACGCTGACGCAGCAGCCAAATACATTATGGAACATGACGAAACTGTAATCACTGCCGTAAAGCAGCTATTCGGGAACGAAGTATATAAAAACAATCATCCTGACCGACAGCAGATAGCATCATTCGTATTCGGTAAGCCTGCATTGCTACAGCAACTCAACCAGATTATACACCCTGCCGTGCTGACGTATGGTAATGAATGGATGAATAAACAGTCTGCACCTTACACCATAAAAGAAGCTGCAATCTTCTTTGAAAGTGGCAGTTATACACAAATGGATATTATGGTGGGTGTATATGCACCAAAAGACATTCGTCTGCAGCGTGCGCTGCAACGTGATGGCGCTACAGAAGAAAAGATTTTGCAGCGAATTGCAAACCAAATGGCTGAAGATGAAAAAATGAGTCGTTGTGATTTTGTCATCAACAACTATGGCTCACACGCCATCATACCACAAGTGTTAGAGCTGCACCAGATTTTTCTTCAAAAAGCTAATGCAGTTTAGTTGAAGATTCTGTTTGTATATGTTTCATACACACTCCTTATCTCCTCATCTTTTTCCTCTTTCTGCATCAGTTCTATAGCTTTTTTTAGGCGTTGCAGTCTTATATTAGCTCTTTCTCTATCTATTGCATTGGTAGTATTGTCCTTCAACTGTTGTTTGTAAGCGTTTGCTACCATTATCAAATACAATCCTTCAGACTGCCTGTAGCTTTTTATAGCTTCATCTTTTACTACTACTGTAAACAGACCAATCCCTCTTTCAAAAGCATCATCATTGCGTACCCTGTCTATATACATAGAAAGCGCGTTAGCAAAGCTTATCCTGTCTCTTCCATAATAGTAATTGGCTTTTTCTTCAAACAACTTGATGTCATCATCTTTACCACGCTCACCAATCACTTCCCAAATAACATTTTCCAACTCACCTGCAGGTTGTGTATAGTAGTATTTTTTAGCCAGCGAATAGGCCGTGTCTTTATCCATACGATTGAGCGCACTTAAAGATGCACCAGCTACTGCATAAGAACTATCTGATACAGATTCCAACATCAGATCTTTTGAATTATTATCCTTCCAATACCCCAGTGTGTATATAGCCCTTGCTCTTGTCTGGTTATTGGGGTCGTTGGTGGCTATGTATCGTACATCTGCTTTCCACTTGTCTTGCAGCTTAGTGTTGGTTATCGGGGCTAGCAAACCTACTGTCACTTCTCTTACATAAGCATCCTTATCTTTCAGTGCCGTATTAATTATCTCTTGATTATTTGTGTCATCTATATCCTTCCCTATCTGTTCAATACTCTTCAACCGGCTTACAATGTCATCTCCGCTTGCCTTGTATGTATTTAGCCATTCCCCAGATGTTTTATTTTCATCAATAGTACCTACTACCCAATGATATACATCAGGTATTATCATTGGCTTCACCCCATTTTTGTAGGGGTATGTAAACACCTTACTTTTCGTTTCTATCAGCCAATCCTCAGTAATTCTTTCACTACCGTATACAATATCCGTTTTGAATGGCAGAATGAAAACACCCTCTTTTTGCTTCTGAGTAAGTTCTACTTTCAGCTGCTTTTGTTCATCATCATAAGTGTATTTAATATCCAGTTGAGGATGCCCTCCTCTATAGTACCATTGATTGAAGAACCAGTTCCAGTCTTTTCCTGTTGCTTCTTCTACAGCCAATCTCCATTGTGTAGCTTCCGCAGGTTTTAGAGCATTACGAGTCAGATATATCAACATGGCTCTTGAGAAGGCTTCGTCGCCCATTAGCTGATGCAGATAGTGAAGAATGACACTACCTTTTTGATACGATACCCTGTCAAACATATCCTCCTTATCACGATAATGAAAGCGAACCAGTGGTTCTGTACTGTTACTACCCAAATATGTATTCAGGTCATCTCTGATGGTTTTGTCAACAGATGCTTTACCATATCTATGCCTGCGCCACAACTGCTCTCCATAGGTTGCAAAAGACTCATTCAGGGTAAGGTTAGACCATGATTCTGCAGTTACATAGTCTCCAAACCATTGGTGGAATAACTCATGTGCAACGATATCATCATTATCTGCGTCTGCAATTTCCCTATGGTTCTTGTTCATAAACTCACCAAACGTACTGGCACTGGTATTTTCCATTGCACCGGAGATATAATCCCTCACTACCACTTGGCTATACTTATCCCATGGATACGATACGCCTGTTACTTGCGAAAAATAATCAATCATATCAGGTGTATTCCTGAAGATATCTTTTGCATAGGGTGCAAATTTGGGTTCCACATAATAACTTACTTCCCTGCCCGATTTTGTTTCTCTGTCTTTTATTACCTCATACTTACCAATGGCAAATGTCATAGCATACACCTGTATCGGACTGTGAATACTCCATGTATCTTTTCGCATACCACCCGCAAGTGGTTCCTGTTTTAGTAATACACCATTACTAAGGGTGGTGAAACTATCAGGCACAGTAAGTTCAATCCGAGTAGCTGTTCGCTGGTTGGGTTTATCAATAGTTGGCACCCAATGGCTGTTTGATTCTGTTTCACCTTGTGTCCATATCTGCGCAGGCTTTCCTGCAATTGCATAATCTGTATTTATAAAATACAATCCCCTATCATCGTTTATAGCTTTGCTGCCACCACCTGCAGTTGCATATGGCATTGCTTTGTATTTGATATAAATATGTATCTGACTATCTCTGGTTACAGGTTTACTGAATCGAAGCGTTAATTTATCATTTGCATAGTTGTGAAACGTAATACTGTTCCAACTACCGCTGCTCCATTCTACTGCATCTATACGCATACTTTTAGCATCCAATACCAACGAATCTGTTGCATAGAAATACGGCATCAATTGCAGTCTTGCCTCACCATCTGCAGTTTTCCCTTTCCAGTCGAAGTTGAGAGAAACATGTGTATGTATTATCTCCCATTCTTTAGCAGTTGTAGCTCTGTATATACTATACGGGTTGTTCTTCGCACTAACACTTATTTCATTAAGTGTAACTTTCTGTTTGATAACTTTTTTGCTGCTGCAAGAGCTTACCATAAATGCCATTAATAAGCATGCACAAAGCGATATATTAGAATAAAATTTCATTAAAAACGTTAATTACACGCTAAAATAGTGTTTAAAAGCTGTCTTATTACCCCCCAAACAGGGTAAAATAGCAGCTTATTTATATTCAGAAAATGCAGTTAGCCAACGTTTATTGATTATTTTTGCGACTCGATATGCTACAGACAACTATCAATAATAAAAGCAACTTCGCAATTGAGCAAGTAGATGGCCAATGGATGATAAATGACACACCTGCGGCTTTGGATATACAGGTTCAGCCCAATGGTTTGATAAGCGTGTTGCTCGACAATAAAAGCTACACTGCAACTGTTGAAAAAGTAGATACGAAAGCAAAGGAACTGGTGTTGAAAATTGATGGTCAGCCATATACAGTAGCCATCAAAGAACCAATTGACCAATTACTGAGCAGCATGGGCCTAGACCTGAAGGCTATGCAAAAAATAGAGCCTGTAAAAGCACCAATGCCGGGTATGATATTGAAAGTATTGGTTGAACCTGGGCAACAGATAAACAAAGGAGATGGCCTGCTGATATTGGAAGCCATGAAGATGGAAAACGTTTTGAAAGCAACAGGCCCTGCTACAGTAAAAGCTATCAAAATAAACGAACGTACCGCTGTAGAAAAAGGTACCATACTAATAGAACTGGAATAAAAAACACATTGAGACACCTCTATACATACATATCGCTCCTATTGTTACTGTTGGCTGGCAACACCTTTGCCAATGGCTTCTCTTATGTTTACATACAGGGCGATAAACAAACGCCTTTTTATGTAAAGTTTGAAGATGAAATGATGCCGCGCTATGGCAAAAACTATTGTATCATTTCCCAACTAGCACCTGGCCCAGTAAAAGTTCAAATACTTTTTCAGCAAAACATATATCCTGTGCAAACATTTACCATACAGGTACCTGAAAATGGATGCAGAGGTTTTCTGCTTACAAGAAAAAACGATGAATTTTCTCTTTATGACCTGCAGGAACAGTTTTACCTGCCTGCAGGCAATAGCATTGAAGACGATAAAGTACAGGGAATAAGGCCCGTAAAAGAATACAAACCAGCCTACCCTCAACCGGAACATAAAGTAACAAACATAGCACAATTGAAGGCTGTGGAAGGTGAAGAACATGTAGAACAAACAGAAAGTAACGTTACAAATACGACTATCAATACTCCCCCTCTTAGCATCCCGGAAAACAATGAGCCAGTTGCAAATACTAAACAGGTAAACGGTCCTGAATTTGTAGATTTTGAAATAGACAATAATCAGAAGTCGACCAATTCAGGCACAGTAAGAACTAATGACCAATATAAAGGACAAGTTGCAATCCCAAACAGCGATTGCCCTAAAGCAATCGATTTAGATTTGTTTGAAGCAATTCAGAAAAAAGCAAATGACAAATCTGATAATAATCGCCTTAAATACCTGCTTGATAAAACAGAAGACAATTGCTTCACTACCAATCAGGCGCGCATACTGGCACGTACACTTAAAAACGATCCTGAGCGTTATACTTTCCTGAAGAAAGTATACTCGCGGGTTACAGATCAGGCAAAGTTTCCTGCGCTGGAAAGCTTATTAACAACACAAGAATGGAAAGGCTATTTCAGGCTTATCATTCCATAATAACAGTACATGAAAAAGAGCATATTACTCATTGCATTACCTATTGCTTTAGCTGCATGCAGCCAAAGCAAAGAAGATATGATTGCCGGCAAATGGCAGGCTGTGAAAGTTGACAACCCACAGCAGGATTCTTTTTTCGCAGAGCAGGAAAGATTTCTGGATACTTTTGGCAAAGCTGGTGATGCGGCTGCCAATATTGCGATATATGGTTTCAGTAATGTAGATAGTGCCCGTGAATCATTAAAGGCACAGTTGAATGACTACAAGTCTATGCAACAACACTCTGTTGAAAACACTATATTCAACTTCGATAAAAAAGGAACTGCTATCATGGACTTTAGCGGCCAAGTTGATACTGTTAAGTGGTCAATTGACAAAGAAGGTAAATACCTGACACTGGAGGAGTCCAAAAAATCCGAAGCAGCTACAGCCATTAAAATGGAGGTTTTAGAGCTTACCAAAGAAGCATTGAAACTGAAGTTTACGGACAATGGTGGTACAAGCACCGTTTCTTTTAAACCTGCAAGCAAGAAATAACCCCTGAATCACTATCTTTACCAACCATTTTTGAACAAGAACAAATTAAACCAAGTAAGATATTTATGAGCCGCATTATCTCATTCAGGCAGGCACTAAGGGAAGCAATGCAAGAAGAAATGCGTCGTGACGACAGCATTTTTCTGATGGGTGAAGAAGTAGCACAATACAATGGCGCGTATAAAGTGAGTCAGGGTATGTTGGATGAATTTGGTCCGCGCCGCATTTTGGATACACCTATTGCAGAGCTTGGTTTTGCAGCCATAGCTGTGGGTGCATCTACAAACGGCACACGCCCTATCGTAGAGTTCATGACATGGAACTTTGCTGTATTGGCGTTGGATCAGATACTGAACCACGCGGCCAAAATGGTATCAATGAGCGGCGGCCAGTTTAGCTGCCCTATCGTTTTCCGTGGCCCTAACGGTTCTGCAGGTCAGTTGGGGGCTCAGCACTCTCAAGCATTTGAGAGCTGGTATGCTAATATCCCGGGCTTGAAGGTAATTTCTGTTTCTAACCCTTACGATGCAAAAGGCTTACTGAAATCTGCTATCCGAGATGAGGATCCTGTTGTCTTCATGGAAAGCGAAGTAATGTATGGTGATGAAGGTGAAGTACCTGAAGAAGAATACCTGATACCAATAGGTAAAGCAGACATCAAACGTGCGGGTACAGATGTTACTATCGTTTCTTTCAACAAAATGATGAAAGTGGCGCTTGGTGCTGCAGAAGAACTAGCAAAAGAAGGTATAAGTGCAGAGGTGATAGACCTGCGTACTATACGCCCACTGGACTGGCATACTATCGTAGAATCTGTTAAGAAAACAAACAGGCTCGTAATTGTTGAAGAACAATGGCCATTTGCTTCTGTATCTTCTGAAATATGCTATCGTGTACAAAAAGAAGCATTCGATTATCTGGATGCCCCAATACGTCGCATTACATCTGCTGATACAAATATGCACTATGCACCAAATCTGGTAGCTGCATATTTGCCGGACGTAGCGCGCACTGTTAAACTGGTAAAAGAAGTGATGTACATGGCTAAGTAGTCCATGCAACACTTTTGAAATAAAAAAAAATCCCCTTGCTATGCGAGGGGATTTTCGTTTGGATGAAATGACTTGAATTCTTCGTAGTCTTTTTGTGCTGTTTTTAGCAGCTTCCAAGAAGCGATGTAATGTACTATATACCACACAGCTATCAATGCTATAACCAGCGAACTGAAAAGAATTCGTTTAGGAGAATCTGTCATACGTGTTGGTAAAAACAACCAAAGTGCATAGGGTGCAAAAACAACTGCCATCTTAGCTATATGTATGTGGTAGCTTTTTTTCAAATTCTTGTTGATACGCTGTAACTTGTACAACTCCGCAATAAGCATTATTAACCAAAAGCTTATACCGACGACATTCTCATCAAACATCCAATCAGTTTTCTTGTTTACAAACGCCCACACAGAAGCAGTGTATATTCCATATCCTAGAGCAGCTAATAACAACATAACAGGTATATTTTTCAGAACAGCTTTTACCTGTGCCCAGTACACATTTTTGTATCTCTTTCTGGTAAATACATCAAGCGATGCTTTGATGCTATAAAAGCCGTTATAGCCAAATTCATTATGTGCTTCCTTCATCGCTTCTTCAAGGCTCATTCCGGGCTTTGAACTTAGCTTATCTTCCACCTTACATGCAAAGTGGTCCAGTATTTCCATCATTACCTCTGGCTCTCTGAAGCCACGTTTGTAGATGAAGTACCTGAGCTCTTTTAATTCTTCCTGTGATAATTTCATTTTATCCATTTGCAATCTTCGGGTTTAGAATTAATTGAACAGAATCTAGCGCTTCCTGTAATGCGCTTATTTTATTAGCTGTTTCTTTCTTTCCTTTTTTCGTAAGGGTATAGTACTTACGCATTCTACCATCTACCATCTCCGTGGTTGTAGTCAGTATATCATCTGCCACCAACTTGTGCAGTGCCGGGTACAATGCGGCCTCAGTGATATTCATTTTGTTGGCAGTTATTTCCTTTACGACTTTGGTCATCTCATAACCATACATCCTGCCATTGTCTTCCAATAGCTTCATTATAATTGTTGTAAGACTGCCCTTTACTACCTGATTTTGTTCCATCTTGAAACCACACCTAATTTAATTAGGTATATGCATAACTAATTTAGGCATGTAGTTTTTATTTTCCAAAACTCCTGCTTTTAAACACTAAATTTGCCCATCTTGATATAGGCAAATGACTACTAAACTGGAAACCAAAGTAATAATAATAGGTGCAGGACCGGCAGGCGCGGGTACTTCTGTATACCTTACACAGTCCGGCATTCCTCACATTATTATAGATAAGGCAGTTTTCCCCCGAGACAAGGTATGTGGTGATGCATGTAGTGGTAAGACCGCATTTGTAATGCGCAAAGCTAACCCACAATGGTTGGAGGAAGTATTCAAACAGGCAGATAAGTTTACACCAAGTCACGGCATAATATTCGTTGCACCAAATGGCAAGTCGCTGAATATACCTTACAATCCTAATCGCAAACCCGACGAGCAAGCTCCCGGTTTTACTACCCCACGTATGGTTTTCGACAACTTCCTGTTTGAGAAACTGCCGTCGCAGTATAACACTATTTATCAGGGTGCCGATATCAAAGAAATTAAAAGAAACAACAACAGTACTATTACTGTAGTATTTGTAAAAGATAACGAAACAGTAGAAGTAACTGCTCCAATGATTATCGGCGCAGACGGAGACAAAGGCATTACCCGCAAAACACTGCTTACAGAACACTCATCTGCTAAAGCATATGCTGTTGGACTAAGAGCATATTATACAGGCATAACAGGCCTTAATAAAGAGAATTTTATAGAGTTGCATTTCTTACCCGAAATGCTCCCGGGTTATCTATGGATATTCCCTATGCCGAATGGCATGGCTAATGTTGGCGTAGGGATATTGTCGGATGTTATCCGCAAGAAAAAGATAAACCTACGTGAGCAGATGCTGCATGCCATCAGAACCAATCCTGACATCAGCCCTCGTTTTGCTAATGCAACGTTGGTTGATAAAATACAAGGTTGGGGGCTGCCAATGGGTATGGAACAGCTACCGGTATCAGGAGACAACTTCATGCTGACAGGCGATGCAGCCAGCCTAGTAGATCCGTTTAGCGGAGAAGGCATAGGCAATGCATTGTA
The DNA here is from genome assembly GCA_035299045.1 of Flavipsychrobacter sp. Lineage (GTDB taxonomy): Bacteria > Bacteroidota > Bacteroidia > Chitinophagales > Chitinophagaceae > Polluticoccus. Next base: position 76,650 of record DATGXJ010000026.1, read on the forward strand.
TAGCGGAATGCTTGCAGCCTACGCCGCTGAGAAAGCATTGAAAGAAGGTAAGTATAACCGTAGCTTCCTGAAAACAGAATACGATGATGTACTATACAAACGCTTGGGTGATGAGTTGAAAATCAGCTCTACCCTGCAACGTCTGTGTCGCTTCCCATGGCTGTTCAACTTTGTTGTAAATAAAGCTAATAAAAGCAAATCACTCAGTGATACCATTAGCTGTATGTTTACCGATATGGACCTTAGAGACAAACTCCGTAAGCCATCATTCTATCTGAATATATTATTCAACAGATAACCTATAGATACACAATCTTTCTGGTATACTTTTTATCGCCTACCATAATGTGATAGAGGTAAACACCATGTTGAAAATTCGGTGTTTGCAAAGTAGTATAGTTACGCCCCTCTTTGGCGGTAGCTTTAGCTTCATATACTTTATTACCAACAATATTAAATATCACTAACTCCATTACTGTACCACCATGTGCTGTCCAGTCTATTATAACCTTACCATCCTTGGTAGGATTAGGTACTACATTCAACAAATTGTTTTCAACTACTTCTGGTAGATCATCAAAAACCTCTACATCATCTACAGCTATACCCTCACGCTCGGCACCCATGTCTGATGTGAAATGGTACCTCAGGCGCAATGTTGATTCCTTTTTGGGCAAAGGGATAGATGATGTCTGCCACTTTACGCTGTTCTCTATAGACCACATATTATAGAGGGTATCATTGTACCAGTTACTACCCTCACTCCACGTACCAAGTTTTTGCCATTCAGTTCCATTAGTACTATATTCCATAAATGCACCATCGCAAAATACAGCACCACAGTTTTCTATATCAACAGCACGCTTAAACCTAAAAGTCGGATTTTGTAATGCAGATAAATCAAAGCAAGGTGAATACAAATATGACTGCTCATAGTCGTTATAAATACCTGTAAGATTGGTTTTCCAACCATTTATGCCACTAGCTGCCTTATTTATTTTAGGTGATGCTATTACTCCATAGCTCCATGAATTGTCTATACCATTTGCATACCAACCACCATTTGAAGCCTCAAAGTCATCTATATAAGGATATGTCTTTATCAATGGTTGATTGTAGAATTCGTACTTCAGTAAACTGTCATTAAGCAGATAAGTATCTCCATCAACAGACAACCAAATATCCAACACATGCCTACCATTTTTAGTCAAATCTATCTTGTTACTAAACGTGTAGTTCATTGTTTGTTTACCATTTATGGAAGTCAATGTTTCATTTACTACTGCTCCATTATCTAATGAAAAATATAGCTGCACATTATCAAGCTTTTGGTTCACTCCGTTTCTTATTTTCACGGTCAATGACTGTGGACCTGTTAATCCACATTCAGATACCATTGGGGATACAATAGCTATCAATTGTATATCATTCTGTACAGTATACATTTTGAGGTTATCTATTGTGACACCTCTTCCAAAATTTTGTTTACTAATAAGTGACAGATCATTTTGCATAAACATCACCTGACTGCTGGTGCTAAAATTTTGTTTAGCACCAAGTAACGCATCTGTAACAGATAACGTTCCTGATTTACCTGTTTTACCTGTCCCTGCCAGTTTAACGTCGTATGACACTAAACGAATCCAAGGCTTAGTATCATCCCCTCTTACATAAACAGCATTACTATCATCGTCAGGCGTATAGCCATGCAATACATAATCAAATTCATACCGCACCTCCTCATTATTAGCATTGTAGTTAGCTAGATTGTACGTGCCCGTCAACGTATTTCTATGATTATTCAATGAATGTATAGACGCATCTAAACTTACAGATCTGTTGCCTGATATTGTGATGTCTTTTTTCACAAAACTCCTCATTCGGCAAGTATCATTTGCATTATTATAGTCCCAACGTTCGTCGGGGCTAACGCCAAATATTGGTAGTTGTGTGTCAATAATTGGCCAGCTTTCAAAGTTTTCTTCAATAACAGTATTTAGATTAACAGCAGGGTTATTCAATTGACGAACAATAGTTGTAATGGTATCATTAATACTCCGAGGGTCAGTTGCTGATAAATTTTGAATAGCCAACACAAGCTTATACTGCCCGGCTGCAGACAAATCAACTGTATCTACTTTCACAGGTTTAATGCTGTTTGCGGGCAATGTAATATTAAAGTCTTTTGATTTCCATGCACCGCCGTTAATACTATACCCGACTCTGAAAGAAGCTACCGGCATGTCATCCAGATTGCGCAATGCTATAGTCAATTCTTCTTTATTGGTAAGCGCGTTACTCGTCAATAGCCTGCCAGATAAAGGGTTATCAATTTTTCTTACAGAAATATCTCCGTCGGAAATACTCCCAGTACAATCTCCGTCATTGGGCATACGTTTTGCAGCAAGGCTGCGATATCCACTCATCCCATCTATTATAGGCCTTACTGCAACATAGTAAATACTATCAGGCGCTAACCCTCCGTAAATATATTCTGTCGTTGTAACCGTATCTGTAACAACCATCGCAGGACCTATTTTCCGCATTACCTCATAGGCCGATGCATTAGGAATTGCCTGCCATTGTATATTTATATATTCTGGGCATTGAATAGCCGCCAGTGCTACAACAGGCATCGGATTAATTACAAACAAGCCACTACTACTTTGTTCATTCGTCACATTTCTTACTACTCTCATAATGCACCTACCACTGCTAATACCAGCAGGTACAAACCAAGTGTAATACCTTTGTGAGGCATCAATATTATTAGCAATTTGCTGCCAGTTGCTACCTCCGTCAATAGAATATTCTAAGCGCTGTGTATTAGTACTTTCAGATGCATCCCAATAAATCCTGAGACTATCACCTGCAGCAACCTGTGCACCCGTAGTAGGATATGTCAACTTAACACCTTGCTCAATAAAATCATAAGTAAGAATAAAGTCCTGACTAGCTGATGGTACGTTGAACCCTTTTATGGTAACCACATAGTTACCTGTCTGTGGATTATTAATAACTATCTGTTCCGTATTATTTAGTCTATCATCTCCTTCTACAGCATTTTTCAGAATATTAGCAGGCGTCGCATCTAAAATAAGGGGTTTGTGAATGACTGAGGCAGGTGTTGTTACTATTACGTCCAAATCGTTTACCAACTGTTTGGTTGATGCTGTACTTGCAGGTGCATCAAACCACAACAACATCACTTTTAGTTGCGCTGTATTTGGTGGTACATTTACATTGTATGTTATTTGCCCCCCATTGTTTACTGAACCTGATATGTACTGATTATTATTCAATGCATTTATGGCTTTGGCAACATTCATAAAACCAAAACCAAATGTGTAGTCGGGCCCTGGATTACCAATATCTGTAGATGTATTCAGTATCAAGGCCTTCAAAATATTTGCAGGTGCATTTACATTACTATTTATTTGCTTATATCTTTCAGACAGCAGCGCCAGCCCACCTGCCAGACCCGGGCATGCCATACTGGTACCACCGGACACTAAATAAGAGTCTACTTTAGTTGTAGACATAACATCTACCCCAACTGCGGTTATTTCAGGTTTTAGTCTTCCATCTTTAATTGGGCCTCTGCCGCCATCTTTAGCATTCACATAGTTCTTATCGGTACTGGTAACAACCAAACAGTTTTTTGCAGCCTGATAAGCACCTACAACAGTTGCATATCCTGTCGGGTATGGATTGCATGTTATAAGCCCATCATTGCCGGCAGCAAATACATGCAGTACATCTTTGTATTGTAATGATAACTTATCTATAGCTTCAGAATAAGTATTATAGGTACCTGCATAATCACAATCCTTTATTACAGCGGCATAAGAGTTGTTAGTAATGGTCATATTATACTGGTCATGGAAAATACCCGTCTGTTCCCAAATACCACTAAATAAATGATTAATAAATCTAGCTTCAGGTGCAACACCTTCGCCTTTGATATTCGCGATACCTGCACCACTAACTATACCACTAATATGAACACCATGATTTGCATATTGCTGAGGAGTGTAGTTAATCCCTCTGTCTTTTAAATCTATGTGATAATTTGCCGCACTATTGTCACCTATACCTACCATGATGCCATTACCCTTCAGACCATATCCACCATAAATAGCAGCTAAATTGGCCAAGTTGGCTTTTGACACAGCTTTCGACTCATAATTAAGTATTTGTGGTTCCTGCACCAACGATATTCGCTTGATAGTATAATGCGCCTTTAGCTTATTAAAAGAGCTTTTAGGTATAGTAATCCGGTATATTCCTATAGACTTCAATGCAACTTCGTCAATGGTACCGCCTATTGATGATATAAATGTTTCAACATCATTATTATTTTTTATATTAGTTGAAACTAACAACTTTAGAGGCTCTTTATCAGGTTTATTAAGCCTTGTCAGTATTGCTTGTTCTACCTTCCAGTCATCATTAAAAGCACTTATTCCGTACAATAACTCCTGTGCGACAGCTTTCATTTCTTTTTTAACACTTATAACGCCCTCGTAAGTGAACCCACTTAAATAATCGCCGATTTCCACCCCATATGCTGAAAGAAGAGCTAGCTCACTTTCTGAAGGTAAATGTCTGAAATGCAACAAGACCATATAATCTCCTTCAGTAGTTGTATTTAATACACTATCACACCACTGTTGAGCATTCTCTGATAACCGAATAACCCCAAATTTTGTAGTAACAGACTGAGCAACAACTGTTTGCGAAAACGAACATATTGATGCCAATAACCCCAAAAGAAGCAGTACTATTTTTTTTCTTTCCATTCCGTATATGCTACTATAACTCATGTACAATTTACACTATAAATACCATTGATATTACAGATATTCAATCTGACGGCTAAAATTACCGTTACATGTTTTTTCTTATATTTATGTACGTATTATAGTTTTAATCTTTAAACAAAAAAAACTGACCTGATGCTAAAAACACTACTACTGTCCATCTTATTCACTCTTTTTGCCCCCCTTTTGAGCTATTCTCAAACCACAAAGGTGCAAATCATAAATAACATGGCAGATGTTTCTGTACCAGCTGTAGACATTTGGATAAATGGCGTAAAATCTATACCCAATATGTTTTTTAGAACTTGTACTCCTTATTCCAGTTACACTACATCTTCACCTTTACAAATAGGTATAGCCCCATCTGGTAGTGGAAGTATTACTGACACTTTTTTCAGTAAGACTTTAACCATATCTCCAACTAACGAATATGTATTAATACTTACAGGCATTAAAAGCACTTCCGGTTACAGTCCAATGAAGCCAGTAAACATTTCTGTATATTCCAATGCTAAAACTATAGCTGCCGGAGGTGTAGATATATTATTTGCTAACATGGCAACAGATGCTAATGATTATGATTTTCGTTCCGGCTTACAAACTATGGCAAACAATCTTTCTTACGGTTCATTTAGCACAAACTATTCATCATTTATCCCTACAGTCACAAAAATCAGAACTACGAATGATTTAGGAAACATTTTGTATAAAACATATGAATCATTACTAAACGATTTGTCTTTAAACAATAAGGCATGTGTTGTATTAACATCTGGTTTTTTAAACCCGGCGTCTAATAGTAATGGCGATAGAATGGGACTATGGCTAGCAAGTCCGGATGGTGGTAATTTAATTGAATTGCAAGAAACCTCTCCTGAACCAATTGCAAGAGTTCAATTTATACACAATTGTGCTGATACGACAGGAGACACTGTTGATGTATATGCAGGTAGTGAAAGAGTCATTAATGATTTCGTATTTCGAAATTCCACACCTTTTGTAGAGTTTTATGGAAATACTCCTATAACATTCAGTATAGCTCCTAAGAATAGTAGTTCTGTTGCAAATGCATCTTATACTCAGAATATTACATTCGATTCTTTAGGCACACACGTTGTTGTAGCTAATGGCATTAAAAGTGCTGCAGGTTATACCCCCCTAAGTCCTTTCAGGCTTACTAAATACAATAATGCAAGAGAAGTTCCTGCAAACAGCAGTAACCACGATGTACTATTCTGTAATGGCAGCACTGATGCTACAAACCTAACAGTTAATACATCATCAGGTGCATGGTATAGCAATATTGCTTTTGATAATTTTGCGGGTTACCAGTCAGTTGCAGCAAGTGCATCAACCGTTTTAAATTTAATTGGTACATCAGGCACTTATGGTTCTTTCCTAACCAACTTCCCAAGTCAGGGAGAGGCGCTGACACTGGTTGCCAGTGGCTTTGCTGATAGCACAAAAAACAGCAAAGGACCGAAACTGCATTTGTACTATGCACGCCCTTCAGGTGGTGCATTAGTAAGGTTACCTATCTATACAGTTTCAGTATCAGAGGTAGATAATGAAAGCGGTATTAACATCTATCCTAATCCGGCAAATGAGACCTTGTATATCAAATCTAAAGCACCAATACAAAGTATATCTGTAACAAATACAGTTGGCATACAGGTTAAAAACATTCAGACACAAGCTAATGCTTTAGACATCAGCAACCTTCCTGCAGGTGTTTATATAGCTGAGGTACAAACTACAAACGGTAAGATTACCCAACGCTTTATCAAACAATAAACCATACAAGACGAACGTATACAATAGGGCAATGAATATTCATTGCCCTGTTCTTTTCTATGCCAGTCTACAATTCAAATCTCCCAAGCTGACTGTATCTGAGTGCTGCAATAAACGAATAAACGACGAGACACACACGCAATAAATAAGCCCCGCAATGCGGGGCTTATTAGTATTATCCGATTACTTCAGATGGATTAACCTTCGTTACCATCTTCAGCTTTCTTCAGCTTGTCTTTCAGTGCAGCCAGAGCGCCAAGATCGCCAAGTGTTGGTTTCTCTACTTTGCTCTGAATATTTTTCACTGCTTTCTTAGTTTTTTCGCCTTCAGCAGCAGCTTCTTTCTTAGCAGCTTCTTTTTCTTCAGCTACACCTTGTTCCCATACACGAGTATGAGAAACCATGATGCGCTTGTCATTGCGATCGAACTCGATGATAACGAATGGCAATATAGCATCTGCTTCTACAGTGCTACCATCTTCTTTTTTCAGATGGCGTGCAGGAGCATAAGCTTCCAGACCGTATTGCAGTTGTACTGTTGCACCTTTATCATCTTTCTTAGTTACGCTACCTTCGTGAACGCTACCAATAGGGAATACTGTTTCAAATGTATTCCATGGATCTTCTTCCATTTGTTTGTGACCCAGCGCCAGTTTGCGATTTTCTTTGTCGATGCTAAGGATAGCAACGTCAATTTTTTCGCCAACTTTAGTGAATTCACTAGGGTGGTTGTAACGTTTGATCCAGCTCAGGTCGCTGATGTGGATCATACCGCCAATACCTGTTTCCAGTTCAACAAACACACCGTACGGAGTGATGTTTTTAACAACACCAGTGTGGCGGCTATCTACAGGGAATTTATTTTCGATAGTTTCCCATGGATCTTCTGTCAGTTGTTTGATAGAAAGGCTCATTTTGCGCTCTTCTTTATCAAGTGTTACAACTACAGCTTCATACTCATCACCCATTTTGAAGAATTCCTTCGCATTGATAGGCTGAGAAGACCATGTGATTTCTGATACGTGTACCAGACCTTCTACACCTGGCATAATTTCAAGGAAAGCACCGTAATCTTCTATGTTTACTACTTTACCTTTTACTTTAGCACCTTCGCTGATACCTTCTACCATGCTATCCCAAGGGTGAGCAGTCAGTTGTTTCAGACCCAGGCTGATGCGTTTTTTCTCATCATCGAAGTCAAGAACAACTACATTCAGTTTCTGGCCATTTTCCAGTACTTCGCTAGGATGCGTTACGCGGCCCCAGCTAATGTCTGTGATGTACAGCAGACCGTCAACACCACCAAGATCGATGAACGCACCGAAGTCGGTAACATTCTTAACAGTACCTTCCAGTACCTGACCTTTTTCCAGTTGAGATATAATAACAGTACGTTGTTGTTCAATATCGCTTTCAATCAGCGCTTTGTGAGATACTACAGCGTTGCGGATAGCTTCGTTGATTTTAACAACTTTGAAGTCCATTGTTTTACCTACATACTGATCATAGTCAGTAACAGGTTTAACGTCGATTTGAGAACCAGGCAAGAATGTTTCCAGACCGTATACATCTACTATCAAGCCACCTTTAGTTTTGCTTGTGATAGTACCTGTAACGATTTCGCCAGTTTTGTAGAAATCAACGATTTTTTGCCAAGCGCGGCTAGCACGTGCCATTTTACGGCTCAGGTGCAAATGACCATTCTTGTCTTCTTTTTCAACAACCATCACTTCGATATCATCACCGATTTTGATATCCTGCATGTCGCGGAATTCGTTGAGTGATACCAGACCATCAGATTTGAAACCGATGTTGATGATTACGTCTGTTTTAGTAAGGCCTACGATAGTACCTTGCAACAGTTGAGATTCGTCGATAGACTTAAAAGTACTGTCGTACAATTTGTCCATTTCAACACGTTTTGCTTCGTTGTAAGAAGCTACGTTACGTTTGTCAACGCTCCAATCGAAATCGTCGTGAGCGCCGCCCTGTGTGTCCGCCAGAGCACCGGTTTGGTTAATTAATTGATTTTCTTCCAATTTTTGTTCCTCCTTTTAAGTGAAATTTTTGGGAGGGCAAAGATAGATAATAAAAACACATAAATCCCTTACGGGGCACATTTTTTTAGATTTTTTCATAAAGTGTTCAATAAGGGCTAAAACATGACAAAATCCTCTTGTTAATCATTGGTTAACGAATTGCAATCGCACTGTTAATCACTCTGATAAATTTCTTACACCACCACGGGCAATAGCATATTTGCAGGAAGAACGATAAACAAAACAAAAAATGAGCAAAATCAAGCGTTTCATCAATACAGTAGTAGATATAGTGAAGATTGACAAAGTGCAGATTTCTGTCTGGAATAAGTCTATTTACCAATAATTATAGCCTGTATTTTTTATTAATCAGTTGTTATCTGCTTACAACTGCTACGGTTAAACATGCCATTGTGTTTGTTTAACCGATACTTGTTATTCATATTTGTGTTGCAAAAAATAATAAACACAATATGAAAAAACTCCTATTTTCTTCAAAACTATTGTTGGTAGGTGCTATGTTGGTAATGCCTATCGCAGCCAGTGCACATAGTAATTGGTGCAACAGTCGTTGTGGTGGAGGTTGCAACTGTGGTTATAATCCATATTGCGCTCCTCTTGATGGTGGCTTAAGCTATCTGGCGATTGCAGGTGTAGGCTATGGCATCAGACGCTACAGAAAAAACAAACAGAAAAACGCTGAAAATTAACTATTTCATATCCTCGTTTCATCAACCTGTTCGATGAAAAAAGTTGTCAAACATTCTAAAAAGACAGATATTTGCAGCCTATTTTTTCGAAAAATAAAAAACTACTCTGTATGAAAAGATTTGCAAGCATAGTAAAAGTAACATTGGTTACTGCTATGGTAACGCTTCCACTAAGCTCTTTTGCTCACACAACATGGTGCTATTCAAAGTACGGTTGGGGATGCAACTGTGGTGGTGGTGGTTATGCTGTGCCTTTGGAAGGTGCTGCCATCATGCTGATAGCTGGTGCCGCAGGCCTTGGTGTTAAGAGGTTCAGGGATAACAAAAAAGACAAATAGCAACTTCATATACGAGGAAAAGAGAAAATGACAGAAAGCAACACCCCTAAAACAATCAATAAGATATTGCCAGCCAATATCAGGCCCATTATTATACGTGGTGCATTGTTGATATTGGGATGGACGCTGTTATACAAATTTGTTTTAGGGCCATCGGGGATACCTGATAACCAGTTGAGTAAATTGGTACAAATCGGAACAGCAGAAATGCTGTCCTGGTTCTATCCCAACATTACACAATATGGTACTGTAGTATATATAGATGGCGTAGCTTCAGTCAGCATAGGCCACCAATGTAATGGTTTGGAATTAGCCGCACTCTACATTGGTTTTTTGCTGTGTTTCCCGTCTAATTTTAAAAAGATACTGATATATAGCATTGTTGGTTTTCTGGCTATCTATATATTAAACGTCATCCGCTGTGCAGTATTGGCTGTTATGTATATCAACCATAACGACCTTACAGACTTTGCACACCACTATGCTTTCAAGTTGGTAATATATGCAGTCGTATTCTACGGCTGGGTTTTATATACCCAAAAGCCATCTGTAAAGCATGCGTAGCAAGGCTATATTCTGGCTGATATTCATCGCAGTAACAGCGTTATGCTGGCTCGATTATCAGTACTTTACAGAGGGTCACGCTCAGCAATTATCCCCTGTCAAAAGGCAAATAGGCCATTTAGGTATTTTAGCAGTTATTACCCCGGTAGGTTATCTGGGCTGGAAGGCCTACGGTGTCTCTTGGATACAAAAGCTATGGTTTGTAGCTTATGCTGCAGTTTTAGTAATAATAATGGTAGTTGGACTGATACAATGGAAAACAAGCGTATTCGGGATAGGGTTTCTTGACCAGATAAGCCGCCTTCGATTGTTCTTCACCAGCCCATTGCCATACGGTATGTTATATATAATAAACAAGGTAGTAAAGAGCCAGCAAAATAGATGAATAAATAATTCTTAGTTTTTTTGTTGGTATTCTAAAATATATTACCTTTGCAGTCCTTAAAAAATAATATTAACGGTATAGATAATGCCTACTATTCAACAATTAGTTCGTAAAGGTCGTACACAAATCCGTACAAAATCAAAGTCTCGCGCTTTGGATGCTTGTCCACAGCGTCGCGGTGTTTGTACTCGTGTGTACACAACCACTCCAAAGAAACCAAACTCTGCATTGCGTAAAGTAGCGAAAGTTCGCTTAACAAACAAAGTAGAGGTTATCGCATACATTCCGGGTGAAGGTCACAACCTGCAAGAGCACTCTATCGTGCTGATTCGCGGTGGTCGTGTTAAGGATCTTCCGGGTGTACGTTACCATATAGTACGTGGCGCGCTTGACACTGCGGGTGTAAAAGACCGTAAACAAAGCCGCTCTAAATACGGTACTAAGAAAGAAAAAGCTAAAAAATAATATTTAATATAATTAAAGCCAATCATAAACGATGAGGAAGGCACAAGCGAAAAAGCTCCCTTTAGCACCGGATCCAAAATTCAACGACAAAAACGTTACACGTTTTGTAAACTGCCTTATGTGGGGTGGTAACAAAACTGTCGTTCTGAATGCATTCTACAATGCATTGGATAAAGTTAGCCAAATGACAAGTGAAGACGGTTACGAAGTGTGGAAACGCGCATTGACTAACGTAACTCCTGCAGTTGAAGTACGTAGCCGCCGTATTGGTGGTGCTACTTTCCAGATACCTACAGAGGTTCGTCCGGATCGTAAAATATCACTGAGCATGAAATGGCTTATTCGTTTCAGCCGCGAACGTAACGGTAAAACGATAGCTGATAAACTGGCTAACGAAATCGTTGCAGCAGCTAAAGGTGAAGGTGGTGCTTTCAAAAAGAAAGAAGACACGCACCGTATGGCAGAAGCTAACAAAGCATTCAGCCACTTTAAAGTATAATTTAAGACACTTACTATACCAACAAAGCCGTCCTTTCCAGGACGGCTTTTCTTGTTTACTACTATTGAGTAATTTTATACACAAATTAGCATTGATATTGTAGCATCTACCGAACATGCACCATTAATCCAACCATTACTCTTAGCTAAAGGCACAATCTGAAACAATAAAAAATACCCTACTCTTGTTTGAGCAGGGGTATTATATCTTTTCTGTTGTTAAAGTAGCAACTATGCGGTGGCTTCACGTTTTTTATAAGCCCATGCACCATATGCTAGCCCTACAACTGCTAATATACCTAAGCCACCATCGATAGGTGCGGCATAAGGTTCAACATCAGGATCGAAACCCGGACCGAATGCTGAGGCATCTATACCTATCATTGTCATACACACTGTCAACGCTAATATTGATAATATCTTTTTCATACTTATTTTTTTAATGCTCGTTTCAATATTGTAAAGGTATTATTAGAGGAGTTCTTCAACCTAAATTCAAGACCTCATTAACCAGTCTTTTACATCTGCTTATTAAAGTATTAACAGGAGGAAGCAATAACTTCTACCCTCTCCTGCTGTAATTATTGTTTGATGAGTTTTTCTACTACTGTTTCTTTACCATTACTCACCTCGACCATGTACATACCTGTTTGCAGATTTTGTACCGGCAGGCTTATTTCTGTTCCTTTAGCATCGAAAGCTGCGACTATAGCACCTATCATATTGGTAATAGTAATGTGCAATTCTTTAGCATTGTCACCTTTGTATTTCAGCTTAGCTACAGACTGTGCAGGATTTGGCATTATCGATACTTCAAAACCATTAGACTGTTCTGTAGCTTTATTGTTGGCAATAGTATTTACGTTTGTGGTAGGGTTACTTGTTTTAGTTGGTTTACCTTCCATAACAAGTTCAAAACGATTGTCACCTTGTGTTGCAGGATCGCTTGTTATATCAAACCAATATTCAAATCCCGGAGTTATTTCTTCTTTTACATTCAGGTACTTATCGCGTAGATAAATTCTTGTACCAAGTACCATATTATATTCACCCAGTACCAACCTGTATTTTTTAGCTACAGGCACATACATACCCATGCGTATTATCTGGCTATCAACATGTTTACGACAATCAATAGACAGCACAGAGTCTTCATCACTGAATGTATACATACTAATATCCGGGTTTGCCATTTTCAGACAGTCTCTGAAGTCGTATTTAGACTTAGTGGTATCATCGAATAAAACCAGCAACCTATCCCAGAATATAGTGCTATCCATCATCTTCAATTCTACTTGTATTGGCTTAGCCTCTGTTGTTTTCAGCAAACCAAGGGCAGTTGCAGATGTTTTACAAGTTTCAGGGAATGTCATTGTACCATTGGTGAGTACTGTAGTAACAAATGATGCACCTGCAGGAACTATAATGCTGCTAAGCAAAGGAATACTGTTGTACGCACCACGTGTACCCTGATTAGCATCCCATACAATGATGTTTGCACCAACACTAGTACGAGTAGTCAACAATACATTAATCGGGCTCATAAAAGGATTACCAACTAATACGAACGGTGTGTTAGAACCTTTTGTTAAGTTGATAGTTACATTACCTTGATTCAAAGGGCCAGTCATATCAAGCGTAACTGCATTCGGAGTATATGTACCTGCATACAAACCTTGTCCTTTAGAACCGCGTATCAATATGCGCGCAGCTTCGCATTGATTCCATGCATTAGTGCCAGTACCATTAGTATGAGTAAATGGTGTCCAGCCAATATCATTAACAGTAGATCCATTACCAGTTAGCGGATTATACCAGAATGCAGATGCAGGGTTACCTGGTTGGTAATCAAAGCCATTAAGACCACCGCCACTACCTGTAATATCAATATCATCAGTCAATTGGCTTAAACCAATAGAACTTGAGAAAGGATGGCATACAAAACGGAATGCCCTGCGGCCACCAGGGATATATGTCTCTGTATTTACGTTACCAATAATATAGTTACCGGAACTAGAACCTTGTGCTACACGGGCTGTACCCGATGCGGTAGATTTAAGTGTAAGGTTACCGTTTGATGTAAGTACGCCACCGCTGTTTACAGTTAATACACCTGTAGCATCTATGTTCATTGCATTACCTAAGGTTGCTGAACCACTGCTGCTAAGCGTAACTGCACCTAAGGTATTAGCACCACTTGTGAAATTCAATGTACCTACTGCAGCGTTAATATTGAGTTTAGAACTGCTTGTAGCACTTATCGTACCTGATCCACTAACAGCACCACCCAACGCCAGAGTACCCGAACCAATAGAGAACAATCCACTATTAGAAACTGTACCAGATGCAGTAAATGTAACTGTAGAACCATTGAGTGATATAATAGAACCTGACTGCATAATCATATTACCAACTGTAACACTTGAAGACACAACAGGATCATTTGTTACGTTTGCTATCAAAATAGGTTCAATTGTAGTTGGTGTACTACCGAAAGCCCAGTTTGATGAGGTTGCCCAATCAGTACTTGTACCACCTGTCCAGGTATTGCAAAGCTGCATGTATTTCAAGCAAGTATTTGTAGCATCATAGTATGATATTGCCGGATAACCATTTACACCGCAAATATTAGGTACATATATACCATTGTTAGATGACATATCAGGTAATAACGGCGCAGACCATGTTGCACCATTTACATCAGAAGCACGAACAAAGCCTACTTTTTGGTTGGTGGCATCGTAATACACGATAGTAGGATAACCAAACAACAAAGGCATAGAGCTGTATTTACCTACATCACCATTTGACGTTACTGTAACAGGTGTACCCCATGCGCTACCATTGGCATTTGTAGCACGCACAAACTTCAGGTCGCCGTTTGTAACGTCGTAATAAGACATTGCAGGCATACCGTTTGTAACTATCAGGTTAGAATACTGACCAACATCACCTGATGACTGAACTGTTAAAGCACTACCCCATGTAGAACCTGAAGCATCATTGGCGCGAACATATTTCAAGTCTCCGTTTGTAAGGTCATAAAACGATATAGCAGGGTTACCATTTACTATTGCAATTACCCCCCATTTACCAACGTCACCGGTAGAAGACACAACAACCGGGCTACCCCATGAAGATCCATTAACATCGTTGGCACGTATATACTCTAGGTCACCGTTTGAAAGATCGTAATAGCATATTGCCGGATAGCTGTTTACAATCATCATAAAACAGTTCCTGCCAACATCACCCGAAGACACTAATGTTTGAACTGTACCCCATGCAGTACCATTGGCATTTGTAGCCCTAACATACTTCAGGTCTTTATCAGTAGCGTCATAAAAGCATATTGCTGGATAACCATTAACAACTGCAAGGAAGTTCCAAGCAGCAACACTATTGGTAGAAACAACCCTTACAGGTGTTCCCCATGATATACCGTTAACGTCATTAGCACGCACGTACATCAAATCCTGATTGGTAACATCGTAATAGGACATTGCAGGATTGCCATTTACTATATTTAACTGCGTAGCCTGACCAACGTCTCCGTTGTCATCTACTATTACAGGTGTGTTGAAGTTTTGCGCATTTGCAGCAAATGCGTAACTCAGCAGCACCATGATGAATAATAATTGCTTTTTCATACTGTGTTTTGTTTTGAGAAATTGATCTTTTCCTTTGATACGACACGAAAGTACCCTGACATTAAATACGTATTCAAAAAATAATGCTCCCTTAACCGCCCTTTTGCAACTGGTTAACCATTGATTAACAAAGCCTGACGATTAAAATAAAGAATAATTCGATTGGCAGATAAATTAATTTAGATTAGTCTAAAATATTTATACATTTGCACCTAATGAAATGGCAGATACTGATATTATCACTAACAATAGGCACACAAGGCATAGCTCAGAGCAGCAAAGACACATTGAGTGATGTTGTTGTTACAGGGACTATGAAGGAAATGAGCCGTAAGGACAGCCCTATACCTGTAGAGATAGTGACAGCAAAGTTTTTCAAGAAAAATCCGACACCAAGCCTTTTTGAAGCTGTAGGCATGCTGAATGGTGTACAACCCCAACTGAACTGCAACATCTGTAATACGGGCGATATACATATTAATGGCATGGAAGGCCCATATACGATGATACTGATAGACGGTATGCCTATCATCAGTGCGCTTTCTACAGTTTACGGACTAAATGGAATACCCAATAGCATGGTAGACCGTATTGAGGTTGTAAAAGGGCCTGCGTCATCGTTATATGGCTCTGAGGCTATGGGTGGCATTATTAATGTAATAACCCGAAACCCGAATAATGCACCACTATTAAGTGCAGATGTGTTCGCCACTAACTGGCAGGAATATAATGCCGATGTATCTACCAAATTCAAGCTGGGAAAGCTAAACAATATGTTGGGTGTGAGCTATTTCAACTATAGCAATCCCATAGATAATAACAAAGATGGCTTTACAGACGTTACCCTTCAAAACCGTGTATCTGTATTCAATAAATGGAACCTGATACGTAAAGATTATAAAACAGCATCGCTGGCTGCAAGATATGTTTATGAAGACCGTTGGGGAGGACAGATGAACTGGACACCTGTATGGCGAGGTACAGATAGTATATATGGTGAAAGCATAACAACCAAGCGGATAGAGCTGATTGGTATGTATCAACTGCCATTTCGAGAAAAAATAATGACGCAGTACTCGTACAACTATCATTATCAGGATAGCTACTATGGTACTACACCCTACAACGCCAACCAACAGGTAGCATTTATACAAGCCTATTGGGACAAACGTGTAAATGATAAACACAGCTTATTGCTAGGTGCATCTTACAGATATACAGTGTATGATGATAATACGCCTGCAACACTGTCTGCAGACGGCAAAACAAATATGCCTGCCATTACTCCCCTGCCCGGCATCTTTATTCAGGACGAATGGACTGTAACACCCAAAAACAAAATACTGTTTGGTTACCGCTACGACTATGATAAAAACCACGGTAGTATACACTCTCCACGTATTGCGTACAAATGGGCTCCCAATAGCAACAATACCATACGCACCAGTTTGGGCACAGGCTACCGGGTTGTAAATCTATTCACTGAAGACCATGCTGCACTAACAGGTGCACGACAAGTAGTGATAAAAGAGACATTAAACCCTGAACGCTCTTACAATACCAACCTGAACTACAATACTAAAATTGTTATTGGTAAAGGCTTTACTAATGTAGATGTTACCGCATTTTATTCTTACTTCACTAATAAGATAAACGGGGATTTTGATACCGACCCTAATAAGATTATTTACGACAATCTGAAAGGGCATGCTATATCACGCGGCATTTCATTAAATCTGGAAGGCAACTTCAGCTTCCCGTTGCGAATCATGGCAGGCATTACCTATATGAATGTCTACCAGATGGAAGATACAGGTACTGGACTTTTTAAAACCACCCAGATACAGGCACCGCAGTGGAGTGGCAATTTTGCCTTTACCTATACACTACCACACGGTTATACAATAGACTTAACTGGAAAATGGAACGGGCCAATGCGCTTGCCACTGTTGCACAACGACTTCCGCCCGGAATACTCCCCTTGGTTTTGTATAGCAAATATTCAGCTGATCAAAAAGATTTGGAAAACAGTAGAGGTATATGGTGGCGTAAAGAACCTGTTTAATTTTGTGCCCAAATACCCTATTCTGCGCTCTCACGACCCATTTGACAAAAAAGTAAACGACCCTGTAGACAATCCACAGGGCTATACCTTCGACCCAAGTTATAACTACGCCTCACTACAGGGCATAAGGGGATTTGTGGGGGTGCGCTACACGCTGAAGTAGTACCAGAGGCTCACATGAAAGAAAATGTATTTTTATTTTTGAATTTTCGAACCGTAACCTTACCTTTGCACTCCAATTCTCGATATTGCTCTTATAATGACGGTATTTGGGAGAATAGGCCGCTGAAAAAGGCGGTAATTCGTTAAAACCAAAAAAGAAAGGTAAATGGCTAAAGAAATCACTGGCTATGTAAAGCTGCAATGTAAAGGCGGCCAAGCCAATCCGGCACCACCAATCGGCCCTGCGTTGGGTTCTAAAGGTGTCAACATTATGGAATTCTGCAAGCAGTTCAATGCTCGCACACAAGACAAAATGGGTAAAGTATTACCTGTTCTCCTGACAGTTTTTGCTGACAAGTCTTTTGAGTTTGTAATCAAGACTCCTCCTGCTGCCGTTCAATTGATGGAAGCGGCTAAGATTCAGAAAGGTTCTAAAGAATCTAACCGTAACAAAGTAGGTAAAGTAACCTGGGCACAAGTAGAAGAAATCGCTAAAGACAAAATGGCTGATCTTAACTGCTTCACGCTTGAAAGCGCTATGAAAATGGTTGCCGGTACAGCACGTAGCATGGGCCTGAATGTTGAAGGCACTGCTCCTTGGGCAAATTAATCCATTGCTTCACCTTACTTAAATCATTGCAACAATGGCAAAAATTACTAAAAAAAGAAAAGCTGTAGAAGCTAAAGTAGATACAAATAAAGAATACTCGCTGAACGAAGCAGCTGCGTTGGTAAAAGATATCAACACAACAAAATTCGACAGCTCGGTAGACGTTCACATCCGTCTGGGTGTTGACCCTAAGAAAGCAGACCAGGCTATCCGCGGTACTGTAAGCCTGCCACACGGTACAGGTAAAACAAAACGCGTATTGGTACTGTGTACGCCTGACAAAGAAGCTGAAGCTAAAGGTGCAGGTGCTGACTTTGTAGGCCTGGACGAATTCGTACAAAAAATTGAAGGTGGTTGGACAGATATCGATGTAATCATCGCTACTCCTTCAGTGATGCCTAAAATAGGTAAACTGGGTAAAGTACTGGGTCCTCGTAACCTGATGCCAAACCCTAAAACAGGTACAGTTACTAACGATGTTGCTGCAGCTGTAAATGACGTTAAAGGTGGTAAAATAGCTTTTAAGATAGACAAAGCCGGTATCATACATGCTTCCATCGGCCGTGTATCTTTTGAACCTAAAAAGATAGCCGAAAACGCTCAGGAACTGATTAACACATTGGTGCGTATGAAACCTGCTACTGCTAAAGGTACTTACCTGAAAGGCATCAGCATGGCTGCAACAATGAGTCCTGGTATCGCAATAGATACTAAAAGCGTATCATAATTAAGCGTGAACGAAAAAGGTAATTTTTATCCTTAAAAAAACATTTGAAATGACACCAGCTCAAAAACAAGAAGTAATTGAAGTATTGAAAGAGAAATTCTCTCAGTACAACAACTTCTATATAACAGATACAGAAAGCCTGAATGCCAGCCAAACGAGCACGCTGCGCAGGCATTGCTTTGACAAGCAAGTAGAAATGACGGTAGCTAAAAATACCCTCATCCGCAAGGCTCTGGAAAGCCTGGACAGTGAAAAATATGCAGGTATCATCGATTCTCTGCACAACGTAACTGCCCTGCTGTTCAGCGAAAGTCCGAAAGAACCGGCGCTGATTATCAGCTCTTTCCGCAAAGCTAACAATGGTGAAAAACCACTGTTGAAAGCAGCTTTCATCAACGGCGACATCTTCGTTGGCGACAACCAACTGACTGCGCTGACAAACATCAAGACGAAGAACGAGCTTATCGGCGAAGTTATCGGCTTGCTGCAATCTCCTGCAAAACGCGTTATCGCTGCTTTGTTGCACAATGCTGAAAAAGGTGGTTCTACACCTACAGCAGAAGCTGCACCTGAAGCTCCGGCGGCAGAAGCACCTGAAGCACCGGCTACAGACGCTCCTGCAACAGACGCACCAGCTGCAGAATAATTACCTCGCCGGGTATAAAACGGCGCAACAACATTGGCTTCCAAGCTATATTATAAAACAACAATTTTTAAAAACAATTTAAAAAGATAATAAAATGGCAGACGTTAAAGCATTAGCCGAATCATTAGTAAACCTGACTGTTAAAGAAGTACAGGAACTGGCTGACGTATTGAAAGCAGACTACGGTATCGAACCAGCAGCAGCAGCAGTAGTAGTTGCAGCAGGTGGCGACGGTGGTGGCGCAGCAGCAGCAGAGAAAACATCTTTCGATGTTATCCTGAAATCTGCAGGTGCTAACAAACTGAACGTTGTTAAAGCTGTTAAAGACCTGACTGGTCTGGGCCTGAAAGAAGCTAAAGAACTGGTAGACGGTGCTCCTAAAGCTGTTAAAGAAGGCGTTAGCAAAGCAGAGGCTGAAGATCTGAAAGCTAAACTGACTGAAGCAGGTGCTGAAGTTGAAATAGCTTAATTCTATATTCTTCTTTTGATAATAAAGCTACCCGATTGGGTAGCTTTATTTTTTTGTAATTTGCTTTAAGTAAATATCAGCCTCATGAAAGATTTTTTGAATAACCTGACCGAGAAAGTAAACGAAGCCAAAGACGCAGTTGCAGACAGCCTGAGCCTTGATAAACTGACAGAAAAACTGGGCAGCATCAGTGAAGGTGCTAAAGAGAAAACCATTAATACTGCTAATGAATTAATAGGGCTAACACCCATTATCGAAGAGATAGGATTTAAGACTACCGGTATATCTGTGACTATGGGTTTGCCGCCGGATATTACTTTTCATTTCATGAAGTCGGAAGACGTATCACCTGAACGCAGAAAAGAAATACTGGAAACACATAAAGACAAGGCACTACTTGGCACAATCGTTAAGATGCTTGTAACAACTGATGAATACAGAGACAAACTAAAACTTGGCTCATTCAAATTCAGCAATATAGATATCTGCATTGGCCTAACGCCTGGTATGACGATACAGCTTGTACCACATACTGCTCCTGCACAACATTAATTTCAACATATTACATAAATGCAAAAGCCCCGAAGAATCGGGGCTTGTTTGTTTATTCATCAATCCTCATAAAATACAGTAGTAACTGCAATCGGGTGCAATCTATACATTCATATCACTACACCCAACGAATTAATACTACAAACGGGATTGAAAAGAAATTATTCTACAAAGCATTGGTATACAACGCAATTGCAGACTCAACACAGCGTTCGCCATCTATAGCAGCACTTACTATGCCGCCTGCATACCCAGCCCCTTCAGCACAAGGAAACAGGCCTTTAATCTGTGTGTGTTGCAAAGTCTCTTTATCGCGCGGTATTCTTACGGGAGAGCTTGTTCTTGACTCAGTAGCTACAAGTACTGCTTCGTTCGTAAAATAGCCTCGCATCTTTTTACCAAAATCTACCACAGCTTTACGTAGCGCTTCATTTACTTCTTTAGGCAACACGTCTTTGATTGCTGCACTATGAACTCCCGGTAAGTAAGAACAATCAGGCATTGTAGACGAAATTTTATTTTCTGTAAAATCGCCCATGCGCTGTGCAGGAGCAACCAACTTACCTCCACCTATATCATAGGCTTTGCGCTCTACCATTTGCTGATAATACATGCCTGCCAACGGACCTGTAAAACCATACTTTGCATAGTCCTTTTCATCTACTGCTACAACAGTACCTGAATTGGCATATGGGTTATTTCGTTTAGACGGAGACCATCCATTTACTACTACCTCTCCATGGTCTGTAGCAGCAGGTGCAATAATACCTCCAGGACACATACAGAACGAAAACACACCACGCCCATATTCCTGTGCCACTACACTATAGCTGGCAGGTGGCAAATACTCGTCTCTTACTTTGCAATGATATTGAGCCTGATCTATTATCAACTGCGGATGCTCTATACGCACACCCAATGCAAAAGGCTTTGCTTCTACTTCTATTCCTTTGTTATGAAGCAAAGTAAATATATCTCTTGCAGAGTGACCTGTAGCCAGTATCACAAGCTTTGTATCTATTACTGTGCCATCAGCAGTTTTTACAGCTTTGATCTTGTCTTTGTCAAGAACAATATCTGTTAGTTTTTGACCAAAAAGCACTTCTCCCCCACACCCAACAATGGCTTCTCGCATAGCTGTAATGATATGTGGTAGCTTGTTAGTGCCAATGTGCGGATGTGCTTCGTAAAGTATATTATCATCTGCACCAAAGTGATGAAATAGTTGCAGTATCCTTTGCACATTGCCACGCTTGGTGCTTCGTGTATACAACTTGCCATCACTATAAGTACCGGCACCGCCCTCACCAAAACAATAATTTGATTCAGGATTTACAATACCCTCTTTATTCATTGCAGCAAGGTCCCTACGCCTGCTACGCACGTCCTTCCCCCTTTCTATTACGATTGGCTTGTACCCCAGATTAATAGCTCTGATAGCAGCAAACAACCCTGCAGGACCTGCACCAACTATTACAATGTGTGGTTTATTTGAAACATTTTGTAGTTCAGGATTGAACGCAGGCAATGGCTGAACTGCCTCATTGATAAATACCTGCAATTGCAGAATTACTCGTGGTTGTTTACCCCTTGCGTCAATCGACTTTTTGATGATGTGGTAGCCAGTTATCGACTGTTTGTCAACACCTGCTTCTTCCATTATGTAGCGGTTAATGCTACCTTCTGCGGCTTCGTGCGGTAATACCGAAACGGAAATCTGTTTTATCATACGCGTTAGGTTTTTATCCTAAAAGCTAAAAAGCCGAAGGGATGCTAACACATCCCTTCATCTTATTATTTAGTATTGTTTTTGTATTTCTCTTTTACTTTTTCCAGATGCTTCACAAACTTTTGCACATCGGGATTGTAACCATAACCTTCCTCTGCTAGCTTGTTTCCGTTTTCATCTATATAGAAGTAGAATGGCTGCGCGTTAGCACCAAACTGTGATGCCTGCAGGTCTTCATTTCTGTCACCTACTGTCACAACATCCGAACCCAATACTTTTGAGAAATATTGTTTGTCTTTAGGAAGTTCTGTTTTATCATAATCGCAATACAGCGAGGCAACGATAAAATCTTCTTTCAATAGTTTTGCAACTTCCGGTTTGCTCCATACCTGCGCTTCCATTTTACGACAGTTCACACAGTTGATGCCTGTAAAATCGAGCATGATAGGCTTCTTCAATTTTTTGGCAGCTTCAAGTGCCTCTTCATATTCAAAATATGTAACCAAACCAAGGTTTTTAACCACAGGTGGTTCGTAAATACGCATTTCTTCAACGTATTTCTTAGGCGCTATATCACTGTTGACTGCTGTTTCGCCACCTGTATGGTTACCACCACTGCCCGCACTCAAAACAAAATCCTGTGTACCCATAGGTGGTATAAACTGGCTCATACCATTTAGAGGTGCCCCCCACATACCCGGTACCAGATATACTGCAAATGAGAACATCGTCATAGCAAGGAACAGTCTTACAAGTCCTACATACTCTTGTCCATATAGATTTTTGGGAGGCGCGTCATCGTGTGATAGTTTTAGTTTACCCAACAGATAAACGCCCAACATAATTGAAAGTACTATCCAGATGGCAATGAATATTTCCCGATCCAGCAAGCGCCATCCTTGTGCAAGGTCAGCGTTAGATAAGAACTTCATTGCCAGCATCAGCTCTATGAAACCAAGTGTTACTTTCACCTGATTCATCCAACCACCGCCCGTTGCCATCTTATTGAGCATACCAGGGAAGATAGCAAACAATGCAAATGGCAAAGCCAAACCTACTGAGAAGCCAAACATACCTATTGCAGGACCAACTAAACCACCCTTACTTGTAAGAACCAACAACGGACCAACAATAGGACCGGTACAAGAGAAAGAAACTATTACAAGCGTCAATGCCATGAAGAAAATACCTCCAAAGCTGCTCATGCCTGCTTTAGAATCCGTTTTACTAGTCCATGAAGATGGCAATGTGATTTCAAATGCACCGAGGAATGAAATACCGAATATTACAAAGATGGCAAAGAAGAACAGGTTTGCTATCCAGTTAGTAGAAAGGTTATTCAATGCATTAGCACCAAATGTTGCTGATATAATAACACCAAGCAACGTGAAGATGATAATGATAGATAAAGAGTAATAAATAGCATTACGTATACCCTCTGCACGGCTTTTACTTCTTTTTGTAAAGAAGCTTACCGTAATAGGTATCATTGAATATACACACGGCGTAAGTACTGCCAACAAGCCACCACCTAATGCAGCAAAGAACAGCCAAAGTAAAGACTTCTCTTCAGCAGGTGTTACTGTTTCAACTTTCTTATCAACAGACGCTACCTCAGCAGGCGTTGCAGACTGTGTTGTTTTCGGACTATCTGTAACAGCTGCAGTATTGCTATCTGTTGCAGCAGTTGTTTCAGCACCGGCAACTGCATTTGGTAATTCAGGATCATTGATAGTCACACTGAAAGGTACTGTCTTAGGTGACAGACATGTTTCATGGTTACAAGTTTGGTATTTGAACTTACCTTTTATTTCACCATTTGTATCAACTGTTATCGGCACTATATAGTCGGCACTTTGATAATAGTGCAATGTGCCTATGCCATCAACTTCTTCATCAATACGCTTACCACGCTCAAAAGGCTTACCGCTTACTTTATATCTTGTTGATTTAGCAGGTGTAAAACTTGGAGGCAACAAGCTTTCATCAAGTGGTGTACTTGTATTAAAAGCATATACATGCCAGTCTTTATCACTTACTTCCAGATGAAATATCAGTTCATACTGATGTCCGCTTTTCTTTTTAGCACTCACCGTCCAGACCGTCGGGTCTTTCAGCATTTGTGCATGACTTATAGTAGTATTAGCCAGTAATATGAATACTGTAATAAAGCGGAGTAGCCTAGTCATTAGTGTACTTAGTTTTATTCTATTCTTTTATTTCGAAACTGAATGGTATTGTTTTGGGTGGCAGGCAAGTATTATCATTACAAACCTGATACTCATGTTTACCCGTTATTTTACAAGCACCTTTTACATTTACAATCTGCACATAGTCTACATTACCCGATAGATAAGTTACTTTGCCATCTATTCCTTCCATCTCTGTAGTCACTTTTGTACCATACTCTGTTACCCCACCTACCAGTTGCACATTCGCATTCTTATCAAACTTATAACTAGGCGGTATCAAAAAACCGTCTCCACCGGGCACCATAGACCAGATATGCCATTCCTTATTTATTGTCAAATGGAATATCAACTCATATTGGTGATTGCCTTTACTCTTTACTTCATAAGTCCAAACTGTAGGGTCCTGTATTTGTGCAAACAAACGCGATGTTGTCAAAAACACAAGTAATAATAACAGCGCACTCTTCCATTTCATCATCATGTTCAATCAGTGCTTTACCAATAAAGAAACTCAGTTAGCCAATTTCGTTTGGTAACATTTGTTACATTAAGGAAACTTTATGTTAATTCATTTTTGCAAAGGCTTCCAATATTGCCCTACCGTCAATGTTGTGTAATTCTTCACTGCATGCGCGTTCAGGGTGAGGCATCATACCAAAAACATTGCGACCTTCGTTACAGATACCTGCAATATTGTTTGTAGTACCATTAGGATTTGAATCCATGTGTACTTCACCGTTTTCGTTGCAATAGCGGAAAACTATCTGATTGTTTGCAGTCAGTTTTTCTATTGTAGCAGCATCAGCAACATAACGTCCCTCACCGTGTGCTACAGGTATTTTCAATGCTTTTGTACCAGCATTCTTACCTACAAAAGTTGCATCGCCTTCAGACTTGATGTAAACATTTTTGCATGTAAACTTCTGATGATCGTTCAGCAGCAAACCACCCGGCAACAGGCCCGATTCGCAAAGAATCTGGAATCCGTTACATACTCCCAATACTTTACCACCCTTGTTGGCAAACTTAATAACCTCTTCCATCAGCGGACTGAAGCGTGCCAATGCACCACAACGCAGATAGTCGCCATAAGAGAAGCCGCCCGGTAATACGATACAGTCATCTGTCGTGAATGCACTCAGGTCGTTATCCTTGTGCCATAGCATAACAACTTCCTGTTTCAAATCATCTTGCAAAGCATGCATCATATCCCTGTCGCAGTTAGAGCCCGGGAAAACAACAATTCCGAATTTCATTATTTGTAGTTAATATTTTAATTAGTTGACAGCCAGTTGGCAAAACACCAATAGCAGCAGGGAAAAATAAAAAGCAAAATTACTAAACCATTTAGTTTTTTCAACCATAAGAGATGGGGTAACAATCACACTAATTGCAGGCATTACCACCAACCATATGCTTTTTTCCGATATATCTGTGCCTACAGCTACCAGTATCGATATAAAAAAGGTAAATGCTATCGTTGTCCACATGCGGCGGGTATACACACCACCCTTATGTATCCAATCTTGCAGTCCGTAAATTCCCATTACAAACAGCACTAAAATACCCGTTATGGTACCAAATACATAAAGTGGGTCTTTTATTTGACGTGGTAATGACAAGCCTATCTGTGGCAGATATTGAATAGCATCCAACTTATCGAACAGAAAAAGTGTGCCTGTAAACAGGTAAATAGGCGTCAGATAGCCAATAATGGCTACTGCCCATTCTCCGGGATTAAACGTCCTTAACAGCAGCAGTGCTATAAATATCAGCAGAAAATAACCCACTGTTTGAAAATGTAACAACGCTGCAATACTAAAAATGAACCCTGTATTGAATACATGCATTCTGGGTTTGTTGGTTTGATGAAAACCCAGTAGCGCATCTATGCCTCCTATTATACACCAATTAAGCAACAATATCTCACTGAAATATGTAAACTCCGGCAATAAGGAAGTAAGAACAATGTAAATAAACGCAGTAGTATAAGTAGGCTTTCCTGCCAGTCTTCTGTTTACAAATATGCTGTTCAGATACAATGACTGAGCAAATATCATTACCGCGGCCAGCAGTGTGAATGCAAAGGCATTGCCCCTGAGCACTACGTTGAATATATCTACAATGGTTTGAAAAAATATATGGTGTTCAGGCACAAACGGAGCTACTGGATGCCCCAATGCCTGCAACTTAACCAGTAATGTAATAATCAATAATATAATAACAGTGTATGGGCTGTTATTGCGAACTAACGATAGCACTCAGCTTATTTTGGGCTAAAATACAACTTTGGCAAAGCAGATTTGCCTTTTCCTTAAACAAGGGATAATTATTTCTCTGGCAGATACCTGTTTGGCTTGTCTCGGCATCCAGTCAGCATCGTCATTGCCCTGATTGGTTGTAAGTGCCTGCATCAGTATTTTACCATCCCCTTCTACACTTGCCAGCTGTACACGAGAGCGCGAAGAATTAAAGTCATTGAATAGGAAACCCAACGCTCCGCCGGTATTTACCATTGCAAAAGAAGAGAACATACCACCGTCTTCCTGAGAATACTGGTCTTTGCGTATAAATGAGCGCCATTGTCTGTTGCCTTCCCCATCATAAGACATCACCATTATATCCCTATAGTTATATTCACGCACAGACGCCCCCATCGTAGGGTAATAGAATGAATAATAACCCATACCCGGAGAATAGCTGTTTCTGGTACTGACAAAATAGTCTTCTGCTATCAGCACAAAGCCACCATCATTTTTCACTATCAGGTTGCGCACCATAAAATCGCTGTATGCTTTCTTTTTCTTTGCCTCTTCCTGCACATTATCTCCGAATGGCATCAGCTTCAATGGTTCATAACTACCTGTTTTGATGTTATAATAAGAATATAATACCCCTTCGTACAAGCTGTTCTTTTTATCAGCATAAAACCCTGCTATATATATTTTGTCATTATTAACATCCAGCTTCATATACGTGCCTGCTGCATACTTCAGGCTCAAAGGGAGTTCTTTGGCCGTAAATTTCCTTTCTGCCTGTGGTAGTACTAATAGCATCAACTGATCGGCATAATTTCGGCCTCCTGTAGGCGTATATGCCGGCAAATAAAAAGTACCATCGTTATGCAACAGCCCCTCTCCTACTTCTGCATCATTATCCAATGTATAAGATGTATGGCATTTGCTTAAAACTGTTAGTTGATTATCCAGCCAGGTAGCATCAATATTAATAGCCGAACCTTTTACAGTAGTTTCATACACCATTATTTTCTTCTTATCGTCCGATACTATTGTTTTAAAATAGTTTCTGGAGCTGCCAAAGAACGGTTGCTTTGAAGCATCAATTACTATAGGACGTTTTTGCAGAATACCTTTATCATCCAGCAATGCTGCATACTGTGTTATCTTGCCCGATTCTACAGACTGGTAGAATACAACCATACGATTATCGGTTATAATAAAACGTGTATCATATACTTTTCCGGAAAAGAAGTCGAGCAGTACGGTTGCTACTTTCTGCATATTGTCATCATATGCATCCAGATAATAGCCGTTGTTATTACTGCGGTATATGTATTGCAACTCGTTTATCTTGCCTGCTACTGCATAGTCGCCATTACGCCAGTCATAGTTTTCGTACGGAGTATAATAAACTTCCTGTGCATGTACACTGTATAATGATAAGCATGTCAGCACATAAGCCAACATTATCTTCAAGGTTTTCATAACACCAAATGTAGCAGGTATTAATGATAAAACTCGGTTAAAAATTAATCAAGAAAACGCGACTTTAATTCAGGAGCCGGCAGCATGCAGCTATCTCTTTTACCATACCATTTATACCTGTTTCGGGCTATGAAATCATACACTGCATCTCTGATAAATCGGGGTACAGCCCAAGCAATAACTGATAGTTTATAAACGCCCCCCAACATCTGTAAAAGCTTGATTGCCGCTGAAGACTTTGCATATAGCCTGCCGTCTATTTCTAACAATACACTGTCGGGAATCATTGATTTTTCAGGGAAGTAAGACATTAGCATTGACTGCCCTGCCTCTGATTGCAGGGATGCAAACCTGAACTGTTCTTGCTTATCTCTTTTTATCACCCACTGTACTGCAGCATTGCAAAGATTGCAAACACCATCAAAATACAATATCGGATACCCGTATTTCATTATTGTTGTGCAGGAGGTTCTGTGGGTTCAACTGGCGGCGGAGTCACTGTATTTTGTTCAGGATGGACTGCCTTGTAGGCCTCAACAATAGAATCTGCTTTTGCTTTAACCTCTATAGCCGACCTGCGGTCCAAATCTTCAGCAGCTTGTTTATTCAGGTACTCTACCCTTGTAGCAAATATTGAATCTGCTTTAGCCTTAATTTCCTTGGTTGTCAATGTTTTTTGCTTTTCCTGGCATGCAGAAAAACTAATAGCAGATAATAACCCAACAGCTAAAACAACTTTTTTCATCTTTAGAACTTAAGAACGGTGCAAAGTTACCACTAACAAAATGATAAAATGACAATAAGTAATCTATGGTTCACATTTTTTCAAATATTTAAGGATTTACTGTAGCAAATAACCTCCGAATTGCGGAAATTTACATAGAAC
Source organism: Flavipsychrobacter sp. (assembly GCA_035299045.1). GTDB lineage: Bacteria > Bacteroidota > Bacteroidia > Chitinophagales > Chitinophagaceae > Polluticoccus. The sequence goes on from DATGXJ010000026.1 coordinate 105,679, forward strand.
CCATGCGGAAGATTATTACCTACATACTGGTACTACTAACCCTGTTGGCTAAGGCAGACTATAGCTATGCACAGCCAAGAGGCAATGATACTATTCTGCTAGGTGGCATTGTGGTTGACAAAGACACTTTTGCCATGGTTTTTCTGGAAGATTTTTACCTGACAGGCAAACTACCCAGACATCTTGCTAAACAAAGAGAGGCATACAACAGGCTTAGGTACAATATCTACAAGGTTTATCCATATGCAATAATTGCTGCAGAAGTACTGAAAGACGTAGATGTGAACCTTGCCAAGTATGAAGATGACAGGAAGAAACGCAAGGAATACCTGAAATCTGTAGAAAAAGAGCTGAACAAACGCTTTAAAGGTGAATTGGAGAACATGACCATATCTCAGGGGCAATTGCTTGTAAAGCTCATAAACAGGCAAACTGGCAAAAACTGCTATGGTATTATCAAAGAGTTGAAAGGTGGCTTTTCAGCAGTTGTGTGGCAATCTGTTGCACTCTTATTCAACAACAGCCTGAAAAGGGAATATGACCCTTATGACAGAGATAAAGAGATAGAGAATATTGTAGTAGAACTGGAGGCCAACTACTATTATAAATACAAATATCAACGCCAGAATGCACTGCTACAACAAAGCAGACGCAAAACCTGATAGGCACATAAATTGTCATAATAGCTTTAATTACGGGCATATTGATACCTTTGCAACCGTAAAAACTATACGCATTTGAAACTCCATATTTTAGCCATAGCAGTACACCCCGACGATTTGGAACTTGGGGCAGGCGGCACATTAGCCAAACATGCCAAAATAGGACAGGCCGTGGGTGTTATAGACCTTACAAAGGGCGAATTGGGCACACGCGGCACACCTGAACTGAGAGTGCAAGAAGCTGCAGATGCTGGTGCAATAATGGGGTTGGCTGTACGGGAAAACCTGGGCATGCGCGATTGTTTTCTGGTAAATGACGAGGCACACCAACTGGAGCTTATTAAATATATCCGTAAATACCAGCCTGATATAGTAATAGCAAATGCATTGGAAGACCGCCACCCAGACCACGGAAAATCGGGTAAACTGATAGCAGATGCATGTTTTCTGGCAGGCCTCCGGAAGATTGAAACAACGCTGGACGGTGCTATACAGGCTGCTTGGCGCCCTAAAAGGGTGTATCATATGATACAAGACAGGTTTATTGAGCCTACATTCATAGTAGATGTGACAGATACACACGAGATTAAGATGGAAGCAATCAAGGCATACAAGAGCCAGTTTCACAACCCGGATTCGGATGAACCGCTCACATATATTGCACAAGGCGGCTTTCTGGATGCAATAGAAGCCCGTTCTCTATTGCTGGGCAAGCGTATCGGAGTTAAATACGGTGAAGGGTTTATTTGCGAAAACCTGCCCGGAATTGACAATCTTGATGACCTTTTATTGCCTCAATTGGCTTAATGACAGTGTATTCAGGGTGAAAAGAAGATTTTTTTGAAATTATTTTTTCGATTTTGTCTTTTTAGTTTTGATTTTTATTACCTTTGCAGTCCTAAATTTAAAAAGAATGGCACGCGTTTGTCAGGTAACAGGCAGAAAACCCGTAACAGGTCATAAGATATCTTTCTCTAACAAAAAGGCGAAGCGCCGCTTCCTGCCTAATTTGCAGACTAAGCGTTTCTTCCTTGCAGAAGAAGACCGTTGGGTTACATTAAAATTGACTACAGATGCTATCCGCACTATTAACAAAAACGGTCTGTTGACTGTTGTTAAAGAACTGCGCGCACAAGGTCAGAAAATCTAATTAACAGTAAGTAAAGTAATAAACGCATAAGCAATGGCTAAAAAAGGAAACCGCGTTCAGGTAATATTAGAATGCACAGAGCATAAAAATAGCGGTATGCCCGGCACAAGCCGTTATATTACCAGCAAAAATAAAAAGAACACTCCTGAGCGTATAGAGTTGAAGAAATACAACGATATACTGAAGAAAGTGACTGTTCACAAAGAAATTAAATAATCTTAGTTAAAAATATTTTGAGTTATGGCAAAAGCAGCTAAAACCGCGATAAAGAAAGACCCGAAACTGGCAGCGGAAGCTAAAAACTATACAAAAGTTATTAAAGCTGTACGCAGCCCTAAAACAGGTGCGTATACCTTTAAAGAACAAATGATGCACAAGGATAAAGTAAAAGATTTCCTTGCTAAATAAGCAGCCTCTATAGACTAAGTCTTATAGCCTTAGTACTTATAACCATATTTGTCAAAGCCGCTCAGTAGAGCGGCTTTAGTTATTTAAAATAATTGACATTTACTAAGTCTGTCATCAGGAATGGAATATCAGCTACCTGCAAACGGCGTTCCGAATATACCCACTGCTAGCTCTGCCCAAATAAGGAATAACAAGATTAAAACTATAGCACATAAAGCAAAGCGATATCGTGAATCCTTTATTTTCCTCAATACCAATTCACAAATTATACCTGCACCAAATAATAATACGCCCATTATTAAAAAGTCAAAACTACTCCACTTTACCTCATCAGTAAATTGCATAGATACAAATGGCACCAACAATAATACACTTGCAGCAATTAGTATACCTACAAATCTTTTAATCCTAATATTAGATTGATTGTGCATAATTCACTTTCTTACGGTTAACATGATCTTATTATTGTTTTTTACTGGTGTTGTACCAGTCTATCTTGCGAGAATAGTACATGATAACAGCCAGGATAACAAACAGGCCGATACTGCCAAATATCAGTGCATAGTCTTCCAGTTGTATCAGTATAAAGATGTAAGAATACAATGCTGTAAGTGCGAAAGTGAAGCCCGTAGCAGTCTTCATATTTTTGAAGATACCCCATACATAAGAGCCTATCAGGCCCAAAGTAGCAATAGTAGCTATAATATAGGCATTGTTAAACCCTGCATATTCTGATATAGAAAGCAGCAACGTGTAGAAGATACATAGTGCAAATCCTACCAAGAGGTATTGCAACGGGTGCACTTGTTTCTTTTGCAGTATCTCTATGAAAAAGAATACTGTGAATGTAAGCGCAATGAACAGAATAGCATACTTAACACTACGTTGTGTCTTAGCGTATCCATCGGCAGGTTGTATCAGCTTTACGCCAAATGAAGACTTTTCTATCTCATAGTCACTGTCATCTATCCAACATTGAGGATAGCTTCTTGATACCTGCAATACCTTCCAATGCGCATTAAAACCTGCACCTGATATACTTGCTTGTTTATCGGGTAGATACTGACCGTCGAATGCTGGAGACTTCCATGCAGACTGTAGTGCCACTTCTGTTGTTTTACCTACCGGTGTAAAGAATAGCCTTGATGAACCTTTTAGTTTCAGGTGAATACTGAATTTATTGTTTACGTGAGGGTCATGGCTCACTGGCGTATTCAGTCCTGTTTTAAACAACCGTGTATTCACTATACCTGCTTCCATTTGTTTGGTTGTACCATCCCATTGTAGCACTACCTCATCTTCCAGGCCCCTTGCATCACCAATACCTACCATCAGTTTTGCATCATTCCACATAATGTTTTCAGGTGCAATGTTTAGTTTCTGTACATCTACATAGTTGAAATTGCCATTTAACATTAAGTCTGACTTGTATAGCATAACAGTGTATAGGCTCCTGTGTCTTTCTTCAGGTATAGCTTTACCATTTATGCTCAATGTCTCCGGTAATAAGTAAAAGCTGGATGTCTGTAATACTGTCTTTCCGTCCTGTACTATATATCTTTTGTATGGCACAACTAACACCGGCCCTGTAATGGTCTGTTCATTTGCCCACTTACTGCTCACCTCTTCTACTACTTGTTGTTGTCGTCCTTGCCTTTCATTTACAAGATTAGATACCAATGCAGCAGGTATCAGCATCAGTAATATCAGAAAGCCTATCAGAAAACCCTTAATCAGGTTTTTGTTTCTGTCATAAAATCCGGGTGTTTTTTCGATAATTGTGTCCATATTGTGTTGATTTTTTAAAAAGTACTTTTTATTTCAAAGCTAATAGGGCAAAAAAATATCAACCTAGATCATTGATGATTTTTTCCAATGCCTTCAAATGGTTTTTAAAAGCGGTTTCTCCCACTTTGGTAATGGTATATGTTGTATTTGTCTTCTTACCTATAAAGCCCTTTTGCACTTTTATATAGTTATTCTCTTCCAATGTCTTCAGGTGCGTCGCAAGGTTACCATCTGTAACATCCAGCAGGCTTTTCAGCTCGTTGAAATTAACGGTCTCATTCACCATCAACGCACTCATGATTCCAATGCGTATGCGGCTGTCGAATAATTTGTTTAGTTGCTCAATCACACCTGTAATATTTACTTACTGTCGTATTTCTTCCACATGATGATGCCATATAGTATATGCAACACACCAAATCCCACTGTCCATAAAAGTAATCCATAGCCCCTTACAAATAAACAGATACAACCAAGCAACACCTCTGCTATGCCCAAATACCTGATGTCTGAATGCGTGTATTTACTGCCATTAATCAAAGAAAGCCCATAAAATGCAAGGCATGTAGGAGCTATATAAAGTTCCAACCCATTCCACAAAAAAGCGAATGCAAATACCCCACCTGTAGCCAGTGGTATTGCCAGCTCAGCAAACATTCTTTTAGAACTATTGTTCCAAACGCTGACGCCATCTTTCTTTGCTTTACGGTGTGTAAAGTAATACCCACCAACCAGAGCAACAGTCAACACTCCAAATGCCAACGCTACAAACTTGACCAATATAGATTGATAGTCCGCATCCATTTGCTGATAAGGCTCCGTATCATTATACACACGGCGATAATAACCTGGAATATCAGCAAGCCACACACTGGCCATAGCCGCACCTACCAATGCTGTGCCACCTGCCCATACACCACTCCACCCGCTTAGGGATAAAAAGCGGCTGGAACGCTCCATGATACCATGTATGTCTTTCAGGGTTTGTAAAGACTCAACTTTATCCTGCTGCATAAATAAAGCACTTTGAAATACAAAGTAAATACAATTACTCAGAGAAAACAAGTACTCAAATCTTAAAATTTTCTAAACAATTGATTGCTTAATTTTATGAAAACAACATCGCTAGTATGAAGCACGAAATACTATGCCTGCTACTGTTATGTGCAACAGGCGCAACTGCACAAGTAGATCTCAGCCGAGACCCCGGTAAACCTGTTATAGCTCCCAAGAAAAGTAATGCGCAATTGTTGAAGGAGTCTCAACAACCAGTTCAACCACAAACCGATTCAATCAATAATGCTTCGCTAAAGGCTAATGGTATTGTCACGAATCCATCTGCCACGCAATATGGCGAAGGAGGCAGGCTTAATCAACAATCGCAGCAATACAATCTTGGTGGCGGTACAAAAGCAACCAACACCATCAATTACGACAACGGTGGTAAAATACAAGGTAGTAGCACTACTATAGAATTTGGAAAGAAAAAACGCTAACAGAGTCCCATTAATTTTCGTTATATTACAATATAAACAGCCTTTTATGAAGAAAACAGCACTCATATTTGCGGCTATCTTGGCCCTATCTGTAAATGCAAAAGCAGAAAAAATAAAACTTATTGTAGATGCCGCACACGGCGGAAAAGATGCAGGGGCTAGGGCTGCCACAGGTGAAAAAGAAAGTGACCTTTGCCTGCAATACGCTCTGGCAATACAAGAGGAGGCTGCAAAGAAAAACATTGAAGTAGTGCTGGTAAGAACAACTGACGAATACCAATCGCTGGAACAACGCAACAACTTTAAACCAGAAACAGGTGTCAAAACATACTACATAGCCTTCCACATGAATGCCGAAAACAGCAAAACAACGCGTGGTGCTGTTATTCAATACAATGCCAAAACCAAAGATGCTGCATCTGCTAAAACATTTGCAGAGAAACTACAAAACGGCTTCAATCTAATAAACGACATAGGCACCCAGATAAACAGCGATTGTAAAGCACAGGTAGTGAAAACAAGCGAGGTACCTGCAGTTATAATAGAACCAGGCTACATTAGCAACGAACAAGACCTTAGAAAACTGAAAGACAAAGGCATACAGCAAGAAGTAGCTATGTTGGTTGTGAAAGCCGCAAGCGAATAATATTATCCAACTTATAAGTAGTTTGAAGCTGTCTGCTATGACAGCTTCTTTCGTTTTGATAAGAACCTGTATTTTTATAGTGAATTATTGCAAATAATATACTAAAATGAGAAAACTGATAATTGCCGCATTGGGTTTGATGTTGTTATCATCCGCTGACGCATATAGCCAGAAAATAAAACTTATAATTGATGCAGGACACGGTGGCAAAGATGCAGGAGCTAAGAGTAAGACAGGTGACAAAGAAAGTGACTTGACACTACTGATGGCTGAAACATTGCAAAAGCTGGCACAGGAAAATAATATTGAGACTGTGATGACGCGTACCAAAAAGGACCAAACCCTTACACATGAACAACGTAGCGGATACAAACCCGAAAACGGCTATAAAGTCTATTATATATCATTGCATATGGATAAAGATAAAAACACAAGCACCAGAGGGAATAAACTGTATTACAACATTAAAGCATTAAATTCAGCTACTAGCGTAAAACTGGCAGAACGTATTGGAACAGGGCTACAAAGACTTAACGGAAATGCGTACAAAAAAGAAGACAGTGAGGCAGTTATACTGAAACGTAACTCTGTACCATCTGTCATGGTATATTACGGCTATGCTACCAATCCGCAGGATGTTAAAATGGCTAAAGACCCAGTATATCAAAGAGAAGTTTCCATGCTGATAATCAGAAGTATATTTGAAACAAGATACTAAACAACAAAGCTCACTAAATAGTGAGCTTTGTTGTTTATAATAACTTTGTGCATATTACTTGACAATACTAACTGGAGAGACAGATTGCCCACCGTTACTATCTCTCACAATACAATAATACACTCCTTGTGCTAAGGCATTTACATCAAGTTCTATGTTTTCTGAACCAGCTACAACATCCTTTTGGATTATCACCTGACCGGTAACAGATACAAGTGCTACATTCAATCCATTCGCAGCAAAACCTTTATCCCAGGTAACTGTTACAGAGTTTGATGCAGGATTAGGATATAATGTAATTTGACCTTTCCCTGAGTTAACATTATTGATTCCGACATTGAAGTATTGCTTAAACAACACCACTCCTCCTGCTTTACTGCCAACAAGCATTTCATATCTTGAATCTCCGTCTATATCTGCAACAAATGGCGTTGCTCTTTCACGAACATTTATGTAACAGTAGATAGAATCAAGTCTTTTGTACGATGTTATATTACCACCACCAATACCTTCATACCTGTATACTGTACCACCATAAGTACCTATCAGTAAGTATAGTTTTCCAGTATTATCTATCTTACCTATATATGGTGAAGTATATGTATAAGTGATACCATCTTCCTGTATGCCAATTCCACCCAAAGAGTCTGTCACCCTAAAGAATGAAGGAATAGGTGTACCACCATTGTTCTTAAAATAGTACAGCTTACCCATTTGTGCACCACATACTATATCATTTTTACCATCACCATTAATGTCATAAATAAACGGTGCTGCATAATCACCAACATCTAGTGTACCATACTGATCATTCAGAATAAGCTCAAGATTATAAACCGGCTTTACATTGGCAGATGTTGCTGTATTGCGATAATAACTAATAGTACCATCATTTTTACCCATCAGCAAATCATCCAGACCATCACCATCAATATCTCCAAATGCCATTTTAGCGCCGGTAGTATTTTTTGACCAATAGCCCATAAAATCTGTATCCATCAATTTATACGATGTGGTAGTACCGGTTGATGTATTCTCATAATAGTGTATTCTTGCCCTGAGACTACTGCTTGACGTTTGATAATAACCATCTGAAGTGATAAAAATATCCGGTTTACCATCTTTGTTATAATCATATACCAACGGTTGAGACCCCTCACCTATATCTATCATATCTCCCATCAGCAATGTGTCAGTTACATAAGAAAAATCAGGAGTTGCATTGGTACCTTTATTTTTGTAGTAAACAATACATTTATAGTTTTCAGTACCATCCATTCTTGGTGTAAATGCTAAATCTTTATTGCCATCATTATCTATGTCCAGCCAAAAAGCGGTAGGCATAAATGGCATAAACAATGTCTTACCATTTTTTGACCCCCACATAGTATCCTGAGAAACAAATGAATCTCTTGGGTGGCTATATTCTTTCTTACCATTCTTCAAGTACTGAATGTCTGAAAAAGATATATTGCCATTCAGCATATCAAAATCTCCATCGCCATCATAATCCAATAAACATACCGTATTACCAGCGTGCGTAGTTTTAGCATCACCAGAGGTTTTCAAACATGTAACACCAGTCTGAAAACAACCAACACCAAGTCTTATTGTTCTTTCATAGTTCTGTAAAGACTTACCCCAACACTCATCCATATAACACATCCTCATACTATCCGATGGCAAACCATCTTCCTTTTCACAATTCCTGTAAAAAGATAGTCTTGTACCATTTATATCATACGTTACAATATCTAAGTCCTGGTCATTATCTACATCCACTATCGCAGGGATATCGATAGGAGCAACATAACAATTCACCATTCCTGAGCCTTTCATAAAATACCTTAGCTCTTTGAAAAATGTAAATGCCAGTGCTTTGTTAGCTCCGGAACCTTTGTAATAGCCTTTATAAACACTAACGCCGCCCATGCCTTTATGAAACAAATCGGCAATACCATCCCTGTTAAAATCTTCAAGTTTCAGGTAATCGAACATATCAGGAAAATTAGTCTGATACTCCGGGCGATAAACATATTTGGGATTTCCCGGTATAGAACTTTCATTCAGAAATGTTTTTACACTTCCGTAGCGCCCTATCTTATCATAAATAGCTAGGTCTTTTATACCATCACCATTCAAATCTGCCATACATAATTGAGGGTTATTAAAACCTCCTGCCCAAGCTAATGGCAGTTTCCTGTTGTAGGCCTCCACAGAAGGTGGATTGTTGTATGGTAAATACTCTTGCGAAACAGCTTGACTGTATGCAATACTTGATGTAAATATTGCAGTACATAAAAGGGTTGATTTAAGGATTTTTTTCATAAGGTTTCTTTAATATTTGACACTACTGTTCTATAAATTTAAGACAAATACCAACACAAAACGTGTAACATTGGTTGCTTATACAGACAGTTAATAACCTTTTAATGGTGAGTTCGGTTCAGTTAAAAAGTGATTAAAAACAAGCTTATCTGCCAACCCGGGGAATAGTTTGTTCAACCATACCGTCAGTTTTCCCTGTCCTGTCATCACGATGGTACGTTTGCTCTTCTCTACCCCATCCAGAATAATAGCTGCGCATTGCTCTGCAGACATCAGCTTGCCCTCATCGAGTGGCGTTTCTCCCTGTGCACTGCCATCGGCACTACGTGCCACGTTGCGTATGTTGCTGGCTGTGAAACCCGGAGATACCCACATAACATGTGCCCCTGTGTGCAACAGCTCTGTACGCAGTGCCTCCAGAAAGCCCTGCATGGCAAATTTGGATGCAGAATACCCTGTACGGGCAGGCAAACCACGGAAACCTGCTATTGATGAAACCCCGACAATGGTTCCCTTATTTTCCCTGATAGACTTTACGGCAAACTTGCTGCAATACACCGTACCCCAGAAGTTGATATCCATCAGCTCGCGTATCACCTGCAGGTCGGCATGCTCAAACAATGCACGCATACTGATGCCCGCATTATTCACCAGCACATCTACCCTGCCCCATTTTTGTAAAGTAGCCTCTATAAATCGCTGACAGTCAGCCTCTTTACTTACATCTGCCGCTACATACAACACATTCGGATTATCTATGCCTATTGCCTCTTTCAGCTTGGCTTCGTTTCTGGCACAAACAGCAATTTTTGCACCACGGCTCAGTGCATCTGTAGCCAATGCCTTACCTATGCCCGACGAGGCACCTGTAATGGCTACTACTTTATCTTTCAGTGAATACATATACTTTGTTGAACGTCTGTAAAGTTAACGCTTAGTGGCAAGGTATTTATATGATACCTAAAACACAGGAATGTAAATAAAAAAGATATGCACAAAGGTTGATAAACACATGACACGGAAAATCTGTTTTATCCGTTAGTAATACATATTTTCACGACAAGTACTACAGGCTATGACGATGCAATTGTATGTTGTATGAATGTGTACCAATGCCTGCGGCCTACCGGCAGGTACGTGGGTAGTAAGCAAGGTAAATGCTATTAACGCGGCTCTACAGGCGGCGCGTAGCTGAGCCTTCGGCGATGCAGAATATTGCTGAGCGCTCAGTGGCATTTAAGAACGATGATTACCGGATTTGACAATTACTTAACAGCCGCATTCGTGCGGTATGCGTAAACTTACAGGCGTTAATAGATTTAAACCCACAACACATTGACTGAAGCGATTATTAATCTGGACACAGTTAACCCCATTGAATTTTTCGGCGTTAACAATAGCAAATTCGATATTCTAAAACGTAAGTTTCCTCTGCTGAAGATTCTTTCCCGCGGCTCGCAGATAAAGCTCTCTGGGCAGGCATCCGAAGTATCGAACGCACAGGCACGTATTGGGCAACTGGTAAAGTACCTGGAGCGAAACGGACATCTTTCTGAAAACTATTTTGCAGAGATACTGGGCGATGACGAAAACGGCGAAGGCCCTGCAGTGAGTGTAGAGAACGAAGCCAATAACGATATCCTTGTTTTTGGACCTAACGGCAAAGTGATACGTGCCAAAACGGCCAACCAGAAACTGATGGCACAGGTGAGCGAGAAGAACGACATCATATTTGCGATGGGCCCTGCGGGTACGGGTAAAACCTACACAGCAGTAGCATTGGCAGTACGTGCGCTGAAGAACAAAGCTGTTCGTAAAATCATCCTGACACGCCCTGCAGTAGAGGCGGGTGAAAACCTAGGCTTCCTGCCCGGTGATTTGAAGGAGAAGATAGACCCGTATCTGCGCCCGCTCTACGATGCGCTGGACGATATGATACCTGCCGATAAGCTGAACTACTATATGGCCAACCGTATAATAGAGATAGCACCGCTGGCATACATGCGTGGCCGTACGCTGGATAATTCCTTCATCATTCTGGATGAGGCACAGAATACGACAGACCTGCAGCTGAAGATGTTCCTGACGCGTATTGGACCTAGCGCAAAAGCTATCATCACGGGCGACTTATCGCAAGTGGACCTTCCGAAAAACCAGAAGAGTGGTTTGATGAAAGCTAAGCGCATACTGCAAGGCATAGATGGTATAGCACATATAACACTCGACGAGGCCGATGTAGTGCGTCACCGCTTGGTAAAGCACATCATCCGTGCATACGACAAAGAGCAGATGGCAGAAGAACAGCGCGAGGAAGAGAACCGCGAAAAATTCCGCAAGCTGGGCGAAAACAAACAACAATAAGTAATCAAAACATAAAAAGCCATCTTTCAGGGTGGCTTTCTTGTTTGATGCTCACGGTGCTCACAGTGCTCATCCATTTGAACGCGTGAGCAAAATGAGCAAAACCTTGTTCAAGTTGTTCAACTTGTTCAGCTCCTTGAACGAATTGAACAAACTGAACATGCTGAACATGTTATTTTGTTCACGCTTGTTCACGGTGTTCATATCTCTGTAGCGTGAACACGTGAACAAGAAAACAAATTATTAAGTCAAAGCTTATCTATCACATATACACCTCTTTGCAATAAATCATCTTTCAACTCCTGATGCTTATTCAGTGTAATAGTATCACATATATACCACTTCTTGATGTTATTCTTAACAAGACAGGAAACAAACACACCACCTCGAACACTCTTTAATGTTATCGCTTTAATATCAGAGAAATAATATACCCTGTTAGTATTAAAAAGATGATGCTTAACAATTATAGCATTATTAGTTAGTAATATATAGTACAAAGATCTTGCACAAATTATTGTGAATATCAATAGAAATACAACCATATATGACAAAGCAAAAGGATCTAAATACATCTCATGCTTTATAACTTGATATGTCATAATAACATACATAATTAATAGACCGTAAGGATATTTAGACGACCACACACTACGATGATAAGATTTAATATTCTCCTTATGCATATACTAATATACTTATTACAACAATTACAACCCTGATATTACACTTCTTTCAACCTACACGCTTGTTCATTCTGTTCAACACGTTCAAGTACCTGAACAAATTGAACAAGCTGAACAAAAAACTGACTGATACAACATTATAATAGCTGTTCGTTTTGTTCGTTCGCGAATATCCTCGAACACCGCGAACACGTGCGAACATGTTCACGTGTTCACGCTACAGATGTATGAACGCCGTGAACAGGCGTGAACGCTAACTGCTCATCTTGCTCACGCGTTCAAATAGATGAGCACCGTGAGCACTGTGAGCAAATATTATCCATCAGATTTTGCCCATTTGCCCAACTTATTAAGTATTTGACCAACTTGGGCCAACTTGGGCATAAATCTAACGGGAATCACTCTTTTGTATGATGCTGGTCATATTCCCCCCTCACACACATTATTATTTTTGAATATTGTTTACCATTAAAATATACTACTATGCTACGTTCTGTATTATTATCTGCGGCACTGACGATAGGAGCATTTGGCGTTGTTACCTACAGCAGCTGCGTAAAGGATGAATGTGAAAATGTCAGCTGTCTGAATGGCGGCTCATGTAAAGATGGCGTATGCAAATGCCCAAGTGGCTATACAGGTTCCAACTGCGGAACACGAACATGCGAAGCCAACAAAACTGCTCAGGTACGGTTTATAAACAAATCGGGCACTAGTCAGGCATACAGCGTAGTCTGGGATGGCAGTGTCATTACCACATTGGGGGCAGGTGCTACATCCGATTATTACACGGTAGCTGCAGGCCAACATACGTTGGTTTTTAAAATTGCCAACTCCAATACAGAAGCCTGCACTCAAAGCACGCCGGTACTTGTAGCATGCAGTGCTATGGAATACTGGTGTACAAAATAAACAACATTTACCCCCCGATATTAAAATAACAAAGCCACCCTTGCAGGTGGCTTTTGTTTTAGTTCAGTAAAATATCATCCCGGTATGCGGGCCATGTATTTAGCCATTTCTTTTACCTGGCTTACAATCTGCTCGTTTGTAGCCTTGCATGCTTTTGCTTTGGCAAAGTACATCTTAGCACTCTTAAAGTCGCGACGCTCTAACAACAAGCTGCTCAGTTGCAGGTAGGCGGTTGCTTTGCTATCCTCATCAGGCAAACCTACTTTTATAGCTTTGCGCATGTTTTCCATTGCTTCTTTCTTATTGCCTTTTTTGTAAGCAATGCTACCCAGCTGCAGGTAAGCAGTGCCTTCATATTCTTTCTCAGGCATACCCGCTGCAAGTCCTTTTTTCAGGTCTGCTTCTGCTTTGTCCAGGTCATCGCCCATGGTGCTGAAGTTGGCACGCAGCATGTAATAAGAAGAACGTACAGGCTTATACAACAGGTTAGGATATTTTACACTTTCCAGCAGTTTCTGTGCACCTTCCATATCACCATCTTCTACATACTTTTGTATCAGTGTCATTGGCCCTATCAGGAAGTGAGCTGTAACCACCAGTATAGCTATCAGGAACGGAATCCAGCCTATCCACCATGTTACGGAAACACCCAACCATATACCCAAGCCTATGAGCAACACAGCCAGCAACAGGCGGTTTTTAACTAATAAATGACGTAACGTACTTTTCATTTGTTATTAATAAGAGGCTGCAAAGATAATCGTTCCTGCGCAGCAATTTCGGTAAATATTATAGTTCCTCTTCCCTTTCCAGCATCAGGATGCAGTGCTGTGGTACTATGTAGTACTTCTCCCCTTCGTACACCACCTCTGTACTACCGCTTATCAGAAAGATGGCAAGGTCGCCCTCCTGCGCCTGCAGTGGTATGTATTTCACCTTTTCCTGTGGTTCCTTCCATGTTTCAGTATCTTCCTGCACAGCAGGTATAGGAAAGCCGGGGCCTGTTTTTATAATATACCCTTGCTGCACTTTTTCCTTTTCCTGTACACCGGGTGGCAGGTACAAACCGCTGCCTGTGCGTTCTTCGGGTTTGTTGGGTTTTATCAGCACCCTATCACCCACTATTATCAGCTTTTTCCATTTGTTGCCCGTAATGCTCACCATATTATACAAGTCTTATATATTGAATTAAAAAAGCGGTGCAAAAATACAGCATATTCCATCATACTCAATTGCAGGTTTATCAACTACATTTGCATCTGCGCACATATCTATGGAAAAGAAAGACTGGTTTGAAACCTGGTTTGGCTCACCTTACTATAAAATACTATACAAGCATCGGGACGAACCCGAGGCTCAGGCTTTTATAGAAAAGCTGCTTACTTATCTGCAACCTGCAAAGGGCAGCAAAATGCTGGATATTGCCTGTGGCGATGGCAGATATTCCCGCCAGTTGGCAGGGCATGGTTTCGAGGTCAGTGGTTTCGACCTGTCGCTGCACAGTATAGAAATAGCAAAGGAGTTTGAGGCAGATAACCTGCACTTCTTTGTACACGATATGCGTATGCCTGCATTTATCAACTACTTCGATTACGCTTTCAATTTCTTTACCAGCTTCGGCTATTTCGCTCATGACAGAGACCATCTGCTTGCTGCTAAATCTTTTGCACGTGCATTGAAGAAAGGTGGTACGTTGGTGATAGATTATATGAATGCTATTAAAATAGCCAACACACTGGTACCTGAAGATACCATTGTACGTGGCAGTTATACCTTCAACATCAACCGCAGGCTGGAACGCAAGCATTTTATAAAAGACATCCGCTTTCTGGATGGAGATAATAAACCCCGCCACTATACAGAGAGTGTTGCAGCATTTGAACTGGCAGACTTTGTAAAGATGTTTGAAACAGCAGGCTTATCTTTAACAGCAACTTTCGGCGACTACAACCTGCAGGCATTTAGTGCTTCGCAATCGCCACGTTTAATAATGGTATTCAAGAAATAAACAGGCTTTGCAAAAACTGATAGAGACACTGATAACATGGGATTATGCAGCATGGTACTACCTTAATACCGTGTGGCAAAACGATGTGCTCGATGCCATTGTACCCTACCTGCGCAATCAGTGGACATGGGCACCGCTCTATCTCTTCCTGCTCTTATTTATGACTATCAACTTTGGCAAAAAAGGATTGATGTGGTGTGTATTCTTCCTGCTCACATTTGCCATTGCAGACCAGTTGAGCGCATCACTCATCAAGCCATATGTGCACCGTCTGCGTCCTTGCAACAATCCGTATCTGCAACAATACGTACATCTGTTAGTCCCCTGTGGCAGCGGCTATAGTTTTCCATCATCACATTCAGCCAATCACTTTGCACTGGCAGTATTTGGTTCTGTTACCTGGCAGCGTCATGGTAAATGGATATGGCCTGTATCATTGCTATGGGCTGCAAGTGTAGCTTATGCACAAGTATATGTAGGGGTACACTTTCCGTTGGATGTTTTATGTGGTGGTATACTTGGTGTGTTTGCCGGTATACTTACGGGCAAGGTTTTCAACAAGGTTTACGGTTTGTACAAAAAAGAAACGGAGGTTGTTACCTCCGTCCATTAATGTAGTTATTGAATTCTTCCTTGCTGCTGGTGAATGTAAACTCACTTTCCAGCTTCCAGTAGTTTTGCTTGTCGCTCACATTATCATATCCCCATTTCGCTACTGCTACTTTTGTACTTTCAAAGCTGAACCATGACAGCATACTGCGCATTTGCTCTGTGGTATAGCGCCTGTCTTTCAGTACACCTTCTACCAGTTTTTGCTTATCGCTGTCGCCTATACGGTCATCAACACGCCTTTTCAGGTCGCTCATGTCCTGCTGTGTCCATACACGGTTATATCTACCGTTGTTGCCATACACATCATCACGGTCATCCCTGCGGTCGTCCCAACGATCATCTCTGCGGTCATCACGTCTGTCGTCTCTGCGGTCATCCCAACGATCATTACGATTATCATAGCTATCGTCTATAAATTCAGTAGTAGCATAAACATCATTTCTGCGCACGTCATAGGTCAATTCTGTTATTGTACCTTCAGACAATCGCATACCTGCACTATACACTACCCTTGCTTTACCACCTCTGCCTGTTGCATAAGGTGTATATCTGTATATCTTAATATAGTGTCTGCCGGCAGGCAAATCGCCTATTGTGATAGATGTACCTTGTTTGTCATAATACCTGTCATCGATAGATACTGCAATACGGCTGTTATCGCTCATTCTTACTTTTACGATGCTGCGCCTTGGTTGTGCCATCAGGTTGGCTACAGTTACTGCTACGAGAATTAATGTAAATAATACTTTCTTCATAAATAGATTGATTAGATTGATATAACTGCCAATCCAACAGCTATGCCAAAACTATGAATTATAAGCTATTGAAAATCAATTTAAGGCTTTATTAACAAGGCGCAGATAATACCTGCACTCACTGCAGCGTTCAGCGACTCTGCCCCACCTATACGTGGTATGGTTATTTTCTTTGTTGCCTGTTGCATTACAGTAGCAGATATTCCTTTCGATTCATTACCTATTATAATAACACCGGGCTTTACATCTTTCAGTCTATAAATATTATCACCATCCAATGCTGCGGCATATACCGACACATCAAACTGCGCAATAAACTCCAATATATCTGCACTATGTAGCTGTACACGCAAGTGTCCCCCCATAGCTGCCTGTATTACTTTGGGGTTATAGAAATCCACACTATCAGGCGTTGCTATCACATGACGTATACCAAACCAGTCTGCGATGCGTATTATGGTACCCATATTGCCGGGGTCTTGCAATGTATCCAGTGCAATGCACCATTCTCCTGCAGGCAGTGTCGCATTATCATTATCTCTATACACCACCAGCAATACCTCATTAGCCTTTTGCAATTGCGAAACAGCTTGCAATTCCTGTTCAGAAACCGATGCTATGATGGCATCTTTATGCTTACCCGTAAGTTTAACATTGTCTTGCAGCCACTGTTCTGTAGCCACTATATACTGTATCCTGTGGCTTTCAGCAAGCCATTCGCGGGCTATTTTATCGCCTTCTACCACAAAAACCCCATGCTCTGTCCTATATTTTTGCTGCGATAATGACCGAATATATTTATTTTGTGCCTTGGATAACATACCCGGCAAAACTAATTAATTGTCCCAACCTGATATATGCATTGCAGAAGATTTGTAAACACCATTTTGGCGATAGGGGTATGTATTATCACCGTCTTCATGGTTGGGTGCGATGCTACAAGGCATGTACCTAAGGGCAAATACCTGCTGCGCAGCAATGAAATAAAGCTGAAAACTACCGTACCCGTTACGCAAAAAGGCGAGCTGAAAGAAAACCTGAGCAAGCTGGTAGCACAAAAGCCCAATACCTACACCATGATTGGCAATATGCCCTTCAAGCTATATAGGTACAATCTCCGCTACGACAAATACGAGAAAGACCCGAAAAACTACCAACTCAAAACAAAATCTGTTGAGCCTCCTGTTATATACGATAGTACGCTGAAAAAGAAATCTGCAACCAATATACGCACCTATCTTTTTAATAAAGGTTACTTCTATGCCAAAGTATCGGACACTACTGTGTACAAAGGCAGGAAGGCATATGTTACCTACAAAGTAGAAACGGGCACCAACTACCTTATCAACAAGGTAAATCTCGACATTGACGACAGTGCTGCATTGGCAATAGTAAAAGCAGAACAACACAACACATTACTAAAGCAAGGGCAGGATTTTAACTACGATATGCTGGAAGCTGAAAAGAGTCGCATTACCGGTATACTACGCAATCTTGGTTTCTACAAGTTCACACAAGAAAACATCAGCTTCGAGCTAGATACGATGAACAAACAGTTTTTGAAAGATGCTGATAATCCTTTTGAAAGTGCTGTAAACTTCATAGCCCTGCAGAAGAACAATAAAAAACCAACACTTGATATTCGTGTCATACTGCGTTCGGAAGATGAACGTCGTGAAGCATTCAGGCGCTATGGCATCAGGCGTGTACGGGTATTTCCCGATTTCAGAGACAATAGTGACTTCCGTGATAGTATCACCATGATACAATCTAATTTTGACGGCGTACAATTCAGATATCACAACAAGTACATACGTGAAAAAGTAATCAAGAACCACCTTGTAATACTTCCTGGCAGGTACTATTCTCAACAGGAATATGATGAAACCATCAACAAACTAAACGAGCTCGGCGTATTCCAAACAGTACGTATTTCATTCAGAGAAGACACAGTAAATGCGGCATACAATGGTTATTGGCTGAACTGCGCGATCATCATGACACCTGCTGACAAATACGACTACAATACCAGTTGGGAGCTATCAAACGGCACTACCTATCTGGCAGGTACCAACCTTACACTCAGCCTTCGCAACAAGAATCTTGCACGTGGTGCCAACCTGCTAAGCATGTCACTCACAGGGGGTATTGAAAGCTTTAATGACACACTGAAGCAAAGAATAGACCTGCTGTCTCGAAGCATAGGTTTTAATACAAGTGTAGATTTCCCTAAGTTTCTTTTCCCTATCAAACAAAGTAAAATCAGCAGCCACAATACACCTCGTACTTCCATTGGTGTGGGTATAGGCCTTGTAGAGCGTATCGACTATTTTACGATGGTAAATATCTCTTCAAACTTCACTTACAAATGGCGGGAAACAAGCACCAAATATTGGGAGATTTCACCTGCATTCATAAACAAAGTTATACCTACACTTACAGACTCTTTTAAACGCCGTTTGGAGGGCAATGAATACCTTACCAAAACATATAAGCCTACGTTTATAGAGGGCGAAAACGTGACTTTTACCTTCAGCGATAAAGAAAAGAAAAGAGGCATAAACTACAACTTCCTGAAGATAAGTGGTGAAGAAGCAGGTGGCATCATGCGTGGGCTAAACAGCATCATAGACTCTTTGGGTACCTACGCACAATATGTAAAGTTTGATATAGACGGACAAAAATTCTTAACAAGAAGACATGCTACATTAGCATCAAGACTACAGATAGGTGTTGGCATCCCTTATGATAAATCTACTGCACTTCCCTACATTAAACAATACTTCGTTGGCGGTGCCTATAGCCTTCGTGGTTTTAGAATACGTACACTCGGACCCGGTAGTTATAAATTCAAGGACACAGCCGGTGCTGTCCCGACCGTTATAGATCGTACAGGCGATATTAAAATTGAATTTACCACAGAATACAGATTTGATATTGTAAAGCTATTTGCCGGTGCCATGAAGCTGAATGGAGCCGTATTTGCAGATGCAGGTAATATCTGGTTGGCAAGGAAATCTGATGGTTTTGAAGGTGGTGAGTTCAAGTTCAACAAATTGGGTGATGACCTTGCTGTAGATGCGGGCCTGGGTATTCGTTTAGATGCAGGTTTCCTCGTAGCACGTTTCGATTTTGCAACCCCCCTTAAGCAACCTAACTATGCAGACGGTACAGGCAGTTGGAAGATAAAAGACATCAACCTGCTTTGGGACCAGATAAGGCGAAATGACTGGGTATTCAACTTCGCTATAGGCTATCCTTTCTAAGCCCTTTTTGGGCATCCCGAGGGCTTTTAATACCTTTGAGCATATGCGAAACATCAAGATAATTGAAGTACGTTCAGAAATTGGTGCTGGCACAAGAGGGGCAAGCCTTGGTATAGATGCCATCAAGATAGCTGCACTCGACTTTATGAGTAGCTTTTTTGTGAACTTCCCTACAGAGCAGATAGAAACTGAAAACAAGCTTTTATACGAACCAGTTGCATCTCCGTATGCCAAAAGAATACAAGGCGTTTATACAATGTATGAACGTGTTGCAAAGTCTGTATCCGAAACACTGAAATCAGGCCTGTTCCCACTGGTATTGGCAGGAGACCATAGCACTGCAGGTGGCACTATTGCCGGTATTAAAATGGCAAAGCCTAAAAACAGATTGGGTGTAATATGGATAGATGCGCACGCAGATATTCATACACCATATACCACACCAAGTGGCAATATGCACGGCATGCCATTGGCAACTGCACTAGCTTTTGATAACACAGAAAGCCAGGTACACCAACCAGATGCACCTACCATAGACATTTGGAACAAGTTGAAGAACATAGGTAAGATTTCTCCGAAAATCAATCCTGAGGATATCGTTTACATAGCCCTCCGCGACTTTGAAAAAGAAGAAGAATATCTTATAAAGAAGCACGGCATAAAAGTAATACCTGTACAGGAAGTACGCCGCAAGGGTGTGGAGAACGTAGTAAGGCAAACACTACTGCACCTTAGTGCTTGTGATGACATCTATGTTTCCTTCGATGTTGACAGTCTTGACAGCTCTATATCTCGCGGTACAGGCACACCTGTCAGCAACGGGCTTAAAGAGCGTGAAGCGGAAGATTTAATGGCATCTTTTATGCAGAATCATAAAATCTGTTGCTTTGAGGTAACGGAAGTAAACCCGACACTTGACAAAGAAAACCTGATGGCAGAAATAGCCTTCAACATACTGCAACGTAGCGTGAACCTGCTATTGGTGAACTAAGTATTTGACATGACTTATAAAAAGAAAGGCGGTTATTGATAACCGCCTTTTCTATTATTACTGAACAACTAACTTAGTGGTTATCGGCTTTTCATTATCTGTTTCTGCAAAGACTGTATATACGCCTGGATGCAATCTTTTAAGATCAATTACTGCGGTAGTTGCATTAATACTTTTAGCAACAACCACCCTACCTGTCACGTCTACTATCTTCATGTTATTCATTTTTTCACCTGACGTAATTGTAACAATATTATTTGCCGGATTAGGTACTATTTGCAACGAAGCTTTTTTAAATTCTTCTATTCCGCTTGGCACAATATTTTCGCAAACTGAAGTATCCTTACAACCATTATAGGATATAGCAACTGCGTAGCTGCCACTTTTTGATGGATAAAATGTTTGATTAACTGCATTAGGTATTATTTTGAACCCATTAGAACAGTCTAACCATTGATATGCTGTCAAACCAGCTGGTTGATTTGAAATAAGACTATCTGATTGTTTTAAAATAGTCTTATCGATAATTGTATTACTAACCATAAAAGTTACTGTGTCTTTATTACCCATTTTATCTGTAACTATAACGCTATGACTACCTGATTTTAATCCCGTGGTAGTAGCTATAGTACTGCCATTAGACCATAAATACCGATATGGTATTGCGCCGCCGACAACTGACACACTAGCATCTGCACCCGGATTTTCGCAACTAATACTAAGCGATTTTAACTTTGCTTCAACCGGACGTGGAAATACCTGACTGAATCTATAACCGATACCATTCAAGGATACATTCATTGCACTACTACTATTCCCATATTTAAAGAGACCTCCAAATACCATTTTGTTATTGAACACTACAATCTTGTTGATAATACTATCCGTAAGAAAGTAGTTACTAATCTGTACCTGTATAGGTTCTCGTAAAAAGTTTGTAGCATATCGTAACTGATAGGTAGAAAGAGAAGGGTTACCCAATGGCACCTGTTTAAAATCCCCACCAATCATAAATACATCTTCATGTTCACACATTGTATTGTATGACTCTATAAAATTAGTTGTGTTGAGATTATTGGCTTTTCGCATGACAACCCAATTACCAGCAATCAATCGAGAGAATACTGTACTATCCCCTATATTATTATTCCATTTACAAGTAGCATAGATTGTATCATCCAATACCTCAATATCCGTCACCTCATTATTCAAATTGCTGCCAATAGTGCTGAAACCAACTCCCGGTGTCCATTTGATAATATTTTTTGCACCATTGCTATGTATGAAATTCCCACCAAGGAATAGTGTTGTATCTACTACCTGCATTGTATTTATCATACCCGTTACCCCACTTAGTGGCAACCATATACTACCATTCCATTTTGCAAAATTTACACCAGCGCTGGAAGGACACAAAACAAACTGACCACAAGCGTACAAATCACCCTTATACACGATGAGGTCTTTCACAGTACCATTAAGGCAACCGGCATTGCTCCAAGATGTTCCGTTCCATATTGCAACATTCCGAGCCGCTACACCACCGGCAGTATCAAAACTACCTGCAACAAACACATCACT
The DNA here is from genome assembly GCA_035299045.1 of Flavipsychrobacter sp. Taxonomy (GTDB): domain Bacteria; phylum Bacteroidota; class Bacteroidia; order Chitinophagales; family Chitinophagaceae; genus Polluticoccus. The sequence goes on from DATGXJ010000026.1 coordinate 128,047, forward strand.
TCCATAAACAACAATTGCATTTACATCTCCGTTAACGCCCGTCCCCATCTGATGCCATTGATAAGAACCACCTACTTCTGTTACATATGCTATGTTATTTGCCGTAAAAGAGCTGTCAGCAGTTTTATACCTACCTCCTACATACAATTTACCTGCAGTATTATCTGCAAATAATTCCAAAACTTCTCCATCTACGCCTTTACCTATCTTGCCTGTTTCGCACAAAGGGCCAAAATATGCTGGCTGTATCCAAGCCAATTCATCTACACTAAAACCATATTCTTTAGCCCATGCAAAGAGTTCGGGATACTTCATGTCCTTTACGTAGGCAAGGTTCGTTTCTTTAGATATTTTACGTGATACACTTTCAAAGCCAGTAGCTTTTACAAGATACCCTACCGCACAAAAATTATCGTACCTGTCTATAAAAATTGGAGTACGGTAGGTATATAAATCATTTATTGGGAAAGCACCTGATTGCCAATATTGGTGCAAGTAATCTAATGCCTTAAACCTGTTCGCTTTTTGCTGTTCAGACAGATTCACAGTACTTCTGCTTCTGAGTGTTTGCTCTACTAAAGACAAGTGTATTCTTATCCACTCCCTGTCAGTACGCATTTTATATTCCGGATAGTTCAGCGTATGAATATCCTTTTGCAATAGCCATTGCATGTTCACTTCTGCAAGGCGGTTAAAAGATGGATTGGAATATGCAATAAGTGCAAGGCACAATAACATGCCTGATAGAAAAAGGTTCTTCATAGGTTATGATATATCAGTTAATAAAAAGACGCCCCAACCTAATTGAAAGGTTGGGGCGATTATTTCTATTTCGTTATTACAAACTTCATGCTTTTCCCAAATGCGGCAAAACCTTCAGGGGCTTTTACCATCACCTGATCGAAGTAGACTGTATCGCCCGGTTTGGAGCGTTCAGTTATGTTTGCTTTCAAAAATGCACTTAATGTATCTCCACTACAAGCCTCTGCCAGATAATCTGTCATTACCATCATGTTACCCACAGAGTCTTCATACAAATTGCGCTCTCCGTAATTAATCACAAAAGCTGTAACCTTAAATTCTTTACCCGCAGAGTCTTTTGCTGTCAACCCTTCCAACACCAGCTTGTCAAACAATGACTCCGCAATCGGCCCTCCGCTTTTATCGCTCTTACCAAGATAGGTAGGTATTGGCTTAGGCTTAGGTTTCTTAGCCTTCTCATCTTTGTTCTGAGACTGCGCTACCAAACTATAAGCAGTAGCCATACACAATGCCGTAAGTATCAGTTTCGATTTCAGCTTCATAGTTACTAAAGTTACAATAAACTGAGGCTTTCTTCAATAGCTTTTATTTTAGCCATCGCATCGCTTTGCTTTTTCTTCTCAGCGTCTACAACCTCTGCTTTTGCATTTTGTACAAAGCGTTCGTTGCTCAGTTTCTTTTCTACACTTTGCAAAAAGCCCTGCAGGTATTCCAGTTCTTTCTGCATTTGCTCACGTTGTGCATCAGTATTTACGTTTGCAGCAGCGGTTTCTATATACAGTTTATCTGTCTGTACCACGATAGATATACTGCCTTGTTTAGCTTCTTGTGTATAGCCTATTTCTTCAGCATTCACTTGCTTACGCAGTATATCCTGTGTCAGTTCGTACAAAGCATGGTGCTGTGTATCTACCCACAGTTTAATGGTATCTTTCGGCTTCAGTTGATTCTTGTTACGTGTATCACGTATGGCAGTAATCAACTCCTGCAGCATAGCACCTTGTTTCAGTACGTTTGCATCTATGCTATCATAAACTGGCAGTTCTTTTACTATCAGGTCATTACCACCTTGCCTGTTACGCAATTGGTGATAAATCTCTTCAGTAATGAACGGCATATATGGATGCAACAACTGAATAAGTTGTTCGTAAATAGCAATTGTACGTTCATACACATGTTGCGAAATTGGCTGCTCGAAACCGGGCTTCACCCACTCCAGATACCATGAACAGAAATCATTCCATATCAGCGAGTAGATAGTTTTCAAACCTTCGCTCAGGCGGAAGTCTTTCATCAGCTCTGCAACTTCCTGCGCTACTTGCGCCAGGCGGTTTTCCATCCAGTCTATTGCAAAGCGTACTTCCGTATCACTTACATTATCAGCAGTGCGGCTTTCCCATGTTTTTATCAGCTTCAGGGCATTCCACATTTTATTGCAAAAGTTACGTCCCTGTTCCAATTGCGACTCATCAAACAACAGGTCATTACCTGCAGGAGATGATATCATTACACTGAAGCGTACCGCATCAGCACCATTGTCTTCTATCAGTTGCAGCAAGTCAGGAGAGTTGCCCAAAGACTTACTCATCTTTCTGCCCTGCTTATCGCGTACTATACCTGTGAAGTAAACTTTGTCGAAAGGTTTATCTCCCAAAAATTCATAACCAGCCATTATCATCCTTGCTACCCAGAAGAATATGATTTCAGGTGCAGTAACTAATGTGTTGGTCGGGTAATAATATTTAAGCTCTTCGTTGTTCGAGTTCTTATTCCAATCAAAGACTTCCATTGGCCACAACCAGCTGCTGAACCATGTATCCAATACATCTTCCTCCTGCTTCAGTGTTGGGTTGCTTGCTGCCAATGCAGGATTCTTTTCCTTGTATTGTTCGTATGCTCCCTTTTCTGTTTCAGCTACATAGATGTTGCCCTCCGCATCGTACCATGCAGGTATACGCTGTCCCCACCACAACTGACGGCTGATGCACCAGTCTTTGATGTTCTCCATCCAGTGGCGGTACAGATTCTTAAACTTAGCCGGGTGGAATTCTATATTGTCGTTCAGTACGTTTTCCAACGCAGGCTTTGCAAGCTCCTGCATATTGCACCACCACTGCATACTCAGGCGTGGTTCTATTACAACATCCGTACGCTCACTATACCCTACCTGGTTGCTATACTCTTCCTCTTTTACAAAATTGCCAGATGCCTTCAGGTCTTCCACAATCTTTTTACGCACTGCAAAGCGGTCTTCACCAATATACAGTTGCGCAGCTTCGCTCATTGTACCATCTTCATTCAGCGTATCTACAACTTGCAATCTGTGTTTCTGTCCCAGGTTATAGTCATTCAAATCGTGCGCAGGCGTTACTTTCAATGCACCCGTACCAAATTCCATATCAATGTAGTCATCGAATATGATTGGTATGCGGCGATTGATAAGCGGTACAAATGCAAACTTCCCTTTCAGATGCGTATAACGCGGGTCTTCAGGGTGTACGCATATAGCAGTATCGCCCAGTATTGTTTCAGGACGAACGGTTGCTATTGTTATATATTCTTCACCTTCTGTATCCAGCTTGTAGCGTACGTGATACAGTTTTGAATTGGTCTGTTTAAAGATTACCTCTTCATCACTAAGCGCTGTTTTAGCCTTAGGGTCCCAGTTAATCATCTTTACACCACGGTAGATGTAGCCTTTGTTATACAGTTCTACAAACACACGCATTACAGCAGCGTAGTAGTTATCGTCCATGGTAAATGCAGTACGGTTCCAGTCTAGTGAACAGCCAAGTTTTTTAAGCTGTGTCAGGATGATGCCACCATACTTTTCTTTCCACTCCCAGGCATATTTCAAAAACTCATCGCGGCTCAGTTTGTTTTTATCAATACCCTGATCGCGCAGCATGCCTACAACCTTAGCTTCGGTAGCTATACTTGCGTGGTCTGTACCGGGTACCCATGTAGTATTGTATCCCAGCATTTTGGCACGGCGTATCAAAACATCCTGTACGGTATTGTTCAAAGCATGGCCCATGTGCAACACACCCGTTACATTCGGCGGCGGCATGACTATTGTGTATGCCTCACGTCCGTCGGGTTTAGAGTTAAAGTAGCCTGCATTGTTCCAATGTTCGTACCAATGTTTTTCTGCGTCCTGATGCTGAAAATTCTTACTGAGTTCCATGTACTAATTCTAAAAAATAAGAGTGCAAAGATAATATCTTATCCCGCTCTGCATGCAGAACTAATAGATATTAATGCACCGGAAATATATAAAAAAACAGAGCGTCGGGTTTTGAAAAAACTCGGCACTCTGCATTTAACCAAAACAACTACAAACCTGTAAGCCGGATTCTGTAATCCCGTATGGTCCCGGGACGGTTATCATTTATCTGCGATGCTGCTCACGCATCACCTGTAGCTGCCAACCCACGCACATCGGGCGAGCAGCCCTCAAACGTACGCCTATTTGGCATTTCAGTGCGCAAGGTTTACCCCATCATATTGTTACCAACACAACGCGTAGGCTCTTACCCTACGTTTTCACCCTTACCTCTATTGCTAAAGGCGGTCATTTTCTGTGGCACTTTCTGTGTCCCGCTTTCGCAAAACCCCACCCGTTAGGTGGTGCGCTGCTCTATACTGTCCGGACTTTCCTCCCCTGCCTGCGCAGAAGCGATAACCCGGCTTGTAGTTACTTACAAAATTAACGAAAAAAGGAATGTGTTTGGGCGAAGATTTCCCAATTTTAACTACCTATTAAACCACCTACTGTCTTGTGTTTTTCTTGAAGGCATCTATAAACAACTGTTGCCTTGATGTAGGTTCTTTAGCAGGTGTTTCGTCTTCTTTTATACCGCCATGCTCCACACTCCATCCATGATATTCGCGGAAGGCATGGTATGCCCAGCTCCAGTTATATTCTTCAAAAATATCAATGCAGTCTTTCAGGTAGTTGTAGGCATCATCTCCGGGGGCCCAGCGGATGGCGCTGAACTCACCCACATATATCTGTGCATTATTTTTTGCTTGCCAGTCTTTTATCTCATCCAGTACCCTTCGCACTGCATCTTTATTCCAACGCTTAAGCCCCACATAGCCCGGATAGCGCAATGTCTTTTTCTTGCCGCTGATGTTTTGGTGAGTAAAGCTATGTGGTACATACATATGAAAGCTATATACCAACCCCGGCACATCTATTATTTGAAAGCGGGCAAGAGTACCTACATCACCACCACGTGCTTCTACAATTATAGGATGGTTGGCATCTATATCCCTTATATCATGCGCGACTAAAGATGCCAATGTGGGCCAGTTTAATGCACCATTTTCTACACTGCCATCTTGTGGTTCGTTGGCAATGTCATAACCCCATACGGTAGGATTATCTTTGTACTTCGTAGCTATTTCTTTCCAGATGCTTATAAACTCGTCCTGCCAAGCTTTGTCTGTAAACATGCGGTGGTTATAGTCTTCCATTCGTCCACCGGGTAGTGTATGCAGGTCTATCAATACTTTAATACCTAACTCTTGACATACAGGTAGCATCTTATCTACATGCGCCAGTGCACTATTCAGCCAATTACGGAACTCTTCTTTATTGGCCCTATCTGCAGCCGAATGCGGGAACCCACCCCACGTAAGCTGCCAGCGTATATGGTTTGCTCCCCAACGGCCTAACTCACGCACACCTGCCTCGTCCAGAAAAGTAGGCACCATCATACCACGCAGACGCGGAGATTTGTCAGTATAAAACTCTATCGTATTGTTTTGAGAAAAAGAGATTGCCGCCCAACAAATACATATTACCGTTACGAGTAGTCGTTTACAATTCATTATGCAAGTTTAATACAATTTGCCTGCCAGTTTGCAGACATTATTCATTAGGTTTTAACAATTCAGCTCTGTTCAAACAATCCCATCTGCAAATCTTTACCGCTATACTTTGCTTCATGTTCCAGCAACCATTTCTTTTTGGGCAATCCGCCACCATAGCCCACAAGGCTGCCGTTATCGCCTATCACCCTGTGGCAAGGTACTATGATGGCAATTCCGTTTTGTCCGTTGGCTGTTGCAACGGCACGTATTGCCTTCACATCACCCAAGTATATTGACTGTTTTTTGTAAGAACGTGTTTCTCCGAAAGGTATATCCAGCAAGCCTTTCCATACCTTCTTCTGAAAGTCTGTACCAATCATATTCAATGGTACATCAAAAGCCATTCTTTGCCCTGCAAAATATTCCTTCGCTTCTTTTTCTAATTGGTTAAGCAACGGATGCTCACCTGATTCATATTCCATCTGCAAAGCATCTTTTATGCGTTGCTGTATTTTTGAAAGGCTGCGTCGGTATTCAAATTCAAACAGGCACACACCATCATCTGTGGCTGCACCCATCATTTTTCCCAATGGTGTATCAAAGTATTTATAGACGATTGGCATTACTTAGTTCTTTATTAATGATAGCACTTATTTCTTCGGCACGGTTATATATCATGATGTGCGAACCTCCTTTTATCCAATAGTTGGGATGTATATATTCAGGTGTTATGATTTTATCTGCATCGCCATGTATATGTACTATAGGCTGCGGGTATGCTTCGTTTTGCCATAGTTGTATAGCCTTCATTGCCCAACGTACCAAATGCCCGTCGGACGATGTAAATACGCCCTTCAGCATATCTTTTTCAATGTCTGTTTGCGCTCCAAACAGTTTTAACACAAAACGATTGGGCCATGTATAGAAAGATGCCGGCACAATTTGCTTCATCACCATAAACTTCATGAACTTCCCGAAGTGTGGTATCTCTTCTCTTGTCTTTGCGCTCGATACGATGATTACTTTTTGTACCGCTCTCATTTTAGCAATCTCTACCGCCAGCATACCACCAAACGACACACCCAATAGTATAGGGTTTTCGTCTTTTATCAATGCAGACATTTTCTGTGCATAGCAAGGCAGTTCATCATGTTCATCATACTCCGGCCAGGGTAGATGCACAAGTTGTGCATCATCAATTTTCAGGTTGGCAAATATCCTGTCATCTGCTCCCAATCCGCTAAGGCAATATATTTTTTTCATAACCGCTGTGCCATGCTAAAGTTAAGGATAGACAACAAATAAAAATGCCCCGCAAATTGCGAGGCATTAAATATTATGATGCATGCTTACTATGCTACTGTAGGTGCAAAATGCGATTTGAACGCACCAACCAGGTCAGATGCAATTATCTTACGTGTTACATCTATCATGTTTTTGAAAGCAAGTGCATGAGAAATACCGTGGCCTATTACTACTGGGCTATTAACACCCAATATTGGTGTACCACCGTATATTTCAAAGTTGTAGTTATCCAGTAAAGAATCTTCTACCTTTCTTTCCTCTTTGAAGATGGTATAGATGCTTTCTGCAGTTTTCAGTACTACATTACCTACAAAGCCTTCACAAACTATTACGTCTGCTTTGTTCATAAACACATCGCGACCTTCTATGTTGCCATGGAAGTTTACGCCTTTGTGCTCTTTCAGCAATGGGAATGTTGCCTGTGCCAGTATATTACCTTTACCTTCTTCTTCGCCCAGGTTCAGCAAACCTACTTTCGGGTTCTCTACATTAAAAACCTTGTTTACATACAACGAACCCATCTCAGCAAACTGCACCAGATTTTCAGGTTTGCAATCTGCATTGATACCTACGTCCAGCAGCAAGTTAAACTTACCATCAGACCTCGGAATCGGAGACGCGATAGTTGGCCTCAATATACCCTCAATGGTTTTGACACTGTACATAGCCCCCACCATCATTGCACCTGTGTTACCTGCGCTGCAAAAGCCATCGGCTTTTTGCATCTGCAGCAAACCAAAACCTACAGCAATGCTGGAGTTTGGCTTTTCTTTCAGTGCTTTGGTAGGATGCTCGTGCATGCCTATCACTTCGGGCGTATCAATAAATGTATAACGCTCTTTGTAGGGCTCCAACATAGCAAGATAAGGCGATGCAGCTTTTGCATCACCTATCAGCAACAAATGCACAGACGGATCTGAGATTTGCTGAAAGTAAAGTTGAACGCCTTTTATGGCTTCCTCGGGGGCATAGTCTCCCCCCATGATATCAAACCCTATCTTCATTCAAAGAATGGAGTTATATTATTGATTTTGTTCGCCTTCAGCAGCTGTTGCAGGTGCTTTGTCTATCACAACACGACCACGATAGAACAATTTACCTTCTACCCAATGTGCGCGGTGACGCAGGTGAGTTTCACCTGTTGCTGAATCTACACTCCAAGTTTCTGCAGTCGCTTTGTAGTGTGTACGACGCTTTGCACTACGTTGCTGAGAGTGACGTCTTTTAGGATTTGGCATTGTATTTAAATTTTACTTCGTTTTACGATTATTGTTTGTTTTATCTTTCAAAGCCTCAAGGCCTTTCCAAATATCATTTTTAGGTTTTTCTTCAGGCTCTGTCAGCTTATCCAGCAGTTTCAGCGCCTCAGGGTTGCATTCGGTAGTACCGTCTGCTTTTTCAGGGTGTACTCGTTGCAATGGCACGCTCAGCAATAAGAATTCATATATCCAGTTACTGATGTCCAATACCGTTTCGCTACGGGGGATGAAAACTACGTCTGAATCTTCATCTATTTCTTCCGCTTCTTCAGTTCCTGTCAGCTTTATCACAAGATCAAACTCGTCCCAAAGCCTCATCTTAAAATCGTCTCCGCACCTGTCGCAAGCTACCGTAATACTGCCGTCTATATCGAAATGACAAAGGAAGAAATTGTTTTTTTTATCGAAACGCAATGTTACCAGTGCATCCAGATCTTTAAAATCGGCATCTTCCTTGCCTTTTTCTTCTACAAAACGATCATTAAGCTCGTACTGAAACGTATGAACGCCAAGCTTTAACCCTTGCCATGCAATCTCATATTCACGATTATGTTTCATCTTCGCTCTGACCTGTTTTACGAAACTACCACCCTGCTAGTACAAATATTATATTTCTAATATTCACAAAACAATCAAAATCAATCATCTACAATAACACCCGTACCAACACCCTGTCAAAAAACTTCAATGGGGTGCAAAGGTAGCAAAATTATTGATTTTTACAGCATTTTATTTCTTTTCAATAAAAAGGAATATAACACCTGTTCTACAGGCTGGCTCAAATCTACAGGTACCATATCTATATGGTACTGGTGGCATTTATTTTCAATTTCCTTGCGGAAGGCTTCCATCTTATTTATATATACATCTTTCACCTGGTTGGGTTGCAGTTTCAGGCGCTCACCCGTTTCCATATCCACAAACTCATATGGCCTGTTGTCAAAATTAAAAGCCACTTCTCTACCCCCTTCCATTATATGAAATAAGATAACCTCGTGTTTATTATACTTCAGGTGCTGCAATGCAGCAAAAAGCTCATCTGCATGTTCTGCATCATCCATCATATCACTGAAAACCACGATTAAAGACCTGCGGTGCATCTGCTCTGCCACTTCGTGCAGGGCATTGGCAGCATTTGTAGCTGTTTGTTTCGGTTCGGCTTTCAGTTGCTTTTCCAGTTCATGCGTCAGCATGCGGTAGTGTGTATGCGAGCTGCGGCATTCAGACAGGTATTTTAATTCGCTGTCAAATAGAGCCAAAGCAGATGCATCCAATTGTCGCTTCAGCAATTGTATCAACCCTGCAGCAGCCAGGCAGGCAAAGTCTATTTTGCGCATACCTCCGTCCTTCGTAGCAAAATGCATAGATGCAGAAGTATCTACCACCAGACAACAGCGCAGATTGGTTTCCTCTTCATACTTCTTTACAAACAGCTTATCGGTTCTGCCATACACTTTCCAGTCTATATGCCGCAGGGCATCCCCCTGATTATACAGTCTGTGCTCCGCAAACTCTACCGAAAAACCATGAAACGGGCTCTTATGCAGTCCTATAATAAACCCCTCTACCACTTGTCTGGCTATCAGTTCCAAACTATCGGCAAGGGTATGTTGTGTAATATTCATCTTAAAATCAGGGCAATAGCCTAAAGTTAGGTGGAAAATAAAGCGCTTAAAAATAAATCTTTGCTAAAAAATCTAAGGCATTAAGCGGGCTATGAGTTGTACAATTAAATTATTACTTTTATCTTCAACCGTTAAAATGACTTTTTCATGAAATTTCGCACCGGTACTCTACTGGCTTTAGCTATATTAGTTACTCTGGGATTAAGTTCTTGCACTCGCGAATATATATGCCAATGTACCATCACGTATTCTGGACAGGCAGGCCTGCCCGATACTGCTGTGCAAGAGTATGCTATCAGCAATACCAAGAAAAAGGCAAAAGCTAAATGTGAAGAAAACTCTGCTACTTTCGACCGTGACGGCATCAAAGCAGTAGAAACCTGCGAACTCTACTAATCAGAATTCGTTATTTTTGCCATCAGTAATATGGCACAGACAAACAGCAACAACGCTATTTTTTATATAAAACGCATTACAGGCTTATTACTGCTGCTAGCAATGGCAGCAGTTTTTTTTATATCTGCTATCAGCAAACTGACAGATATTGAGCCATTCCAATGGACCTTCGTAGGCTTTGGCATAGGCAATATGTTATGGGCTTCTGTCATTGCCCACTTGTTTATCGGGTTCGAGTTGCTGATTGGCATTTTCCTGCTGGCCCACATCTATCTGAAAGAAGTTACCTACCCCGTTACTATAGGTTTTCTTGCTATTCTTACTATTTATCTGGTTGTATTAATCATTCAGCAAGGCAACACCGGTAACTGCGGCTGCTTTGGCAATTGGATATACATGAACCCGATGCAGGCTATATGGAAAAATCTTGCCATGATAGCGGCATGTTTTATATTGATGCACATATATCCTATCAAACCATACAAAGGACAGGAATGGATAGCCGCGGTACTTGGTATGGCTGCCATCGTTACTACGTTTATTATTTCACCACTAAACATCAGCAATACACCTACGGTAGTTAACAGACCAATCAACCTGAACCTGCTTTATGAAGATGCAGCTAACAAACCTGCAGCTGAGTTGCGCACAGGTAAACACATCATAGCTTATATGAGCCTTACATGCCCGCATTGCAGAAAAGCAGCCTATCTACTGCATGTACTCAAAAAGCAAAATCCGGAAATTCCCGTATATCTGGTACTGAGCGGACACCCGGATAACAAAGAGGCATTCTTTAAAGAATCTCATGCAGAAGACTTGCCCTTCCTGCTGTTTAAAGACATTGCAGCGTTTCAGGAAATGGCGGGAGACTCCGTACCGGCCATCTATTGGGTAAACAATGGCACCATAGAAAGAGAAAGTACTTACCTGCAATTAGACCCTTCTGATATCAAAGACTGGTTAAGACAGTAACTTTGCACAAATACACCAAGCACTACTAATGAGTATAGACAATATAGACATCGACAATAACGAGCTGGAAGAAGTATGGGACGATGATGATCCTGAACTGAGTGAGCAGGAAGGTGAAATAGTACCCGTAGAGCGTACTCGCCTTGTTATCACCCGCGGTCAGGAAAGCATGCGTATCGACAAATACCTGATGATACGTATTGAAGGTGCTACACGCAATAAAATACAACAGGCAATAGAAGACGGGCTGATAACGGTAAACGGACAGCCTACAAAGTCTAACTATAAGATACGTACCAATGATGAAATCATCGTCTTCGACAGCCGTGGAGAGGTATCAGAAGAAGTGATACCTGAGGAAATGCCATTGAACATTGTGTATGAAGATGACGACCTGATGATCATCAACAAACCCGATGGTATGGTAGTACACCCCGGTTGTGGCAACTATACAGGCACATTGGTAAACGGTCTTGCATGGTACCTGCATGTAGAAGATATTGAAAACAGTGCACTGCCACGCGTGGGTCTGGTGCACCGTATAGATAAAGATACAAGTGGCTTGCTGGTAATAGCCAAAACAGATGCTGCCATGAGCAATCTGGGTGCACAGTTCAAAAAGCACACTGTACACAGGCGCTATATAGCACTTGTATGGGGCAATCTGGAGGAAGACGAAGGCACCATCAACGTAAATGTAGGGCGCAACCTGCGCTTCCGTAAAATAATGGACACTTTCCCCGATGGCGACTATGGTAAAGAAGCTATCACCCACTATAAAGTATTGCAGCGTTTCAACTATGTAACGCTGATAGAGCTGCGTCTGGAGACAGGGCGCACCCATCAGATACGCGTACACATGAAGTCTATCGGGCATCCGCTTTTCAACGACCAGACCTATGGTGGCAACTATATTGTAAAAGGAACAGTATTTACCAAGTACAAACAGTTTGTAGAAAACTGTTTCAAAATACTGCCTCGCCATGCACTGCATGCTAAAGAACTGGGCTTCAAGCATCCTACAACAGGCGAATGGGTACAATTCAACTCAGAACTGCCGGATGAAATGAAGCAAGTAATTGAACGATGGGATACTTACACATCGGGCATGACCAGACAGCTAAAGAACAGCCTTGACGGGAACAACTGACAAATAAATTAAAACAATTTAATATAAGTCGTTTTTTACGGCTGAATTTCTTAATTTGACAACATCAAAGCAACGGTAAGGCAGAATTTAACAACAGTTAATTATGATTTAACCTACTTTTGTATTGATAGTTAATTTTTACAAAACAACTGATTATGTTTTTATCAGCGATTAATCCACAGTTATTGTGGTCTATGCCAAGTGGTGGTGAGTGGATCATTATATTGCTAGTAGTCATCATCTTCTTTGGTGGTAAGAAAATACCTGAGCTGGCACGCGGTATTGGTAAAGGTATCCGCGAGTTTAACGACGCCAAAGAAGGCGTTAAGAGCGAGATTGAAGCAGGTATGAAAGAAAAGAAAGCTGAATAAGCTATCGGTTGGTTTATCCCCGCAATTTAGATTTCAAACACTTCCCCGATAAGAGGAGTGCATTGTTTAACCACTAAAACCGAAACAATATAAATGCTTAAAACATTTGTGTTTGGGTCTGTTTTCGTGCTGTTTTCAACAGCTTCTTACGGACAGTCTTCTTCTGCTCCTGCCTCTAAACGGGCAGCTAAGGCAGATACGATTGTTGTCCGCAAGCCCGCACTCAATTCTAAAGGTACCATAGCACTGCCTATAGCCATAGCTATGCCTAAGGCTGTGCAACCGAAAGCTAAGGTTTACAAGCCGGTTCCGTTGGCTCACGAAAAAGAGTACTACGGTTCTATGAGCGGCTTTGTAAATGAGTTTGTCACTAAATATTCTCGCACACACAATCAAACCATTAATGTAGTTCATGGCCGCAGCAACACACAATTCCCATTGATGGAAAACGTGTTGCAAAAGCACGAAATTCCAAAAGAACTGAAGTATCTGGCGGTTATAGAGTCTGCATTGAACAATAAGGCCGTTTCTCATGCAGGTGCTGTAGGCCCATGGCAATTAATGGCACCTACTGCCCGACTAATGGGGCTGAAAGTGGGCAAAGGTCGCGATGACCGTACCGACTGGTACAAATCGACCAATGCAGCAGCCAAATATCTCGTTACACTGTATGAAGATTTGAACGACTGGTTGTTGGTAGTAGCGGCTTACAACAGTGGCCCTACACCTATAAAACGCGCCATTGCTAAAACAGGTAGCAGCAATTTTTGGGATATTAAAAAATATCTGCCAAAAGAAACTCAAGGGCACGTACTTGCATTCATAGCTACAGCTACCATATTCGAAAATATGGGCAAATTCATGAAGCCGGGAGATGGTAGTGTTGCAGATATTGCTAATCCTGCAGCAGCAGTTGCTCCACCCAAACCACGTTTTACGCCCGAAGAGCTTAAAATGATGGCCATCGTAAAGCTGACAGAGCCTATGAGCATGGATTTGCTGATACATGAACTGGGGCTTGACAAAAAGCTGATGGAGAAATGGAATGAGGACTACGACATGTATGAATACAATATTTACCCTGAAGAAACATATAGCCTGAGGCTACCAAAAGACAAGCTGGAAAGCTTCCTGAACCAGAAAGAATACCTGCAGCGCAAGTCAAAACAAGTATTCAGTGCGCAGAACATGTAAAAAATCAGGAAAATATTTTTGCGTTATATAATTTTCCCTTACCTTTGCAGTCCTTAAAATAAATAAGTAAGATAAACAATGGCAAATCATAAAGCAACCAAAAAAGACGTACGTCAGAGTGAAAAACGCCGTGATCGTAACCGTTACTATGGTAAAACTACCCGTAACGCAATCCGTACGCTTTTAGCCATTACAGATAAATCTGAAGCTGCGGCTCAACTGCCAAAAGTTATCTCTATGATAGATAAATTGGCTAAACGTAACGTTATACACAAGAACAAAGCTAGCAACCTGAAATCAGGTATCGTTAATAAACTGAACGCACTGGCATAATTCAGTTCTTTTAAACTATTTTAGAGCCCGGATATTTTATATCCGGGCTTTTTATATTTACCCATCAATTCAAGTACCATTCAGAAATGAAAAAACTGGTTTCTGTTCTGTTAACCATCCTATCGGTGGCAGTTGGCGCATTATTCATCTATTCTGCATATACCAAGCTATATACCATCCAAAGCTTCGAGAGCTTTCAATATAGCATAGTAGAATATGTAAAACTACCATGGCTGGTAGCAGCAGTTGGTGGCAGATACCTGATTGGTGTTGAAATGGGCCTCGGTATACTACTCGTCACCCACCTTTGGGGCAAAAACAAATGGGTACCAAAGGCTGCGGCTATTCTTACAATTATATTCAGCATATACCTAGTATATCTGTGGATATATGCAGGCGATGATATAAACTGTGGTTGCTTTGGCGATGCTATCTGGATGTCTCCTTCGGCATCGCTCATCAAAAATGCAGGTTTGCTAATTGCCTTACAGATTATTACACGCTACCACAATGGCTTCAGAAACGCTAAACTTGCATGGACGGGCGCAGCCATAGCTATTGCATGTTCTATTGTTCCGTTTATACTCTACCCTCTTCCCGATACACATCCGCAATGGTTACAAAAAGGCAGGTTTCAACTAGACATGACAAAGCTGTACGAACCAGGCAAAACAGATGCACCAACTGTTGACCTACGCAAAGGAAAGCATGTCATTGCCTTCTTCAGCCTGAAATGCCCGCATTGCCGGATTGCAGCTTACAAAATGCACATCATGAAAGCCAATAATCCTTCACTACCATTCCAAATGGTAATTGCAGGAAAGGATGAAAATAAAGCCGAATTCTTCAAAAAGACAAAAGCTGAAAACATTCCTTACACAAAACTGAAAGGTGAAGACTTTACCAATCTGGTAGGCTTCAGCTGGCCCGTTATCTATTTGGTAAAAGACGGATGGGTAGAAGCACAAACCGACTACGTAACCATGAGTCAGGGGGCTATTGAAGATTGGCTGGCAAAGCCATAGTATTGTCATTCTTCCTGCCACAATTGTACTCGACCAATTTTGGCGCGGTAATTGTTTTACTACTCATAGGAGAATAAAAAATATTGTAACTCAACACAATATCGAAGAACGCTAAACGTTATGTTAAAATATTGTGCTGACACAATAAATTGATTATCGGTTAAAAGCTTACTTATGTCTTACAAAATGCCCTTGAAACAGACTACCCCAAAGTCTAAATGGATGACAGTAGCATTGGTTTGTGTGTATATAGTAATTGGCATCTTTATAGTCTTGCACAAATAATATAGCCACAATAAACTATTGACTATTTTCATTGTCTGAATAGAATAACATCAGGCATATGAAAAAATTGGTTTACCTGCTTTTTCTGATTCTTACCTTCTACAAAACAGAAGCGCAAACATATTTTCCGCCAATATCAGGAAACACGTGGGACACGGTTGCCCCTGCTTCACTTGGCTGGTGTCTCGATAGCCTCAATTCCGTTTACAATTATCTTGGTCAGAAAAACACTAAAGCTTTCATTGTACTGAAAGACGGCAAGATAGCATTGGAAAAATACTATGGTACTTTCACTAAAGACAGCGTTTGGTATTGGGCATCTGCAGGCAAAACACTGATAGGCTTTTCAACAGGCATGGCGCAGGAACAAGGCTACCTTAAGATAAGTGATACTACAAGCAAATACCTGGGCAATGGGTGGACGTCACTATCTCCCGCACAGGAAAAAGCCATTACCATACGTCACCAGCTTACAATGACTACAGGACTTGATGATGGTGTAAGTAACAGCGATTGCACAGACCCTGCTTGCCTGCAATACAAAGCTGCCCCCGGTACAAGATGGGCTTATCACAATGCTCCGTTTACGCTGATGCATAAAGTGCTTGATAATGCGACCGGCAATTTCACTTTGTTTTTTACCACAAAACTGCGCAATAAAATAGGAATGGGTGGTATATGGCTGAAAAGTGCCGGCAGCGACACATTCAATATTGTATATTATAGCACACCACGCGGCATGGCCCGCTTTGGATTGTTGTTACTAAACAAAGGCATCTGGAACACAGACACGCTGCTACACGACACTGCTTATTTGCGACAAATGACAACCACATCGCAAAGCCTCAATTTATCCTATGGCTACCTTACATGGCTGAATGGTAAGAGCAGCTACATGATACCGCAATCGCAGTTTGTATTCCCTGCATCATTGGTACCTAACGCACCTGCAGATATGTTTGCTGCACTTGGCAAAAACGACCAGAAGATATACGTTATCCCATCTACCAATATGGTTGTAATACGCATGGGCAACGATGCCGGTTTCCCTGCACTTGCAGTATCCGGTTTCGACAACGAGTTATGGAGTAAACTGAAAGATATATTTTGTACACCAACAAGTAGTATAAGCACTATCAACAATAGTAACATAAGCCTATACCCCAATCCTGCTAATGATATTATCAACATCAATGCACCCATTGATTACACAGCATCATTGCATAATATCGTAGGCCAAATAATCGCGACATATAACATCACTAAAGGCTCAAACAGCATCAATACCCAACAACTGCAGGCAGGAACTTATTACATAAGACTAAGCAACCAATATGAGAACAAAACCATCCGATTTGTAAGGCAATAGCTATCTGAAGTAGCGCTTCAATTTAAGAAACTGCTTCTCAAACAGGTGGTAAGAAAGCATGCTAATTCCTATTGATAAGGCAAACGAAACAAGTGCAAATACTACTGCCCATAGGGCAGTATCTATATCCCAATACAGCTTTTCAAACACACGTTTCAGCAGATTGATAACAAGCGTGTGATAAATATAAAAGCCATACGTATAAAGCCCCAACTTGCTCAGTACATTTCCATCACCAATCCTGAATTTGGTATCTGAAGGCAATGTAAAAATGATGAGTAAGGCAAATATTGCTCCTAATATACAAGTAGCCCATACAAATGGTGCATCTCCCTGCAATTGAGAAAACAGCACCACTGCTATCAACACTGCAGCGGCGTACAAGCGCTTTGTGGTAATGGATATTTTGTTTACAGCATCCAACAGACGTTCTTTATGGTTCAATAACAAGTACGCAGGTATAGCACCATATGCAAACAAGTCAATATTAGTCAGCAATTCGCTGGTAGATAATCCATGGTTTACAAAATACCCCCTCGCAACAACAGACAGTATAAGACATGATGCTATCAGCTTTGGCAAAGATTTGATATTGATAAAGTATAGCAATAGTCCCCATACTATATAAAAATGCTCCTCTATACACAATGACCACATAACACCAAGCGGCGATGCATTTGGGACATCATGCGTTAGTATCATCTTATAGTTCTCCAGAAACAAAGCTGAAACCAACCAATTGGGGTCGTACCCTGCTGCAGAGCTATTGAGGTGAATGATACTTAGTAAATACGGTGTAATGAACGCGATAAAAATAGCCAGATAAAACAATGGCCAGATACGCAACACGCGCCTAGCGAAAAAGTGTTTCAAGTTCAGCGTACCTGTTCTTTCCTTCTCTTCATAAATGATGTAGGTTATCAAAAAACCACTCAGCACAAAAAAGAACTGCACACCTATGCCGCCACCTTTCCGCAACGCATCAAACCACGGGAAGGCTACTATAGGCAAATGATGCAGAAACACTTTGAAGCATGCAAAAAAACGTAAGGCATCAAATGTGTGAAAATGATGCCTTGTTGTATGATTTTGTATAACTTCTTTCGTTTGCATTATTCTGCGGTCTCTTCTATACCTTCCTGATCTTCCATTGATATAGATTGTGCAGTTGACATAGCATTTTGTGCTCCTTGCATATCGCCTTTTGCCTGATAAAGCTGTGCTAACAGCTGATACCCGTTAGCATCGCGCGATGCCATTTTCAGGTATTCATTCATTACTGCTATGGCATTATCCATCTTACCGATGCTTGCCAGTGCTATCGCAAAGTTTTGATAAAGTGTTTCGTCTTTAGGCTCTTTCTGCACTGCCAGTTGGTAATAGTATGCAGCATTTGCATAGTCTTTGGCATTCATAAACTGCGTAGCCTTAAAACCATAGTACGATGTATCCGGTTTTGTAATTGCTACTAGCGGCGTGTTATCTGCTTTTACCACCATGATGGTATTTGATGGCGGGAAGTAGCCGCCCTGCAACAGTTCTTTGTCTATGAAGCGAGAGAAGAATATGCCATAAGTATATTTTTTGCTACTACGTTCTCTGTATTTCACATAGTCCATAGTTACTTTAGGATTGTTTAGCGCTTTAATATAATGCGTCATTGGCTCAAAGCAATTAGTCATTATTAGCACAGAATCCTTGGTATTATAAAGGTCTTTTTCTTTAGCAAGCTTAAAGAATGCCTGCTTGATGCTGTTCATATAATAGTCGGTCTCGTAATGCCCGTAAGCGCCATCAATACCACCTGTAAACTCATTGAAGTATACTATCTGATTAGGGTGATTTGCCACTACCCATTTAACAGGCAGGAATAAACCAATAACCAATACAGCAATAACCACATACTTTACTTTCACATCTTTGAAGTGATCGTATATTCCACTGAATGTAAGTGCCGCCAATACTATCAGCAACGGATAGATAAACAGTAAGTGCCTCCATCCATCATACAGTGGAGAATGTTTATAAACGATATACACCCAAGGGAACAATGTCACAAAGAATAGAAACAGTAATGCCGGCATTTTTTGTTGCTTGAAGTAAAACAACAAAGGCGACAATACAATACCCACCAGTATAATGATTGGCGTAGTGATAAATATCCAAAGCGGAATATAATTGGCAGGTACACCCTGACTCATAATATGCCTGTCATCAAACAGCATACGTATTCCCATAGAGAAGTTCGACATTTCAGACAATGCGCTGAATGGATTGCTCAATGGAGCTTCCAATGCATATGGCCAGAATATTAATCCTGCAAAATAACCTACAACACCTGTTGCTACAGCATATACTATTATGCGCTTCATCTCTGCGCCAAACATGGCATAGTTTTTCCTCCATGTAAAGAAGTACTCTATACCAATAGCCACGAACAGGAATGGTATCAACAACAAACCACCCACACGCACACCAATAGCAAGGCCTATCGATAATGCCAGCCATAAAGCATCTTTCCAACTTGGCTTAGGAAATGCAGCCACAAACCTGCAGATATAATACACTCCCATCGTCATACCCAATGCAAATGGTATATCCTTCGGATTATACATAGACTCTCCAAAGAACCTTGGCGATAAAAACAGTAATACAGATGTAAGAAAAGCTGCCCCCCATCCTTTATACCTCTTAGCTAACAGAGATGCATACACGATCGTCAAGAAACCAAATATCGCAGTTATAAAGTGGCGCGTATTATACTCGTCTGTCGGCAATATCTTGTTCACCGTCACACACAACAAATCGAACAAGCCACCGTAGTAGTACACGTTCTTAAACGTCAATGCGCCTTTATCGGCACCACCTGTGGCAAAGTAATTATATACATGCTCGCCATAGGTGTTTTGTGTGTACTCATCACCACTGATACCAAAATCTTTACTCACCCAAAGCATAATGATGCACATTACTGCCCAGGTAATGAGTGTCAGTTTCTTAGCATTTATTTTATTGAGAAAGTCCATGAAAACTGTATTATTTACTATTCTTTATGATGCTTTTTATATTCAGTATTTCTTTGAACATAGCAATTGAGTCTCTTACCAATTGTATCTTACTACCCTCTATAGCCTGCCATGTAATAGGCATTTCTTTTATACGGATGCCATCATAATGCGCCCTTGTCAGTATTTCCACATCATGCGCCCATCCATTGGTTTGCAACGCTCCAAACAATTTCTTTGCAGCTGCTTTACCATATAATTTAAAACCGCACTGAGAGTCTTTTACTTTTAGCGGCGTTAGTGTACGTACGATGATATTGAAAACATTACCCGCCAGTTTGCGCTTAAATGTTTCGCTGATGATAGTAGATTGATGATGCTCTCTGGAGCCTATGTAAATGGTATTTGTATCCAATACTCCGTTTTCGGCTTTCAGCCAATTTATAATTTCGTTAGGGCTGGTAGCCATATCGGCATCAAGTGTCAGCACAAAATCATTAGATGCGTGCAAAACGCCATTCTTTAATGCCCCACCCTTACCTGTATTCTGCTGATTGACAAGCGTTATTTTATCTGTATTTGCCTTATAAAAACTATGCTCCTGAAGTTTGGTATAGGTATCGTCTTTGCTGCCATCGTTTACTACCACTACATCGAATGTTCCTTTCCATTCTTTTGCAAACGATTCCAACCCTTTATACAACAGACTTATCCTGTCCGATTCATTGTAGCACGGTATGACCAACGATAGGGTTATACCCTCAGTTCCTGCATTCATAAATAGAGATATCGATACTAAAGTCTATTGTTGGTAAATATAAATTAAAGCAGCGAAAAACCACTACAGCAAAGCCTTTGATTACAAAAAAATACGCCCCGGAATTGCTTCCGGGGCGCTAATCTTATCGGTATAATATAAATTATTATCCTTCTTGATTTTCTGTTGCAGGTGCTTCACCTTCTGCAGCATCAGCTTCAGCAGCATCAGCCTCTGCTTCTGCAACTTGTGCAGCAGCTTTAGCAGCATACTTTTCTTCTACTTTGCGTACAGACTCGCTCATTGCTGCATGACGTTTGTCTGCTTTGTGTTGACGATGAGACTCTTCGCGTTTAGCTACCAGTTGCTCATGATCAGCATTCCAGCTTTCAAATTTCTCCCATGCAGTTTTTTCGTCAAATAAGCCGAGGCTAACACCACGCATAAGGTGTTTCAGGTACAATACACCTTTGAAAGACAGGATACGGCGGCAAGTGTTTGTTGGTTGCGCACCTTGTTGCATCCAGTACAGTGCACGTTCGCGGCTCAGACGTACTGTAGCAGGAACTGTAAGCGGATTGTAAGTACCGATTTTTTCAATGAATTTACCATCGCGAGGTGCTACGCTGTTTGCAGCTACGATGAAATAGAACGGGCGCTTTTTTGACCCGTGGCGTTGAAGACGAATCTTAACTGACATAAATAATAGAAATTATTTGTGTTAACAATAATTTTAAGGATTGCGAAGTTAACTAAAAACTCCTGAATTCTAAAATTAAATTCAGATTAATAATCAGTTAACCCCTGTTTTTTCAATAATTTATTATTTAGCGCCTGCCAAATGGTGGCATTCCCATGCCCATACCACCCGGCATCATACCTTTCATTTTGTTCATTTGCCCCATCATCTGGCGCATTTGCTCAAACTGTTTCATAAAGGCATTTACCTCTGCTATATCCTTACCACAGCCCTTGGCTATGCGCTTACGGCGGCTTCCGTCTATCACATCCGGATTATTACGCTCATACGGTGTCATGGAGTTGATAATAGCCTCTATGCCCTTAAACGCATCATCCGAAATATCAATATCTTTTATAGCCTTACCAACACCGGGTATCATAGCCAACAGGTCTTTAATATTACCCATTTTCTTAATCTGGTTCAGTTGTTCTTTGAAATCTTCAAAGTCGAACTTATTGGCACGGATTTTCTTTTCCAGCTTTTTAGCCTGTGCTTCGTCAAACTGTGCCTGCGCACGCTCTACCAGGGTTGTGATATCACCCATACCAAGTATACGCTGTGCCATACGCTCCGGATAGAATACATCCAGCGTATCCAGCTTTTCGCCCATGCTCACAAACTTGATAGGCTTATCTACTGTGTATTTGATGGTCAAAGCCGCACCACCACGTGTGTCACCATCCAGTTTTGTCAATACCACACCGGTAAAGTCCAGCCTGTCGTTAAAGGCTTTGGCAGTGTTTACCGCATCCTGACCTGTCATTGAATCGACAACGAACAGGATTTCGTGTGGCTGCACAGCAGCTTTGATATTGGCAACCTCCGTCATCATAGCCTCATCTACAGCCAAACGGCCCGCAGTATCTATAATAACTACACTATTACCATTCTTTTTAGCTTCTGCAATGGCGTTTTGCGCTATTGCAACAGCATCTTTATTTTCAGGCTCGCTATATACGGGTACTTTTATCTGCTCACCCAGTACTTTCAACTGATCCATCGCCGCAGGGCGGTAGATGTCTGCAGCTACCAGCAAAGGATAACGGCCTTTTTTACTCTTCAGGAAGTTAGCAAGTTTACCACTGAAGGTTGTTTTACCCGAACCCTGCAAACCCGCAATCAATATAACAGTCGGTTTACCATTCAGGTCTATCTCAGCTTCTTCACCACCCATCAAATCCGCCAGTTCATCCTTCACTATCTTCACCATCAACTGGCCTGGAGATACTGATGTCAGTACTTTTTCACCCATTGCTTTGTCCTTTACCCTGTCGGTAAATTCCTTAGCTATTTTAAAGTTCACGTCGGCATCTACCAATGCACGGCGTATTTCTTTTATTGTGGTCGCAACATTTATTTCCGATATACGTCCCTCGCCCTTTAATTGCTTAAAGGCACCTTCGAGGCGTTCACTGAGATTTTCAAACATAGTCCTGTATCTTCTGAAAGGATTGCAAAGTTAAAGAAAACAGCCATACGGCGAAATGTAAATAACCCGATTCCCTTACCTTTATTGTATGATATTATTAGCTGTACTGGTTCCTTGGCTGTCATTCTTTCTGCGTGGCAGAATACTGAGGGGGATTATATGCCTCTTACTGCAAATTACCCTCATAGGTTGGTTACCTGCAGCACTTTGGGCAGTTTCAGACCTGCATAACCGACGTGCGGAAAAACGGCATCGCCGAATGGTTGCAGCCATTAATAGCCGTAATTAATGGTGCTTGGCTTGTTTTTTTGAATAGTGAATGATATTTTTACTGAAATCTTAAACTTCAGCTTGTGAAAAAGATATACAGCCTTTCTTTAATCCTGATAGCTCTGGTAGCGTTTAGCTCTTGCAAAAAAGAATTTACCTGCCAATGCAAAGTCAACTATGTTGTCAGTGGTAAAGTGCAGAACATGAGTACTACCAGCAACGTCATCAGAACAGTGAAAAAAGAAGAGGCACAAAACCAATGTAAATACTACGAAACTGAAGAAGATTACCTGAACCAAAAAGCTGTAGTTCAACATTACTGCGAAATCAAATAAGATTTTCATAAAATATACCATATAAAAGCCGTACTTCCCAG
Organism: Flavipsychrobacter sp.; assembly: GCA_035299045.1. Taxonomy (GTDB): domain Bacteria; phylum Bacteroidota; class Bacteroidia; order Chitinophagales; family Chitinophagaceae; genus Polluticoccus. The sequence continues at coordinate 151,496 of DATGXJ010000026.1, forward strand.
TGCGGCTTTTTACGTATTTTAGATACAGAGATGAACATCAGGATTATCAAATATTCCATACCACTGCTTTTCAATATCGGTGCGTGGCGCAGCTTTCACTACACAGGTTTTGTGACATGGGCGCCAGTGGTCTTTGGCTTTGTGATAATACCCTTGTTTGAACTGTTTGTAAAACCCGACCATAGCAATCTTGATGCCCACGAAGAAGCCATGGCAAAAGATGACCGAATCTATGATTGGATTCTGTATTGCATTGTACCTATTCAATATACGGTCCTTTATCAGTTCCTGACACATATTACAGACCCCGGACTTACCACAGCAGATACAATAGGGCGCATCATGACCATGGGATTGATGTGCGGCGTAATGGGCATTAATGTAGGGCATGAGCTGGGCCATCGTGTTAACACTACTGAGCAAACAATGGCGCGCATATTGCTGCTTACATCGCTATACATGCACTTCTTTATAGAGCATAATCGCGGACACCATAAGCATGTAGGTACCGAAGCAGACCCGAGCACTGCAAGACGCAACGAATCTTTATACCTGTTCTGGCTTAGAAGTATTTCAGGCGTATACCGCAATGCATGGAAGATTTCAAGAGATGAACAACAAAAGAAAGGCAAGTCATTTATGCAAAATGAAATGCTGCATTATCAACTGATCCAAATTGCATTCCTTACTGCAATAGGCTATGTATGGGGGCTGCAAGTACTTGGCTACTTTATTATCGCTGCTATAATTGGCATACTGCTATTAGAAACAGTGAACTACATAGAGCATTACGGACTCTTCAGAAAACCACTGGGCGATGGCAAATATGAACGTGCTATGCCCGAACACAGCTGGAATAGCGATCATTTGCTGGGACGCATTATGCTGTTTGAACTGAGCCGACATAGCGACCATCATTATCTGGCAAGCCGCAAGTATCAGTTGCTGCGCTACCACGATAAATCTCCACAACTGCCAACAGGTTACCCCGGCAGTATGATACTGGCGATGATACCACCATTATGGTTCAGCGTGATGAACAAAAAGATTGATAACAACCAATGAGATACATAACCATAATATTGGCCGCACTCTTATGCAGCTGTGGTAACAGCATAAAAAATAATGACAGTGATAATGACACCACAATAACAGTATCAACAACCGACACTTTGGCTGCTAAGGATACTTTATACAACGACCCAAACACAACATAAGACGACTATGCAAACTACTATCTGGTAGTGGCAGACACGGGTACTGACTATTATACAATGGATGCTGCCATGTACAGGTTGGCAAAGCTATCGCACATGGATATCGATACGCTTAACAGGTATTACAATGCAAAGAAGAAAAAGATAGTACTGCGCGAAGATGACCCGGACGAAGCCTATGCGGGCGAATATGTGTCAGTACGTTTCCCTAATACAAACCTTAGTATGGAATATATGGATAGCTATACCATACAAGCGCGAGAAGGAACTATTTGCATTCTTGCTGGTATATACGAAACACAGCAAGCGCAGATTCTGTTCTGAGGATTGTAAAGCCAAATGCACCTAAAGCTTTTACAATGAAGAGCAAAATCTACATAGGCTGTATTCATTGATATTGGGATGTCTATCAAAAGATAGTTTTAAAATTAAAAGCCCCGCAATGCGGGGCTTTTAATTTATCTATACACTTGCAATCAGATTACAGGTGTGCTTGTATTTTCTTTTCGAATACACCTTTTGGTGCAGCACCTACTTGCTTGTCTACAACCTGGCCATTCTTTATGAACAGTACAGCAGGGATACTTGTAATACCGTAGTTGATAGACAGATTAGGGTTCTCATCCACGTTTACTTTACCCACGTTTACTTTACCATCATATTCTGTAGCCAGTGCCTCGATTGTCGGGCCTAAAGCCAAACAAGGACCACACCATGGAGCCCAGAAATCAATTACACTCAGTTTGTCTGCTTTCAGTACTTCTGCATCAAAGTTTGCATCCGTATATACTGCTGCCATTTTCTAGTTGTTTAATTATTAATTGAAATAAAAATGAAGTACAAATTTACTATCTATTTTCGGTTTAGTAGTATAGAGTGCCGAAATACACATATAAGCCAAGCTTACATATGCTGTTGAATCTTCTTTTCAAACACTCCTCGAGCAGCCAGACCTAATTGTTTATCAACCAATTGCCCGTTTTTGAAGAACAAAACCGCGGGCATACCCGTTACACCATAGTCTATACACACATTAGGGTTTTCATCAGCGTTCAGCTTACCTACATTTACCTTTCCCTCATAATCTTTTGCCAGTGCATCTATGGTTGGGCCAAGTGCCAAACAAGGGCCGCACCATTGCGCCCAAAAGTCTACTACGGTTAGTTTATCAGAATTCAGCACTTCCTGCTGAAAGTTTGCATCTGTATATACTGCTGCCATTTTGTGAAAGAATTTAGTTTTAGAAAGGCTGTAAACTTAAACTCATTTTCTGAGCCTGCCACATAGGCAACGCTTATATGCAAATAAGTATTCACAGCTTATCCACTATGTATTTAGCTCCACTTTATACTCTACAAAATCAGATTGAGTAATGAACTGTATCAGTGCATCATTCAACTCTACTTTAGAGCTTCCTCCGGGGCGCAGCTTTACAGATAATCCGCTTTCGGGGTCAGTTACTGCCAGCAACACTTCTGCATTACCAGGGTATTGTTTGATGTTCTCGTACAGGAATTGTGATACCAACTCATCTACCTTATCCAATGGCATGTGTATGTGCAAGCGTTTGGTCATGGTCTTGCGCACCTGATCCAACAGGCTGATGCCTTGTATCTGAAACTCCATAACACCCGGGCGGAACCTGTGCTCTTGATACACGCCCGTTATTATCAGCTTTTGCCCATTGTCTATGTAGTTGCTATACTGTACATAGTTGGCTTCCCAGAACACTATTTCCTGATTGCCGGTGTAGTCATTCAGCACCATCTTACCGAACTTACTGCCCTTCTTGGTAGTCATGTGGGCAGCATCGGTAACATAGCCCGCTATGCGGATAGTACGCCCCTTCATCTTCTCTATCTCGCTGATAGGTGTAAAGCCATAGTGGTCTACTTCAAACTTATAACCATCCATAGGATGCGCACTGAGGTAGATACCCACTACTTCCTTCTCTCTATCCAGCAATTCTGGCAATCCCCACGGTTCACACTCAGGTATTGTAGGTGGTTTAATGTCAGGCATTACTTCTTCGCCAAACAAACTATTGCTTGCCATAGAGGTACTTGCCTGCACCTGATTACCAAAGCGTACCAACCTTTCAAGCCCTGAAACAGGGTCTGTTGGCGGCATGTAGAAATACTGTGCTCTATGCAATTCTTTAAATGAATCCATAGCACCCGCCAGTATCAGGCTCTCCAGCGACTTTTTATTTACCGTACGCTGATTGACACGTGTTATAAAATCATACACTGTAGCATATGGCCCGTTCGCTTCGCGCTCTGCAATGATGTCTTCTACCGCAGCCTCGCCCACCCCTTTGATGGCATTCATACCAAAACGAATGACGCTCTCTTTACTTACGGAGAAGCCCTTTAAACTTTCATTCACATCAGGCCCCAATACCTGCAAGCCCATGCGCTGACACTCTTCCATGTAGAACTTTATCTTATCGATATTGCCCTGGTTGTTCAGCACAGCCGCCATAAACTCTGACGGATAGTGTGCTTTCAGATATGCAGTCTGGTATGCTACAAACGCATAGCAGGTAGAGTGCGATTTGTTGAATGCGTACTGGGCAAATGCTTCCCAGTCGGTCCATATTTTTTCAAGCTTGTCTGCAGGGTGCCCTTTTTGTGTGGCACCTTCCACAAACTGCGCTTTCATTTTGTTCAGTACAGCAATCTGCTTTTTACCCATTGCCTTACGCAGTACGTCGGCATCACCCTTACTAAAGCCAGCCAGTTTCTGCGATAGCAACATCACCTGTTCCTGATACACGGTAATACCATAAGTCTCCTCCAGGTATTCCTTCATATCATCAAGGTCATACACAATCTCCTCCTCGCCGTGCTTACGCTTGATGAAGTTGGGGATATATTCCAACGGGCCGGGACGATACAGGGCGTTCATCGCGATAAGGTCATCAAACTTATCGGGCTTCAGCTCTCGCAGATACTTTTGCATACCCGGACTTTCAAACTGAAACGTTGCATTGGTTTCGCCACGCTGATACAGTTCGTATGTTTTCACATCATCCAGCGGTATGGCATCCATATCTATGTCTATACCATAGTTGCGTTTGATGAGGGCCAATGCATCTTTTATGATGGTCAGGGTTTTCAAACCCAAAAAGTCCATCTTGATAACACCTGCATTCTCAATGATGCCTCCTTCAAACTGTGTAATCAGCAGGTCTACATCTTTGGTAGTTGCAACCGGTATCAGCTCTGTAAGGTCTTTCGGAGCAATGATGATACCTGCCGCATGGATACCCGTGTTGCGAACTGACCCTTCCAGCTTTTCGGCCTCGTGCAGCACCTTACTTTGCAGCAAGCTGCCGTCGTTATATATTTCGCGCAGTTTATTAACGCCCTCAAAATCTTCTGCGCCAAGCCCTTCTTTTTCCTCTAGGCTCTTCTCCCCTTTAAGCGGTGCATGCAGCACACGCTTCAATGAGATACCCGGTTTTTCAGGCACTAGCTTTGCCAATGCGTTACTATCGGGCAATGGCAAATCGAGCGCGCGGGCTACGTCTTTAATACTCATTTTGGCAGCCATCGTACCATAGGTAACAATATGCGCCACCTGATTACGACCATACTTATCTACCACGTAGTCTATCACCTTCTGGCGTCCTACGTCATCAAAGTCGGTATCTATATCGGGCATGCTCTTACGTTCCGGATTCAGGAAACGCTCGAACAGCAGATTATACTTTATTGGGTCGATATTGGTAATACCTATGCAATAAGCTACTGCACTACCTGCAGCACTACCACGACCAGGGCCTACAAATACACCCAAATCCCGACCTGCTTTGATGAAGTCACTCACAATAAGGAAGTAACCCGCAAAACCCATTGTACGGATGGTGAATAGTTCAAACTTCAGGCGCTCTTCAATTTCTGGCGTCAATTCGCGATAGCGTTCTTTGGCACCTTCCCATGTCAGGTGTTCCAGAAACCTGTCCTGATCATCATTGAACTCCTGTGGCACTTTAAAGTGCGGCAGCAATATCTCCCGTTCCAGCTTCATGGGCTTTATCTTATCGACAATCATGTTGGTATTGTCGATAGCCTCTGGCAAATCACTGAAGAGCTTTGACATCTCTCCCGTGTTCTTGAAGTAGAACTGGTCGTTATAGAAAGCAAAGCGTGTATTCTTTGGCTTTGCCTCATCATCGTCCGAAAACTCTTTATTGGTTGGTGTGCTCTGCTTCTCGCCTGTGTTGATACAAAGCAGGATGTCGTGTGCATTGGCATCTTCCTGTTCTACATAGTGAGAATCGTTAGATGCTATGATAGGTACATTGTACTTCCGGGCAAACTTCACCAGCGATTCATTCACTTTTATCTGCTCAGGTATTTCGTGGCGTTGCAGCTCAACATAGTAGTCATCGCCAAACAGGTTGTGCCACCATTGAAACACTTTTTCGCCCGCTTCCTCGCCGTGGCGCAGGATAGTACGCGGCACTTGTGCACCCAGACAACAGGTAGTTGCTATCAACCCTTCATGATACTTTTCTACCAACTCTTTATCTATACGCGGGTACTTGCCATAGAGGCCTTCCATATAGCCCAGCGAGCATAGCTTTACCAGATTGCGATAACCTGTTTCGTCCTTTGCAAGAAACAATTGGTGATAGCGAACGTCCTTTTCATCGCGGCTGAACTGGCGCTTGGTGCGGTCTTCTACCAAATAGAATTCGCAACCTATCACAGGTTTTACTACGGGTTCCAGAATGTCTTTCCCGTCATCGCGCTTACCCACTACTTTGGTATTCTTCCACGCCTGCGACACAAAGTCGAACACGCCAAACATATTGCCGTGGTCGGTAATGGCCATTGCAGGCATTTCATCTTTCATAGCCTTTTCGTACAGGCGGCTGATAGATGATGCACCATCCAATAGAGAGAACTGTGTATGATTGTGTAAATGGGAAAACTTCATAGTATCACGTAGCCAAACAGCGTCTTACAAAGTAACGAAAAAGGACGGGGGCAACTCTTTGCAGTTATCCACAGCAGGTGGATTGGGCAGATACATGCAACAAATAGCCAATATGGTTACAAACTGTTACGTTTTTTAGGAACAATTGATTTGTAACCAGACCGATTCAAAATCTGTAAGACAATGATTTTCAGATAAATACAATGAAATTGTTGCAATTTGTTGCAGTTTTCAGGCTTTTCTTCTTTTGCAACAAATACAGAACAGATGACAAATGAAAAAACAAAGAAAACGTTGATTGGCTCGATGAAAATGACAAGGCGGTAAACAAAGAACTTTATCATAACAAATATACGCAAAAAACAAGAATTGACCTATATCAAATAACTATTTAGGAAATGGCATTAGATTTGCTTATATATCTTTAAAAACATACCCACATGCGGAAACTTATTGTGACAGCCCTTGGTGGCATTGTATTCCTGACAACAAGTTCTACTTCGTGCAAAAAGAAGAGTGACGGTAACTGTGCCGATGTGATGTGCACTGCCATGTTTGTCATGATAAACACCAAAGTGACAGATGCAAACGGACGCTATGTGAAACTGGACGAGGTATATACACAGCGTGTAAGCAATAAAGATATATACAGGCCTGATCAAGCAATGATGGCGTTTGATAGCAGCTATATTGTGCTGGACGACAGCTACCTGACCAAACTGCAAAACCAGACCGACAGCTTTTATTTTATAGGCATTAAGAATGGCGTAAAAGTGGTGAACGAACCATTTGTAATAAGCGCTGATTGCTGCCATGTGAGCAAGCAAAGCGGAAAGACAACGATAGTAATACCATAAGAAAAGGCAGACTGTAAAGTCTGCCTTTTTAGTTCTTGTATTTATTCCTTTTACGGATTCAACGGTATCGTTTTTGTTGTTCTATATCTCAATGCTATGCTGCCCGTAGCAGTACCGTCACTCATTTGCAGTGGTATAGATTTGTAGCGCGTCATCTCTACCGTCAGGTTCTTGCCGGCTTTCATGTACTGCATGTCTGTAGCAGAAAAGCTGACTGTTGTTGCACTATTGCTGGCGTCCAAGGCTTTGGAAGCAGTGCCACCAGAATCGACCGTACTAATAGTTATCACCATGCTTTCGTTGCCCGTAAGCGGATCGCCCACCCAACCAAAACTAAAACCTGATTTTGAAGCAGCAGCAGGGAATGTACTTGCGAATGCGATGTTACTGATGTCGGAGAGTTTTACCTTGTTTGTAATAACTGTACCAGAGTTTTTAGTCAATACAAAATCTACACCCTGCAGTCCGATTATATTCCAGTAATAATCTGAAGGAGTAAGAAAATTAGCAGATGCTGCTATACCGTTGGCAGTAACATTTGCACCATTATCCAACTGCACTTTGGTACCATTGGCATCGCGCACACGGTACACCACAGAGGCATCTGTCTTGCCTGCTTCCTTGTCATAAAACACACCATAAGACTGGTAGTATGGTACGGTATCCTTCAAATCATCAGAAGATACTTTCTTGCAACTACCAATTAATAATGCAGCGCCAAAGAGTAATACGGACAGGTATTTCACAAAATAATTTTACTTTAACATAACAAAGAATATGCCAGAACGTTATAGGAAAAACTACAACCACCTCGATATGAAAAAACTAAGCATTATTACCTTCGGAATAGCAGCCATCGCACTATGCTCATGCTCAAAAAAAGACTATAACTGTATATGCTACGGTGGTTTAACCGGCGGCAAAGTAACGCTGACTGTAAGTAGCTCATCAAAATCTAAAGCTGAGAATAAGTGTACTGCATTCAACAATCCTCCCGGTACAGCAGACGGGTATTCGGGATGCCATGTAGAATAGCAATATTATCCGTTAAACATCTTGTTGCGCTTAATGGGCTTACCATTGCGCAACAGGATTGCATGATAAACAGAAGGCACATCGTTTGTCCACTCTCTTATCAATAACAGTATTGAGAGCACCTCTAATCTTGTAAGCAAACCTGCATAAAAGCATAGCTGAAACCAAGAGTTAGATGTGCTGTTCAATACAATATCTACCAGTGTTGCAAATAGTATCAGTGTCCATATTTTGGAGACAATAGCATGTGTAGCAACTTCTTTGCGGAAGCGCAAATAACAGACCACATAACACAAAGCCTCAGCCGATAGCAATATGACTATACTAACCCAGTTTTTTTTGTAAAAACCCGGAGTTATTATGTAGGTAGCAACCACAATGGACAACCAGAAAACCTGATCTACTGAAGAATCTAATCGCCTGAGTGTTTGTGTAGAGATATTTAGTCTGCGTGCTATGATGCCATCAAAAATATCGGATAATAGCCCCGTTGTCATCAGCAATACAATCCATCCCCTATCGGCATCTGTAAATGCCAGCCATACAATCAATAAACCTGCAAGCAGGCGAAACCAGATAAGGGCGGCGGGTATATTTTTTTTCATGCTTAGCTGAATATTCTTTCAAGCGCCCATGCTTTCAGGCGCATTTCTTCCCACTCCTGTTCAGGTGTACTGTCAAATGTTATGGCGCCACCCGTTTGGTAAGAAAGATAGCGGCTCTCTGCATTATAGAACAGGCTGCGGATAATTACGTTGAAATCGAAATCGGCATCTGGTGTTATGTAACCAACCGTACCCGAGAATAAGCCACGTGCAGCATGCTCATATTGGTCTATCAGCTGCATCACTTTTATTTTCGGTGCGCCCGTCATGCTACCCATGGGAAAACTATATCGTATAGCATCTGTAAACGGCACATCGGCACGCATGGTGCTGGTAACGGTAGATATCATCTGATGCACCTGCGGAAAGGTGTAGATGCCAAACAATTCATCTACCTGCACTGCAGCTGTTTCGCTGCTACGAGCAAGATCGTTACGCACCAGATCTACAATCATTACATTCTCTGCACGGTCTTTAATACTGTTTTGCAGGTTTTGTTTCTGTAAAGCATCCTGTCCTGCATCTTCGCCGCGCTTTGCAGTGCCTTTAATGGGCTGAGACATGACTACACTACCCTCTTTGCGCAAATAGCGTTCGGGGCTGGCACACATCATGTAAGACTCATCATTGCGATAGAATACCGCAAAGGGTGCGGGTGATATTTTATTGAGTGCGTTGAAAACATGCAGCGGTTCTATATCTGCATCATTACAATAGCCTTCGTTACAGAAGTTTATTTCGTAACAATCACCATCCTCAATATGCCTGCGGAGAGCATCGATTGTTTGCAGGTATGGCTCTTTAGTTATCCGCTGAGTGAATTGCAGCTTCGGTAACTCTATCCCGTCATCGGGCATTGCAAAGAGGAAAGACTTGTAAACCTCTAAGGGTGTAATACCGAGCGACGCTATGGTAAGCTTTGTTTTTTCAGTATTAACTGTACATACTATTTCGGGATGGAAGAAATAGAACGGATCGAAACCTGACTGCTCTTCGTGACGAGAAGAGAGTTTATGCTCCAGTTGATTTTTGTAATCGTAAGCAATATGGCCAAAAAGCCAGTCTTTGTGGTCAGTGTGCCATTGCTGCACTTCTTCCAATGTTTTGAAAGCTATGTGCTCATGCGCACCTATTGCCAGCATACATTCGAAGCGGCTATACTTATCAGCATAGCTGTTGCTATCAAGAAAAAGAAAAATGCTGAACTGTTGTGCCCAGTTCAGCATTTCTTTTTTCAATATTTCATATCGCCCTTCGGCAATATCGAATGTCGCAATTTGTCTTTGCAAATGATTGCATTTAATGATTAGAAATCATCATCGTCGTCATCAAAGCCACCACTGTCTTCGCTGAAGAAGCCCAGGTCCTTGAAGTCATCATCTACATCAAAGTCATCATCTTTGGTAGATTTCTTACCACCCTTTGCAGACTTAGACTTTGGCAGTTCGAATTCTTCGAAATCTTTATCCAGATCGAAGTCTTCATCTTCATCAGCAAAATCATCATCATCCATATCATCATCGTCATCGATGTCGTCGTCATCATCATCGTCATCATCATCCTTGCTCTTCGACTTACCTGCAGTAGTCTTCTTAGCCGCAGTTTTTTTCTTTGGCGTTTCTTCTTCGTCTAAATCATCTTCATCATCTTCCTCTTCCTGCTTAGCGGGTTTAGAAGATGCTTTCTTAGTAGCAGACTTAGCGGGTGCGCTTTTTTTGCTTGCTGTTTCTTTTTTGCTTGAACCTGATTTCATAGCACTTATCCGTTGATGACGTAAAATTTTAATAGTTTCTCGAAATTCCCAAATTTTTTTTGGGTATTAAATACATAATTTTTTTACTAAGGAATATGCAGTAACTGGTCGCGTCCTGTACCATTAGAAACGTACGCAACTTTTGTACCAAGATACTGCTCTACAAAGCTGCAATAGTCTTTAAATACTGCAGGTGTTTCTTCGTAGTTTTTGCACTCACCTATTGGCTTTTCCCAACCCGGGAAAGTTTTGAATACAGGCTCTACCTGTACACTGCACAGATCGTACGGAAGCTCCTGTGTTTCAACACCGTCTACTTTGTACGCTATTGCCAGCTTCACAGGGTCGAAGCTATCCATAACATCAGCTTTGGTTACGATAAGCTTTGTAACACCGCTCAGCATTACTGCATAACGCAATGCAACCAAGTCTATCCAGCCGCAACGGCGCGGACGGCCTGTAGTAGCACCAAATTCATTACCTGCTTTGCGAAGCGCTTCACCTGTTTCATCTTCCAGCTCTGTAGGGAACGGGCCACCGCCTACGCGTGTGCAGTAAGCTTTTGTGATACCATATACCTCGCCCACTTTTGAAGGGGCAACACCCAAACCACTACATACACCTGCCGTGATGGTGTTTGATGATGTAACAAACGGATATGTACCGAAGTCTATATCCAGCATACTGCCCTGTGCACCTTCTGCTAATACTTTTTTACCAGCTTTCAGGTGGTTGTCCAACCAGTATTCGCCATTTACTATCTGCAATGTGCGCAAGAATTCAACCGCTGCAAAGAATTGAGTTTCCCACTCCTGCCAGTCTACCTGATGCTCGTAATGAGAAAGTATCTGCAGGTGCTTTTCTTTTATACGGTTATATTTTTCGTTGAAGTCTTTGCTGAGAACATCGCCCACACGCAGACCGTTACGGCCTGTTTTATCCATATAAGCAGGGCCTATACCTTTCAGTGTAGAACCTATCTTTTCGCTGCCTTTTGATGCTTCTGATGCAGCATCTAACGCACGGTGTGTAGGTACTATCAGGTGTGCGCGGTGTGACACGAACAAACGAGACAATACATCCGGTTGCAATGCAACGATTGTATTGATTTCTTTCTGTAGAGTAACAGGGTCTATCACAACACCATTACCTATCAGATTGAGGCAGTGTGACTGAAACACACCTGATGGTATAGTATGCAATACCACCTTATTGCCATTTACATATAATGTATGCCCAGCATTGGGACCGCCCTGAAAACGGGCTATGATATCATAATTTGCGGCAAGGTAATCTACAATTTTACCCTTACCCTCATCACCCCACTGCAAACCAAGCAAAACGTCAACCATAAAAAAAATTTCGCGCCCAAAATTACCGGATAAGTTGAATAAACAAACCCGAGATTATAAAAAATGAAAAAAAGGCAGCCGCTACAGCTACCTGATGCAAAAATACTGTATAGTTTTTTTATTTATCTCCGTTATTTTTTACAATAGTCGATTGCTGCGTTAAAGACATCATTTGCTGCATGGTACGTTGAAGATTGTCATTAGAACCATCAAGGAAAATAGTATTGCCCTGCCCGTTTTCTGCAAAATGCTTGATTGCATCCGTCCACATAGAGAATAGGATGAATGAAGCATCCAGATTGGCATGCTGCATTTCTTTGGCTGCCACAGCCATACCGCGTGCCACCTCTTCGCGAAACAGTGCCACACCCTGACCACGCAACTGTGCTGCCTGCCTTTCTGCCTCAGCCGATATTTTGATGGCATTACCCTCAGCCTCTGCAGCTTTGGTCTTGGTTATCAGCAAGGCCTGCCCCTCATTTTCTGCGGCAGCCTTCAGGTTGTTAGACGCCACCACCTGTGCCATAGAGCGCATGATAGCTTCATCGAAAGCGATGTCGTTCAGTTGCAGGTCGAGCAAGTGGTAGCCCCAGCCTTCCAGTTGTTTATCCAGTTGTTCCTTTACGTTGAATATGATTTCTGTACGCAATTGCAGTATTTCAGATTGTTTCTTGGTGGCTACATAAGCCCTTACAGCACCTTCTACTGAGCGGATAAGCGCCTGCATAAAGCTGCGTTCGTCTACAAACTTGAAGGCAACACTTTGGATGGTTTCGTTTTCCTCATTCAGCACAGAGTACAGCAACATAGCCGAGAAGTTTACATTGGCCTGATCCTGTGTGATAGCCTGAAACTTAAGCTCAATAGAGCGGTTCTGATAAGATATGCGCTTGAATATCTGCTCTATGACAGGTATTCTGAAATTGAGGCCCGGGCGCAATACACGCCTGTATTTACCGAAAACAGTAATAACCGCTACTGTACCCTGTTGTACAGTTACCAGACACATAAATAAAATAAGCAGGAGAACGCCTAAAGTAATAAGGGCATACATAGATATTGAGATTTGTTGTGAAATATACGAATATGAGCGAAATTTGACCGAAGAATAAAATCTGTATATGGCGAAGCTGGTACTGGATATGGATGAGATGACGGAAAACTTTTTTTCCGAAGCCGCCCTTATCGGAATTGTTTGCCCCTTACCATCGCATCGTTTCTGCGGCACCATCAACCGACTGTTGGATATGGACTTTGTGCGCAGGCAGGAAAGCGACCCCAGAATTATCAGTTCTAAAAAGGAAGAACATTATTTCCATTTCTACGAATACTGCCTGCCTCTGAATGGCGGCAGGTATGCCATGTACAGGCTGAAGAGCGATAATGAAGTACTGCTACCCGAAGTTAAGCAACTGGACTACCTGTGGATGATAGAATGTGCCGACTATGAAGAAAAAGCACAGGAAATGATACAATTGCTTCGCAACCTGCCCGATGTGCAACTGGCACAAATCATAGATCCTGACAGATTGAAGAACTCTTACCACCTGTTGGTATAGCAAATGTGACTTTTAACCAATAGCTACACATACGTACAAGAACACATATAAATATGTTAATTCCGAACTTGGGATTAGGTGCATAGCTGTATTTTTCTATTTTTGTTGCCTGTCAAATATATCTGCATGAATTTTCGGAAAATCAACAACCTGACTGGTTGGATTACAGGTACTATTGCCACAATAGTGTACCTGATGACTATGGAACCCACCGTAAGCTTCTGGGACTGTGGTGAATTTTTGTCTTGCGCATACAAAGTAGAGGTAGGCCACTCACCGGGTGCACCACTCTTTATGCTTATTCAACGCTTCTTTGGCTTGTTTGCCGGTGGCGATGTAAGCAAAGCCGCTATGATGATAAACGCATGGTCTGCAATAGCCAGTGGTTTAACCATTCTGTTCCTTTTCTGGACCATCACCCACTTTGCCAAAAAACTGATGGTACCAAGCAATGCCGATGTAGAACCAACAGGGCTGCAAACTACCCTGATAATGGGTTCGGGCCTAGTAGGTGCTTTGGCATATACATTCTCCGATACTTTCTGGTTCTCTGCCGTAGAAGCCGAGGTATACGCAACTTCATCTTTCTTTACCGCACTGGTATTCTGGGCTATCCTGAAATGGGAGCATATTGCAGACCAGAAATATGCCGACAGGTGGCTGGTATTCATCGCATACATGATGGGGCTTTCTGTGGGTATCCACTTACTGAACTTGCTGGCTATACCTGCAGTTGCAATGGTGTACTACTACAAGCGTTATACACCAACAACATCGGGCAGCATTATTGCCTTTATAGTAGGTTGCGTATTGCTGGCATTTGTACAGTTTGGTGTGCTGCAAGGTGTACCTATCCTTGCTTCGAAACTTGATTTGCTGTTTGTTAACAGCTTCGGGCTGCCATTCGATTCAGGTGCACTGTTCTCTATAGTACTGATAATAGCTGCAATGGTAGCAGGCCTGATGTATGCCAAGAAGAAAAACTGGTATCTGGTACACACAGGTGTGCTGTGTATCATCTTCATCGTAATAGGTTTCTCAAGCTATCTGGCACCGATTATCCGTTCTCGCGCCGATGTACCTATCGACATGACAAACCCGGATAATGCTATCAGCTTGACATCATACATTCAGCGTGAGCAATTCGGTCAGCAACCATTGTTGTTTGGCCCTGACTTTGACAAACGTCCTATTGAATATAAAGACAAAGGCATACAATACTCTCGTTCTCAGAAAGATGGTAAAGACTACTACGAAGAGGTAGGTAAAAAACTGGAGCCTGAATTTGATGCTGCTGACAAACGTTTCTTCCCACGTATTTGGGATTACAACGACCCTAACCACATCAGATATTACAGGGATTATCTTGGGCTGGAAGAAGGTGAATCGCCAACAGCAGGTGACAACTTCAAATTCTTCTTTGGTTACCATCTTAACTGGATGTGGTGGCGCTACTTTATGTGGAACTACAGTGGTCGTCAGAATGACCTTCAAGGCATGAGTAACGGCAATGCTAAAAATGGTAACTGGATAACAGGTATTCCGGTAGTTGACAATAAACTTCTCGGCTTAGGAGATCAAAGCAAAATGGCTGACGGCTATGTAAATAATCCAAAGAATAACAAGTACAGTCCTGCTAATAACAAGCTTTACATGTTGCCATTTATCCTTGGAGTACTTGGTATGATATTCCAGTTCAACAGGAATAAACGTGATGGTATTACTACAGCTACCCTATTCTTCTTTACAGGCATCGCTATTGCTATCTACTTGAACATGCCACCTTTACAACCACGTGAACGTGACTATGCGTTTGCAGGTTCTACTTACGCATTTGCTATATGGATAGGTTTGGGTGTACTGATGGTAAATG
This sequence comes from Flavipsychrobacter sp., assembly GCA_035299045.1. Taxonomy (GTDB): domain Bacteria; phylum Bacteroidota; class Bacteroidia; order Chitinophagales; family Chitinophagaceae; genus Polluticoccus. The sequence continues at coordinate 166,697 of DATGXJ010000026.1, forward strand.
ATTGGTTCCAACGAGCAATAAAAGGTGCAGGTGGTGCTTATGCTACAATAGCAATATGCTTGCTGGCTGTACCTGCATTGATGGCTAAAGAAGAGTGGGACGACCACGATCGTTCTAAGAAAACACTGGCTCGCGCTACTGCATACAATGTACTTGAGTCTTGCGCACCAAACGCTATCCTGTTCACGTTTGGCGATAATGATACATACCCGCTATGGTACCTGCAAGAAATTGAAGGTATTCGTAAAGACGTACGTGTTATCAACCTCAGCTTATTGGGTATCGACTGGTATATTGATCAGTTGAACTATAAAGTGAATGATGCTGATGCAGTACCTATGCTTTGGAAGAAAAAAGACTACACAGGCGATAAAGGAAACTACATACAATACTATGCAAGCCCGCAAATACCTAAAGACAAGTTTATTAACCTGGCTGAGGTTTGTAAATTCATGACGAGTGACGCACAAGAGGCTAAAATACAGTCTATGGACGGAACAATGGCGAACTATCTGCCAACTCAAAACTTCTTTGTTCCTACTCTAAGCAAAGCAGATTTGGTTAAGAACGGGCTTATAAATGCTGCAGATACAAATAAGATTATCAATGAAATGGCATTCAAATTCCCTAAGAATGTTGCATATAAAGATGATCTGGCTTCGCTTAACATTATAGCAGCCATTGCACAGGATGGCTGGAAAAGGCCTATATATTTTGGCGGATTCCTTCCGTCAGAAAATTATCAAGGACTTGACGACTATCTACGTACTGAAGGGGTTGTATACAGATTGATGCCATATCGCCTGAATGATTCATTGAAAGCTACACAACAGGACATGGGCTCTGTTGACATAGACAAGAGCTACAAACTGTTTAAGAATAAGTACATATGGGGCAATGCTGAGCGCAACGATGTGTACTATGATGAGAAAAACAGGCTGATGTTTGCTGCTTATCGTATGACAGTTGGTAGGGTTGCTGCAGAACTTTATGCTGCAGGACGTAAAAATGAAGCTATCGAAATTCTGAATGTTGTAAGGAAAAATATATCAGAGCGCTCTTACTTCTATGATGCAACTGCATACTATGTAGCGATGGCATACTATAACTGTGGCGATAAAAAATCTGCCAGAGAAATGACAATGAAAATAGTTGATAACTGTGAAGATGATATTGACTTCATCCTTTCATTAAATGATACCAGAGCTAACAACTTGCGAGATGATGTGCAAAGAGATGCAACAATCATCAACATACTTTCAAATGTTGCTAAAAACAATGGAGATATGGAAATGAGTGATGCTCTTACTAAAAAACTTAACATGATCAGCAGCCGGGCAGCTCAAAAACTAGACCTGCAGGCCGCTCCGCAACAACAATAGCACAACTAATTACAATTGGCTTACAAATCCCCCTGTACTTCACAGGGGGATTTTATATTTTTGAATATCAAATCAGAAAAACAACAATAACCTATGTTAAGATTTTCAACACTCGTAATCCTATTATTATTGACCAACATCGGGTATTCTCAGATTTTTAAAACCTACAAGCCTTACCCAACGCCCAGTGTTATCATGATTAAACTGCCCACATATTCTAAAAGAATTAAAGTATATGAAAATGCGAAAAATATTAAGAGTGCAGAACAATTAAAAAAAGATGCAAAAAACATTCAGACATTATTGATTGCGGATTTTAAAAACCACTTCACCTTTTGCGACTTCTATTTTTATTATGATACTGTAAGTGAAGCTATAGCAGAGAGAAAATTTGTTGGAAACTTGTTTGATAAAGACATGAAACCAATTACTACATCTCCGGTAGCCGAAGACGATACTACTTATCAATTGGTTCATTATGGTTATTATGTTTCAGAACAAACAGAAGTAACCAGCAACCCGAAAAAATTAAAAAGCAGGGAAGATACCTATTACACAGGCACAGGGCGTCTTCGCCTTGTTGCTTTGAATTATAAATTTGGCAGGCTGCCAGACCCTGTACCTAATGGCACCTATTACAGCCCAAGCCCTACTTTTTATCCTAACAAAAGAAAAAAGAATCGGGTAAAAAATGCTACAGTATATAAATCTAAAAAATTCGATTTGTACTACGGGCCTGCTGCTAACAACCTGAGTTATGAAATGGACCGTTACTACAGACAACATAGAGTAAACTAAAAAAGAAAGCCTCACAAATGTGAGGCTTTTTCCTTGAGGTCCCGAGCGGATTCGAACCGCTGTACGAGCTTTTGCAGAGCTCTGCCTAGCCGCTCGGCCACAGGACCACGAGCGGATTGCAAATGTAGTAAAAAATCGTTTCTTTACAAGAGCTAAAAATAAAAAAATGAGTTTGCCGCAAAAATCTTTCGGAGCATCTGAACTAATACTTACTGATCGCGGCGCTATCTACCACCTCAACCTGAAACCTGAACAACTAGCAGACACTGTGTTACTTGTCGGAGACCCTGCGCGTATTGCAGAAGTATCAAAAAGATTTGATAAGATAGAGTACAAAGCTCAGCACAGAGAATTCATTACACACACGGGATATATTGGCAATAAAAGAATCTCAGTTATTAGTACAGGTATTGGTACAGATAACATAGATATTGTCATGAACGAATTGGATGCTTTAGTAAATATTGATTTCAAAACACGCAGCATCAAACCACAAACAAAAAGCCTGAACATCATAAGGCTAGGCACTTGCGGTGCACTGCAGGCAGATACTCCTGTGGACAGCATGATAGTATCTTCTTATGCAATAGGCATAGATAATCTGATGCATTTCTACAGGCTTGAAAACAATACTGACGAGCAATACATACTGCACGAATTTGCTTTGCATACAAGGCTACAAAACAGTAATATAAATCCATACATTGCGGAGGCGTCCATTCAACTACGCAAATATTTCGGCAATCAGTTTTTGCACGGCATCACGGTTACTACACCCGGCTTCTATGGCCCGCAAGCCAGGGCCATGCGTGTACCCATCAGCCAACAAAACATGATGGATGCATTGGCGAGTTTCAACAGCCGCAATATGCGCGTACTGAATTTTGAAATGGAGACATCGGCACTATACGGACTTGGCAAAGTGTTTCAGCACCATTGCTTGTCTGTAAGCACAGTCATCAATAACAGAGCAACCAAAACTTTTTCCGGCAATATGCAACATGCTATTGATAATATGATTGGGTATACGCTTGAAGCTATTCTGTAGTCGCAGAAACATTTAACAGGCTGTACATGCAGCAATAAAACAAATCAACTAATTTTACCCGCATGTATCCTAATTTCGAATTTGCACTTGAGCAATTGACAGGTGCTGATGTGCCTGGCTTCCTGAGCATCTTTCAGGTATTCGGTCTGTTTGTTGCATTCGCTTTCATAGCTGCAGCATGGGCACTTACTTCTGAACTGAAACGCAAAGAACAACTGGGCTTGCTACAACCTGTTCTCGGAAATGAAAAAGACAAGAAAACGGGCGAAACAAAACAGGTATGGATATATCCTCACCAACGTGTTTCTGAAATAGTTATCATTTGCGCAGTAGCAGGGCTTGCAGGTGCAAAGATTTTCAACGCACTGGAAACTTGGAATGATTTTATACAAGACCCGATAGGCAATCTTTTTTCTCGTTCAGGGCTTACCTTTTATGGTGGCTTGATATGTGCTACACTTGTACTGGTTTACTATGCACGCAAATACAAAATAGGCTTTAAGCACTTGTGCGATGCCGCAGCACCTGCATTGATACTGGGTTACGGTGTTGGCCGCCTTGGGTGTCACTTTTCAGGAGACGGCGACTGGGGTATCTTCAACAGCGCTTACGTTACCTACCCTGACGGATCATTGCATCTTGCAGCAGCAGGACAATACGAGCAAATGCTGGATATGGCCAAAGGCTATTTTGCCAACAATTTCCCTGGTACAGTACCACATATATATGCTCCTGCACCATCTTGGCTGCCCGATTGGTTGTATGCAATGAACTATGCGCATAATGTAAACAGCGAGGGTGTTGCTATAACCAACTGTACAGGCAATTTCTGTGCAGTGTTGCCAGTTGGTGTATTCCCTACTCCACTATACGAGGCTGTGGTTTGTATTGGTATATTTGGCTTCCTATGGGCAATCCGCAGAAAGATAACTGTACCTTGGCAGATGTTTGGTATCTACCTCATATTCAATGGCGCAGAACGCTTTTTGGTAGAAAAGATTCGTGTTAATACAAAATACGACTTGGGCTTCATCCACCCCACACAGGCAGAGATAATATCTACACTATTGATAATAGCAGGTATTTTACTGGTCGCACTCAACCGAAAGAAAGCAACAACTAACGTATAAGAAAAAAGCCCCGAATTCGGGGCTTTTTCAATATTATGATGCAGGAGTATCAACAGGATCCAAATGACCTGTATTTAGCTCCTTATTAGCCCTTTCTGCGGCTTCTATAGGTACGAAGCTGGAGAGTGCCTCACCTTTATTCTTACCTACGCGTGTGGTGTGCTCATAATGCACAGATGGTTTACCATCTGCAGTTACGATTGTCCAACCATCTTCCAACGTCAGTACATCGCGTGTACCGAGGTTTATCATTGGTTCTATAGCTAGTACTGTATTCTCTTTCAAGCGCTTACCATCACCACGACGGCCATAGTTGGGTACCTGCGGATCTTCGTGTAGCTTTTTGCCTACGCCATGCCCTACCAGTTCACGCACTACACCATAGCCATGCTCACGGTTTGTGTAGTTCTCTACTGCAAAAGATATATCGCCAATCCTATTACCCTCGTGCGCTTCGGCTACTGCTCTTGCAAGCGATTCTTTGGTAACACGCATCAGTTTCAACAATTCAGGCTTCACATTACCTATAGCAAATGTATAAGCATGATCGCCATGATAACCATTCATGTAAACACCACAATCTACAGAAATGATATCACCATCTTTCAATTCATAATTGCTAGGGAAACCATGAACAACAACTTCGTTCACAGAAATACAAAGCGAAGCCGGGAACGGAGAATATGACGGGCCATAACCTTTAAAAGAAGGAATACCACCGTTATCGCGTATAAACTCCTCTGCCATCTTATCAATAGATGCAGTGGTAATACCGGGCCTTAAAAAGTTTGCCACCTGTGTTAAGGTGGCAGTGACTGTTAAAGCGCTTTTGCGTATTAGTTCAATTTCGTCTTTAGTTCTAATATGTATCATGTACGCTTATCAAAAATATTATACTGTAGCTCCTGCACTCTGGCGACCAGTGATGCGTCCTGTTTTCATCAGGCCATCGTATTGGCGCATCAGCAGATGGCTTTCAATTTGTTGCAATGTATCGAGGATAACACCAACGCCAATCAGCATTGAAGTACCACCGAAGAAAGAAGCAAAACCGCTTGTTACACCCAACAAACCAGCAACACCCGGAAGGATACCAGCAAGTGCAAGGAATATTGCACCCGGCAATGTGATACGATCCATGATAGTAGCGATATAATCAGCTGTTGGTTCGCCTGGTTTTACACCCGGGATAAAGCTATTATTACGTTTCAGGTTATCAGCCATTTCAGTCGGGTTGAATATCAACGCTGTATAGAAATATGTAAATGCTATTACCAATACAGCATACATGATATTATACCACATAGACTGAGGATTAGATAATGCCTTTATAAAACCTTGTGCAGTTTCATTTTCACCGAATGCAAAACCTGTAACAGTTGCTGGTATGAAAAGGATAGCTTGTGCAAAGATGATAGGCATTACACCTGAAGAGTTTACTTTCAAAGGAATGAAATCGCGTGCGCCAGAAACTTCTTTAGCAGCGTTATTGCTGCCGATGATGCGGCGTGCGTAGTTCAGAGGTATTTTACGTGTACCTTGTGTCAGCAATATCAGACCAACGATAACTGCGATAAATACAGCAATCTCAATCAGGAATATAAGCAGACCACCACCACCACCGATGTTTTTAGCATCGAACTCTTGTACTATAGAGTGTGGCAGACGAGCAAGGATACCTACCATGATGATAAGAGATGTACCGTTACCAATACCTTTATCAGTTATTTTTTCACCCATCCACATTACAAACAGTGTACCTGCTGTTAATACCACAACTGTAGATAACCAGAACATGAAAGCACTGAATTCAGGTACTATAGCACCTGCAGTTTGTGTACGCAAATAAGCAACATAAGCACTTGCCTGGAATGCAGTAACGAGTACTGTCAGGTAACGGGTGTATTGATTAATTTTCTTACGGCCGCTATCTTCGCGTTGCATTTTAGCAAACTGAGGAATAACAATACCTGCAAGCTGCATGAAGATAGATGCAGAGATATAAGGCATAACACCTAATGCAAAAATAGATGCACGGCTGAATGCACCACCTGCAAACATGTTGAACAAGCCCAACAGACCGTCTTGTCCTCCGTCAAGAGCAAGCATATTAGGGTTGATGCCGGGAAGTGTAATATAGCAACCTACACGGTATACTAATACCAGCAATAGCGTAAACAGGATTCGCTTGCGGAGTTCTTCTATACTCCAGATATTCTTAAGCGTTTCAATTAGTTTCTTCACTTGGAACTGTAGTTAATCAAAAATGAAATGCGAATAAACGATAAAAGACGCATTTTACCAAATGCGTCTTTTAGAAATAGAATTAGCTTAAACCAGTTCTACTGAGCCGCCAGCAGCTTCGATAGCTTGTTTAGCTTTTTCGCTGATAGCGTTGACTTTGAATACCATTTTGGTCTTCATTTCGCCTGCACCAAGGATCTTAACCAGATCTGTGCGGCTGATGAGGCCATTGATATAAAGATTGTCAAGAGAGAACTCCTGAATAGCGTAACGTTCGATCAGGAAATCTAATTGACCCAGATTGAAAACTTTATATTCAACGCGGTTCATGTTTTTGAAACCACGTTTTGGCATACGACGTTGGATTGGCATCTGACCACCTTCGTGACCTACTTTGCGGCTGTAACCAGTGTTAGACTGAGCACCTTTGTTACCACGTGTAGATGTGCCACCATGGCCACTACCTTCACCACGACCGATACGTTTTACTTTGTGTACTGAACCTTCTGCAGGTTTGAGATTGTGCAATTGCATAGTTTACAATTTTTGAACTTGCGCGGAATGTAAAACCGCTCGCAAATCAGTTAATGAATTAAGCTTTTACTTCTTCTACTTTCACCAGGTGATTAACGGTACGAACCATACCCAGTATCTGAGGCGTAGCTTCCACTTCTACAGAAGCGTGCATTTTACGCAGGCCCAGCGCTACAAGCGTACGCTTTTGGCGTTCAGGACGGTCAATTCCGCTCTTCGTCTGTGTAATTTTAATTTTAGCCATGACGCTATTATAATTCAAGAGTTAAAATTCGATTATCAAACAACAGCTATTAACCGTTGAATACTTTTTTCAGGCTTACGTTACGTTGTCTTGCAACAGTAACAGGCTCGCGCAGCATACCCAGTGCAACGAAAGTAGCTTTAACCACGTTGTGAGGGTTAGCAGAACCTAAAGACTTAGACAGTACGTCTGTAACACCTGCAGCTTCCAACACAGCGCGCATGCTACCACCTGCGATAACGCCGGTACCGTGTGCAGCTGGTTTAATCAAAACTTTAGCAGCACCTTCTTTAGCAAATTGCTCGTGAGGGATAGTACCATTCATTACAGGTACTTTTATCAGGTTTTTCTTAGCGTCATCTATACCTTTAGTGATAGCTTCCTGTACTTCTTTTGCCTTGCCCAGACCGTGGCCTACCACACCTTGACCATTACCTACAACCACCAATGCAGAAAAGCTGAATGCACGGCCACCTTTAGTGGTTTTTACCACACGGTTGATAGCCACTACCTTTTCATGCAGTTCCAGGTCTCCGGCTTTTACGCGATTTAATTGTGTCTTCGCCATTATATTTCTAAAAGAAAAAAGTTAAACAATGTTATAATTAGAATTTCAAACCACCTTCACGTGCGCCGTCTGCTACAGACTTAACACGGCCATGATACAAATAACCACCACGGTCAAAGGTGCAAGCTTCGATACCCAGCGCGATTGCTTTCTGAGCGATTGCTTTACCAACCATTGCAGACTTTTCAGATTTTGTACCTTTTTGCGCAGCGATATCTTTCTGACGAGAGTTTGCAGCAGCCAGTGTTGTGCCTGTTGCGTCATCTATCAGTTGAACGTAGATATCCTTGTTGCTACGGAATACAGAAAGGCGTGGTTTTTGAGCTGTGCCAACAACTTTGGCACGAATGCGCCAACGCAATTTCTGACGGCGGAGTACTTTTGGATCTAATGACATTTTTTATCTATTTTTTTACGGGCTCACGCTGCTTGTGACTTTGTGGCTACCGAAATGTTTACAAAATTTATAAATACAGTTATCACCCGCTTTGGCGGATGATAACCTTTATTATTTACCAGCAGATTTACCAGCTTTACGACGAACAACCTCACCAACAAAGCGAACACCTTTACCTTTGTACGGTTCTGGTTTACGCAGGCTGCGGATTTTAGCAGCTACAGCACCCAACAGTTGTTTATCGATAGATTCCAGAATAATTTTAGGATTCTGACCTTTTTCTGCAGTTGCAGCAGCTTTGATTTCTTTTGGAAGATCAAAGATGATGTTGTGAGAAAAACCTAAAGCCATATCCAGTTGTTGACCTGTAACAGCGGCACGATAACCCACACCCACCAGTTCAAGTTCAGTTTTAAAGCCTTCAGTTACACCAACCATCATGTTCGACAACAGTGCGCGATACAAACCGTGCAATGCGCGGTGACGAATTTGGTCTGTAGGACGAGTAACATTCAAAGTTTCACCTTCAACTTCAACTTTGATATCGCGATCGATAGCTTGTTTCAGCTCACCTTTAGGACCTTTGAAGATCACTTCGTTAGCAGGAGTAACAGTAACAGTTACACCTTTTGCAATTGTAATTGGTTTCTTACCTATACGAGACATTGTCTACTATTTTTATTTATTGCAGTAACCCTGATCGATCAGCCTGTATAGGAACCGGCTTAATGTATCAGGGGTACCAGTGTTAAAATCTATTAATAAATGTGGCACATTACTTCACCACCAACGTTGTTTGCACGTGCTTCTTTATCTGTCATTACACCTTTAGATGTAGAAACGATAGCGATACCCAGACCGCTCATTACACGTTTAATTTCTGTTGGCTTAGCGTACTGGCGCAGACCCGGACGGCTAACGCGTTCCAATGCTTTGATTGCAGGTTCCTTTGTTTGAGGATTGTATTTCAAAGCTATTTTGATGATGCCTTGTTTGTTGTCATCTTCAAATTTGTATTTCAGGATATAACCTTTATCGTAAAGGATTTCCGTGATACGCTTTTTAACATTCGAAGCAGGGATTTCTACGATGCGGTGACGAGCCATTTGCGCGTTACGGATACGAGTAAGAAAATCTGCTATAGGATCTGTTACCATTTCTTTTGTTGAGTTTTGTAAAGTTTTTAATTGTGTCCGGTTTCGGTTTTGAGTACTACTCTACCCGACCTTGATACGTTATAAATTACCAGCTTGCTTTACGTACACCTGGTATTTTGCCATCCAATGCCATATCGCGGAAAATGTTACGGCAGATACCGAAATGACGCATATATCCTTTAGGACGTCCGGTAAGCTGGCAACGGTTTTTCAAGCGAACTGCTGATGAATTCTTTGGAAGTTTATCCAAAGCAGCATAATCACCTGCAGCTTTCAGGGCAGCACGCTTTTCAGCGAATTTTGCTACCATAGCTTCGCGTTTGCGTTGGCGGGCTTTTACTGATTCTCTAGCCATTTATTATTAGTTGTTATCTTTTTTAATGTTTTTGAAAGGCAGGCCCAATTCTTTCAGCAGTTCGTATGCTTCTTCGTTAGTACGTGCTGTAGTAACGAAAGTGATATCCATACCGCTGATACGAGTTACCTTATCAATGTTGATTTCCGGGAAGATGATTTGCTCAGTAACACCCATTGTGTAGTTACCACGGCCATCGAATGATTTATCGTTGATACCTTTGAAGTCACGTACACGTGGCAGGGTAACAGCAACAAAACGATCCAGGAATTCGAACATGTTTGTATGACGAAGCGTTACGCGGCAGCCAATTGGCATAGCCTTACGCAGCTTGAAGTTCGAGATGTCTTTTTTAGACAATGTTGGTACTGCCTTCTGACCAGAGATGTTAGTCATTTCAGTTACCGCGTCATCTATCAATTTTTTATCAGAAACAGAACCTTTAACACCTTGGTTCAGGCATATCTTAACCAAACGAGGGCACTGCATAACTGTAGAGTAACCAAACTTTTTCATTAAAGCAGGTACTACTTCGTCTTTATACTTCTTCTGTAAGCGAGGTGTATATGTAGTCGTTGCCATTATTTAATTTCCTCCCCTGATTTTTTAGATATACGTTTAAAACCACCTTCAGTGCGTTCGCGTTTGATGCGAACCGGCGCTTTTTGTTTAGCATCCCACAGCATAACGTTAGAGATATGAATAGTAGCTTCTTCTTTAACGATACCGCCCTGAGGATTCTGCGCGTTTGGTTTCAGATGTTTCGTTACCATGTTTACGCCTTCTATAAGCACACGGCTCTTCTGAGGGTAAACAGCCAACACCTTGCGTGGGTTGCTACGGTCTTTATCATCGCCGGCAATTACTACCACGTTATCACCTTTTTTGATGTTGAATTTTGGTTGAAATCTTTGTTTCACAATGTTATTTTTTTAACGTTGAGGCCTTCACTACCCAAACGGGCGGCAAAGGTACAACAAATTTTACAATACTTCAGGTGCCAATGAAACTATTTTCATATAACCTTTATCGCGCAGCTCACGAGCTACCGGCCCGAAGATACGAGTACCGCGTGGTTCGTCAGAGTTGTTCAGCAGTACTACTGCATTGTCATCAAAATTGATGTACGAACCATCTTTACGGCGCAATTTCTTTTTGGTACGAACGATAACAGCTTTAGATACAGTACCTTTTTTGATACCGCCACCTGGCAACGCGTCTTTCACGGTTACCACTATTTTATCTCCGATACCGGCATAGTCCTGGCCCGAGTTACCCAATACACGGATACAAAGTACTTCCTTTGCACCGCTATTGTCTGCTACATTGAGCCTTGATTCTTGTTGTATCATCTCTTAATAAGATTACTTAGCTTTTTCAATAATTTCTACCAGGCGCCAGCGTTTTGTTTTGCTCAACGGGCGTGTTTCCATAATGCGCACTGTATCGCCGACACCAGCAGTACTGTTTTCGTCGTGTGCATGGAATTTAGTCGTTTTTTTAACGAACTTTCCGTAAATCGGGTGTTTTACCTTACGCTCTACAGCTACAGTAATGGTTTTTTCCATTTTGCTGCTGCTCACAATCCCGATACGGGTTTTTCTGCTTTTTCTTTCAGTCGTTGTTGACATCTATAAAAAATTTACTTAGAAACCTAATGCTCTTTTGCGTTGTTCCGTCTTCATACGCGCGATGGTACGGCGCAATTGGCGAATAGTAAGCGGATTTTCAATTGGGTTTACCGCATGGCTGAACTTCATTTTCTTCAAACGCAGCTCTTCGTCGCCGATTTTATTATTCAGCGCATCGATATCCAGCGAACGATAATCGTCAACTTTCGCTTTTTTTGCTTTTGCCATTTTAATTTCTATTTGTTATTTATTATGATTTGCAACGATTGAAAGCCGCAAACCTAATTTTACTTTTAATTAAGCCTCAACGTAGTCTCTGCGTACTACGAATTTGGTTTTGATAGGCAGTTTCTGAGCTGCCAGTTCCAGTGCTTCTTTAGCCACTTGCATAGGTACACCATCAATTTCGAACATGATGCGACCCGGGTGTACTACAGCTGCCCAGAATTCCAGACTACCCTTACCTTTACCCATCCTTACCTCTGCAGGTTTGCGAGTTATTGGTTTGTCGGGGAATATGCGGATCCAAACATTACCCTCACGTTTCATGTGGCGGGTAAGAGCCTGGCGCGCAGCTTCAATCTGGCGGTTGTTTATCCACTTTGGTTCAAGCGCTTTCAGTCCGAAAGAACCTGCAGCAACCATTGTACCGCGTTGTGCGTTACCTTTGATTCTGCCCTTGTGCGCTTTACGATGTTTCGTCTTTTTTGGTTGTAACATTGTTACAATATTTAAATAGTTGCTCTAATTATTTTACAATTAACGGCCTTTGCCACCACCGCGACGTTCGCCACCACCACGGCGCTCACCGCCACCGCGACGTTCACCACCACGGCCTTCGCCACGCTGACCACCTTCAGGACGGCCACCACCTGCAGCATTGCCACGGTTGTCTGAACCTGCAGAGAAGTTAGGGTTCAAATCACGTTTGCCCAGTACTTCACCCTTACATATCCATACTTTGATACCGATTTTACCATATACAGTAAGTGCAAATACTGATGCATAGTCGATATCCATACGGTATGTATGCAGCGGAGTGCGACCTTGCTTGAACTCTTCAGAACGAGCGATTTCAGCACCACCCAGGCGGCCACCTACTTTTATCTTGATACCCTCTGCACCCATGCGCATAGCGGTAGAGATTGCCATTTTCACAGCACGTTTGTAGCTAACACGGCTTTCCAACTGGCGAGCGATAGTTTCGCCCACGATGTTCGCATCCAGTTCAGGACGACGGATCTCCATAATGTTGATCTGAACGTCTTCTTTACCGGTGAGTTTTTTCAACTCTTCTTTAATGCGATCAACTTCAGAACCGCCCTTACCTATTATGATACCAGGCTTAGAAGTATGGATTGTAATGATCAGTTTACCCAGTGTACGCTCAATAACGATGCGAGAAATACCGCCTTTATTGATACGTGCATTCAGGTAAGTACGGATTTTGTGATCCTCTACCAGTTTCTGACCGAAATCCTTTTTCTCGCCAAACCACATTGAGTCCCATCCGCGAACGATACCCAACCTGTTACCTATAGGATTAGTTTTTTGACCCATTCGTTATATTATTAAGTTGAATGTTTAAAAATTATGCGTTAGCTGCTACGGCAGTTTTGCTGTCCACAATAAGAGTTACGTGGTTGCTACGTTTGCGCAACCTGTAGGCACGGCCTTGCGGAGCAGGGTTCATGCGCTTTAATGTACGACCACCATCTACGAAGATGGTTTTTACATACAGGTTTGCGCCTGCTACGTCAACACCTTCATTTTTAACCCTCCAGTTTGCAATGGCACTTAACAACAGTTTTTCCAAAGGAACAGAAGGATGCTTAGTGCTGAATTTCAAAGTATTCAGCGCATTTTCTACATCCATACCACGGATCAAATCTGCCAACAGGCGCATTTTGCGCGGCGATGTAGGATAGTTACGTAAACGAGCTACAGCTTCCATTTTATTATTTATTACTTAAGCGATGCCGCCAGAAGATGGCACCAAATTTTATTTAATTAATTATTTACTACCACTATGGCCTTTAAAGTTGCGTGTAGGTGCAAATTCGCCCAGCTTATGGCCAACCATAAATTCAGTTACATAAACAGGTATGAATTTGTTACCGTTGTGTACTGCAAATGTTTGACCAACGAAGTCCGGTGTGATTGTAGAGCGACGGCTCCACGTTTTGATAACACCTTTCTTAGTTTTGCCGTCGTTCATAGCTAAGACTTTCTTGTCCAGCTTTGCATCAACATAAGGTCCTTTTTTAATTGAACGAGCCATTATTCGTTATATTTTATCAGGGAGTCCCTGGTTATTTTTTGTATTTACCTGAAAGTTTTTTACCGTTACGGCGTTGGATGATCAGCTTGTTGCTACCTTTTGTAGTGCTACGTGTGCTTTCACCTTTCGCGTATTTACCTGTGCGGCTGCGTGGGTGACCACCAGAAGAACGGCCTTCACCACCACCCATCGGGTGATCTACAGGGTTCATTGCAACACCACGGTTGCGTGGTTTAATACCTTTCCAACGGTTGCGGCCTGCTTTACCCATTGATTGCAGAGCGTGGTCGCTGTTAGAAACTGTACCTACAGTTGCCATACAAGTGCTCAGCACTTTACGCAACTCACCACTTGGCATTTTCAGTACGCAATATTTTTCTTCTTTCGCATTCAGCTGAGCGTAAGTACCTGCAGAGCGCGCCATTGAACCACCTTTACCAGGTTGCATTTCAATGTTGTGAATAACAGTACCCAAAGGCATGTTTTTCAGCAGCAGTGCGTTACCAACTTCAGGTGCTACGCTGTCACCACTTACTACAGTAGCTCCAACTTCAAGGCCCTGAGGGGCGATTATGTAGCGTTTTTCACCATCTGCATAGCTAAGCAATGCGATGAATGCTGAACGGTTAGGATCGTATTCGATAGTTTTAACGGTTGCAGGAATGTCCTTTTTATCGCGTTTGAAATCTACGATACGGTACATTTTCTTGTTGCCACCACCCATGTAGCGCATAGAACGGCGACCCTGAGCGTTACGGCCAGCTGTAGACTTTTGAGGCTCCAGCAAGCTTTTTTCCGGCTCATTAGTGGTAACCTCTGCGTAAGCGTTACCTATTCTCCAACGTGTACCGGCTGTTACCGGTTTATATTTACGTAATGCCATTTTCTAATTCTTTATCAAATCTTACGAGAACAAATCGATAGAATCACCCTCTGCAAGAGTTACTGTTGCTTTTTTATAAGAAGATTTCATACCGCTGATAAAACCAGCTTTAGTGAAACGGTTTTTAACTTTACCAGGAACCACGATTGTGTTTACATCTGATACTTTAACACCGTAAAATTCCTCTACAGCTTTTTTGATTTCCAGCTTATTAGCCTTCTTATCCACTACAAAGGTATAGCGGCCGGATTTCTCCATTTGGGTGTTTACTTTCTCAGTAATCACCGGCCTTACCAATACGTTAGTGAGTTTCATTTTATTTAATTATTTCGTGTTACGAAAATTCTTTTCCTAATTAAGCTTCAACAGGAGCTTCGTTAAACATTTTTGCTGCAGTCTCTGTGAATACCAGTACTTGTGCATTTACAAGGTCGTAAGTATTCATATCGCTCAGTACTACTGTTTTGTTCCTGTCGATGTTGCGAGCACTCATGTACAGTTTCGCATCATATTCAGGCATAATGAACAGTGATTTTTGAGTACCGTTGATTTTGCCCAGCATTGTAGCGAAATCTTTAGTTTTCGGAGTCTCGATATTCAGATCTTCAACTACAACTATTTTGTTTGCACGTGCTTTGTGAGACAATGCAGACATTTTAGCCAGATCTTTTACCTTACGGTTTACTTTGAAATCGTAACCGTGAGGAAGAGGACCGTTAACAGCACCACCACCTTTATATAAAGGGTTGCGGATGTTACCTTTACGAGAACCACCGGTACCTTTCTGACGGTGCAGCTTCTTAGAAGCACCATGTACTTCGGCACGAGTTTTAGTTTTGTGCGTACCCTGGCGTTGTGCAGCAAGATATTGCTTCACTGCGAGGTATATACAATGATCGTTTGGCTCGATATTGAATATATCTTCCGGCAGCTCTACGCTACGACCGGTTTTCTCACCTTTGCTATTATAAACGTCAACTTGCATGACTTAATTAATTCTGGATTAAAACGATTGAACCATTGTGACCCGGTACAGAACCACTAACAAGGATGTAGTTTTGTTCTGGGAACACTTTAACAACACGCAGTGCTTTGATCTTTACCTGATCGCCACCCATACGACCAGCCATGCGCATACCTTTAAATACGCGGCTTGGGTATGATGAACCACCGATAGAACCCGGAGCGCGTTGACGATCGTGCTGACCATGCGATGCTTCACCAACACCACTAAATCCGTGACGTTTAACAACACCCTGGAAACCTTTACCTTTAGTGGTACCGATTACACTTACTTTCTCACCTTCTGCGAAGATTTCGCATGTCAGTGATTCACCAACTTGTTTATCAATGGAACAATTACGAATTTCCTTAACTATCGCCTTTGGAGATGTGCTTGCTTTGGCGAAGTGATTGAGGAGCGCTTTTGGAGTGTTTTTCTCTTTAGCTTCTCCGAATGCGATTTGCAACGCATCATAACCGTCGGTATCTACGGTTTTCTTTTGAGTAACCACACAAGGGCCGGCCTCTATGATGGTGCAAGCGGTTTGCTTACCGTTCGGCTCGAACACACTGGTCATGCCGATTTTCTTACCAATAATACCTTTCATTTTCTTATATTTTAGCCTAGCGCCCGGTTGCCTATGTGTGGACCGGGATAAGCTGTTTTTCTAATTTTTTAAAGAACTATAAAGCTTCTATCAAGCTTTAATTTCTACTTCTACGCCGCTTGGCAAATCAAGCTTCGAAAGCGCATCTACTGTGCGTGAAGAAGACGTGTAGATATCCAACAAACGCTTGTGCGTGCAAAGCTGGAACTGCTCACGTGCTTTCTTGTTAACGTGCGGCGAACGCAACACTGTAAAGATCTTCTTCTCTGTTGGCAAAGGAATAGGGCCTGTAACCACTGCTCCTGTATTGCGCACAGTCTTAACGATTTTCTCTGCAGACTTATCAACCAAGCTGTGGTCGTAAGATTTCAGTTTTATTCTGATACGCTGTGACATACTTATAAATAACTTCTAACCCGTAAAATTTGGGACTGCAAAGGTAATGCGTTAAATCTATTCAGACAAAATATTTTAAAGAAATTTTTAAAATTTCTGAATATTTCCCTGAAACGCAGGCGGGAATGGACGCTTCGTAAATGTACCTGTATTTATAAACAGGCTATAAAGACGGGCACAATTCATTGTAAATAAATGCATTATGATCTGCAGCTAATTTTAAAAGGATAAGCTTGATTAATACCCGTACTTCTCCTTCCAGCAATTGCGCAAGTACTCCCTGATGCGTGCTTCTGCAGCGTTATCGCCCGGGTCGTAGAGCTTAACACCCGATATGCCATTAGGTAAGAACTCCATATTCACAAAATTACCCTCGTGGCTATGAGCATACTCATATCCCTTGCCATAATCTAGGTTCTTCATCAGCTTGGTTGGTGCATTGCGTATTTGTAGCGGCACAGGTAGGTCTCCTGTTTTTGAAACAAGGTCTTGCGCGAAGTTGATGGCCATATAGGAGGCGTTGCTCTTGGCAGATGATGCCAGATAAGTAGCACACTGAGACAGAATAATTCTGCATTCCGGATAACCAATCATCTCTACTGCCTGAAACGTAGTCGTGGCGAGCAATAAGGCATTGGGATTGGCATTGCCGATATCTTCACTCGCCAGTATTACCATACGGCGGGCTATGAATTTAGGATCTTCGCCACCCGCTATCATGCGTGCCAGATAATAAACTGCAGCATTAGGATCGCTACCCCGAATAGACTTTATGAATGCAGATATTATGTCATAATGTTGCTCACCTGTCTTATCGTACAGTGCCATTTTGCGCTGCACAATATCCTGTACGGCTGCATCTGTTATCAGCATCTCATCTCCAGTCAGCGATGTTACAATCAATTCCAAGAGGTTCAACAATCTACGTCCGTCACCACCACTCAGACGCAACAGTGCCTCCCATTCCTGCACTTTTACATGTTGCCCTTTCAGCCATTCATCCTGCTCCAATGCCTGATTCACCATTTCTTTCAATTCATCTTCCGTAAGTGGTTGCAGTACATATACCTGGCAGCGACTGAGTAATGCACCTATTACTTCAAAAGACGGGTTTTCTGTTGTAGCGCCAATCAGTGTTACTATACCCTTCTCTACGGCACCCAGCAGGCTATCTTGTTGTGCTTTGTTAAAACGGTGTATCTCGTCTATAAACAACAAAGCATGTCCCAACTTTTTCGCAGCATCTATCACACTGCGCACTTCCTTTACCCCACTATCTATAGCACTGAGCGAAAAAATCTGCATCTCCAGCGAGTGTGCAATGATTTGCGCAAGCGTTGTCTTACCCACACCGGGAGGCCCCCAGAATATAATTGAATGTGCTTTGCGGTTTTGTATCATCTGCTCCAACACCTTGCCCTTGCCCACCAGATGCTGCTGACCTATATAATTAGCCAGTGTTCTGGGGCGCATACGTTCTGCCAACGGTGCCTGAATATTGTCTGTCATATTATTAGCAATTCATTAATAGGGATTTCACTAAATTCGCTCTATGCAACGCAAATTACTAATCATTCTTTGCCTGATGGGAAGTGTTTTGATAACATTTGCCCAAAAGAAGAAAAAGAACAATAAACAGACAAACAGTACTGTAACTTCAGATAGTTCAATCAACTACAAAGAGGTTGGAGCTCCATTACCACCATTAAGGTTTTTGCATATGAAAGGCAAAAACAATGGCAATGAAATTTTCACTACTAAAAACCTAAGTCCGGAAAAAAATTTGGTTGTAATGGTTTATAATCCTACCTGCGGGCATTGTCAGGAAGAAGCTATTCTTTTTAGGAACAATAAAGACTTATTCAATACTGCTGAAATACTATTGGTAGCTGATACAGCTATGAAAGAGTACATTGATTTTTTTCATAACACAACAAAAGTCTTTGACACTCCAGAGCTAAAAATGATGCTTGACAATTGTGAATACATCAAAAAAACATTCAGGTATCAATCATTACCACAACTTAATATTTATAACAAGGAAAAGAAATTAGTGAAAGTATTTGTAGGTGATACCCCCTTAGACTCACTAAAACATTATATCCAATAAAAACAAAGTGTGGCTTATGCCACACTTTGTTTTTTGATATAATCTCGGATTTTGCGGACATAATCAAAATATCCCCTCTCCATCCTTAGCCAGAAAACTGAAAATATGAGCACGCCTATAATCCCGAATGTATAGGTATATATCATAAGCCCCTCACCTACTGTCATCGTTACTATAGTAGCTATAAACAGAAACATGCAAAATATCATAATCAACAACGGCCCCCCGGAGTCTATTTTGCGCATTTTAGAACTAATCACAATCTGAGTTTTGTCCCCCTTATTACTCAGCTCAACATGTGTTATTGGTAAAGTCCTTATTTCGTTTTCCTGCTCAGCATGTGGTATCACCCTGATAACCCTGTCTTTTTCAGACACTTCGAAATCAAGATTGTGCACCTTTACATGCTTACCGAGTAAACGGACTTTAATGTCATCCGGACGCATTGAGGATTGGTACCGGTACGTACGTGAGAATATCATAGGCACTAATTTTTGGTTAAAAAGAACTTGTTTACTTGAAAGTTAAGCACAATATCTACGCCTTACAATGTGGCTCAGATTAAAATTTGTGCTTCTTTTTTAATGTGTTCAAAAATTATGCCAAATTAATAATATAATTTATTGATTATCAATAAATTACAAAGAAATGATTGTCCCATTTATGTTATTCACAATTATGTAAAAACAACTGTTAATCAGTTTTGTAAAAACAAATAAAAATCCTTATATTTTACTTAGTACCTATCGATTGATAATACTGTTGCACCATATTACGATAGTATGGTTTCAGTTGTGCAGGTGTGGTTTTGTATTGCTCTGAAAGCTGTTTGTTTTCGTTGATGTAACGTTGCAATTCCGCAGGTATCTGCTTGCTTATTTCATCTGCACTTTTTGATGAACGCTTATCATCCTGCTCTTGCTCACGAAGAGATTTCTCTGCCTGCAAAAGCCTTGTCAGTATTTCTTTCTGGCGCATCATCATCTCTGCACTCATACGTTTGTTTACAAGGTCTGTCTCAATTCTATCCATCTTCTCCTGTATCTCTTTCAGCTCTTTTGCATTGCCCATGCCTTTGCTGTTCAGCAGGCTATTTAATTGCTGCAACTGACGGCGGATAGCAGCTTGCTGCTGTGCCATCTGCGCCAGCTTTTGTGCATTGCCATATTCACCCTCGCTGCCTTCTTTACCCTCCTTACCTTCTTTATTCTGTGGCTTGCCGTCTTTCGATTCCTGGCCTTGCTGCCCTTCTCGCTGTTGCTTAGCATTTTCCATTTGCTGCATAGCATTGCCCAGTTGTTGTTGTTGGGTAATGATATCGCTCAACTGTTTGCCAACACCCGGCTTCGGTGTTTTACCTCCAGGATTATTACACTGTCCTTGCTGCCCTGCAGAGTTGTTTTGCTGACTTTGTTGTTGCATCAGGTTCGATAACACTTCATTAAGCATCAGTGCCAGATTATTGGTGTGCATCATGGCATACTGTTGTTTCGCCATCACATCTTCTCTGCGACGGTTTTCCATCATTTTGATGGCTGCTGCAATATTATTTTCCAGCTCTGTTGTTTCTTTGTTGATAGTTGGTGCGAGCTTAAACAGTTCTTTACTGAGTGCAAACAAACTATCGCGTATCATGCGGCTATTGGCATGCAGGCGCTTCTGCTCTTGTTGATTGGTAATATAGCCTTGCGATGTAGCAGGCGTGTTTTGTACTTTCTTTATCAATTGCTCCTGATCGAAAGACAAGCGTACCAGATTGGTGAGTATCTGCCTTACTGCACGGATATCCTTTTTCAACTGCATGGCATTCATACCACCTGCGCCCGACTTCAGGCTCTGCGCCATAGACTTCAGATTTTCTGCTGCCTGGCTCTGCGATTTGCTCGACTGGCTTTTCTGCCCCTGCTCCAGTTGCTGCTTGCTATCCTGCATATCCTGCTTCGCATCGTTGGCTTTGTCTTTTTCTTTCGCTACATCCTGCTCTTGCTTCATTTCCTTGTTCAGCTCTTCCATCTGCTTCATCTCTTCGCTCATGGCCTGTTCCAGTTCTTTCTTCAAAGCCTCCTGCTCTTTAGACAGTTGCTGATTATCCTTTTTGCCTTTATCAGTTTCTGCCTTCAGGTCCAGTTGCTTCTCTGCCAGCTTATCCATTTTGTTGGCAAGGTCTTCCATGCGCATTTGCATCTCCAGCTTCTTCATCAGTTCCTGCATACGTTGCAGATCCATGTTGAAGAGTTTATTCTCCTGCTCCAGTTGCTTCATGGTTTCAAAAGCCTTATCCTTGTTCAGGCGTTGCATCAGTTCCTGCAGCTTTTTCATCTGCTCTTTCAGCTCTTTGTTCAGCAGATTGTCCATCTGCTTTTGCAACTCCTGTTGTTTCTCCTTTACATCTTCGCTATACTCTTTGTGCTGACTTTGCTGCACTTGTTCATCCAAACGTTTCTTTACAGCTTCCATCTGGTTTTTCAGTTGCTGTTGCATGTTGGATAGCTGCTGCAGATTTTGTTTCTGTTCAAAACCCATATCGCTGCTTTCCAGCATCTTGCTTTGCAGGTCTTTATACTCGTTCTGTATATCTTTTGTTTGTTCAGAACTGTTGTTGAGGCCAGAGTTGATTTGTTCTGCATTGGCATTCATGGCAGAGTCAAGCTGTTCAGGGTTGAACATATTATAAGACCTGACCTCGCTACGGGTAGCTTTCGCACCATGCACGCCATCATTATCCCAAGCCTCTATGTAATACTGTAGTTTTTGCCCCGGTTGCAGGTTCAGCGGTTCTACATCAAAATAATACTGGAATGAGGTAAGCGAACCACCATTCAGCGGCAGCGGTATGCTCTTGCTGGCTATGGGTTGATTCTTAGGGCTTGTCAGGTCGTAGTGAAACAATACTTTGCTGATACCATAATCATCGCCCGCAGTACCTGTTAGTAATATCTGCTTGCCAGACACACTGTCTCTGAACTCTTGCATTTGTATTACAGGATGTTCGTCGGGTATTACACGTACAGTGTACCTGAAGCTATCGGTTATATTGGTAGTATTATTGCGCAGGGATAGCACATAACTCGTATCATTCATAAACCTGAACTGCGAACCGAACATAGTAGCCTGATGCGTCAGCTTGATAGGCTGTCCGTTACCGAAACGAATGAATGCATCGTCTGTATATTCTGCTATAAACGCCCAACTGATGTAGGTGCCTACGGGTACGGTAACATCTCCCATGCTGGTGCGTAGCTCGTCTTTACGGCCTGTATAGTCGGGATAATCAATCTTTACATTGAATGATTTAAGCACAGGCTTTTGTGCAACACTTATGATATATGGCTGCGAGTTGAAGCCCGCTGCAAACAACCTGAAACTGAACTGCTCTGTAACATTGCGGAAAGTGTACTGAAACTCGTTCTTGCCCGTAGACTGCATAGACAACCTATCGCCGCCCAAGTCTATATACATATCAGCAGGTAGGGCATTACCCTCAACCGTTACTTGCAGTACATAATCTGCCCCACGAATGGCTTGCAGGTTTTTATTCTTTACTATGAAACGAAACGGTGCTGGCTTTTCAAATGCTTTAGTTGGTTGCAGCAATCGTTCTGATGCATCAGAGAAAACATTGGGTGCTGCTACCAGTATCATGGCCATTACCAATACAAGCGGTAGTAGGTATGGCAGGTATTTTTTGTTCTTACCCAAATCTACTGCACTGGCAAAAGGTACTACGGATAGTTGTGCTGCCTTCTGGTCGATACTTGCCAATGCCAGCTCGCGACTTTCATGGCTATCGGCATGATGGCGCAGTTGCAGTATGTTCAGCAGCTTATCACTTACTTCGGGGAAATGCTTGCCCACAATAACGGCAGCCTGCTCATGGCTTATCTGTTTGCCCAACTTTGCCATCTTGCTGAGGGGCATAGCCACCCAAACAACCAAAGCTGCAAGCCCGGCAACCACAAATAGCGATACAATGCTGATTTTTGCCCACACAGGCAGGTACAGATAATACTCGCCCACAGATACGGTGAGGATATAGGCAAGCAGGCATATAAATAATATGAGCGAACCGCGCAACAGTTGGTTGGCATAATACTTCCTGATGAACGCGTCTAATCTCGATATTAACTCCTCGTAATTGCTCATAAGTTTCGCTACATGCAATATAACGGAAATAAATGTTTCATAAATCCTAAAAATCAACCGTATCCATACCTTTGCATACCTTTTAGGAAGAAGAATATATGATGCTTTTATACCCTGCGCACGCCGCAGATGCTCTGGAGTTTAGTAAGGTAGCCCAATTGTTGAAATTGAAATGCCGTACCGATGCCGCCCGCGAACGGGTGGAATCCTTACGTTTTCATACCCGTATAGAATATGTGGAGAAGGCACTGGTGCAAACACGCGAGTACAAGTCGATACTGATGAGTGGTGATTATTTCCCAAACGACTTTACCCGCAATATTGAAAAAGAACTGAAACTTGTATCGTTACCCGGTGCTGTACTGGCTGCAGACCAGTTATTGGCTTTTCAGCAACTGGCACTGAACATACGCGATATACTGAACTGGTTTAAAAACCACGAAGGGCTGTTTGTGAACCTGCGTGCACTGGCAGATAAAATACAGTACGAAAAACAAATCAATGAAACCATCAGCGCAGTAATAGACGAGATGGGCAATGTGCGTGACAATGCATCGCGCGAGCTGATGAGCATACGTGCCGAACTGGCAAGCCGCCGCCAAGACCTCCGCAAGATGTTTGAAGGTGTGCTACGCAAGCTGAACAAACAAGGCTACCTGGCAGATATTGCCGAGGGCTTTCTGAATGGCAGGCGTGTAGTGGCGGTGTTTGCAGAGCATAAACGCATTGTAAAAGGTATTCATCACGGCGAAAGCGACACGCAACGTACCGTGTTTATAGAGCCGGAAGAAACCATTGAACTGAATAACGAAGTAGCATCGCTGGAGCGTGCAGAGATGCGCGAGATACAGCGCATACTGGCACAGACCACCGCTACCCTATCCGGCTGGCATCCGCAATTGGATAGTTATTATCATCTGTGTGGCCTCTACGATTTCATACGTGCAAAGGCAATGCTGGCAATGGATATGAATGCCGAGATGCCGCGTTTGAGTCCACACCCGCATGTAGATCTGATAAAAGCTACGCACCCGCTGTTACTGCTGCACAACAACCGCGAGGGTAAGCCCACCATACCATTATATATATCGCTGAACAGAGATAAACGTGTACTTATAATAAGTGGACCCAATGCAGGTGGCAAGACTGTATCTATGAAAACCGTAGGGCTGCTGCAATTGATGACACAAGCGGGACTGCTGATACCTGCCAGCCCCGATAGCGAGGTGGGCATCTTTAAGCAGATGATGATACACATTGGCGATACGCAGAGCATAGAACATGAGCTGAGTACCTATAGCGCACACCTGCGCGACATGAAATACTTCATGGATTTTGCCAATGGTAAAACACTGTTCTTTATAGATGAACTGGGTAGCGGTTCTGACCCCAACCTGGGTGGTGCATTTGCAGAGGCTATTGTGGAAGAACTTGCCAAGCGTCATGCCATGGGCATCATCACTACACACTACCTGAACCTGAAAGTAATGGCTGGTAAAGTGCAGGGCATCTTTAACGGTGCGATGGCTTTTGACGAAGAAAAACTGGAACCACTATACCAACTGACGGTGGGCAAACCGGGTAGCTCTTACACTTTTGCTATTGCACAGCGCAGCGGACTACCGGCGGCTATTATAGACCGTGCAAGACAACTGACAGAGCGCGGACACTTTAAGCTGGATAAGATGCTGCACCAGACAGAGCAGCAAAGCCAGAAGCTTGCCAACAAAGAAAAAGAGATAGATAAGCTGCTGAAGAAGAATAAAGAGCTGGAAAAAGAATTCAGCGAACTGATAGATAAGGAAAAGAAAGAACAGCAATACAATACACTGCGCCTGCAGAACAAGATAAAGAAAGAAGAACTGGACTACCTGCGCGATATGGAGCGCAAGTTCAAACAGATAATAACAGACTGGAAGAAAGCCGAAAACAAAGGCGAGGTAATAGCTGCGGCAGAGAATGTACTCTTTAAACGCAAGCAGATAGCCGCCAATGTAGCCGTAGCCAAGAAGGCCGATAAGAACTACGATGTGGTAGGCGGCACACCCAAGCTGGGCGATATGGTACGCAACAAAGACAACCACCAGGTGGGCAAGCTTACAGAACTACGCGGCAAAAAAGCCATCGTGCAGATAGGGCAAATGCCATTTAACGTAAGCATAGACGAATGGGTGGTAGTGAAAAAGAAAGAACAGCCACAGGGCAAAAAGAAGAAATAACTCATAGCGTGTTCCGTTCCGCGGAACGGAACACGTTT
>DATGXJ010000027.1:0-13984 GCA_035299045.1 Flavipsychrobacter sp.
CTATATCGTCACTGCCACAATAAACGGTTGCAGCATGAAAGACACCACCGTAGTTACGGTTTTCCCGATAACACCCACACCAACCGCAGGCAATACCGGCCCGTACTGTACCGGCAGCGATATACAACTGACAGCAAGCACCGTAGCAGGTGCCAGCTATACATGGACAGGTCCCAACAGCTTCAGCGCAAGCACACAGAACCCGCAAATAACCCCTGCAAATGCTACCACTGCAGGCGTGTACACCGTCTATGCTACCGCCAACGGCTGCAACAGCGGCACGAGCAATACAAACGTAACAGTCGTGAACGGTCCGACGGTCAACATCTACCCGAGCCCGAATGATACCATCTGCGGCAGCCCATCGGGCAGCGCCACATTTACAGCCGTACCTGCAGGCAGCACCGGCCACAGCTACCAATGGTACAAAAACGGTATAGCCATCACAGGAGCTACCAATAGCAGCTACGCAGCTACAGGCATACTGACAGGCGATGAATACAGCGTTAAACTGATACCGGGTGCAGGTGCGCCATGCACCACCCCTGTCAACAGCAATAAGATACAGATGACCGTGATGCCTTACATAGTACCTGCAGTAGACATCACAGTCAGCCCCGACAGCAATGTATGGAGCGGCGTGATGCTTACGTTTACCGCCACGGTAGCGAATGCAGGCAACAGCCCCAAATACCAGTGGAAGCTGAACGGCACGAACATAACAGGCGCACTGAGCAACACCTGGGGTGCATCGAACCTGAGTGATAAAGACAAAGTAAGCTGTGAGGTAACGAGCAGCTACATCTGTCCGCAACCACAGAAAGTGATGAGCAATGTGATAGGTTTAAGAATCAAAACGGGCATCAACAATCTGGAAGCTAGTAATGTAAAAATCTACCCGAATCCGACACAAACGACACTGACAGTAGAGGGCGTAGCGAGAGGGACAAAAATACAACTGAAAGACGTACTGGGCAGACAGGTACTGCATACCACAGCAACACAAAGCAAGACAGTACTCAATACCGCACAACTGACAGCAGGCAACTACCTGCTGATCCTCACGACCACAGATGGTGAAGTGATGACAGCGAAAGTGGTGAAGGACTAAATAAGTATTGCCAGTATAAGAAATGGGGCGTCTCAAGATGCCCCATTTCTGTTCTAATTAACTGTCTGTCTGTGCATTATGTAATTTCGACGGACTAAAATATTAATATTTAAAAAAGTTTTGTTTCGAAAATTTATGTATTATTTTTAATAGCCTTTTAATCTATTTTTAATTACTCCTTAATGACTTTTTAATTGTTTTTTAATTAACATGTTCAAAGCATTAGGAGCCTTAGTGCCCATTATACTACTATCATTTGCATTGCAGGGGCAAGTTATGCCTGCTGATTTATCTGTATTAAATTATCGTATAGTAGGGCTTTCAGTTTCTGAAAATTCACAAGTAAGTTCTTATCAGTTTCAAGTAGCAAAAGGGGATGTTTCGAATGAACAAGTTTTCACGAAGGCTCTCTTCGCAAAGCATAAAACAAATAAGCCTGCTGATGTTATAGAAGTGCCGCAATGGGGCATGAAATATACATGGCGGGTTATTGGTTATGATAAGAGTGGAAAGGAAATAAGCAATTCAGGTTTTCATCATTTTGAAACAGGTAGCCTGCCCTATGTGGATAGTATAAAAAATGGATTGATGGTAGTAAAACAAGCTACAGATCATAAAGATTTTTTAGTGTTAGTGGATAGAGTACTGGTAATGTATGACTTGAAAGGAAAGCCTGTGTGGTATATGCCTGATATGCCAGAAATAAAAAAGAGAGATATTAATATCAGGGATTTTAAGGTTACAACGGATGGTACATTTACCTTTCTTGCACAAGACGAGGCACTTGAAGTAGATTATAGTGGTAAGGTGGTATGGAAAGCTCCTAATGATGGTAAGGTGAGTGGTAAAAGCACAGAAGGGTATCATCATGAATTTACTAAACTTAGTAACGGCCATTATATGGTTGCGGGTTCAGAGATTGTAAAAAAGCGCATCCCGGGTTCGTGGGAAGCATATTTTGCGAGTGATGATAAATCTGTGTCGAAAGGTAGTGATGGTAATTATTACAAAGAGTTTACCTGCGGAACATTGATAGAGTACGATGTGGCCGGCAATGTGATATGGAGTTGGAGAGCAGTGGAACATTTTACTGATGAAGATTTTTTCTGGAAGAAAGACGGGTTGATAAAACCATATGAATGTAATCCGTACTTAAATGGTTTTGATTTTGATGAAAGCAATAAGTTGATATATATCAGCTATAAGAACATCAGCAGGGTTATGAAAATAACATATCCTGATGGCGAAGTGTTGAATAACTATGGAGGAAAAGGGGGTAATGCTGCACGGTCAAATATTTTTTACGGACAACATTCTTGCAAGATAAATAAACGTACTAATGAGCTTTATATATACAACAATAATCATAGCGACTATCTACCTGTTACAAATTCGCAACTAGATGCTGATGGGTATCTGTTATCGCACATAGTAAAATATAAACAGCCACCTGGGAAAAATAATAACCTTATAAACAACTGGGATATGGGGCTGAGATTGGATAATGATAAGAATACGCATCAGATAAGTATACGTGGTGGTAGTGTATCAATAATAGATGATGATTGTGTACTGGTAAATGCCGGTACGCTGAACTTGATTCTCATTGTTGACAAGAACAAACAAAAAGTATGGGAAGCAATGCCATATACAACTGAAGAAAATAGAAGGGCTCCTATGTTACCATACCGAACAAGCTACGTGCAAAGAAAAGACTTGGAAAAATATGCAATGAGCTATGCCGCAGGTACTAAAACTAAATAACGGACTATAGCACTGTCATAATAGTTTAATCATGTTGCCTACAATCTTATCTATCGGCAATGTAAAAGTATCTGCTGTAATATGCGATAATGGCATCCAATAGGTGCGTTCTTCAGGTATGTTATTAACGATGGGTTGATTGATGTCTGCAGATACCAGATAATAGATACTGATGACTTGAGAATCGTCGAAAGCGGAATGCTGAAAAAAATCTGTAGTGTAAAAATGGGAATGTACTTCTATAGAGAGGTTCAGTTCTTCCATCCATTCACGTTTCAGGCAGTCGATAGTGCCTTCGCCCCAATCCAATCCGCCACCGGGAAATTTGATGACTTTGCGCCCGCGTATCATCTCTTCATTTACCAATACCTGCCCGTTGTGCAGCCACAGGCCATATACGCGTACATTGAAACGTTTCATCAGTTCAGGTTTAAACCAAATAACAAACCAACCCATGGTTTGTTCTGGTACATCCAAAATCCGGAATTGCTATCCATTAGTTTATCTATCCCCACACCAACGCCACAACTCAGGTTGTTAACAGCAAATATGGCGGCAACACCTGTTAGTAATACAGCACCGTCATACTCAGCAGCCACATTATTATTTGTTACCCATGGATTGATGGCAGTAGCACCTATGCCACAAAATGCGCCTGTGCTGAAGCCGTAGTGAGATACTTTTCTTTTGTAGGTGCCAAAAAGTGTTTTTCGGTATTTGATATGGTATATGTCGTTTCTCCATCCCAAGTACAATGCACCATTGAAGTCTGTGTTCAATTGATTAGGGGAGCCGTTTAACGCAGGGCGGTATTTTAACGGCATGGTGAGAATGTCTATATCAAAAGATGGCTTTGAGAAATAGCGGTTTTGAAATGAGCTGTAATTCGTAGGGTAGCTGACAGATTGTGTTGTGTCTGCCAGGTTGCTGTGATTGTTTTTTACAATTGGGTAAACGGTAATGCTGTCTTCTGCAACGTCTACATATACCTTGGCTGTATGTTTAAACAGTTTAGAATTGTACACACCACTGCTGAGCTGATACTTAGATGTATCTGCTACTGCGCAAGATTGCAATACGTAGCAAAGTATGCCGTAGATAAAGTATGTTCGGATTTTTGCCATGAATGGATTAGAACCACTTCTTCTTATTGAAATAGAATACTACAATGGCCGATACTAACATAGATAACAGTATAGGCAGGTAGAAACTATGTGCACCATGTGCGAATGGTATCTCTACGTTCATGCCAAACAAGCTGGCAATGAGGGTAGGGATAGATATCATAATCGTGATACTCGTCAGGCGTTTAATAACAAGGTTCATGTTGTTATTAATGATGCTGGCAAATGCATCCATGGTACTACTAAGGATGTTTGTGTATGTATTCGCCATCTCAAGGGCCTGAGAGAACTCTACTATCAAGTCGCTCAGAAACTCGCGTTCTTCCTCATCGCAATTCAGGAAGTTGGTGCGTTCCATTTTCATCAGCAACAGCTCGTTGCTACGCAGGGCGGTAACAAAGTACACAAGGCTTTTCTGCACACTCATCAGGTACAGCAGCTCTTCGTTACGATTACTTGCGTACAACTTCTGCTCCAGTATATTGCGGCTGTGGTTTATTTCTTTCAGTACTTCCATGAAGTCCATCACCACTTTTTCAAAAATCTTGAGCACCATCATATTGGGGCGCTCCGGATGGCGTTTGGCAAAAGTGTTCAGGAAGCGGCGGATGGCTACATTCTCGAATGAGTTGACAGTAACCACCTGATTGCGTTCGTTGATGATGATAGATATTGGAATGGTAACGTAGTCCGCATCACCTTCGTTGAGTGATTTATTATCTACCGGCGTTTTCAGGATGATGAGCTTTACGCCATCTTCCATTTCATAACGGGCACGTTCTTCAATATCGAGCGTATCTGTCAGTAAATCGCGTGGTATTGTGAGGGAACGAGACAGGTTATCAATCTCGTTTTCCTGGAAAGGCGGAGTTACATTTATCCAGTTAGCACCCTCGGGTTGCTGTATTTCCAGCGTCTGGCGGTTGATGTTTTTGAAGTATTGAACCATTGCTCCGGCAGGGTGTGTTTAAAATGTGCACCAAAGGTAATAAAAAGATGCCCCTTCTGCCCCCTGAGTTGCAACTTTTTAAATCTAATATAACAGTGATTTCACCCTCTTGGCGGCTTTGATTATCTTTGCGTTATGAATCCCAAAAAACTTATGACGCTGGATGAATTTACCATCCAGGAAACGAGAAAATTTCCGCAAGCAACCGGCGAACTCTCAGCTTTGTTGAGGGATATAGGACTTGCCTGCAAACTGATAAACAAACAAGTACTGAAAGCAGGGCTTGTAGATATACTGGGCAAGCACGGTGCTACCAATGTACAGGGCGAAGAGCAAATGAAGCTGGATATCTACGCAGATGAAACACTGATAAACGTACTGCGTAACAGTGCAGACTGTGCAGGTATAGCATCTGAAGAAAATGACGATTTCATCAGCTTTGATGATGAGTGGTCTGTAAACTCTAAATACGTTGTACTGTTCGACCCATTGGACGGTTCATCAAACATAGACGTAAACGCGCCGATAGGTACTATCTTCTCTATCTATCGCCGTGTGAGCGAATTGGGTAAACCATGTACAGCGGCAGACTTCCTGCAACCGGGCAACAAGCTGATGGCTGCCGGTTATGTAATATATGGCAGCAGCACCATGATGGTATATGCTACCAAAGCAAGCATCAACGGTTTTACACTGGAGCCGTCTATCGGTGAGTTCTGCCTGAGCCACCCGGATATGAAATGCCCCGAAAAAGGTAAAATCTATTCTATCAATCAGGGGAATAGTGTGAAGTATCATGAGGGTACTAAAAACTTCCTGAACTATTGCATGGAAAGCAATAAGGAAGAAGGACGTCCGTATTCTCAGCGTTATATTGGTAGCATGGTGGCAGATATGCACCGCACGCTCATCAAAGGTGGTATCTTCATGTACCCGGCAGATAAGAGCAATGCAAACGGTAAGCTGCGCCTGCAATATGAGTGCAACCCGATGGCATTCCTGGTAGAGGCTGCGGGTGGTGTAGCAAGTACAGGCTATAGCAATGTACTGGAAGTAGCACCTACAGAACTGCACCAACGTGTACCTATCTACATAGGTTCTAAAAACTTGGTAACAAAAGCACTGGAATTTGAAACAGCTACTACCGTAGCATAAGCATACAAACAGTATTGTTAAAAAGGCTCGCAACTGCGGGCCTTTTTTGTTAATGGTCTTTGAGATACGAATAAGTATTTAGAAATTTGTCTAATTAACTAAATGTCTAAATGGATAAGTTATTCAAAGCACTGAATGACCAGACGCGGCGGGATATACTGGAACTGCTGAAGGAAAAAGAACTGACGGCAGGGGAGATAGCAGACAAGTTTGATATCTCGAAGCCCAGCATATCGCATCATCTGGATCTGCTGAAGCAGGCAGGGCTGATTGAGGCCGATAAGCAGGGGCAGTTCATCTACTACTCGCTAAACACTACGGTGGTAGATGAATTTTTGAAGTGGCTGGTAGAACTGAAGCAATCAAAAAAAAAGACTAAAACTGCAAGCAATGCAAAACGCTCGTTTTCTTAAACATACACTGATTTGTGCCATTATACTGGCGCCAATCATTTATCTGTGGTGGATGTGGGATACAATACCTTCATCTATGCCAATGCACTATGATTTGAGTGGCAAGGTAGACAGGGTGGGTAGTAAGCAGGAGTTTCTGTTAGCGATACTGATATTGTCTGGTGTGAACCTTGGTACGTATCTGCTCATCAGCAATATTCATAAAATAGATCCTAAACGCGCAAAGGCTGAACAGTCGGCTACATTCAATAAACTGGCTATTGGCGTTAGTCTTTTTCTGACTGCGCTGAGCATTATCATAATATTGAGTGGCATCAGCAATGGAGAGAGTGTAGCACAAAAAGCTATTCTGCCATTGGTTGGATTGTTACTGGCCTTCATTGGCAACTATATGAACAACATCAAACCAAATTATTTTGCAGGTATACGTGTGCCATGGACGCTACATGATGAAGACAACTGGAAACAAACGCATCGCATAGCCAGCCATGTATGGGTGGCAGGTGGGCTCACCATATTTGTGGCATCTTTGATAGCAAAACCCGAAATAATGGAAGTGTTGATGCCGGTGCTTGTGGGCATCATGGTGATAATACCCGTTGGTTATTCTTATTTATTATTCAAAAAAACTAAAAGTCAAAACTAATAAAGATATGAGGTTACAACTCGCAGCAGCCTGCATAGCACTATCGCTGACAGCAGGCGCACAAAGTAAACTACAGGGAAATTGGGAAGGGGAGATGAATGTAGGACAGAAGGTAAGATTAGTATTTAAAGTAAAAGAAGCAGATGGCAAGCTATCTGCAACAATGGATAGCCCTGACCAGGGGGTGACCGGAATACCTGTAGCAAGCACCAGTATGAATGCGGACAGCGTATTGTTCGACCTCAGCAATGCAGGCATACAATACACAGGCTTGCTGACTGGTGATGAGATACAAGGTGTATGGAAGCAGGCGGGAAGGAAATTTCCGTTGGTGATGAAGCGTACCGATAAACCAACAGAATTGGTAAGGCCGCAAACACCCAAGCCTCCGTTCGACTATATAAGTGAAGATGTAACATTCAAAAATGCAGATGGCAGCATCAGCTATGGCGCAACGATAACCATACCCAAAGGCGGAAAGACATATCCTGCTGTATTGCTTGTAAGTGGTTCAGGTCCGCAAAACAGGGACGAAGAACTGATGGGGCATAAACCATTTGCAGTGATAGCCAATTATCTGACGAATAAAGGCTACATCGTACTGCGTGTAGATGACCGCGGTGTAGGACAAACAACAGGCGACAGAAGAAAAGCAACGAGTGCCGATTTTACAAAAGATGCCAATGCGGCAATCGACTATCTGAAGATACGCAAAGAAGTAAACCAAAAGAAGATAGGCATCTTGGGGCATAGTGAAGGGGGCATGATAGCGCCAATGGTAGCATCTGAAAGAAAAGATATCGACTTCATTATACTGATGGCAGGCCCGGGTGTGAAAGTGTATGAACTGATGGAAGATCAGAGTGCCGCAATGATGACTGTGAGTGGTGTTAGTGAGCAGGTTGTAGCAGAATACAGAAGACTATATCGCGGAATAGAGCAGGCTATTATCTCATCCAAAACAGGGGAAGAAGCACAACTGAAGATGAAAGAGGTAACAGGGGCATGGAAAAGTAGTGCATCTAAAGAGGCTATAGATGTGGTAGATATTGGTGATTTTGAAAAGGAGAAAAAGTTTATCGGCGATTTTATGGGATTGTATCATGATGCATGGTTTAATTACTTCCTGAAATACGACCCGCAGCCTGTATTACAGAAACTGACTTGTAAAGTACTGGCACTGAACGGAGAGAAAGATATGCAGGTACTTTCAAAGCAAAATCTGGAAGGGATCAAACAAACACTGGCAAAAAGCAAGACAAAGAACTATGAAGTAAAAGAATTACCGGGATTGAATCACCTTTTCCAACGCTGCAATACTTGTTCGCCACAGGAATATGGTACACTGAAAGAGACAATATCTGAAGACGCGCTAAAGACAGTCAGTGACTGGCTGGATAAGAAAGTGAAATAAAAAGAAAGGGCGATTATGATATCGCCCTTTCTTTTTGCTTTTCTACAGCTGTATATAGTTTGTAGTATTCTCCTTGTGCTGTAATCAATGATTGGTGATTGCCTCGCTCTATGATTTGTCCTTTGTCCATCACAATAATTTCGTCTGCCTTGCGGATGGTAGAGAGCCTGTGTGCAATGACAATAGATGTGCGGCCTGTAATCATTTTATCTATCGCTTGTTGTATCAGTTGTTCGCTTTCGCTGTCTACAGAAGAGGTGGCTTCGTCCAGTATCAGGATAGAAGGATTGTAAAGTAATGCGCGTGCAAAAGACAAAAGCTGCCTTTGTCCTTGCGATAGGGTGTTGCCACGCTCCATTACATTGAAATCGTAACCACCCGGCAGGCTCATGATAAAATTGTGTATGCCTAAGAGCTTGCAAACAGCTTCTACTTTATCTCGTGGTATATCTGCATTGCGCAAGGTTATATTATCTGCAATAGTGCCTGAGAACAGGAACACATCCTGCAATACAATGCCTATATGATTGCGTAGGCTATAGATGTCGTAATCCTTCAGGTCGGTATCGTCAATTTTGATGCTGCCGGCTTCTATTTCGTACAGCCTGTTCAGGATGCTGATGATCGATGTTTTACCTGCGCCCGTGTGGCCTACAACGGCCATTGTTTTGCCTGCAGGTATTTCAAAAGATATGCCTTTCAGTACAGGTGTACCCTCTTTATAGCTGAAGTGTACATTGTCAAATGTCACTTTACCTTTTATGCCATCGGCAGTAACGTTGCCATTGCCATCAAGATTTTCTTTGCTATCCAGTACGGTAAATACGCGTTCGCCTGCTATCATGCCCATTTGCAGTACGTTGAATTTATCGGCCATCATACGCAGCGGGCGGAAGAGCAGGTTGAGGTACATTACAAATGCTATTACCACGCCGGGTGTTACTGCATAATTGAGCATGCGGTGCGCCCCCCACCATACCAGCAAGCCCATAGACATGGCAAGTATTATCTCTACTATCGGGAAGAAAACAGAATAGGCAAATATGGCTTTGATATTGGCATCTCGGTGCTCTTTGTTGATGTTTTTGAATTTAACCATCTCTGTTTTCTCCGCAGCAAATGCCTGCACGATGTACATGCCCACAATATGTTCCTGCACAAAAGCATTCAGTGCAGATACCGCATTTCGCACACGCTGGAAAGATTTATTTACACTTTCCTTGAACCAGTAGGTAGCAAATATCAGTATCGGGAACGGAGCAAGGCATACCAGTGTCAATCGCCAGTCTGTAATGAACATGATAATCATGATGGCGATGATGGTGAGTATATCTGCTATGATGGAAATAATACCTTCAGAGAATACATCGTTTACTGCTTCCACATCGTTGATGGTGCGGGTAGTTAGCGTGCCGATAGGGGTGCGGTCGTAATAGCCGATGTTTTGGAAAAGTATTTTCTTGAACACAGACTTGCGCATATCGTTTATAACCGATTGCCCAAGCCAGTTGATACGGTAGAGGAACCAGAAGCGCAGCCCATTTTCCAATAAGAGTATAAATAGTTGCACAATGCTGATGTTGATGAGCATCTGCAGCATATGGTTGGCAATGTATTTATCGACCGATAGTTGTATAAGGTAGGGGCGCAGGGGAGACATGGCTGCCAATACTACAGACATAGCCATAGATATATACAGGCTACGCTTGTAGGGTGCCGCAAATGAAAATATGCGGCGCAGCAACCCCAGGTCAAAAATCTTCTTTACATCGCTCATGCTAACTGGAGGGTATTATACCTCTTCTTTAAAGCTCATCAGGTATGCCTTGATGAAATCATCTATCTCACCATCCATTACAGGACCTACGTTACCAACTTCGTAATCGGTACGGTGGTCTTTTATCATCTTATATGGGTGGAACACGTAAGAACGTATCTGCGAACCCCACTCAATTTTTTTCTTGCTGCTGTTGCTGGCGTTTTTCAATTCTTCACGTTTGCGCAGCTCCTCTTCGTAGAGGCGGCTTTTCAGCATGGTCAATGCTTTTTCGCGGTTTTCGCCCTGTGTACGTGCCTGCTGACACTCTACGATGATGCCGCTTGGTATGTGTTTCAAACGTACGGCAGTTTCTACCTTGTTTACGTTCTGTCCGCCTTTACCACCTGCACGGTAGAATTCCCATTCCAGATCGGCGGGGCTTACGGCTATCTCAATGCTATCATCTACCAACGGATATACAAACACCGAAGCAAATGAAGTGTGCCTGCGGGCATTGCTATCGAAAGGGGAGATGCGGACCAGACGGTGTACACCACTTTCTGCCTTTAGCAGACCGTAAGAAAACGCACCTTCAAACTCGATAGTAGCCTGTTTGATGCCTGCACCATCGCCATACTGCACATCTATCTCAGATACCTTCCAGCCTTGTTTTTCGCCGTACATGCGGTACATGCGCAGCAGCATTTCTGCCCAGTCCTGGCTTTCTGTGCCGCCCGCACCACTGTTTATCACCATCACGGCAGGCATTTCGTCTTCCGGCTGGTTGAGGGTAGATTTAAATTCAAGGTCATCTATTGCTTTCAGCGCCTTGTCGTATGATTCCTGTGTTTCTTCTTCGCTGGCTGCGCCTTCTTTCCAGAAATCGAACAGTATGCCAAAATCCTCTACGGCAGTGTTTACACTCTCCCAGAGGTCTATCCAGTATTTATTGATTTTTATTTCTTTCAGTATGCCAGTAGCACGTGTGTTATCGTCCCAGAAACCGGGTGCGAGGGTGAGGGTACGGTCGTTTTCTACCTTGGCATTTCTATCTTCAACTTTCAAAAAGCGATGTAGGTGTTGTACCCGCTCGCGCATTTCTTTCAGGTTTTCCTGTGTCATAATGTGTGGGCAAAGGTACAATATTAGGCGTTAGGCATAAGGTGTACTTAGATTGGATTTATCTGTACAGGTATAGGATTAATGGGTTTGTGTATGTCTTAATACGTACAATACAGCTGTTAGGGCAATTTATGTATATAGTTACCGCTCGGTATGATTATGAGGGTAGTTTTACAATTCCCTACATGCTGCTTCAAGGATGCCTGTAATAACTATTGGTGGTGTACCCCATTTAGTTATTGATGTGTCTTTAAGTACAGGAAGTTGAGAGTTAAAACCACCAGTGTCGCCGGAGGAGAGGCTCATTACCACCATGCCTATTTTTGCTTGACGTATTACATAAGAACACATGATACACGGTTCATGAGTTGTATAAATAATGCAGTCAGACAAGTCAGCAGTATTAAGTACTTTTCTTGCCATTCTGATGGCTTCAATCTCCGCATGAAAAGTGATGTCCATATTTGCTTTGCCAGCTTCTATTCCTGTTGCTATTATCGTATCGTTTCTAACTATGATACTGCCAACAGGACTTTCTCCGTTAGTTTTGGCTTCGATAGCAAGGTCGATACATTTGCGCATAAAGAACTCATGAGCATTAGATGTAGTTGCAGACATAAAAACAGATTTACTCTACAACCGCCGTATCAGGCTTTACTTTGAAGGTGAAGTTGCGTTGAGATACGTAGCTGAAGATAGCGACAAGTGCCGTTGTAAGGATTTTTGACGGGGTAGGATACCAGCCAAAACCATCTACAAAAAGCTTCAGGAATACGTAGTTGAGTACTATGCACATACTAACCAATACGGCATAGCGGAAGAGTTGTATGCGCCCTTTCAGGTTCGATTCTGAGAAAACCAGGTATTTTGATAACGCAAAACCCAGCGGAAAGCTGATGGAAAACGATATCATAAAGGCGAAAATGTGTGGGGCAATGTGCATGCCTGCAATGTGCACCGTCTGTTTATCGAGCAAAAAGTTGTAGCTGAACCAGTAGATGACTATATCGAGCATAGTATTGGTACCCCCGCAAGCTAGGTAGCGGAAGGTCTGGCGATTTATCCAACGCGAGAAAGGCGGATGGAAGAAATCTATAAAACTCAATATGGCACGTCTGTTATTACCGTTCACACACAGAGGAATAAGAGGGCAAAAATAAAGATATTTTTCTACCGAGATGTTAAAACGCTGATGCTTACCACTTTATTTTTTGCATACGGCCAAATAAGTCGCGCTCTTTCTCGCCGCAAACACGCAACAGGTCGCTCAATTCGTCGAAAGACACAAGGTCAGACTTGCGGTCTTTCATCAAACGGGCTGCATGGTAGGCAAAATTGCGCCAGTCGTCACCTATTTTGGTCAATTCTGCAGAAAAACCCTGTAAATCGTCCCTTTTCAGCATTGTTCCTGCCTCTTGCAGGAAAGCGGCGTACAGAAAACGGAAGCCTGCTCCACCTGTGCCTATTTCTTCCTGCATGCGCACTACATTGCCCAAATACAAGGATGCTTTTCGTGGCGTAAGCTTTTGCGGGTATTTTTTTATCTGTTTTGATAACAGAAAGATGGCCTTGTTGCCAAACCATGGTAATGGCGGAGACAGCATGAAAAAGCAGGTCTGCTTGATGCCTGCCTGTATGGCTTTGGTATAGTCTATATGTTGGGGTACAGATTTTACATAATACATAAACCCGCGCGGCTCGGGCGTGCCTTTGGCAAAACGAGCTTTTGCAAGGTCTTCGGGGGCAATGGTTGCCACGTCTTCCAGTATCGGGTCGCTGACAAGGTACCGGCCGTTTTCTTTGCCATATACCACCAGATTGTGCGCATTGAAGTGGAAACGGAAGGCTTCGGGCAGGTAAGGCAGATAATACACGCTGCTGAGCATACCAACGGGCTTTCCGGTGGCTATTACACTATCCAGTGCCTGATTGGCGCGTTCGGGAGAGCGGAAGCGTTCTGTGTGCATTTCTATACCCAAACGCTGTGTAGTGCGCTTGAAGATAGCACCGGGCCATGTACGGAATGTAGTGCCGGGAGTGCCGCTCACCTTTACAAATGGCAGGTGGGCAAAGAAAATACCGGCACCTATGCCAAATGCCATAGGTTCGCTTATGTTAATGCCTTCATGCCTCAGCAGATTAGCTGTTACACCGCTTTCGCAGTGGGCATGCTGGAAGTGTTTATATGATACAGTGCTCATGTAGTACGAAGGGGGTAATCATTATTTGCCAAAGCTCTTCAGCTCATCGACAGAGATATTGAAAACAGCGGCGTATTTAGCCAGCATATCCGCGCTCAGTTTATTAAAAACAGCTGGTTTGAAGTGGCGTTTTACCTGCCATTGCCATTTGCCCACATAACTTGCCAACAACGATACTTCCATCAGGTTTTTCTGCATGTAGTAGGCTATGGGGCTCAGTTCGCCTTTTTTTACTTTTTCGGCGGTTTCTGCCAGTTCTTCATCTACTGCATCCCATGCCTGTTTGGTGGCAATGTTTTCGGCTTCCCAACCCGCAGAGGTAATGC
>DATGXJ010000028.1:0-118197 GCA_035299045.1 Flavipsychrobacter sp.
TGTTGTACCTGTATAAGAGAAGTTTGTGTTGTTAGTTCTTACTGTAACACCGAATTTTTTGTTAGAACGTACTTTCAGTTCTTGTGCAGACGACTGAACACCGTTTGCATAATCGTTAACTGTGTTGAAAGCCAGGTTAACTGCAGCACCGGTAGCAGTGTTAGACCCTGTGAAAGTCAACTCGATTGCGTTGCTCAGGTTCAGGTTTACTGTCTGAGTAGCTGTAGAAGCAACTTGTGCTTTTGCTGCGATACCTACGAATGACAGTGCTACGATTGCGATTACTTTTTTCATTGTTGTTTGTTTTTGTTTGTTTGCGATTTGTTTTTGTTGTTTATGTCGTTGATTATGATGCAAATATGGGGGCATGTGTGTATGGTCTTCAAATTTTCGAGGCTTGTTAACGGGTAGTTTGCAAGCAGTTAACAAGCAGTTAACAAATACAAGCCATTTAAAATCAACGATTTAGCCTTTAAGCTTTATTTTATGGCATTCACTACGGGATATACGGTATTTTGGCTATTTAATGGTCATAATTATATAATATTCACTTAATAGTAATTATATTTATAGCTTATAACACAATTCAATCATTATTAAAATAGGCGGAGCACTTATGAAAATTCGTTTACTCAGTACAATAATGCTAGCTGGTAGTTTGATGGCATCTGCACAACCTACCATAGTTAAGAACATCAATCCGAATGGCGACTCAAATCCGATGTGGCTGACAGGGTTTGGCAATAAACTGGTTTTTATTGCAGATGATGGTGTTAACGGGAGCGAGCTTTGGGCTTATGACACTGCTGCTTCGCTGAAATATGATTTGAACCCTGGTTCTGCAAGCAGTGCAATGTGGACGGGCAACAGACATATGGCAGTAAATGGAGGAATGGTTTATTTTCCTGCAGATAATGGCACCACAGGTACCGAATTATATGCATGGGGAGGCGTAGATAGCATAGCTCCGGTATTGGTTTCAGATATTTATCCGGGTATCAGCAGTAGCGATATCAGCGAAGTATATAGTTTTGGCGACAGGGTATATTTTAATGCTTATAGCCCTTCATTCGGCAATGAGCTGTGGTCTTATACTGTAACTACAGGCTACATACAACGTCTTACAGACCTTGCAGCGGGTCTTACAGGCAGTTTCCCATCCAACTTCATCGCATATAAGGATAAATTATATTTCACTGCTAACAACGGTACCAATGGCTATGAGTTGTTTGCTTACAACCCTGCTACAAACAGCACAGCTTTAGTAGCAGATGTATTTACAGGTATTGGTGGCAGCTACCCGCAGGGTTATACTATCATCAACAACAAGATGTATTTTTCAGCATATACACCATCATTCGGAAGGGAACTGTATTCTTTTGACGGCACAAACATCATGCGCCACACCAACGTAGATAATAGTGGTGGTGATGGTGTAATTCAGGTTAATAACGGGGATGTTCAATTCATTGCATTAAATAATAAAATTTATTTTTCCGGCGATGATGGCAGCAACGGTCCTCAGTTGTACCAATTCAATCCTGCTAATGGTGTAGCATCAAAAGTGTATGACATCAATCCATCAGGTGGCAGCTATCCGCAATACTTTACATACTATGCTGGTAAAATATTCTTTAGTGCAGACGATGGAACACACGGTTACGAATTATGGTCATACGATGGCAAAGGCACACCAATGCTTGCTGCAGACATTGACATGAATATTGGTAGCGCTCCTATGAATTTGCTGCGCTGGGGTACTAACCTATACTTCTCTGCATATACACAGGACAGTGGTAACGAGTTATATAAGCTTTCAGACTCTGCTGCATTAAACATCCAGAATACAAGCTTTAATGCTGAGGTTAAGGTATTCCCTAACCCAACAGCAAATGTGACTACTATACAAATAAACAGCAAAGCTGACCTGCAATTGGGTTATGTAATAACAGACATTACAGGCAAAATCGTTAGCCGCAGTG
Organism: Flavipsychrobacter sp.; assembly: GCA_035299045.1. GTDB lineage: Bacteria > Bacteroidota > Bacteroidia > Chitinophagales > Chitinophagaceae > Polluticoccus. Next base: position 1,983 of record DATGXJ010000028.1, read on the forward strand.
ATGTAAAAACTTACACTTCAGGCACAAACAACGTTACTATTGATATGACAAATCTGGCTACAGGCGTGTATCAATATCGTCTGTTTGATGCAGCCGGTGTAATGATGGCTGGTGGCAATATTCAAAAACTTTAATCTACTCATTGATTCACACATAAAAAATAAACATCCAAGAATATGAAACATAGTTTACTTAGTGCTGCATTACTGGCAGGTGTTATATCTGCAAATGCACAATCTCTTGTAAAAGACATTAACCCGGGCACAACGGGCAGCTTCCCATATCGTATGGCTGCATTCGGCAAAAACCTGGTATTTACTGCAAATGATGGTACAAACGGCTATGAACTGTGGCTGAAAGATACCAGCGGTACAAATCTGGCATTCAACATCAACCCTGCATCTGCTAGTAGTTTTTCAACTACTTCAAACCGCACAATGGCTGTAATAGGAAAGTATATATACTTCCCGGCAAACAACGGTACTTCCGGTACAGAACTATATCGTTGGGATGGTTCTAACCCACCATCTTTGGCGGCTGAAGTATATACAGGCACAAACAGCGCAGGCGTAGATGAGGTAGTAGCATACAAAGGCAAATTGTATTTTGATGCTAATGACGGTACTTATGGTGAAGAGCTTTGGGTATATGACACAACTGCAAATACTGCTACACGCCTTACAGATATTAACACCAGCGGCAGCAGCTTCATTTCAGGCATCACAGCATTCGATACACTGATATATTTTTCAGCATACACTATTACAAACGGACAGGAACTTTATGCTTATAACCCATCTACAAACAGCACTACACTGGTGTCTGATATAGATGCCGGCGGCAACAGCTCTTCTCCAAACAACTTCACGGTTATTGGCAATAAGCTGTATTTCACTGCAGCTACAACTACATTTGGCCGCGAACTGTATAGCTACAATGGCCTGAATGTAATGCGCCTGACAGATGTGGCTGTAGGTAGCCTTAACACGCTTACCAATTTCTCAAGCGGACAGAAAATAATAGCAGGGTTCAACAACAAGGTATATTTTGCGGGCAACGATGGTACAAACGTTGGTCATTTGTATGCTTATGACCCTGCAACAGGCAATACTGCACTGGTTTACAAAACCAACCCTACAGGCAATAGCAACATCAGCAACATACATAGTGCAAAAAACAGAATTTACTTCAATGCAGACAATGGTGTTAGCGGTAATGAACTGTGGATGTACAAAGGAACGGGCATACCTACAATGGTTGCGGATATTTACACAGGTACTTTCAGCAGCAATCCTGCCGAATTCCTGCAAATGGGTACAACTATCTACTTCCGTGCTGCAGACAGTGCTAATGGTACAGAATTGTTTATGCTGAGCGATAGCACTCTGGGAGTTAAAAACGTTACTTTCAACGCAGATGTTAAGGTATACCCTAACCCTACTACAAGCAACGCTACACTGGCTGTAACATTGGAAAAAGCACAAGCACTGAATGTGTCTGTTACTGATATGGCAGGTCGTGTTGTTTACAACAGCGGTGTTGCTAGTTATATATCAGGTAAAAATGAAATATCTATTCCAGCTGCAAACATGGCAAATGGTATATATATATACGCAATCAGAAGTGAAAATGGCGAGTTGATGGCAAGCGGTCGCTTCCAGAAGCAATAATTGACTAATAATCAATAAAATAAAAGCCCGGGCAGATGTTGCTCGGGCTTTTTTACTGTATGAAAATCTTGTTGATTAAATAATCGTTTTATTTGGCTGAAAACCGCATCAAATAAGAAAAAAATAAACATAGAAAGAGCTAATAATAGATAGTTCTTTATTAACTTTAGCCCCTGAGAGATAAGAATACCCCTATCAGCAGCTAATAAAAAGAGAGAGATTAATTATTAGGACAGACAAACGGCTGCTAAACTGTTACATGTAGATTGAGATTGACGAGAACCGGGCAAAGTGTCCGGAGTACTGCTTTATGGGTGTTTTTCCCCATATAGCATTGATTGTTGTAACCAAAAATTAAACATAGATAAAACGAAAGATTATTAGCGCAAGGACAAGGTTTTGAATGAAAACATATTGTATAACCATTAAAAAGAACAACGTATTGAGGAAATAACAACACGAAAACAAAAGATCAGAAACTAAGAAAACAACATAATCAACTCTTAAATCAATAAACAACGATACAATGGTAAATTATACTAAAGTATTTAAAATGTGTGCGCTCATGCTACTGACGATGGTCGGGTATAACGTGAGTTTTGCACAAACAACCATGCCACTACCGACAGCGACCAGCACATTCTCTGGTAATGTGCGCGGGTATTGGTTTACAGCTCCTACCAATTTTACAATTACGGGGCTACGTGTAGCACCTGAAGCCGGTTCCGGCACACAAAATATACAGGTAATACGCATCAACGATGCCGTACCTGTTGTATTCAGCACTACATCTACCAACTTTACATCACTTGCGTATATACAAGGCGCAACAAATGGTGTTACGCAGACTGTAAACATCCCGGTTGTAGCAGGTGAGATAATTGGTATTCTTGGACAAGCAGGGACTACCAACTCATATGGTGCCGCCGGTTTTTCAACTACAATTAATGGCCAACCTGTTACACTGAATCGTATCGGCTCTCAAAACCCGATTACCAGCACAGGTATACCAGATTACTTTACAGAACCAAGTGGTTCTATCAGCCGTATTGAGATGACTTATACAACTTGCTTTACTCCGCAAGCTGTTATCACTACCAATCCTTTTAATAGCACAGTATGTCAAGGTGTTGCAAGTACTTTCTTTGCAGTATCTGCAACTGGTACCAATCTTACTTATCAATGGCAGGTTAGCACTTACAACTCAGGTTATGTAGATGTTGTAAACAATGCTACCTATAGTGGTGCTACTAACTCTGTTCTTGTAATAAACAATCCTACTACTGCATTGGATGGCAATGGCTATCGTTGCCTGGTAAAGGCAGATTGTGCTACACCAGTAGCTAGTCAGGGGGCAATGCTTACCGTAAACGGACAACACGCTATCATCAGCCAACCTACTACACAACTTGGCTGCCAGGGTACAAACACTACTTTCTCTGTTGCAGTAAGTACACAGTCAACCAATCCTGTTACTTATCAATGGCAGGTAGCTCCTCAAAATTCAACAGTGTTTACCAACGTTCCTTTAGCAGCTCCATACAGTGGTGTTACATCAGCAAATCTTACAATTGCTGGTTCTCCGTATAGCCTGAATGGCAATATATATCGTTGTTTGGTAACTGGTACTTGTGGCGTTCCTACAATGTCTAATACAGCTCAATTCGATGCTCATACCAACCCTGTAATAACATCCAACCCATCAAATGCGGTTGTTTGTCAGGATGGTGTTACCGGTTTTTCTGTTACAGCACAGGTAAACACATCATTGCCTGTTTACTACCAATGGCAAGTAAATACTGGCAGTGGCTTTACTAACATACCAGGCAATCCTGCACCTTACAGCGGCGCACAGTCTCCAATACTTACAATCAACCCTGCGTCTCTATCATTGAACAACGCACAGTATCGTTGCGTTGTAAGTGGTGTTTGCGGCCCTGTTGCTACATCTGCTGCTGCAACACTTACTGTTAATGAGAAACCAACTGTAAGTAATCCTTTAAACGTTACTGTTTGTGAAGATGGCTCTACTTCTTTAAGTGTGACTGCAAGTGGTACAGGCATTTCTTACCAATGGCAGGTAAACACAGGTAGCGGCTTTACTAACATAGGAAATGGAGCACCATATTCAGGCATGCAATCTGCTACACTTAGCATAACAAATGTGCCTGCATCATTCAATGCAAACCTTTACCGTTGTGTAGTGTCTGGCACTTGCGCACCGGCAGCTATTTCTTCTGGTGCTGAGTTAACTGTAAACAGAAAACCGGCAATTACCGCTAATCCGGTTAATGCATCAACTTGTAATAATAACGTAACTGCAACATTCAATGTTACAGCTACAGGCACAGGCCTTACCTACCAATGGCAAACTGCTACTACAGTAGGTGGTACATATACAAACCTTACAAACGTTGCACCATTCAGCGGTGTTAACACTAATGCATTGAGCATATTTAATGGTTCATTAGCACTTAATAACACATTCTATCGTTGTGTAGTTACAGGCACTTGTGCACCGTCTGTTACCAGCGGCGCTGCTCAGTTATTCATCAACATGATACCTGTAGTAAACAACAGCCCTGTAAATACTATAGTTTGTGAGGCTTCAAACACAAGCCTTACAGTTAGTGCAACAGGTACTGCACTTACTTACCAATGGCAAGTAAACAGTGGTTCTGGCTTTACAAACCTGTCTAATGGTGGTGTATATAGTGGCGCTACAGCAAGCACACTGAACATAACATCTGCTACAACGTCTCTGAACAACAATCAGTATCGTTGTGTAGTAGGTGGTACATGTACACCTGCTGCAGTATCAAACCCTGCTACACTTACAGTAAATGCACTGACTGTTATTAATTCACAACCTGTTTCCAGCACTATATGTGCAGGCAATAACACTACATTCTCTGTAGGTGCAGTTGCAGGTGGCATCAATTACCAATGGCAGGTAAATACCGGAAGTGGTTTTGCTAACATCGGCAATGGAGCTCCGTATACTGGCATGCAATCTGCTACTTTGGGTATTACAAATACACCGGCATCATTTAACGGATATCAATATCGCTGTATAGTTGGCAGCATCTGCGGACCAACATTAACATCAAGCACAGTTGCTTTGACTGTAAACACAGCTCCTGCAATTGTTTCAGCGCCAACAGCATCAACAGTATGCGAAGGCACAGGTACATTCTTTGCTGCAACAGCAACAGGTACTGCTATCAACTACCAATGGCAATTGAATACTGGCAGTGGTTTTACAAACCTCAGCAATACAGGCATATACTCTGGCACTACTACCAGCATACTGAATATTGCCAGCACTACTGCTGTTATGAATGGTTACAACTACCGAGTAGTAGTAACAGGTACTTGCGCTCCGGCTGCAATGGCTACTGCGCAACTGAACGTAAATACAGCTCCGGTTATCAACCTGCAACCTACTAGCCTTGCAGTATGTAATGGCACTAACGCTACATTCAACATTAATGCAAGCGGTAGCGGCCTTACTTACCAATGGCAAGTAAACAATGGTTTCGGCTTCAGCAATGTTGTAAACGGCGGCCTTTATAGCGGTGCTACTACACAATCACTGGGCCTTACTGCACCACCGGCAAGCATGAATGGCTTTACATACAGGTGTATCGTTGCAGGTATTTGCCCATCGACACTTACAAGCAGCACGGCAACACTTACAATACTTGGCCTGCCAACTGTTGTGAGCCACCCATCTAACACAACAAGTTGTGTTGGCACTAATACAGTGTTTACAGTAGGTGCTACAGGCGCTGGTTTGTCATACCAATGGCAAGTAAACCAAGGTAGTGGCTTTAATAACTTACAAGGTTCTACACTGTATGGCGGTCATAACGCAGCATCACTTACTATTTACAATACACAAACTGCATTTGCGGGATATCAGTATCGTTGTGTAGTTAGCGGTTCTTGTACTCCTACAGTAATATCAAACCCTGCTACCCTGTCTGTAAATACACTGCCGGCAATCAGCAGCAACCCAACTGCATCTACTATCTGCGCTGGTTCTAATACAAGCTTCGCAGTTGTAGCAAGCGGTACAGGCGTAAGCTATCAATGGCAGGTAGACGCAGGCAGCGGCTATGCAAATATCAGCAACACAGGTGTTTATAGCGGCGCTACAACATCTACACTTAACATCAGCGGTGCTACAGCGTCTATGAATGCTTATGGATACCGTTGTGTTGTTTCCGGTACTTGTAACCCAGCAGTTACTTCAACTTTTGCACTGCTGACAGTAAAAACACCTCCTGTAGTTACATCTTCTCCTGCAGACTTGTCTGTATGTCAAAACACAACTGCTACGTTTAAAATAACAGCAGCTACAGGTGTTGGCATTACATATCAATGGCAGGTAAATAGTGGTAGCGGCTTTACCAACCTGAACAATGGTGGTATATATGCAGGCACTGCTACTCCAATACTTACAATCAACAATACAAATGTTGGTTTGCGTGGCAATAGCTACCGTTGCGTAGTAAGCAATGGCTGTACACCAAATGCAGTAAGTAACGCTGCTGTATTAACAGTATATGGTGCGCCAACAATCATCAATTCACCTGCAGATGCTACAGTTTGTGAAAACACACCTGCAACTTTCAACGTAACTGTTGATGCGCTGAACCCTACATATCAGTGGGAAGAAAATAGCGGCAGTGGCTGGATAGCTCTTACAAACTCTGCTAACTACTCTCTGGTGAATACTCCTACACTAATGGTTAGCAATACGACGCTGGCTATGGCAGGTTACGGATACCGTTGTCGCATTACAGATAATTGCGGTACTACTTATGGTGGTGAAGCTGTTCTGTACATAGATGCACGCCCACGTATTACTAAGCAGCCTACAGATCAAATGGGTGGTTATAAAGATCCATTTATATTTACTATAGATGCAACAGGTACTAACCTGACATACCAATGGCAGGCAGATACTATGATAGCAAATACACAGGTGTATGTAAATATTGCTGACAAACCAGGCGCTTATGCAGGTACTACTACCAACAAGCTGACTGTAATACCTACAGCAGGTTATCAAAACCTGAAACGCTTCCGTTGTGTTGTAGGTGGCTCATGTGCTCCTCAGACAATATCTAACCCTGCAAAAATAACTGTAGGATTTGCAAACAATGTATCTAGCGTTGCTAATAACATAGATGTGAAAGTATACCCTAACCCTGTTAGCGGCAACACATTGAATGTTCAATTGGGCAACTACAATAACAACCGTGTAGTAGTTAAAATAACTAATACACTGGGTGCTGTAGTAGCTAATGAAGAACTGACACTGCAAAACAGTGTAGGTTCTATCAACGTAGGCACACTGGCTGCGGGTACTTACAACCTGCAAGTTGCAGATGCAGACAACAATACACTTCAGGTTATCCGCTTTGTAAAACAATAAGGATAAGCTTTAAGGTATAAATTGAAAGCGGGTAGCATATGCTACCCGCTTTTTTATGTACAATATTCACAATAATACTTCCGTAAAACCAGCCTTATGTGCCTACAAGCCTTTTACATTTCAGCTATGATTCCTTTTGCTGCATGAAGAAGTAAACAATAGCTGTAACAAAACCAATAATGGCCAATGTACCACCTAAAGCTGCATTGCAACGCAACAAACCCGAACCACCAAACAATAATACATAGACAGGCTTATCCGGATGCTGCCACCAACCCTTTTTCATATACAGGAATAAGAATTGAATCTGTAAGGGCATTAAAAAAGGATAAGACTATGGTTGCCCGATAGCCTTATCCTTTATGAAAATAATACACCCTGTGGCAAATTTACCACATTAATGTATTCGAACTATTTAAACTCCTTAGGTTTAACAATTGTGAAAACCCTTGAGATATTGAAGCCGAAGTGAATACCACCATCGCCCCACTGATTTACTGTCTGGCCTATAAACGCCCTTTCTGTCATTGCAGTAGCATTTGTAAGCATCAGTTGGAATACGTGGCCACCTGTTTCAATATCGCAACCCAGCGACAATGAATTTGAATAACCATTCAACTCATTGAAACGATAATAATATTCTGCGTTAACAGATACACGATTAGAGATTTTAAAACGACCGCCAACACCCATCGCAAAGATATCGTTAGGTTCTGCCGTTGTAGGCACCAGATTGTAGTGTATGTGCGTAGGCATCAACTGTACAGACAACCATTGGTTGAATTTGCGTGCCACAAGCAGTTGGTTTACATAAAACATCCTGTTGCTGAAGTGGTATTCTTGTCCTGCAGGCAATGTAGGTGCTGCCATACCCTGCACACTGGTATTACCGTAGTAACTTAGGCTTATCGGCATACCGCCCTTATCTACCTGACGCAGGATTTTTGCCTTTACATAACCCAGATACTCTTTCTCGTAAGTGCTGCGGCTGAAACCAAGTGTCAACCAGTCTGTAACACCATAGTCGAAACCAATCATTGTATTGGCATTATCCAGACCGAAGAAGTTGCTGAAACCTCCGTCCAACGCACCGAAACGGTGATTTACTTTGAAATCCAAAACACCTTTGGCCGTGTTCTCTATGCTATGGCCGTTAACCAGACGAGACGTTTTGAACGTAGCAGTGGTATATGGCTTCTTTCTTACAACAGCACTTTGGTCTTCTTCATCGAGCATATCCATCAGGTCATCGCTTTCTTCTGCTTCTGTTTTTGCTTTTTTAGACTTGCCGTCTTGCGCTGAAACCGCGTTTGTAGCAAACACGGAAGCGGCTAATAGTATTGCGGGGATGATACGCATGATACTTATATTGTTGGTTGTGATTGATTACTATTTTTTGTCAAGAATACTGTTTACAGTTACTTCTATTTCTTTGGCAATTTTGTTTTCTACCATTGAAGGTATTTTGATTTTGTAGTCCTGCGGTTTCACCTTGAACTTTGCATTCAATATTGCCTGGTTACCTTTTACAGTAATAGTACCTGGTATGCTTACATCTTTCGTTACACCGTGCATGGTAAGCTTACCTGCAGCAGTAACATCGTATTTACCATCTTTTGCAAAATTCACTTTGCTCAGGTCTGTTACCTTGCCCTTGAACTCAGACTTCGGAAACTTATCGCTTTCCATATAGTTTTCGTTAAAGTGCTCTTCCATCAGCGCTTTTTCAAACTTGAAGCTTTTAATGGCTATCTGAAAAACCACATCGCCTGTTTTACTATCCAGCACGCTGCCTGCTTCATTGTTTACAGCAGATATGTTTTCTACAGGCGTAGAGGAAAAGAAGCTCACTCTACCCGTACGTGTCATGTATTTCTGTGCATATACGTTTGCACCGCCACCAATCAGCAATAATGCTAATAATACCTTTTTCATGATTGTCATTTTTTATTTCGTTCTGTAAATACTGCTTAGTTGTTTTGTGCCCCCAGATTTATCCAACGGCCAATTTTATTGATGCTGCAATCATCCAGTTTTGATGCTCCTTGCGGCATAGCTTTGTAGCCGGATTGCTGACGGATAGCCCCCATCAACCTGCCACTGTTTACTGTAGCAGAAACACCCGCAAAAGTACTCAGCTCGTAGCCTGATGCTTTTGTTGCTGCATCGTGACAACCGCTTGTTGCACACTTGCTCTGTAGGATAGGCTGCACGTCTGTTGCGTACTTAACAGTTGTGGTGTCGCATCCGCCTGTTGATGGATAGAGTTGGTCTGCTTTATCGTTGTAGCAAGCTGACAATGCTATCACCCCAATGCAAAAAGCCAGTATTTTTTTCATAATCTATTGTTATTCTGTATGTTAATTTACTTAATATTTTTTGCTTTTTAGTTATTAGGTGCCCCTGCAGCAGCCCATTTCTGCACTTGTGCTATCTGACATGTGCTCAATTTTGCACCGCCGCTTGGCATAGCGCTTACACCTGCCTCGTGCCTGATGGTTTGCAATAACTTGCCATTCAGTGCTGCGTTTTTAACCCCATCGTAGGTATCCAGCACAATACCTTTGGATGCTGATACACCGCTGTGGCATCCTTTACAATACGTATCCATCATTGGCTTGACATTAGCACTGTATGTAAAATTATTGCTGTCGCAAGGTGTGCCACAGTTGGTTTTGTTATTGGCACCTTCGTTTATCCACTGCGCTATCAGTGTTATCTGTGCATTGGTGAGTGGTGCACGTGGCGCTTGCGGCATACGGTCCTTAGGGTCGTTATCAATTATAGTCTTATACAGCTTGGTTTCGCTTGCATTGCCTTTAACAAACTCTTTTGCAGTAATGGTCTCGTAGCTTATAAAGACATAGCCATCGGCCTTGTCTTTAGCATTGTGGCAACCACTTTCGGTACAGTTACCAATGAATATGGGTAATATATCTCTTGAGAAACAGATACCTGTATCTGCTGTGTTATTACCACCGTTGTTGTTATTGCTACCTGTATTGGCAGGTGCAGGTGTGTTTGCTTTGTGTTGACATGCTATCGCCATAATAGCTGATACTGCAATAGCTGTTCCAATCTTAATCAGTTTCATACTTCTATATGCTACATTTAACAAATCCTACTTCAATACGCAGTCTGTAAGGGTGGGGCCAAACATATCTACAGATGCAAAACGACCCCTGATAGTTATAGTTTTACCAACTTCAGCAGTAGCACCCGCATCACGCATAGTACATTGTACAGATGCCATATCGTTGCCGGCCAGTGTAATGGCAGCCTTGCCTTCCTGATTATTCTTCACTTCTGTAACCGTGCCACTTACATCCAACACTTTGTTGGTATACATAGTAGAAGCCTCTGCCTCATTTACGGCAAATGCGTTGCAAAGATTGGCTGCCGTAATGGCTACCCCCTCAGCGTCTTCTACTTTTGCGTGTGGCTTGTTCCACATATAAACGCCCACAGCACCACCAACGAGTGCCAGTGCCAGAACAATGTAGATGATACGTTTAAGATTCATATAAACGGCTTTGAGTTCAAAATTATGGGTTACAGATTATCTGCATGACCGTATTGTGACGAATCGGGAAATCGCAGGGACGAGCATGTATATTTTCTGTTTGTATATTTTTTTGATGTTTATAAATGTTCATCAGCCAGCCATTTCTTGAAATCCGCAGCTCTTTCAGAGCTTACTACCGGGTCTTCCTTTACAGGCGGTTTCAGTGATACAATGACACGCGCCTTGGTATGCGTGCGCATATCAGCAATTGCTTTTATGTTGATGAGGTATTGCCTGTTGAGCCTGAAGAAAGTCTTCGGGTCGAGCATAGACTGCAAAGCATCCAGATTGTGGTCCATCGGGTAGTTTCTTCCTTCAAAGGTGCGTGCCATGGTACCTTTATTCTCGCTGTAGCAATAGGCAATATCTTCTGCTTCCAGTGTTTTGATATGCTCACCAAAACGGATGATGAACCTGCGCTTGTATTCGGGGCTGTTCAAAGCCTGCTCAAGCACCTGGCTTTTTTCATTGAATATCTTCTTGAATTCGCCCAGTTTATCGATGGCAGATTTCAGTTCGTCTTTTTTGATGGGTTTCATCAAATAGTCGATACTGGAAGCTTTGAAAGCATCGATGGCATATTGGTCGTATGCGGTAGTAAAAACAATTGGCGCATCTATCTTGGTCAGCTTCAGCAAATCGAAAGCAGAACCATCTGCAAGGTGCACATCCATGAAAACGATATCGGGTGCTTTGTTTGCACCAAACCACTGTTTGGCATCTGCCACACTATCCAGATGCGCTACTATTGCTGCACTTGGCAGCAATTCTTCTACCAGTTTTGCCAGCCTGCGGTATGCAGGCATTTCATCTTCTATAATAACTACGTTCATAATAATGGTAAGTTGACAATAAACTCTTTTTCGCTGAGCCTGTAGTGAACCCTCTTTTCTGTGAGCAGCGAATATCTGCGCTGTACATTGGAAAGCCCGAGCCCCTCGCCTTTTTCTTTACTTATTTTAGGATTGTATGTGTTGCGTATGGTTATCATTTCTTCTGTCGCCTCTATGGTAATAGTGAGTGGTTTTGACATGGAAACAACATTGTGTTTCAATGCATTCTCTACCAAAAGTTGCAAGGCAAGTGGCACTATCTGTTTGGTCTTCATCACATGTTCGGGTATGTTTACTACCAGCTTCATGGCATCGCCAAAGCGGCTTTGCTGAATGTAAATATAGTTTTCGAGTATATGCCATTCTTCAGAAAGCAGTACAAGGTCTTTATTGCGGAAGGAAAGCATATTGCGATACAAGTCTGACAAATGTGTTGTGTATTGCGATGCCACCTCTTTGTCTTCTTCTATCAGGCTGGCAAGGGTATTCAGGCTGTTGAAAAGAAAATGCGGATTCACCTGGCTCTTCAGATGCTCGTATTCAAACATCATACGTTCTCGCTGCAGCGAAGAAAGCTTACGGAGGTTTCTTTCTCTGAGGCTTATGTATGTGTATCCCGCAGCCACTAATACACCACTTATCAGCAACAAAAACCAGCCTGTACGCCAGAAGGGTTTGCTGATAACAAAAGAGTATGATGCTTCATTGAAACGGCCAAAGCTATTGTTGAGCGACGCCTGTACTTTGAAGGTATATTTAGCAGGTGGAAGTTGAGGAAAAGTTGCTGCTTCATCGTTTGTAACAACCCAGTCTTCGTTATAGCCTTCCAGCATATAGCGGTAGTGCAGCTTATCGGGGTTGGCAAAGTTGATGCCTTCGTAATTGAACGTAATGTGATTTTGATTATGGCTGAATTCCTTTTCGTCGGGGTTTATTTTTTTAAACAGTACGCTGATATTTTCTATACGTACATTCGGGCGAATATCGAACGGGCTGTAAACATTTTTGAAAATAATAAACCCGTGCTCGAAAGGCACATAGAAATTACCAGTCTTGTCTTTGGCATATAGCTTTAGCGTAGCAGAAGTACTGTCTATATGCATACCCTGTCTGCTGTTGTAGCTGCGAAACTGACGGCTGTAAGGGTACCACACATCTATACCCTTATCGTGTATCAGCGCCACCTGCCCTGTTGCATTGGCAGCAATGGTATGTACGTTCACATCTTGCAGGCCTTGTCTGGTACTAACGTGTACCCAAGTTTTGCCATCATACATATATACTCCATTGCCAAATGTAGAGAGCCATATATGGTGCAGTGCATCTTCTGCAATGGTATATACCACATTGCCCGATATCCCGTTACCATTTTTCCATTGGGTGTATTTCCCCTTATCATACATCACCACGCCGCCGCCGTCTGTTGCCATCCATATCCTACCCTTGCTATCGGGAAACACCTGATAAACATAGTCGCTTCCGGCACCGCTTTTCTTGTTGTGTATGGTTACGGTTCCAGGCTGCATGGTGGCATGATTGTATGCTATCTGCTCCACCCCGTTCAGCCCTGCTACCCATACATATCCATCAGATGTATTGATGTCCAACACGCTTTCATTATTCAAGGCATCTACACCCGAAAATTTCTTTACCACACCCTGCTTTCTGTAGTACACACCGGCACCTAATGTACCTATCCACAAAACGCCGTCGGCATCGGTATGCAGTACAGATATATCGCCCTTAGCCTCGTGCAAAAACTGTGGCTTTGTGTTTCTGCCGGTAGCAGGCACGCTATACAGTTTGTTTTGCAACGAAAACAAGATGTTGTTACCCTCATCGCAAGTAAGCGAGCGAATATTATTCAAAGCATACGGGGCATCTACAGGCTTGTACAACATGTATTCATCCGTTATCATGGTAAGGCCCGTATTTGTACCACACCATACTATACCCGAACGGCCAAGTATCAGCTTACGCATTTTGATACCCTCAAATCTGTACGCACGTGTATGTATTTTTTCAAGTTCTTTATCGGCAGACAGCTCTACGAGATAGCCATCTTCCGTAGCTACCCATGCTTTATTACCAGCAAGCGGCAGCACATCGTTTATCTGTCCCCAGTGCCATGCACTGTCAAGCACGGGCATCCATACTTGGCGAGACTTACGACAATAGAACCCGATACCACCATCTTGCATGGCCACCCAGCAGGCGCTGTTATCCGGCATTGGTTTTACGTTGCGTACTATGTTGTCTGCCAGTCCGTCTTCGGTTGTAAAATTGCGGATATTCAGCTTCCCCTTATCTACAGACACTTCGTTGATACCCTGATCTGTGCTTACCACTAAATGCTTACCGGGGAATACTGAGATGTTATAAACATAATCGTCTGAAAGCCCTAATGAGGTATTGCAAGCCACACTGATATTGTTCATTATCATATAGAAACCTTGCCCCTCTGTACATACCCACAGCACACCCGCGCCATCGCAATACATGTCTGAAATAGCAGATGCAGGCTTTGCACCATTAATGCGAAATGGCACAAACTTGTCGTCTTCCAATATATTGATGCTACCATCAGAATGGCCTGAGACAATGGTATTGCCATACATAGTAATGGCAGTCACAGGCTTGCGGGCACTGTCGCCCATCATACGTACCTGCCTGCCATTGAAGCGATACACGCCATCGTCTGTGCCCAGCCACAAATAGCCATAGCCATCTTGCAGCATGGCATTTACCCTTACAGGGATATTTGCATCGTTGAGCCAGAAATTGCGTGTGAAAGGGCGCTGCGCTGCTACACCCATGGTGCTGCATATAAATACAATAAGCAGTATTGCAAAGCGCATATATTATCTAACCACCTACAGGTGTCATACTACCGCTGACAGATACGTGTATATCAGGTGCCAGCTTATCGTACACCACCTTCGGTATTTTTATGTTGTGGTCGCCGAGCGAAACGAGGAATTCTGCATGTACCACTATCTTACCGTCCTTGCACTTGATGTCAACATCCAGAATACGTTCGTGCTCTACGCCATGAATCGTCAGTTTACCTTTGGCCCGCACCTTATACTCTCCGTCTTTGCTGATATCTACATCTTCAATAATCTTTCCCTTAAAGCTCGACTCGGGGTAGGCATCGGTTTCCATATAGTTTTCATTAAAGTGCTCTCGCTGCAGCGGACTGTTGAAACCCGCGAAACTGCTGTTGGACACTTTGAATGCAAATAACTTCTTTTTGATATCGAGTACCCCCTTCAGTTGTGTAGTAGAAGCACGGATAAGCTCTTGCGGAGCTTCGGAGTAAAAACGAATAAGCCCTTGCTTCATCTCGTAGGTTTGCTGTGCAGATACCGAAAGACTGCAGCATAAACTACTGATTATTAACAAGTACTTCAACATAGGCATGCTAAAGATAATTAAGATATGCTTAAAAAACGAACCTCGCCGCTTGCCGTGTACCCGCTTTCCCTTAACTTTAAATCGTTACGCATTATCTATAGTCAGATATTTGATTATGAAACTGAAACTGGTGGTATTATTTCTTTTGTTGCTGGCGCAATGGCAGTGCTATGCGCAAGCAAGTGATACTACTGTAACTATCTTACCATTACAAAAGTTGACTATATGCCCGGGAGATACCCTGCATGCACACTATACTGTAAGTAAACGTTTTCAGTCGGGCAATGTATTTTCTGCGCAACTTTCAGACGCTACAGGCAGTTTTGCAAGCGGTACAATAATATTAGGCAGCTACCCTTCAGATACTAATGGTCGTATTATATGCACCATTCCTACTACAACTATTGCAGGAAACACTTATAGGATCAGGATTGCAGCATCAGCACCTGTCAGGACTTCTACAGACAATGGTTCAGATATTACTGTTAAACCCAAGCCTTCGATTGCACCACAAAGCAACAGCCCTGTGTGTAAAGGGGGTACCATCACTATGAATGCTTTCAATACCACCTCAGGCGCTACTGTAGTGTGGAATGGACCCTCATCTTATTCTGCAACAGGTTCTCCTGTTAGTATTCATGCCACTCAAATATCTTTATCCGGCAAGTATTATGTTACAGCTACCCTAAATGGCTGCAGCAGTACCGACAGCCTGAATATAGTAGTAAATAATAAGCCTGTTGCTAACCTTAGTACAAACTCGCCGGTATGTTTTGGGGATACAATGAAAATGAACCTGAACTGGGCGCCCAATACTACCAATGAACTTGTTTTTCCTAGTGGGTTAAGGGCAAGGAACAATCAGACATACAGCATCTACGGTGCTACTAACATTTACGCTGGCACATATACGCTTATTGTAACAGACACTAATAATTGTAAAGACACTACATACCAGAATTTTGCCATTAAACCTTCACCAGATACACCGGATATTATCAGCAATGCACCTATTTGTTCAGGCAAAAGATTGCAAATGTTTGGTTTGCCCGGCAGCACTACAAATGCATCTTTTATATGGACAGGCCCTAATGGTTTCACATCCTCTTCACCTACGCCTTTTATTAACAATGCAACAATGGTCAATGCGGGTATATATACACTCCGCACATTGTTCAACGGCTGTTATTCACCATCAGTTTCAGACACAATAACAATCGTAGATATTCCTGAAAAACCCATTGCAGGCAGCAATAGCCCTATTTGCGAAGGCGAGGGTATGCATCTGTTTGCTAAGGAAGTAAAAGGAGCGTATTATCTGTGGGTGGGACCTAATAATTTCAAAAGTAATATCAGGGACCTGTTTGTACCCAACATCACAAGGCTGGCAACAGGCTACTATATTGTGCAGGATAGCATCAGTGGTGGTTGCGTAAATGCAGATACAATCTATGTAGAAGTAAATCCATATCCTGTAAAAACTAAGATATTGCACAATGCACCGGTGTGCGTTGGTGATAGTCTGAAAATGAACTTTGAAAAAGAAAGCACTTCAACAAAGTATACATGGTGGGGACCGGGCATTACTACCGATACGAATAATACACTCTATATTCCGAACATGACTGACAGCAAAGCAGGCATGTATGGTATAATTGCAAACAACAGAGGCTGCATTACCATTGGCGATACAGTGAATGTATATACCAAACCGCTGCCGGAAACACCTGTAGCCAGCAACAATGGGCCACTTTGGGAAGGACAGGAAATGAAACTTTCTGCCACGAGCACCACCGCAGGTGTAAAATATTTATGGAGCGGGCCCAACGGATATACCGATACAGGCAGTACGGTATATGTTACTAATATTCTATCTACACAGCAGGGTATTTATTTTGTTGCTGCAGAAAAAGATGGTTGTTTATCTGTAGGCAGTACTACTGTAGCTATACGAAAACTAACTACTAACGGGAATGTTAGTATAACGCTCTACCCATCTCCAAACGACGGAAACTTCTGGCTGGATATTAAAACAACTGAAGAACAAATAATACCAATAAGCGTTCATAATCAAGCAGGACAGCTTATTATGGAGACCACATTTGCAACCGACAAAAAATTTGTACACAGGCACATTTCATTAAAGGGTCAAATAGCGTCCGGAACTTATTACCTGACTACAATAGTTGACGGACAAAAAGTGCAGCTCCCTTTTGTTGTAAATCAACACTAAAAAGCCTTTTCATTTTCTTTAACATATTACAATGTCATATTTGGCACACGGCTTGATGTATTGTCTGTGCTATGAATAGATTTTTTACTCTATTATTCATGTTATTGTCATTCACTACAATAGCACAAAATACAGATACTGCACTAAGCTTCCGCCTTCCTATAGTTACAGTAGATGCAAAACGCAATTGGGAGAATGATACTATTCGTTACAGGTACAATCAGATGAAGTATTATGTAACTACCATATTACCATACCTGAATGCTGCAACTACTATGATGGATGAACTGAATGAACAAGAACACAATCCTAACATCAGCAAACGTGCCCGAAAGAATTTTGTAAGCGAAAAAGAACAAGAAATACGTGATAGGTTTGAAAATGAAATCAGCAAACTGAATGAGACACAAGGTGTTTTGCTTGTAAAACTGATTGCCCGCCAGAGTGGTGAAAACATCTATGCAAAAATGGAAGAATATAAAAACACCTTTTACGCTATGAAATGGCAGGCATGGGCAAGGTTTCATGGATTCAACCTAAATAAGAAATACGACCCATATGATGAGCCTATGCTGGAACATATAATGCAAAGCCTTGGATATGAACTTCCTGCAAAATATGGTGAGTACGAGGCCAGCATTCAAACAAATTAAAAAATCATTAACTTCAGAAACATTGGTGTTATTTACCTATTTTTAAATCAGTAAATAAAACCATATGAACTTCAAACTACTACTAGCTGGAGCATTTACTTTATTTTCACTTCAGTCTATTGCTCAACTTTCAACAGGCTTAGTAGCACATTGGCCATTTAATAATTCTACCGGAGACAGTAGCGGAAACACACACCATGGCACTGGCATTTTTCTGCATTATGGTACAGGGCGCAATGGTGTATCTAACACTGCTGCAGTGTTTAATGGCACCAGCAGTTATGTTACAGTTCCCTATCAGTCGGATATGAACGTAACCAGTTATAGTATATGTGCCATCATAAAACCAACCGGCTACTATAATGGTCTATGCCAGACTAATGCTATACTTTGGAGAGGTTTTCAGTACGCATCACCCAATTACGGATTGTACTACTACGACAATGCTTATGATAACGACTGCAATGCACAAGACACTTCAAAAAATGTGTTTGCATCGTTTGTTGGCTCGAATGGCGGTAGCGGAACACAATGGCAATACTCACCAAACATTGTAAGCAATAACTGGTATGCAGTAATAGCTACTTATACAAACGACACCGTAAAAATCTATGTAAACGGGCAGCTAAAATCGAAATTTTTAGCAACTACCCCACTGGGTACATCTACAGACGGGCTTTTTATTGGTGCTAATTATCAAAATACTACCGGCACTTATCCGTACTGGCTGAATGCATATATAGATGATTTAAGGCTTTATAACAGAGTACTTACAGCAAATGAAATTTTGCATTATAGTTACGGGCTTTATTTCACGCCAACACCACCATCGTCTATTTGTAAGAATGTAACATACAGCATCCCGTTCAATACGGTTAATGACTACAGCAGCGGCAATACTTTTACATTACAGCTTTCTGACGCTACAGGAAGCTTTGCATCGCCTACTATGCTTGGTACAACCAGCAGAACCAATAGTGGCAATATACCTTGCACCGTACCGAGTAGCATCACTTCAGGCAGCGGATATAAGATGCGCATTATTAGCAGCAACCCCTTTTCAGTATCAGACAGTATTAGTGTAAGTATAGGCGTACCGGCTACCCCACCTTCTGTGTATAGCACTGTAGCACCGAACAACAAAATAACATCAGGCACAAGTACATTCTTTACCTCTGTTGCTACCAATGCGGGCACATCCCCAACATATCAATGGAAGAAAAATGGCGTTGCCATTCCAGGCGCAACAGGCATTACATATAGCGCTGTAGCAGGAACAAACTATTCTCATCTGGACACAATAACTGTAACTGTACGAAGCAGCGTTTTTTGTGCTACGCCAGATAGTGTGACCAGTACTCCAATTACTATGTATCTGACAAACGTTGGTGTCAACAATGTTGAATCTGTAAGTGATGTACAGATTTTCCCTAATCCTGCAACCGGCAGCTTCAACATCAGCAGTACTATGCTGAAAAATAATGAAGTAACAATAGAACTCTATTCTATAACAGGCCAAAAGGTATTAACGCACAACATCAAAAACCATCAACAAGAAGTCCTGAACCTTCAATTAAGCGAATACAAACCGGGATTATATTATATAAAAATCACTGACAAAAACACAACATTATCATTGCCGATAGTTATGAAATGATAATATAGCGTCGGAAGTATTTTTTTATACCTATTTACTTTTTTTTACAATTATTATACATTTGTAAAAAACTTATAAAGTCTATGAAAAAACTTCTGACCCTATGCGTCGGGATACTCCTGATGTCTAACGCAAACGCGCAACTATCCCGTGGATTAATAGCCCATTGGCCATTTAGTAATCACATAAAAGATGTAAGCGGGAATGGCCATACCGGTACAGCAAACAATGTAACGTTTGGCGCTAGCAAAGCAGGTGTTGCAAAAACTGCTGCTTATTTCAATGGCACAAACAGCTATATCAGTGTACCATATAAATCGGACCTGAATATTGATACGTTTTCAATCTGCGCCATTGTAAAACCAATGGGATATTACACAGGTACGTGCCATGGCAATTACATTCTTTGCAGAGGAGACCTTACGCAATCAGATGCTTATGGCTTGGTATATTTTGATGGGCCATACAATGACTGTAGTACACTTGACACCTCAAAACAAGTATTTACAGGTCATGCAGTAAATATAACTGCATTACCATGCGAGCAATACTCCCCAAATATTGTAACCAATACTTGGTACTGTGTGGTAGCTACATATGATGGCAAGACATCTAAAACATATGTAAATGGTGTGTTGATGAGCACATGCGTTGCATCTACAGCTACACCATTCACAGCATCTACAAAGGGACTGTCTATTGGCGCGTATGAAGCACGATTATCTACCTTCCCGTATTGGCTAAAAGGTTATGTTGATGACCTGAGGCTGTATAACAGAATATTATCAACTACGGAAATTGACAGCTTTTGCAACTACTACAATGGCGACACTACAGAAAAAGCAGAAGAAACAGATACAACTACTGCCATTAACAGTACCCTACAAAAAAGCAGCGAACTGAATGTATATCCTAACCCTAGCAAAGGCCAGTTTACAATTAGCGGAGGCTATATATACAACGGCAGCGCCAGGATTGCATTAGTTAATGTTAAAGGTCAGGTTGTACTTACCGAGCATGCAATAGTGCAAAACAACAAATTGAATCACACAGTTAATACAACATCTTTGCCTGCAGGCATGTATTATGTACGGATAATATCTGACTTCCATACACAAACAATACCAATAAGAATAGAGTAATACTCTCATCTCATACTAAAACAATAAAGCCCTGTATGCACAGGGCTTTATTGTTTTATACCACCAGTTTACAATATTATTTCTGTTTGGCAATAAATTCACTTACAGTCTGCGCAAATTTCACAGGCTCTTCCATGAAAGGGAAATGACCAGACTTATCGAAGTGTATTAATTTAGCATTACCCAAACTACTAGCCAGTTTTTCAGAGGCTTTTACAGAAAGCCCATCAGCATCTCCATGAATAACTATGGCAGGCGTTTTTATCTTATTAATATACGGATACAGATTGATGTCGTATTTCTTGTAATCATAACTCAACCCGCGGAATAGTGCTATTTGAGCATCTGCATAGTTTTGAGGATAGGTTAGCTGAATTTTATCAACATCATTGAAGTTGTAAAGACTATACATAAATGATAATCGCTGCTGTATCTCTATACGTGAAATATGTCTGGATATGATTTCCATTCGTTTTTCCTGTAGCTCTGGTTTCTTTGCCTGCTGATCGTTATACACCATTTGAAGTGTATCAAATTCATGATTCAGTGGTATTGCATTCGTCAGTACCAGCGATTTAATATTGCCGGGGTAGCGCATAGCATATAAAACAGCAATTTTTGCACCCCAGGAGTGACCAAGGATATTTATTCTCTTCAAACCAAACACCTTGCGAATGCCTTCAATATCATCTACCATGTATTGATGCATAGTACCCAATGTATCATCAGGAACTTCAGACTTGCCTGTACTGCGAGGGTCAAAGAATATGAGTTTATTTTTCTTTGCCAACTCTTGCATGTGTGGCTCTATATATTCCGTATTTAAACCCGGGCCACCATGTATAACCAATATGGGTTCGCCCTCACCCTCTACTTTAAAGTATAGCTCATTACCATTTACTTTCTTGAGCCCCTCAAAAGACACCTTCTGCGCATCTGCTGCTGTTGCAACAGACAAGAATGCCAGCAATAATAAAGTACGTATAAACTTCATCATACCCACAATTTACAAAAAAGAGCAAGAACGGCATTGTTAATACCTGAAAGCGTGCGGACTTATTAACTTTTTGCTAAAAACGAAGCTATTTACATTCGGCAACAATAAAAGACTGATCTTTTACAATCAGCACTCTGTTATCAAATATCTCATTCGGGTATTCATTGATAGTAACCTTTCTATTGCCACAACTGAATTCTGATTGCCCTTTGCTATTGAATACTTCTTTATCATCAACAGTAAGCATTCTATATGCACGGTCTTCACCAACACATACCTCATATTCCCCCTTATCATTAATGGCATATACTTTATCATCGCCCAGCAGCAACATACTTTTTTTGTGTTTTGCATCAATTGGCTTATAGCCATCTAGTTCTCTTCTGTATAAGTCTTTATATGAAATTATAGAAAACGCATTTCTGAAACGATCTTCATCCTGCACATAATACTGCATATATAATATGCCCTTATTCAAACTGAATCTCCCTAACAAATCTATCGTTCTGACAAATAAGTTATCCTCATCAATAAGATAATCTATGATAGGACTATTGGTTCCCAATTCTTTATGATAGATAAGCCTCCCACTATTACGGTCGTATGCATCTATGTATGGAAAACTTTGCCTCACAAGCAAATTTTGGCGATTTGCATAACCAAGACTCAGCATATATACCGTATCTCCACTGCTCCACACTTTTGATTTACCTGTATTATAAATTTTCAAAGAATTATCCCACCTGAGTTTCCCATCTTTGTTTACACTGATTATCCTATCACTACCGGCTGCATAGTAGTTATTATCACTATCTACTAATACATTTGAGCACATACCATGATTATAATCCGGTCCTACAGAATTAGCATAGTATCCAACAGGTGCTAGCATCATACCGGAATAATTAATCACATCCCAAATGGAAGGCATACTTGTGAGGGTTGTATTCATCGGATAAGACCATACAATACCTGTATTGAAGTTTAGTTTGTGAATACCCTCCGTACCAACGACGATGTTATCATCATCTACAGCAAGCACATTTCGCCATGGAATCTTCCTCTTGAACTCAGCTTTCCAACGCTTTTCGCCCGTCGTAATATCGTATGCAGTCCCGTTGGTATTGATATACAGCTTATGTTTGGCACTGAACATGGCTATTTTGCCTTTCAGAAAAGCTATTTCCTTATTGGTCTTTTCATCTTTTATCAGTGTGCCCAAAGACTCGTCGCGCAAGATATACCCACCTACTACATGCAGCATATCAGACGAACCACTATAGTCGTAGCGGTACAACAGCTTCATACTCTCCATATCATAGCATATTACCCCATTCCCTTTTATATCGGGACCACTACGTGCTATAGTTTCATCTATGTATAACCCGTTGGCGGAATTAATTTATTTGTAAAATATAAAGACTGCAAATGCAGTCTTTTTTAATGCTCAATATTTTTTTACTACAATGTAGTAATATTTACTGTCTATCAATTATTCACATTTACATTTGATTTCTGGCTTTAAAAACATGTCTAAGTATCAAAATCCCCCTGTAATGCTCTACAAATAAGACGTTTACTATTTAACAAATTTGTGGATAATTAGTTGTAATTATTTGCAATAATTGGCATAAAATTGCAAATATGGATGCTGCTACTATAATCGCATTATTTGGCTCACAGTTAGTACCTGAAAAATCTCCTATACTCAAAGAGATTGAGGAGAAAGAAAAGGAGATTGAGGAGAAAGAAAAGGAATTGGGTGCTTTGAAAGGTGTACTAAGTGTTTTGAAAGAGAAGCACGCTGAATCAATTGAAATAAAATGGAGGGAGGAAGTTAGACTATGTCTGTTTGATAAAACGTCAAACAAGTATTTTCTATCAAAACATCATGAAATCATAGGCTGTATTGAATATAAGAAAAGTATTAAGGCAAATAGGAAGATAAAAAACGCATTGATTAGTACTCTCTCTATTATGCACAAGGAAAAAGAATTAGGAAGAATTAAGGTAGGTGACGACTGGGTATATGGATATGCGGAAGTATTTGAAGAAGACTTAAACACCATAAAAGATGAATACAAATACTTGTTAGATAGACACTTTAAATAAAAGCAAAAGCACCGGAAGTTTGGTCGCCAACGGTGCTTCTGTATGAGTTTGTTAAATGGGGTGTAGCAGGTGCTTTACGAGAGACTTGAGACCTTACGTAATTCGGTTCGATACCGAAACACTCCACTTTTCTCTACTGTAAAGGTAGGGAAAGTTTTGTTACGCACAATACAATTCCCTTGCACTGCATCAAGTCAAATTTTGATAAGATTCTGTGCGTCCTAAAACAGGTTTTAGGCGATAGATTGCCTATGGATGGTAATCTCCTACGCCCAGGCCCCAAACCTAAGTTTTCCGATATTGAAGTAATAGCACTAAGCCTGACTGCAGAATGTATGAGCATTGACAGTGAGCTGAATCTGTTTTGCCGACTGCAGACCACATACAAAGATGCTTTCCCGCACATGATAAGCAGAAGGCAGTATAATGACAGGCGTAAATCGTTATTACGATGGCAGGAAATGATACGTCAGCAAGTCGCTGATACCCTTAATGAAATCAATGAGGTGTATGCAATAGATTCAATGCCTTTGGAGATATGTAAAATATCAAGACAGGAGCGCAATAAAATGGGAAAAGAGAATGAGATTACAGCACCGGATAAAGGTTATTGTGCATCGCAAAATAAATGGTACTATGGTTATAAACTGCATGCAGTTTGCTCTCCAAGCGGTGTGATTCAAGTGATGGACTTGAGTAAGGCATCTGTGCATGACATTAATTACCTGAAAGATGTATCAACACAGTTGAGTGATTGTATAATTACAGGCGACAGAGGCTACATTAATAAAGAACTGCAGCAACGATTATGGAACAAAAATAGAATAACACTAGAAACACCATTACGGAGTAATCAAAAAGATAAGAAGCCCCTATTGTATGTTTTAAGAAAGATAAGGAAGCGTATAGAAACTGTCTTTTCACAGCTATGTGATCAGTTTATGATACAGCGTAATTATGCCAAGTCATATAGTGGTTACACCACACGAATCCTATCTAAAGTTTGTGGCATGACTGTCTTACAGTATATCAATAAGTATATTACAGGAAAGCCTTTGGGTGCTTTGAAATATGCTTTTGTTTAAATGCAATTGGACGTTTGTGTAATCTTTTCTGACAAAAAACTGGTGTATACACCGGTGTTTTTAAAAAAATAGATTCATAGATTTATCCCAAAATTCCGTAGAAAAAACATCTACTTACAAATATGTTTAAAGAAAGATTAGAACTATACAAACAATTAGAAGCCAAAAGGAAATCTAAGATACTCGTATATGTAACAAGCGATAGGAAAAATTTAGAAACTCAGATATCTTCGGATATACTCCCGTTTTTCACTGAACATCTTGATGCATTAGGGGATCAAGAAAAGATTAGTTTGTTTCTATACACTAGAGGCGGACAAACTATGGCTGCTTGGAGTCTTGTAAATTTACTAAGGAGCTTTTGCAAAGAATTGGAAGTTATTGTACCGTCCCATTGTCATAGTTCAGGCACTTTGATTTGCCTAGGAGCAAATACAATTGTAATGACTAAACAAGCAACCTTAGGCCCTATAGATCCAAGTACAAACGGTCTAATGAATCCACAAGTACAGCATAATAATCAAGTACTTAAAATTCCTGTGAGTGTTGAGTTCGTGAATGGCTATATAGAGATGGCTAAAAATGATTTAGGGATTACAGATCAGGAAGCCTTGGCTAATATATATTTGAATTTATCCGAAAAAATACATCCATTAGCATTAGGAGAAGTGTACAAAACTCGTAGTCAAATACAAATGTTGGCCAGAAAGCTATTGACTAATCAAAATATTCCTGTAGAAAAACAAGAAAAAATAATCAACTTCCTATGTACCGAATCAGGAAGCCATGATTACACTATTTATAGGAAGGAAGCAAAAGATGAATTAGGCTTAAACATTGAGACACCTGATATGGACTTATACACGATAATTAATTCAATATATCTAGATATAGAAAAGGAATTATCATTAAATACACCTTTTGAACCTAATATTCTACTAGCAACGACCAATCAGCATAATTACACATTTAGAAGGTGTTTGATTGAAAGTGTAGGTTTTGGGACTCACGTATTTGCCAGCGAAGGCACGTTACTTAAACAAAACATAAATCAACAGGGCCAATTTCCTGTAGGAATACCCCAAACCGTTATTCAAGACAACCGTCAATCAGAGGGTTGGAAATATGAGAAAACCATTTAACTTTGCCATATGCCAATTAAGACAATGAATTCGTCGGGGTCATTTCCTTGTTATTTAAATGATGCAAATACATCAAAGGAAATATCAGTAGCATCATCTCCTACTGTTGAAGAATCACTGGGAGATATTCTGAAAACAAACAATATCATAATTGATAATACATGTTATTATCCTACAAATAATATTCTTGGAGTTGAAGTATTCATTCCATTTCAGAGTTTCACTAAAAAATAAAACCTTTTTAAAAAATAATAAAGCCCCATAATTATGGGGCTTTATTATTTTTACCCTGTAGTATCATACATGGCGTTGTACTCGAAATAACCACTCAACTGTACACTGACGCACAAAATGACTTTGGTACGCCGATATGGCGTAGCTATGTCTTTGCGTTAGTGGGCTGTGGTTAGCCTCGAGTACGAAAGAATGTTAGCTACGCTATTTTTTTGTTCAACTCGAAATAACCACACAATGAAGAAAATTTTATGCCTGCTAATAGCAGTTGCACTATCCGTTAATGGATATTCTCAAAGCAGAAGACGGCTTGAAAAAGAAATGAACTCTTGGAAGGGTTCAACTAAACATGAATTGTTAATGGGGTACGGGCCTGCATCTCGTTCAGCAAGTGATGGTGATGGAGGTGAAATTCTTGTGTTTTCTGATGTAATAACAAAGAGCAATCCAAGTTTGGTACCAGATGGAAACGGAGGATTGATGGTACAACAGAATATGCCCTACGTGTATTATCTACACAAGATGTATTACATCAATAAGGATGGTATAGTATATCATTGGAGGTGGCAGAGAAATCAAGTCCCACCTGAAAGGCTAATGATTGGAGGAAACCTTGATATAAACGTTTACTCACGTTAAAACCTAAAATGATTAATCTGTGCAAGAATAAACAAAGGGGCTAAATGTCCCTTATTTTTGTATTTTAGTATTCGTTGGCTTGTTAATTAATTCCGCCAACGGGTATGTATATATACAACTTATGTGTTTCCTTATCATAGCTATAGTCTGCTATTTTATAAGGCAATACATTATACTGACGGGCAGTAAACGGAGTATTTGTTGCTGAAATATCCCGGCTACCTTCAATGGTTTCATTAGGATTGTCTTGTGCAAACAGATTGGATGCAGCAAATAATAGAGCTATGGTGAGTTTTCGCATATTGGTTAATATGCGTCAAATATATACAATCTCTATTACCCCTCTACCCACTTGCGAAACTGGGCGGCTTTTTCTTTGCTGACGATAATTTCGGGTGTGCCGGGGTATTTTAGTTTCACGATTATCTTACCTGTTTCATCGCCACGCATGGTATCTATATATGGCAGAGAAATAATAAACTGTCTGTTGGCGCGGTAGAAATGGTCGGGATTCAAAAGCTCTTCCACCTCATCGAGCGAACGATAGTCTGTGATGTATTTCTTGCCATCTTTGTGGACGAGGTATATTATCTCCTCTTTGGTAAAGCAGGCAACGTCGTCTGTATGCATCAATACAATATTGCGGCCGAGGTGTGCGGTAAAACGGTCTTTGTATTTTTTGCTGTTACCAAAGTTTTTAAAGAGTTCGTTTATCTGCGAAAGGTATTGCTCATTTCCAAACTTGCTTTGCAGCAGGTGGTACTTATCAAACGCAGCTTTTAGTTCTTCCTTGTCTATTGGCTTCAGCAGATAGTCTATACTGTTTACTTTGAATGCACGGATGGCATATTCGTTGAATGCCGTTGTGAATATGATGGGGCAGGTAATGTTAGTATCCGAAAACACATCAAGCGATATCCCATCTGCCAGTTGAATATCAGATATTATCAAATCGGGCATGCCTGTTGCCAACACCCTGCGTGCTTCTTTTACAGATGCTATGGGGTCTAGCAACTCTGCTGCAGGCTCTAGTTGCTTTACCAGTTTCATCAGGCTTTCAGCCACCAAATGCTCATCTTCCAATACCAGTATCTTCATATCACTCAAATTTACAAAAGGGGTATTTTAATGGTGTAGGTATCATCCTTATCTTCTATCACTATCTGCTTTTGTGTAAGGAAGGTATAGAGTTGTTTTAACTGCTGAATACCCTGCCCGTTGGATGTTTCTATCTGTTTGCGCAGTTGTTTATTGTTGCGTACAACAAGAAAATCAGCATCGTCAAATATCTCTATACGCAGGGGTTCATCTTGTTGCAAAATGTTGTGTTTTACTGCATTGTCTATCAGCATTTGCAGTGTCACCATTACGATGCCTTTGTCTTTGGCTTCATCGCTTACGGTAGTAGTTATTTTCAAACCATCTGCATAGCGGATGTGCAACAACTGTATATAGTGCTGAATAAAAGACAACTCTTCATCCAGATTTACCACTTCGCTTTCTTTATGCTGCAATACATAGCGGTACACTTTTGACATGTGGCGAACAAACTCGCTAGCCAGTTCGGGGTTGGTATGTATCAGCCCATCGAGCGATGTAAGGGTATTGAACAGGTAATGTGGATTTACCTGATTGCGCAACTGATGGTATTGCAGGTCCATCTTTTCTTTTTCCAACTGCGCAGCTTGTATCTCCAATTCTGCCTTATCTACAATACTATCCTGCCAGTTTTTAAAGAAGTATGCTGCATAGAAACTGAAGTTGAACAAGGCTACCAGCACTACAAAAAGTATCACCCCGATAGCCATAAACTGCTTGGTAACAAACCATGGCATATATGGCTTTATGAGCAGAAAGCCCACTATCATAACAGGGGACAAAATGATCAGTGTAATAGACTGCTGAAACAGGATTCGCACCACAGGGCCGTTTTCAAAAGGCATAAACCTATCCAGCAAGCGGCTTATCAGCTTTACCAGATTCCAGATGCCTATCATGGCAAGCGTTTGTGTAACAAACCCTAACAGGTGCAACTGCCAACGGAACTGTGCCAGCATGTAGTACCTACCCACAGACATGGTAGCAGTAAACAGCACTATCAGCACATAGGGTGTAAACCTATACTGCAGATAGTTGATGCGTTTATACATCTGTTTGGATGCCACTTTTATATCGTCACAATGTTTCAACACAAAATACAAATCTTAATGCTTCCCGTTAGGAAAATGTGTACCTATAATATTGCCGTCTTCCATTTCAATTATCCTGTCGCTGCCGTTGGCAAAATCGGGGTCGTGGGTCACGGTGATGATGGTTTGTTTGTTGTCTATTGTCAGTTGTCTGAAAATATCGAATACCCGTTGCGAGTTTGCTTTATCCAGATTACCCGTAGGTTCATCGCCCATAATAATAGCAGGGTCGTTTACCAGTGCCCTGGCAATAGCCACACGCTGCTGCTGCCCGCCCGAAAGGCGCGATGCATGCTTTAGCGCATACTCATCCATACCAACCATACGCAGCTTGTTTATTGCACGTTCTTCCACCTCTTCCTTACTGTATTTGCCCAGCTTCAGTGCGGGCATCATTACATTCTGCAAGGCTGTAAACTCCGGCAACAGGTAGTGAAACTGAAATACGAAGCCGAGGTTTTCATTCCTGAAATGCGCCAGTTCATTTTGTCCAAGCCCTGTCACCTTTTGCCCTTTTATATCCATCTGCCCCTCGTAGTCCGTATCCATGGTTGAAAGGATATAGAGTAACGTACTTTTGCCACAGCCACTCTTACCTACTATAGAAAGAAACTCTCCCTGCGCCACATCGAAGCTCACGCCCTTCAGCACCTCAAACTTTTCGGGTTGGGTAAAGTACTTTCTGATATTTGTTGCCTTGAGAATCGTCATTGTCTTAAATATTATCCGCGAATGATGCTTACAGGGTCAACCTTGGCAGCTTTCTTTGAAGGGAAATAACCTGCAAACAAAGTAGTAAGGAAGCCAAAAAACAAACCGGATGCGTAGTGAAACAATTTGAAATTGACAGGAAATGTATCTATACGGAAGAATTCACCTGCAGGGAATGGTGTCCTTGACAACAAAAAGCTGAAGAACCACCCTATCAGCAAACCAAGCAAACCACCTGCCACACCTATCATTATAGATTGCAAGAGGAAGATACCCGTGATATCACTGCCTTGAAAACCCGTAGCTTTCAGGATGGCAATATCTTTCATCTTGTTGATGATGTTCATGTTCATGATATTGTAGATACCGAAGCCTGCCACTATCAGCAATGTAATACAAACCACAGCCGTCATCACGTTACGAATTTCTGTACCTGCCAATATTGATGCATTCGCAGTTTCCCAATCTTCCATATACACATCCGGGTACATCTTTGACAGCTTATCCTTGAATGCCAGTGCGCCCTCTTTATCCTTCAGTTTCATGTTAAGGTCTGTAATATAAGAAGGGTCAACACCCATTATCTTTTGTACAGTAGCCAGCGTTGCATAGCTCTTTGTTTCGTCCCATGCGCTGATACCAAAGGAGAATATACCTACTATACGCACATTCAGGTTATTACCCTCAGGCGTAGTGATGCTCACTCTGTCGCCTACTTTTACATTCATTTTCTTAGCAAGGCCTTTACCAACCACTATCACGTCCGAACCTTTCAGCAAATCATTCAGCTCACCCTCATCCATTTTCTTATCTAGCTGAAATAGCTTTTTCTGAGACTCAATATCTATACCTGAAATAGTACCTGGCAACTGTACAGGACCGTTATTGAAAAACACCTGCGATGACACCAATGGCGCGACGCCTAACACTTCGGGCATATCGGCAATGCGTTGTGCCATTATCAATCCATTCTTAATCTTTGTAAGTTCTTTCTTAGGGCGTTGATGCTCCAGCACATACCAGTCCTTATCGGTCTGTTGTTTACCTACAGCTATTATTTTATTTTCTTTCAGCTCAATGGGTTTGTATATGCGGATGTGAGGCGTATTATCCATAGCCATATCTTCCAAAAACTGGTTCACACCCGTCATGAAGCTTATCATGATAATGAACATGGAGATACCAAAGGTAACCCCCAGCATGGCTACAACTGTCTGCTTCTTTTTACTGAGCAGGTGTGTAACAGCTATTGTATATGCTAATTTCCAGTTCATTTTTCTAAGATTACAACAGATGATTCAGTAATACCGCCGCGCACCTCTACCCAAGTATCGTCTTCTATACCCTTCTGTATTTTTACCTTCTTCTTATCTCCGTTTTCTTTTACCCATACTGTATCGCCCTTCATTACAGCAGCACGGGGAATAGCCAGTACACTTTTCTTATCTGCAACAACAATATTCGCTTCCAGGTTCAGCCCGTACATAGATACGGGTACAGCATCATCCAGTTGCGCATCTACCCGAAAAGACTGCTCTACCTTGCTAAGCAACGGATATACCTTGCTGATGTGTGCTTTGAATACTTTTTCGGGGAAAGCATCCATTGTTATCAATACCTGCTGACCTGCATATACTTTATCAAGATCGTCTTCATCAACCATCAGTTTGGCGTACATCTTACCTGCACCCACCAAAGCAATTGCCTGATTGGGATTGATAAGGTCGCCCTCTTTCTTATACACATCGTACACAACACCATTCACAAAGCTTTTCAGCTTTCCTACTTCAGACTGTGCTGCTGCAACCATCAGACTGTTTTCTGCCTGTTGCAATTGCAGATTGGCAGATATACGCTGCTGTTCTACATTTTGTTTCAGGCTCTGATAATCCTTCAGTGAGCTTTGGTATTGCAGGTAATACTTTTCGTAATTGCTTTTTGAGATAGCATTCTGTTCGAACAGGTTTTTGTAGCGCTGATATTGCAGGCTATCCTGCTGCATGCGTATGCGTGCCACATCCAGCTTGCCTTGCAGCTCACGGAATACAGGTGCATTATCTACTACTGCAGGCATGGTGCGTCTTACCAATGCCTCTGCACCCTGCATTTGCGCATTGCGTACATCATTGCTTATTGCAAACATCAGTTGCTCTTTATGTACTGTATCGCCTTCCTTAACCAATGCCTGTACCAGATACCCATCTACACTCGAAATCACTTTATACTCCTCTTCGGGCACAAGGCTACCTGATGCATACACTGCCGAGGTGAGCATCTTCTTTTCAGGATGTATTTCGGTTTCTTTGCTACCGCAACTGCTTACCAGTGCAGCCAATAACAACCATGACAGCTGTTGTTTCATTTTATTAGAAATTTTGAGTGCTTAATAGATAATATAAAATGCCATCTGCAAGATTTTGGAGATTCTCCATCCTTGCACGGTTATATTCAGTGAAGATGTTATTGAATTCATCAAATTCCATTACACCCTCTTTGATATTCAGCTTAGCAATCCGCAAGTTCTCTGATGCATTCTGTACTTTTTCCTGCAAGGCAGTATGTTTGTTAAATGCAGCCTGATACAAGGCGAACCAATCGCGTTGCTGCTGTGTAATATTTGCATGCACACGCTCCTGTTCCAGCTTTGCATTTTGCAATTGTAGTTTGCTCTTGTTTATAGATGAGCGATAATACATGCCCTGAAACAATGGAAAATCTACACGAACACCAACATTTGCAGTATTGAATTCTACGTTATTGCCGGCTGTTTCGAATTTGCTCTGCATATTATACACATACCTGCTCGTAAGCGACATGCGAGGCAAACCACCTGTACGGCTTTCTCTCAAAGCAAACTCTGCTGTTTTCAGTTTAGCGTCAGCTTCTTTCCATCCCGGGCGTGCGGTGGCATCACCCAACTGCTGTAATATCGGCCATTTGAAATCTGTAAGACTTTCGGATAATTGCAAGGAGTCTTCCTTAAGGTTCAGCATGGCGCCAAGATTATTGTATGCCTGTTGCAGTTGCTTAGTATAGTTATAGCCTGCATTTTTAACGTCAATATCCAGATTCTTTGTACGATTAAAATCAGAAGGATTCACGACACCATTCTGATAACGATCTGCCATTATCCTTGTCAACTCTGCAGTTGTTTCGGCATTTTCATCATTCAGCGATAATACATCTTTAGTAGCGAGAGTTTGATAATACGCCTGCATTAATTGAATATGAAAATTCTCAAGAGCTACTTTACTATTCCATTGAGATTGGTTGTAAGCTGACTTAGACTTAGAAAGTTGCGCCCATTTTTCGAGGTTTACAACAGGCATAGTCAGCTCTGCACCTGCAGCAAACACATAAGGCAAGCCAAACTGAGCCTTCAGATAAGTACCAGGCTTACCACCTAACACCTCTGCAGGAATAACTTGTGTGGCAATTATCGGGTAGTAATCTCCAGTACCAAATACATTTATTTTGGGATAAAGTCCCGATGCTTGCAAGTTTACATCCTGTTTCGACATTTTAGGCGAAAGTCCAGCTTGCAATGCAGCAGGAGCATGTTTATCAGCATATTCCAGCAACGACGTCAAACTGCCCACTTTTACCTGAGCAAAAGCTGAAACTGAGATTGTTGACAATATGAGTGAATGCAAAAAGCGCATTGTATCAATTTTCTACAAAATGAATACAATACGCTTTGATAACAAAAAGCTTCTCAGCGAAGCGGAATAAAGCATCACGCAAGCGGAATTACTATGGGAGTCTGATATTCCAGAACCTCAAAACCCATCTGATAACAGTATAAGCACCCAATACAATTGTAAGCCAAGAGAGTATATTCCGTTCCTTCTGAAGTTTGCCAAAGCTGACAGACAAGGCTAGATTTTCATTCTGTAATTGAAGCTCTTTAGCTTTGTTGACAATCTTGAGATTTTTAAGCCGATAGATTGTATCAACCCGCTTGTCATTACGATATATAGTTTTTGTTAGAAATCTGGTAATTGTATCAGAAACAAGAACCGTATCGATAACTGTAGTTTCTACCCCGGGAAGAAATATTACACTGTCTACTAAATAACTCTGATCTGGGAATATATCAGCACAATGCTTAGTTACAATCTGAGGATGCTTAGCATGTATAGTATATAGTCTCCTTGCAGCTTGTCGTTCAGACAAGCAACCTGTTATCATCATACCTAGGGAAAGTATAATGACAATATAAGTGATAAGGTTTTTCATATTAGCGGGTTTGGTTATTTTCTATACGGTCTACTCGCGCTTCTAACAATTTGATTTGTATCTTTTGTATGGCGATATCATTTCTGAACCCATAGTAAACGCTGAGTACTGTCGACACACTCACAGCCGTACAAACAACAAGTGCCCAGATTAATCGTAAATTGATACCACGAAGCTGTTTATCTATTATTGTTATATCCTGCTGTGTCATCTGCATTTCCATTTTCTTCTACACCAAACATTTTTGAAAGTCCCCAAACAAGCATATTGATTCCCGAAAACCATTTTAACAATAAAAGCTTCACACCTTCATTCATTCCTGGGTAATCACTAACCATAAAAATTGCTACGGATAGCAAAAGAAAAACGATACGAAATGTATATTTAGCCCACAGTGGAGTAGGTTTATTTATTTGCGAGATTCCGAATTGAAAATTTGTTTTCATGACTATTGAACAATTGCGAGTTTATAAATAGCCCCATCAATCTCTACCTCTACAAACTTGTCTGTTTGCAGTGTAACACTTGCGCCAGTTATAACCTTGCCTAGTTTATAAACACCAGCGCCATTCGAAGATGGCTGAGCAGTTTTTAGTTTTTGAACAGTAGCATTACCATCTTTGTCAACCTTTGCCAATATCGTCCCTGTAATATCTTTCCATTGCGTTAGATCAGCAGTTTGGCTAGAAGCAGACTGAAATACAGTTACTGGTATGGAAGCATTGCTAGCAAGTACATGCAATCTTGCAGATGGCAAAGTAAGACCAATGCCATCTTTAACAGCACTTACATTGCTTGATACTCCTATTCCAACATTTTGATATCCATCAATCATCAAAGCACGAGTATTACTGTTCCAATCACCCCAAGTACCATTGTTGGTAAAGAAGGAGAGAATACCTCGATAACTAAAATTATCAGCTTCACAAACAACAGCACTTGTCATGGTTGGTCCACCTGAGCCATATGAATAATTCGAAAATGTTTGTATTATAGGTCTACCATTACTCCTATTCCATAAATTAAGTAAACTACCTGTAGTATCATTACTAACCATATTCACTTGAGACACATAAACTGGGACTCCATTACCATCGTATTGAGTATGATACCCCATTGAAATTTTGTCATTTCTAATTATAAAACTTTCAATTGGTGTGATAGATCCTCCTCCTCCCCTAGTTTTAATCCTAAAACCACCATCATAACCTCCACTAGCTCCTCCAGATACTACTTCAATACCATCTGCGAACTGATCAGCATATCTTCTGATTATATTATAACAAGTATTAGCTAAACCAAAATCATTATTAAACTTAATACCAAACGTCTGTGCAGTACCTGCTACCTGAAGTTTATCCACACCATTATTAGCATACTTACCTACTAATAAATTACCATTTGGAAAAGACATAGTAGTACTATCAAAAATAAGAGCTGTGTTTGTTGACGTATTTGTTGTACCAAAAGAGACAAATCCTTTATTGCTACCATTAAATGTAGAAGTACTGACACCAGCATATAAATGTCTTGAAGGAGAACTAGACAAATCCACCTGCACTTCTTCTGTAGAATTGTTTACCTCGACTTTGCCATGGAACTTAGATTTATTCGTCCCATGCGGAACAGTCATTACAGTTTGACCATTTGTCGGATTATTAATAAGTGTATAGTCTGAAACGCTTCCTTCTGCTCCATTAACAGTCGTCCCCCAAGTAGAGTTTCGATAAATCCCAGGCATAGTAGAGCCGGAACTATTACTAATTAAATCTAATCCATCTGCACCAATTTTACCATTCACATGCAACTTCCCAATAGTCGGACTAGCACCGATGCCAACAGCACCATCATTAGCAACAACAATCCTATTAGTATTATTGGTTTTGATATTCACCTGCTGATTATCGTTTGTACCAATTGAAAGCGTGTTTCCAGTAGTATTACCACCTATTTTAACAAAGCCACTATTGACAAAATATTTTGTTGATATGACATTCGTATCAATAGTAGGTGCATTCTGGACAATAAGCTGTTTAATAATTACAGTATCCTTATACGTCATGTAACGCACTCGTTTATTTGCATCAAAATGATATAAAACCGAGTCTTTAAGATCATAAACAAATAGGCCTCGCTTTGCAGTTGTCACACTGTCCAAAACAACTCTTGGAAGTATTAGACCTTTGCTGGTAGTATCCTTACCAATTTGCAGCCAGCAAGATGTGTCTGCAAAAGTACGATCGCCTTTACCTAACACAAGCGAGCCTGTAATATAAAACCGATTCATCATCATACCGGTTTGTGAAAATGCCGTAGTGGCATATAGAATCATTAGTATCGTTAGTATTTTTTTCATGGTTTCTTATTTAATATAAAGGATAGAAATTTTTTGGCCTGCTATTAATGGATTGTTGAAGCTTAATTCTCCAAGCGCCAAGTCAATTTGATATTCATCGCTCGCACTGCCTTCTTGCATCATTACACCTTCAACAAAGACTGCAATCTGCTTAGCAAATATCAACGCTGTGTGATTGTATGTCTGTTGACCAGACAACGCATAAAACTGAAGTTTACCTGCTTTGATTGTCGATTCACCAACACCACCTGTGTACTCAACACCTGGCAATATGGGAATGGTTTGTACCTGATAGGAGGCGTTATTAAATAATGACGTATCGGGTTTATAGAGCTTAAAAGTGTAAGTATAATATTCATTCAGTTTGGCAGGAACAATCAGCGTATCGCCTGCAGTAGCGTTGAATTGAACATACTGGTAGGCTCCGTTAAAGTTTGTAATAAACTCCCATGCGCCTGTGCTGTCAGCAGTTAACGGGAGAGATATACCCTCCTCTGCCATTGGCACCTCGCCAAGATTAATTATGGTATTCATGTTTATGGTTTTATAGGGTTTACAATACAGTTTGAAGGAACGTATTCTTTTGAAACACTTAATTGCAGTTTTACAATCGTTTCATTTTTGAGCCTTTGCAAAGAAGCTCTTATATCATCCTGCTTCATACCCTGCAATTCATCAGCTATTACAATCTCTCTGTTCCACTGGCTACTAATAGGCACCACGTTCATCTCGGCAAAAGACATACAAGTGTTTTTCAGATTTTCCAACAACTGGTATGCATCTGCATTTTTAACTACAGCCACCAAGTATGCAATGATCGTGTCATTGAAGGTTAGGCGTTGAGAACCTGTATCTGTAAGCCGCTGTTGTTCCGCAACTATGTGCTTCATTTGCGTATCATTGCGCAGGTAGCAATAGTTTCCCAGTACATCAGACGGCAGCAACACAAGTTTGTCACTTCCTTCATCAACCACCACCCTTCCTGTGAATTCATCTTTGCTGGCATTCGCAAAGCCCTTACTGAAATAGGCATTTTTTTCAAGTATGTGTGATAAGAGTTTATCGAAATCGCT
Organism: Flavipsychrobacter sp.; assembly: GCA_035299045.1. GTDB lineage: Bacteria > Bacteroidota > Bacteroidia > Chitinophagales > Chitinophagaceae > Polluticoccus. Next base: position 39,376 of record DATGXJ010000028.1, read on the forward strand.
TCTTTTCATTTATCGCTTTTTAGTGGTGAACGTTTTAGGTTTAATCTTCTTAACCAACGGCTTATTGATTGCCTTTACTGGTTGCTTAGTTTGCTGCCTTCCACCAAGCCCTGACAGATAATCACTATACTCTTGTAGTGACATACTCATTTGGAGAATAGTTTTGTAATGAAATAAAGAGACAACATACTACCGATTGAAACGTACAACAGATACCATAATACATTCCCAAACACAACCCATAACCAACTATCAACAGCATCTGTTATCCAAACATCAGCAACTGTATTCATGAATAGCATATACATCCAATAACCTATGAATGTTAGTATATGACTGAAACACACTTCACAATTCCCACCAACTTTCGAGAGGAATACATTTCCGTTCATGTCCCATTCATACAGTCGTTTCTGATATTTAAAGAGCGTATCTATCCACTGTCCGGGCTGTATACTGATATGCAAAACCTTTACCAGAGAAGCATTTGCCACTAGTGCCATTATTGTGTACAATAAAAATGTCAACATATTTAGCTGTTTTAAACGTTAGTAACCCATCTTATACCATTACATACAAGGCAATCATCTTTCATACCGGCAACAATACCGTGCAGCGACTCACTGAAGACTTTCCATTTTTCACGATATTGATTTTCAATATCTGTCAGGTAGCTTTGTGTTTCTTCCCTGCCATATATCACCCAGTTGTTTAGCCTGTTTGTGTGCAGATGCTCTTCAAGAAGCAGCACACGTGTTTTCAGCCATACCAGTTCTCCCACATAGGTTCTGCTCAGGTCGCACAATAATTGGTCATAGTTACATTCGCAACCAAACTCCAGGTTAATCCCGAAGCCTTCTTTACCATTTATCTCCTTATCATCATACCATCCTTTGGTATAGCCACAATCATTGGGCAGTGTACCATTGCAGCCTGTAAAGCATGTGAGATACGCACCTGCAACAGGTACATTTGTACCGTCAAGTACTACTCTGGCAAAACTGCCTTTCAGTTCATACCCTACATCAAAACTATTTACCTGATTAGCGGTCAGATTCACATTGTATGTTGACACAACCCCACCCGTATAGTCGTCGTATATTTTCAATTGTACATCAGCTACGTCTGCAAGCGGATATATTTTTACTTTATGAATCTTCAGCTTACGGAGTGAGCCACGTATCCTGCTGTTTTTATATAGTGTAATACCGCGCTCTTTGGCCTCGGCAGGGAAGGTTATTGCAGGTTTAAACTCTCCTGTGTTGTGTCTTTTTGCATCCAGATTTGGGATAACTCTGTTTGCAGCAAGCGCACTCATCAGATCGTTGCGTACCAAAAGCGTAGCCTGTTCTATCTTCTTTCTTGCCAGGCTGAGGCCACTTGTATATTCTTCATTTGCAATGTTGGCAAGATTGATGATGGACATTTCAGGTGCATCCATCAAATCGAGGCCACTGAGAGACGGTACATTTTCTTCCGTCGTCACATCGCGTATTGATATGATATTCTTTATATCAGACATGATAATTGGTTTTAAAAAGTTCCCCGCTACTAACTTCGGGGAACTTTATCAGGAAGGGTTATTAAGGGGCTGCTGTGAAGGAAACGTTAGTAGTATCATTTATTTCACCACCCATAGCACTGTAGCCAGTGTACGTAATCTTAGTACCGCTCACTGCAAACACATAACCGTTTACACTGTCGTTGTACAGGTTTTTCAGTTCTGTGATGTTGGCAACTGTTACATCAGGATGCGTAGTTTGTCCGCCAAGTTCCAGCTTGTGTATATATAGCGGGAAGGTTACCGCACCACTTGTATTCCATTCGTAAGTATGACTCGATGCAGGTGTTGAAGGCGTACCACCATCAGGACAAGTATATTGCACCGCAGGGCATGTGGTAAAGTGGAAGATGCCGTTTACACCCGGAATACCACACACAGCAGGCGGCATCACAAAGATGTCCCATTCCAGTTTCCATTGGAATGTCCAGCGATAGTTACACTTATCGTAGTTAACATTCAAATCCCACAGCAGGCCTGTCAGCGGGTCTGCCATTACACCTTCTATATAGTCTGTACCACCACGTTGGTAGATAGAGTCTATAGCATCTATGTTTTGCAGGTCTGTCGCAAAGATGCCTGCGTTGCGGTTGAAGCTTACAAACTTCAGCATTTGCGGATCGAAGCTGATGATATGTTCACTATCAGGATCACCGAATGCATCATTAATCAGGCTGTCGTAATAGGCATTGCTGCGGCCCAGTTGGCTTATGTCCTGACCTTTGTCATTCACACCGCCAATCTCTACTGCTTTGCGCCAATGGAACACATCTGTACCACCCACTACAAAAGGATTAGAGAATCCCGCATCACGATAAATACGCTCAATCTCCCACAGGCCCATAGGGTTCACACTACCATTCTCTTTATCCAGGAAAGGCAGCATGCGGCTTGTATTACCATCAGGCAACAGGCCAGCACCTGAAACAAGCAGATTGGCAACTTCCAATGCCAGCTTGCGGCGTACCGCTGGCAGTGCAGCGTTGATGGCAGCTTTTGCATGATCGCTGAAAGAGTAAGCACCATCTACATAACGCACGTCATCACGATTCAGTTGATAAACAGCAGATGCAGTTGTACGTTTCAGTTCAAAGAACACTTGCTTCGGTTCTACTACAGTACCTGCATTACACAGACTCTCTGTACCTGTACCGTTATCATTGCAGATAGGTGCATAGTAGTTTATCTTCAGTTGGCGCTTTTTACCTGCTTCAGACTGCAGGTCGGTCTCCATAATGGTTGTATTATATTGTCTGGCAGCAAGCACAGCGGCAAGCACCTCATACGGACGGCCTTGTTTTGCATATTGCAATATGCTTTTCTGTGTTGCCTGCATGGCATTTTTAAAGCTCATGGCTTATATACGTTAATAGGTTGTGAGCCCCGTCCCCTGCAGGGGCTCGAAATAGTTGGATGCAGCAGGGTTACTGCCAATAAAAGTGTTGGGAAACCGAAAAAGATTTTCGGCAAGAAACGTGTTGTTTGAATAGCAGCGTCCTGCTATGGTACTATTGTTCTGCCCATGCTACAATGGCTTCCATTGCATTATCGGGCTCGGGTTGGGCAATGATGACACCGCTGCCATAGCCACCACTGTATCCTGCCTTTACATCAGCGGGCGATATGTGACGGGTATCGTTTACAAGTATGCCTGCTTTTTCTGCCCACATACGTGCAAAACTCTCATCACTCATTGGTTGATTATCCGTGAAAACGGGTTTATCTTCTTTATAAAACTCAAGCTTTTTATCTGCTTCATTGTAGCGGATATCGTAAGCCGATTGCATTTTGTAACGTAGCATCTCTGCCTGTTCGGCTATGTCGCCACCCTTGCGCGGCAATCTTTCCAACAAAGACATACACCTTGCAGTAATATCGCGTTGCACTTGCTTATTGCGTTCTGCCGATAGCATTGCTTCGTAGTTATCCTTTATCTGTTGCAATTGCGCTTCATATCCGTTGATGGCAGTTTCTGCTGCTTGTTGTCTTTCGATTTCGTTTTGTGCTATTTGCGCATCTACCATCTGCTTGCACTTTGCCACCATCTGTTCAATGTTCAGGCTTTCCAATTCCTTGCGAGGAATGTTGAAGATGCGATACATAGCAGCACGCATTGTACCCGTAAACCTACCCAGATAATTACCCTCTATCAGAGGCTTCATTTGCTCTTCCAGCGTAGGGCGCAGATTGGTGGTAATATTTTCGTTGATGGATGCTAATAGTGCTTCTGTATCAACGTCTGCATCAGCTTGTTGCTCATCTGCCACAACTGCTACATTTCCGGTCAGTGCGGCCAATAATTTGTTGGCTTGTTCTATTGAGATATTCATAGTGTGTGTTTTCGGTTATTTCGTTTTTAGCTTTCAGTCTGAATTTTGTGGTATCTCCGTAATACTTCTGGTACTTTCCTGCAGGGTAGAAGAACTCGCTGCCGGGTTTGTCCGAGCCATCTCCGTTAAGTGCCACCAGCAATACATAACCTTCTGGTATCTGCATTTCCTGTTGGGTGGTTACAATTATCTGTTCTACACTTACAGGGGTTATGATGATGTCTTCAACTACGGGTTCGGGTATAGGTTTTTTCTTCGCCATTATGCTATCAATTCAAATTCGTGAGGATATTTATCTGCCAGCATTGCAGCTGCTTTGTAACCCATCAGTACTGTTCTGCCACTTCTCTTGTTGTACAGATTAATGCGTTTGGGTATATCTGCAGGGCTGATGGCTACAGGGGTTAGCGAAACAGCCTGTACACTTACAGGTTGCAGCAGTGTACTGTTCGTTTGCTCTACTTCTACACTATCTTCCAGCAATCGCCTGTATCCGCGTTGCGAAAGGCCCAGTGTCAGTAATTCATCAGGTGTTTTGCCTTCATTATCTTTTATAATACGGGCATCCTTAGGAGAGAATTTCTTGATGTTCATGGTGGGTGACTTTGGCTTTATTGTACAAATGTACAAACTATTTTTAAATAACAAAAAATATTTTTAAAAAAGTTTTTTTGCAACCCTATGAAGTGCTATAAGCATCATCATTCATCATACATAGTGATAAATAAAAATATTATAAACCGAAAATAAAACTAGTAATCTACAGACATTAATAGCTGTAATGACATATATCATTTGCACATAAGTACAAAGCATCATTTAAATATCCGTTGTATATTTACAAGATTATGCAGCTCTATCGCAACAAACCATCTTACCTATACTCAAGCCGGCAAACACAAACAAGAATGACCCGTTAATGAACAAATTACTCCGGATGGTTATTATAGCAATAGCTGTAATAGCTTTCAACATACAACAAACAGAGGCACAGACTAATACAGACAGCCTCAGAAAGGTTATTGCCACCCTCAAGGACAGCGATACCAACAAGGTGTTACTTACCACGCATATTGCACAAACGTACTACCACAGTTCGCCGGACTCTCAATACAATATTGCCGGCCGCGCATTGTCACTGGCATCGGGCAATAAGTATTACAGAGGTGTTGCGCTTGCGCTGACAGAGTTGGGCTCTTCCTTTTTCACCCGCGGATTATACGATAGTGCCATCGCTACACAAAAACAGGCACTCATCATCATCAATGAGAACAAAATATATAAAGAAGCAAGCCCTGTTTATACAAACATAGCCAATGCTTTATTCCGAAAGGGGCTTTATAGTGAAGCATTGATAATGAATGACAGTGCATTAAACTATGCAGAGCGTTATAACCAAAACCTGCAAAGTGCCAAAGTACGCAGCAATATTGCCAACATCTACTATAAAATGGGTAACTATACCCAGGCTCTTGACTATTACCTGCAGGGCTTAAAAATACAGGAACGAGAAAAGGGAAATAAAGTTGACATAGCAACAGACCTTTCTAATATTGCAAATATATACGCTCGCCTTAGCGATTATAAAAATGCACTTAGCTACAACAGCAGGGCATTAGCAATCAACCGGGCAGCAGATGCCAAAAACCATATAATAGGCAATCTTACAACCAATGCCATAATATACAATGAACGTAAGCTATATGACTCTTCATTGATTGCACTGAACGAGGCATATACAATTGCCACACAAGTAAAAAATGAATACCTGCAAAACCTGCTAAAAGGCAATATGGCAGAAGCCTATATGAAGAAGGGCGACTTGACTAAAGCACTGGCACTTTATCAGGAATCACTGATTGTTTCTGAAAAGCTACAGGATGCAGAGGGTGTGGGTGTTTGCAAAGCAGGCATTGGCGAAGTGCTATTCAAACAAGGCAATACCACAGGTGCTATCGGTTATTTGAAAGATGCACTTGGCATCATGCAGCAAATAGGTGTTAAAGAACAGGCAAGGGATATCTCGGGTAAACTGGCCGATATATATGAGCACAGTGGCGATTTTGCCAATGCACTCACTTATTTCAAAATAAATCAATCGCTGCGCGACAGCCTCAGTAGCGATGAGGCTAAGAACAAGGCCGAACAAATGGTCTTCAACTACGAGATAGAAAAGAAACAGCGCGAAATTGAAATACTGGAAAAAGACAAGGCACTTGCAGTAGCAAAAGCCAATAATAAGAATATACTGTTGTTTGCCGCGTTTTTAGGCATTGTGCTGGCTGCCATCATCGCCATGATGTTCTTCCGCAATGCGCAGCGCGAACGCAGACGTCAGGCAGAAATACTGGCGCAGAAAGAGGAAATAGAAACACAGGCTGATAGACTAAAAGAACTGAACGATTTTAAAGATGTTACGTTCTCCGTACTATCTCACGATTTGCGCAGCCCTGTAAATGCTTTGACCGGCACCATGATGATGCTGGACGAAAAGCTGATGACACCTGAGGAGTTCTCTATGCACAAAAATGAGCTCAATAATAAGTTACAGTCTGTAAGCTTGCTATTGGAAAACATGCTCTACTGGGCACAGAGCCGCATGAAGGGTGAACAAAAACTGGACATTGAAAAGCTGAGCATGAAACGTAAGGCTCTGAAAACAATTGCAGTATTGAAAGATGCAGCAATGCAAAAAAACATCACGCTCACTCATAATATACCAGAAGAATTGATTGCCTACGGCGATGCCAACCAGATAGATATAGTATTCAGAAACCTGGTATCAAATGCTATTAAGTTTACCCCTGATGGTGGCACTATTACCATAAGCGGATATACTAGCGGAAATACCACACAAGTATCGTTTACAGATACCGGCGTCGGTATGACGGACGATCAGCTCAGCAAACTATTCAGCGAGCTCACCCTGAACAGCACACGTGGTACCAGCGGAGAAAAAGGCACAGGGCTTGGCCTTCAATTGTGCTACGAGTTCATTAAGAAAAATGGCGGTGATATTGTGGTGAGCAGTACTCCGGGCAAAGGCAGTACATTTACCATCACACTACCCAACAAAGCATAGTACAATTGGTCATACCCTTATGAAAATCCATAAGGGTACTATCTGCAGACCATTGCAGAATATAGTTAAAACACGAACGCAACTGTAGCTTAGGCAAATGCACCCGCTGCTACAGCAACGCGCTTCAGTGCTTTCTTGAGTGCATTTGCGTCTTTTACCATCAGCGATTCACCATCAGAGAAGATGAACAACAGGTTCATGCTATCTGTAGTAATAACACGCTTCGAGCGTTTGAAAAACTTAGTGTAATCTTTCTGTTCGTTATATGGCTCCCTTACAAGGATGTTAGCTTCGTGAACAGATGCAGCGACTTGAATGTCTGTAGTGTTTACGCCGGGAAATAATATCGCAACGGCATTCTTTAATGCGTTCATTTTGTGTGTTTTTTATTGTTTTTGTTTTGAACCGTAGTGTTAAATACGGCTTTGTGTTTTTTGTGCTTCAGGCTGTGCGAAAACAGCTTAAAGAACGAATATAATATCTGACTTATACGGTTTCCAAATATTAGCGCCTGCTTAACAGCTTATTTACAAAGCATTAGCATGCGGATAGTAAAAGCATCAGTCGATTGCGGTGCTATTAAGCTGCATGCATGCCAAGCAGATGTTTTACTTTACTTAGCACACCTTTCAGGCTCACCACATCTTCTACCAACTGTGCGCTGCCATCTGCAAATACAAAAAGCAGGTTCACATCTTCTTTATGAAAAATATGCCTTGATGGCTTGAAGTAGCGCTCATAATCGCGCTGCAGGCTATACACTTCTTCATTTACTACGTGTATATCGTATTTCTCAGAGGCTGTCGCAACTGCCGATTTTTCGGCTCCTGGTATCAATACCGCTACTGCGTTGTGTTGTGTTGCCATGATTTGGTGTGTTTTAATTCTTGTTTCTGTTTGTTTTGTTTGCTACCTGCCTTACGGGGCGGGCTTGTTTGTTTTGTTTGTGGCTGCCTTACGGCGCTGCGCTTTAGTTTGTTTGTTTGATGATGCAAATATGGGGGCATCGAAGGCCACAAAAGAAATATTAAGGGCAGGTTAACAGCAGGTTTGTAATCGGTTAACAAGCAACTAACAAACGGGCAAGGCAATAATCTATTGATTTTCATGCGGATAATATCTGTAAACAGTGCCTTTACAACATAGAATAATTCACTATATTGCTATTAAATTTCGACCAGATGAGAATACTGATACCTTTGGCTGCTCTGTTGATTTTTACGGCCAGTTGCAACAAAAACAAAGAATATTGCTGGAAGTGTAAAGTTCGCTACTATTATACCAGCGGACAAACTACCGACGATACAAAAACCATCTGTAACAAAACAGAAGACCAAATTAAAAAAATGCAGGGCCTGCGTTTCGAATCAGGTCCGGGTACCAATATGATGGAAGAATACAGCAACTGTATCAAAAATCAATAAATAATTAAGAGCGCCTTAGACAAGGCGCTCTTTTCACATTCTATGAAACAAAAAACAAACACCTAAACCTGAAACAGGCCCAATTCAACAACATCGTTTGGTGTATTCAAAAACCAATATTCCCCTTTATCTCTTATCAGTGCATCTATAGCGGCAGGTAGCTTCCTGCTGTATTGCAATTCTACATCGCTTACTACACCTGCATTTCGCATAGCAGTTATCTCATCTATACTCAATATACTCAGGCTATCCAGTTGTGTTATCAGCTGTGCTTTCTTCTTCATCAGTGCATCACCGCTGTATTGCTTGTCCACAAAATCCAGCGCCATGCGCCTGCGGATGAACACCGGCATGCCCGCCTGCTTACCTGTTGCATATTCATTCAGCAAATCGGCAGATGTCTTAATACGAAATTGTGTTGGTTTCAACACCCTGAACGGATATTCAACCGGATGTACTGTACCTGCAATAGCACCTGCATTACGATAGGCAATGATATCCCTCAGTGTATCGGTTATCAGTTTATCAAATACATGATTGCTGACATTGCTGATAAACTTGTATAGCCTTTCCTGATCAATAGCTTTTGCAACCCCACTCTGCGCTTCTTCCGTTTTCTGCAAGTGCAATGCTTCTATTATAAGGTTCATTACCTGTGCGCATACACCGCGATGGTGACTATTGATACTTACATCCGGGTTCACTATCTGTATAGGGGAACCGTCTTTCAGTTTATCCTGCGGTACTATAATGTGCTGTCCGGGATTACGACTTATCTGCCCGCTTCCGTGGCAACTACCACAAGACACCAGTTCCACACCGTTAGGGCAACTGTCACAATCCTGCTGCACCTGCCCAAGTCCACGGCAATCGGGGCAGTCTGTACTTGCCTCTACAATAAAAGGGTGAGATGCTTCTTTATCTACCAACTGTGCGGCACTGTAAGCGCTTACAAAATCGTCGGCAGCAGCTTTTGCCTTGCTGTAATAGCTATCATAATAGCCTTGTGTATTCCACACGCCGCCTGCGATGCTAATAGGCAAGCGGCCAAGCATGTGTGCATAGTAGCCGTGCGCATCTTCCTGCGAGAGATAATATTTCTTCTCTTCGGGTTTGTAACTGAATCGCCAGATGGTTTGCTTATCTACCCACCATGCATAGCCATTGCGAAGAAATACAAAGTCGTCCTGTGTCAACAGTACTATATCTTTTGTATTTACGAACCATATATCTACCTGCAGTTTATCATCTGCCTGTGCATAGCCCGGCAATGCAGGTATGCGCAACAGTATCCCGTTCGGGTCTTCAACCATATTCCGAAAAGCCACATTGCAGAAATACCCTACTATATCGTGCCCGCCGAAATGATTGCCCCAGATATATTGTTCATCTTGTGTGTCTTGCAAGTTCAGGTCGTAGTTAGAATCTTGAAAGATGGCACCTGTTATTATTTCCGTTATCTGTGCAAATGGGGCTTTCGTCAGCGGACGATACTGGCTGAAACGCCAGTTGCGGGTTGCATCGTTCTCTCTCGGGTGGCGGCTCAGCAAATGTTTATCAAACAAGCGTTGATACTCCGGACCATAATAGCCCTGTGGGTATATGGTACCCCCACCAGACAAATCTCTGAATGCAGGGCAGGCACCTGTAGTGTGCAGGCTGATGCCATAGTACACATCGCGTTTACGTTGCAGGGATTCTGTCATTTCACGGCTCAGTTTCACCGTTTTGTTCAGTATGGCTAATACTTCGTTTGGTTGCATGGTAGCTTATTAGGTTTGGTTATTTGTATCTGGTAAAACAAGCAGGGCAGGCACTTACGGGGCGCAGGAAATAGGTTCGGGTGCGATGCACCATAGCTGCCCGCAATAAATGCCTGCCCTTATGTTACTTGTTATAAAATGCCCGGGCAATCTGTCAGATAGAACACTTCATTGCCGGTTGTAAATTCAGGCTTGTTGAAATCAAGCGGATCGCCTTTGAATTCCAACTGGCCTTTTTTGATTTCGAGGATGTAAGAATTACCACCGCTGCCCTGCCTTTCGTAGCTAAGGAATACATCCAGGCCTGCAGCCATAGGTTTGCCATTCTCATCTTTAGGCACTACTACGCTACCATCGCAGAAGACAAACATATAGCGCAGCATAGCGCGTTTGGTTTTCTTATCCTTCCAGAAGTCGTAGTCGAAGAACAAATTAGCAGGAACCGCTGTAGGTGTAGTAATAGCTGCTGTCTCAATAGCAATTCTATCCTGGAATGTAATGAGGCGGCTTGTAGCCATGCGTTCGCTCGGGCGGCAGTCTGCAATTTGCAGCTCTTCAAAATTCGGGTCCTGCACTTCAATATTAGCCAATGGGCTGCTGAATGTGAGGGTATTTGCATCAATCAGGGCCTGCAAGCCTGCACAGGTAAATGGTGCCGGCAGGTCTACACTGCAGGGAAAGAAGCCGATACGGTCGATATTACGTTTGCGAACCTTCAGGTCGCAACCACCGGGCTGATTGGTGGTAATGGTGATGTTGGCACAATCTGCCGGACAAAAAGCCATTTGATTAAAAGTTTAAAGGTTAAAAACAAACTATCCTTGTAAAGGCAGGATAAGGCCTGAACGTATGTTTTGAATAGCATACCGGCTATGTGGCAGGAAATTTATAAAAACAAAATTACAACATAATAAACAATAAAACAAAATTAAAAACGACTACAACTTACATTGTAGTAAAAAATATTACCACATGCATCTCGCAAATAACCTGTATACAGATACACTTCAGAATTCACATTATTATTCGGGCTTACCTTAAATACAATTGTTGTCGCAGTAGCCGAAATGGTCGGATTGAACAATAATTCATCTGCCTTACCTGTATTAATAGCATTAGTTTGCTTGTAGTAAACCATCGGCATTGTAGTAGGCGGTGCAGACTGTGTAATGTTCAGTGTGATATAAAATGTATTGGTTGATACATTCTTTGTCATCACAGCATTTACAAGCGTCATACCTGTACATGGCTCTGTTGGCTTCGACACATCAGACTCATAACACATTTTTATCTTGTCACTGCACATATCCGAGTACACACGCACCAATACGCCATTGTTATTCAGTAACGGAATCTTGAAGCTACCTGTAGAACCTGACAGCGAAGCAACAGTATAAGTATTCGTAGTGCTGTTTTGTGTGTACACAATACGCCAACCGCAAGGCGGGTCTGTATAGCCTGCATTCTTTGTATACTGAACCACAAGATTGTACACACTACCCAGCTTTACCATTTGTGCGGTAAAGCTCACTTTGGCACAATCATATTCACCAGTAATGGTAAACGTCTTATAGACAGCAGGACACTCCGTACCGTCAGGTTTCACCAATACTATTTCTAGTTCGTATTGATTGGCACTTAGTCCCGTCAAGGTAAAAGGGTTATTATTTCTATTAGTATATCCGCTCCAACTTCCGAAAGGCACTTGCCTGTGTCGGACCTTAAAGAACTGCCCGGAAGTAAGGAGGGGTTGCGGTATGGTGATAACTGCATTTGGCATGGCTAAAGGTTTTAGGTATTAACATCAAGTAATAAAGGCGTACTTTCCAGTCCATCACAGCAATGGCGAACAATACGCACATTGTAAGTAACACCCGGCAAAAGGTTTGTTATTTCAATATCGGGCAGATAAAAGGGCGAGAGCGTTGTGTAATTGGTTTCTCCGCTCAGCCTGTAGCCTACGGTGTAATAAGAAGTACATATTCCTGATGTACTGTGATTGGTGATGGGTATGGTTACTTTTTTTGTCATGGTGAAAATGTATTAGATATTATAAACAAGGTTTTCAAGATGGATGGTTGTACCGCTTTCATCAGCTGATGTAGGCGAACCTGAATAGCGTATCAGCCCCTTATTATCAATGCTCACGTATACACCGATAGGTATGGTATCGTTATTAGCATTTGTCAGGACAACCATAATCGGCGGCCTTGCGGCAGCATCCACTATGCCGATGATTTCATAATCTACAAGCACATCTTCGTCAGGTGCTTGTACTATTGTATTGGTAAATGAATGTATGGTAAGGCTTACCTGATTCTTAGACACAAACGCTTTGCTGACATCCGGCCATATCGTCCACACACCGGTAGAACGAACCAAGACCTCAATAGCAGCATCATTTTCAATGGCAACGGTACCATTTACAGGTGCAATACACTCAATATCTTCCTGTGTTAATATACCAGCAACAGGCACAACGCAAACTACAGGATTTACTAGCTCATCTGTACTATTTACCACTTTCCCGTACACTCTGTTTCGGGCAATAGGAGCATTGTAATAAAAAAATGATGGCAATACCCCTTCCGCAAAAACACTTACTACATTGTAGTAGCCATCAAACTCGTCACTATCGCTTACCGCTGTTACACCATTTTGAGCGCGCAAATAATCCAATAATGCAGGATAATCGTTTGCAACCAATTGTTTTCCTTCTCCGTAAAATGCCCCACCCGAATAGGATGCCGGAATAGCATACATTTTAGCAGCGCCATTATAACTTACAGCATTGGTGCAATCTCCGCAACCAAACACTTGCCGCTGCGTACAGTCTTGCAATGAAGTCTCGAGTTTAAACAATTCGGCACATTTGTGAATCTGCTTAAAAGCCGTACCACCTGGATATTGATATTCTTTATAGTTTACGTAGTCATCTACCCATATATGGTTAGCATGCAGTTGGTTTTCTATTTCGGCCATCTTCCAGGCAGGAAAGTATTCAAACCCTTCTAACAGATACTCTTGTGTACTTTCTGATTGCTGCAGGCGGCAATTGTAGCTTATCTCACGCTTCACCTCTCTGGGCCTACGTACTATACGCCCTTTCATACTGGTAATCTTCAGGAATGGCACAAATGAACCTGTAAGTATATGTGTAGGACGACCATAATAATCTCCTGTAAATGCATCATAACAATCAAACTGCGAAATCAACCGTATCATCGGCTCTCCGCAATCATTCAGCTTTGCCTTACCTGCAGGCACAGTAGTACCAACGCCACCATCTGTCGGATTTGTTAATACGCCGTCCTGAGATATTGTTATACCCCTTGCCGTATCGCAACACTCGCTGATGCACCATCTTTCAGTCCAATTGGCAAACAAGTAGTTATTTGGCTCGCCAACATTGGTAATGCCTACACGTATCAGGAAACATTTATGCGCACACATTGCGGGACTAAAGCTCTTGAGCCGAGCGGAGAAATAATGGAGCTGATTTACCGGATTGGTGAAGAAGTAATAATCGAAATAAGATGTCACTACTTCATAAATGGTATTGCCATCTGTACTCCATACCTCGAAACCTATGTTATATTTTCCTGTGCCTTTACCACCCGGTATGCTGCCTTGCAGCATCATATCGCCGGGATAAATCAGCTCCTCGCAATAACAAGGCACACCGGGAGACTGATTGTAATACTGTAATTCTTTTTTATCGCTGAACCAAAGCATGATTAATAGGGTTTACTGGTTTAGGTATTTTTATACTATTCCTTTTAGCTGTATGTATTGGCCCAAGCTATCAGTTGGGTCGTAGCTGACCTCTATTTCTGTTATCACACCGTCTTTATAGTATGCAGAGGGTAGTTTCACCTTCTCGCCAATAACTATGTTGCGGGCATCGTCAAATACTTTTAGTTTTCTCAAATCTTCGCAACAGAGACTGATTTTGGCATTCCAATTTTGGTGCATGGCAGGATTTAACCTCGGGTCGTCTATCCAGTGAAAATAATCCCACATTGTATCGGCATAATAAGGCTCGAAATACATCGGATAGTTAACTAGCATTGCGGGCCTTCGTTTCTTTCTTACACCGGTAAAATCCGACAACAGATAATAACCCGGTTCATTGCGTGGTAATGTCAATCCACTACCTCTTACAAAAGTGTGTTCGGGGTGCCTGTCTATCCAGGGTGTAGCAGTTTTATTGTACACTGGATTTATTGACGGAGAATCATTATTGTCAGTTTTCTGCGTACTATACAGTTTGGCACATCGCGCATTATCATATCTTTCACCATCCCAAATCAGCACCTTTGGCAATGTGCAGGTTTCGTCTTTCAACAATAGTGCGTAGTCTGCAAATTCCTCAAAAGCAGGCTCCACAAAGTCAAGCATCGTGCCCGCCATGAAAGGTGTAAGAAATGATGAGTTGATCACAACCTGCATTGCATCATATATATAATCGTCACTGGCACCATCAAACCTGAACTTTGTTGCACCATACATTACAGTCTTATCGCTAGTGCCTTCAAAATTGGGATTCTCATCTACCGAGCCGTAAGACATATAAGCATTCATGTGCTTTTTAGCCTCATTGCCACAAGTATCTGCAGGGTCATCAGAGTACAAGCCTTCAACAAGCGCGGGATACTTTATTTCATTCCATTCAAAACAGAGCCCTTGCAATATCTTATTTCTGTCAGCCCCATTATCTGTAAAATCATATACATATCCGCCATGCAAAAACCAATCCTTTCGCTGAAAGTAGAGCACGCCGTTTGTTACACGCCACTCTGCATTATACAATCCTTTCAACTCATCCAGAAACTCATCCAGCGTTTGTAAGGGCGCATTGTCAGGTATATAATAATCTGTATTGTTAGGTATGGCTCTCAATGCATTTAGTGAAGCAAAACGTCTGATACCCCTTTCTGTTACAGGATACAGATAACATGCATTGTAATGAGGATTGCTGACGGTTGTCAACCCTTTCGATGCGGTTTCGATAGTCAGGTTTTCTGCAAAAAAGATAGGTGCAGACAATGCACTGACTTGTACCCCACACTTTTCGCACACATTAGTAATATAATCGCGTATCAAAGGAGCGGGATGCTCTCTGCCACACCCGGCACTTTCAACAAAATAAGCGCCATAAGCATCCATCAGTGCTCTGAAATCGAAATAAGGTATTGTCTTCCAATCAACTTTATCATCTCTGCCTCCACCAAATATTTTTCTGATTGTATTCACAATCCCAATGAGCATATTGATGACAAAGAAAATAGAGTTCAATACCGACATAATCGGAATCAGCACCATCAAAGTAGGCACTGTAACCACAGCAGTCATCCACCAGAACATTACCAATATTCCGTTTGGTCGCTGTTCGTTGCAATAACTAAATCGCGGGTGTTTTTTATTCTCCGGCTGGCGCTGAAACCACTTCTTATGATTATCGCTGATATAAGTACTTTTAATACAGTTCAATATTTCATCTTTCTGCTTAATGGAAATATCGAAACTGCAAATGCTGTTTTCACACCACTGCAAATCAGTAGATTTGATTACATAGTCCAGATACTCGCCACAGCCCTCGTGTACAATCTTTACATCAACACTGTTTAGGGGAGCGCTCACATCATCAACCAACCATTTTTTGAGAAGTGTATGTGCTTCTGCTTCAAAGCTCAGCGTACCACTACTTCCTTTTTTGTTTTGTGTGGCTCCGGGTGTTACAAAGCCTTCATTATCACGCTCGGCAGTCCAGGTAAGTTTTAGTTTGTATACATCTCCTACACTTTCGGTCACATCAATATAGTTTCCGTAAGATGGCCATTGACGATGTGCCGGCAGGGAACCAGTAAACAATTTCAAATCGTATGGGTTGGCACCGTCAAAATAAATTTGAGTACCGGCGGCATTATACGTGCCGGTTTGCTTAATAAAAATCTTCAGTATCAAGGTTCAGGTATTTGGTGATAAAATATTATTGTCTTCAACTACGCTACATCCAGCGTTTTCTGTCTCTTCGTATGGCGCGTTCGGTCATCACTCCTACTCCATGTTCGTTAAAAAAAATATTTTGCTTCATCCTATTGTCTTCAATAGCAGCTATAACGCCATCCAACTTAGTCTCAACATTTCGCAAATCATTTTGTGATGCATAGCTTTTTGTTGAATTACCGGGGCTTGCAAACACAGGCATGGTATAGGCCAGTGCGGGATTGAAGAACTGCAATTTTGCACCACTATTAATTGCTTCGAGCAACTGTCTGTTTTGCCTGGTACCTTCTGCAGTAATAACACTCTCTCCACTGCTTATTCTCACCCAGTTGGCATCATCCCTTGGCCCGCCCTTCCCGCGAAAGTCAACTACGCCATCGGCAAATGCACCATCGCTCTTGAAGCTTTGCACAAATGCGTAGCCTGAACCTAATGCAGCGAGAACAGCTGCTATAGCTGCAGCAACACGGGCGGCTACCGTATACGGATCTCCTTTTACAGCATTGGCAACAGCACCTGTTACTGCTACTAACGAATTAGAAAAAGCTAGGGCAGCATTCAGTATGGCTTCTTTCTTGGCGTAAGCTTCTTTTTTCTTTTGTGCCTCCGCCAAACGCTCCTCTTCCATTTTCAACACTTCGGCATTGCCTCTTTCCGCAAGTTTCTTGGCTTGCTCTACACGCCTTTCACGCACTTTTATCTCATTGTCCAACGCTTTTATTTGAGCATCGTAAATCGTGTTAATTGCCTTCACTGCCTCAGCAGCCAGATTTTGATACGCCGCTACTGTTTCCTTTATGCGTGCCTGGCGCTTAGTTTCGGCATCGTCTTTGGCTTTCTTATCTTTTACTTCCTTATCATGTTTTTCTGCATTGGTTGTTTGTACAAGCTCTAGTTCTTTTTCACTTAGTTGATGCTTATACACCTCTTTGTCAACATCAGATATATCTTTATTGTCCAACAAGCTTTTCAACTCTAAGATTTCTGTCTTTAGTCTTGCTTTGGCAAACCTTTGCTTTATCAGCAACTTATCCTCTTCATAGGCTTCATAAGTCTTTAATCCGTTACTGTAGGCTGCCTCAACATCTTTAGTTTGTTGCATTTCAAGGTTCTTTACGGATACAAGCCCCCTTTTCATAATTTCCAACTGTGCCTGTAAGGCACCACGCTTACTTATATCGTCTGTCCAGTACGACGACGACTCGTAGTCATTAACAGGCTTTACAACGATAGCCTTATCAGCCTTAGTGTTCTTAATTTTATCCTCAGAAGGAGAATACCTTCTGCCATATGAATAATAATTATTGCGTTCACTTTTACGCCTTTGTTCATCCCGCTTTCTATCTTCAGGATTGAGATAATAACCAAACTGAGGGTTTTCGAACTCTTTTTCTTCTTGTATTTTAGCTGCTATTGCATCTATATCCCGTTGTTTTCTGGCAATTGTATTTTTCAAATCAGCCTCGTAACTATTGTCGTAATAAACAAAGGTATTAGTACCTCCGCCTCTCAAGCCTTTAAGCTTTGTTTCTGCAGCTTCCTTTTCTAAATATGCATTTTCCAGCAAAGATGTTTGGGCTTTGATTTTTGCATTCCTAAGAATAGTGGCAGTAACCCCCTCGTATGCTTCTTTTATTTCGCCATTAAGCGCTTTTTCTTTATCAAGCATCCCAAAATATTCAGGATATAACGACTGTAGCTGTGTCAATGCTTCTCCTCTTTGCTTATACGACAAATTAGTATTCGTCATCGTATCTACAAGAACCTTAAGATTAGCCAGTTCTGAGGCAGCGTTACCTGCTACATCTTCAGAAAGCTTACTAAACAATGCTGTTGATTCTGAAGCCTTGTCTGCATTATCTATATAATCGAGCAACATGCTCCCCAACACAGTCAATGCTGATATTGCCAAACCGGCAGCATTCGGCATAGACAAAAGACTACCTGCAAAAGAAGAAACAGCGCTACTTGCACCTTGTATTTTACCCTTACCAAGCGCCGCAATTACATGGCCCATTTTATCCATACTACTGCCAGCCTCTTTGCCCGCAGTTGCCAGCGAAATAAAATGCTCTTTTAACATTGCTACATACCGGCTAACACCACCTTCAAGACCACCATCTAAACCCAGCCCTTTCATGGCACCGGACAACACTTCCGAC
Organism: Flavipsychrobacter sp.; assembly: GCA_035299045.1. Lineage (GTDB taxonomy): Bacteria > Bacteroidota > Bacteroidia > Chitinophagales > Chitinophagaceae > Polluticoccus. Next base: position 57,707 of record DATGXJ010000028.1, read on the forward strand.
ATGCTACTTTTAGACTTTTGGGCATTTTTCTCAATTTGCCTGGTAGCAACATCAATAGTTTTGGCTATATCAGCCACATCTTTCGACACACTACGACCTGCCCGACCAATTTCAACAACATATTGTTGCAATAATTTATTAAGACCAGACAATAACCGCACTTGGTTTTCAATCAGCTCATTGGTTTTTTGCAACGGGTCTGTATTAACCTCATAGGTAATTTTATGCACAACATCAATAACATCTGCCATAGGAAAAGAAGAATCTAATATTTCAAACCAAAAAGCACTTACAGGCGGCAGTATTGCCTGATGACGTATTAGAGAATGGCACGTCTGCCAATTGAAAAGAACAATTTCACAACAAAAGTACAATAATTATTTATTTCAAAAAATTTATTTTTCGAATTGCATGCTATATATTTATACAAACAATCTACAACATGAGAAAATATGCAACTATCATCATAGGACTCCTTGTTGCTTCTTGTAGCAACAAGAGTGAACAAAACAGTACGAACGAAACACCAAAAAAACAACTCGGCTTCACCGACATCACATCAGATAGGTTCAATGGAAATATAGAAAGTACAACAAGTACGTTTTATCATATCAATCTATCAGAAAACGGAGAAATAAATATTATCGACTCTGTAAATGGAAAACACACATCTCGCTACAATACCAATGGCTATGTATCTCAAAGCAGGAGATACACATTTACAGGAGACACATTTAGTAAGATAAATTTCAAGATGACAGACGGTGTGCCGACAATGTCTATCAACTACCAAAATGATGGGGTGCAGGATACAGCTACAATTTCTCATCCAAGCTCCCTTACATCTGTAAGCACATCAAATACCATCTATCCCGGTGGAAGCTTTTACAAGAGCGAAAACACGTCCGCATACAATCAGGATGGTTCTTACAAAGAGCAAATCATCAAGAACTTCTACACAGACAAATCGAAAGGATACACTACCACACGCACCACTTATGAATATTCCGGTGATACTACAACTATCACAACCAATGTCGAACTAACAGGGGAAATCAACAAAACACTCATCATATTCAAAGACAAGGATGCGCATGGAAACCCTAAAAAATGCATTCATTACAACCCTCAAAACAAATCTTATGTTTTGCAGGTAATCGAATACAAATATTATTGACAGTATCTCTTGTACACAATCCATTACCTACTACAGATTTGTAACTTCGCACTTATGAAGCTTTTCCTCATCCTCTTATTTTCACTACTTAGTACTGTATGCTATAGCCAAAGCAAATACACCCATTCAGCTGAATTAGGCATAGCAGGCAATCCTAAAACCATCATTACCCAATCATACGAGGCCCGCATAGGCAAGGACAATAAGTATGAAAAAGCTGCACGGTATCCGTATGGCAAAGAGATAACCCGTTTCATGCCAAATGGTAATATTGCAAATAGCATCAGCTATTGGTTCGATAATATACACGCACCATATACAGACACGGTTGAAATGACAAGAACTGAGTACACTTACAATGGCAATAAGTGTACGGGACTTATCATATATTCTAACGATGTAAAATATCTGAAAAGTAAACGAACCTGGCAAAACAACTTGCAATATACCGACAGCACCTATGTATATACTTCCCGTACAGACTCAACAGGCAAGCTGATAGGTATTACAGAAACAACACTCAACATTACCTTCTACCCCCTTACTACCAAACGTACTGAGTTTTATAAAGTAATGCGCAGCTATGGCGAAGGAAGCAGCGCTACAGTAAATCTACGCGAAAACCAACCACCGATAGTCATTACCGATACGGTAAAAGAAACAGCAGTATATACTACCAAAGACGATAAAGGCAACAAGCTGACAAGCATCTACGAAACAGGTTTTTCTGCCTACAAAGAATATATGATGGAAGAATATAGCTACGAATATTACTAAGCGCTCTTCTTTATATCCTGCATCTGCTCATTATGCCATTTAGCATAATGAGCTTTTTGTTTTATACGATAATAGAACATAAACACACTTGTGTCCATCATGTGCTCCGCAGCCTGCAGGTCTCCCTCGCAATACTTCATGGCAATATCCCAGAAACCATCATACCACTCGTCTACCTGTGCATCTACGCTGCGGATTGTGGCATCAGGCCGTTGAGGAGCTCCCTTCTTTGATTGAAATAATTCGTATCGGTCAAAATATCCAACTGTTCGTTCCATGCCGGCGTGTACGGTATTCCTATGCTCAAAAAAAAAGCATACAAAGAAGGGTCTGGCACTATACCTTGTGTGGCATCGCCTTTTGCCAGAGCTACTTTCTTATTGGTCCAGAAGTCTTCAGTAATATCGGGGTTTTCACCTTCTGCAAAAGTATAGATGGCTCCCATGCGTAGTGCACAGTCTTCATCTACAGGATAGCGAAGGCGATATTTAATATTATTGGCTAATGTGGCAATATCAGAGCGCAGTGTCTTAAGACTTTTTTCGTCATTGCACATCTCCAGCATCTTATCCATCATACTGCCTAAGAGCTCCTTTGTAGCGCCACCTGCAGCATATATATTTTGCGCGCCTGCCGCTACATAACGGCTCATATGGTAGCCATTGGCTACATCTTGTGGCATGTAAAAACGGAGATTGTGAACGGTGGAATGGAATACTTCTTTGTACTGAGGGTTTTCAGAGAACATGATAATCAGGGTCGTTTATTGACCACAAAATTACACAATATCATAAAAATAACAAACTAAATTATTTTCGTTGGCTGTTCATATGCTGAGACCTTAGTTCTCTTTCCATACGTACTGCATCGTTCACCTCTTCAGATGTTGCACTCACCATAACCATACGCAACCCTTCTTCTGTACGCACATAAGCAGGGTGCCTGCGTCTGCGTAGTATTATTTTATGTAGCAACTCTCTTTTTTCGCTAAGCGATACAGGTTCCATTTCAGCCTTTAGTGTACCAGACACCAACCCTTTGTAGAAATACAGTATCCCTGCATCTATCCTGTGCCTTATTTCGGGGTTTTCCATCATATACTCTATAGCTGCGGGAATAAATTCGGGCACCATACGGGGAAAAGCTGCCCTTATTGCACGCTCTTTGTTACCGTGCACTATCATCTCTCTTACAAATATGTCTTCCGTAGAAGAAGGTAGATTATTCATCGATTGCTACGCTGAACATAGCAAATATACACATTAAAGACCCATAAAAGCAAGTCGTAATATAAAGCAATAAAAAATTAATAATCAAAATGGGCAACACGCCTAATAAAGCACCATCAAAAGGCACAGCAGCAAGGCTACAACTACTATCAGCAGCGGCATATACTTCTCCCACAAAGCCATCAAGTGGCTACGTTGTGTTTGCTTGTATATGGCCGTCAGCAGGGTGTTATCTGCCGGCACCAGCAAGGCTACCCTATCGGCTATCGGCTGCATGTATTGGTATTTCAGATGCCGGGTACTGTTAAGTATGGCTTGCACTAAAGCCTGATTATCATTGGTGTCCTTTTTGAGCATGGCCATATGCCCGTCTTCCAGCAGCAGCATTATATAATCGTACAAAGCACTGTGGCTCATGCGGTAGGTATCTACGGTAGCCATGTGCTTTTGCAGTTTCAAAGCCTCTGCCAATATCCATGCGGAAGATATAATGACTTGTTCTTTGGCCCTATTGGCCATACCATTCAGCCAACGCTCTTCATCATACTTACGGCGCTTATGCTCATGGCTTAGTACACCATACGCCTCTTGTATCTCCAGAAAATGATTATGAGCAAAAACATCGTCGGGGTTTGTGTCGGGATGGTACTTAAATGCCAGCGCACGATATGCCTTCTTCACCTCTTCCAGGGTGGCAGAGGGTAAGAGCTCAAGTGTTTTATAATAATCTTTCAATACCGAGGCAGGCATGTGGCAAATGTAGGGTGTAATATGCTTATTCGGAAACCATCAGTGTATTGTCATTTTTGAATACCATAAATGAAATAACTCTCAACAAAGTTATCTTTATAATACCAAACCGATTTTTATGAAAAAACTACTTACCCTGCTAGCTCTATTTATTTCTTCAAGCTCAATAGCACAAAACACATTTCAGACATTCGATATTGTACCAGGCTCACAAGCATCTTCACCAGCATGCCTCACGCCGTTTAACGGACGGTTATATTTTTATGCAACAGATGAAAACTACAATCAACAAATATGGAGTACAGATGGCAATAGCACTCCAATAAAGACAATATCCGTAGGAAAATTGACCGGCAATGCTTGGCATGTAATAGGTGGAGCTAACAGATATATGGCTGTGTTAAACAACAAATTATATTTTGCGGGACGCGATGCAAATGATACCATTAATATATACTGCACAGACGGAACAAATACATACGGTATAAAACTAAACACTACATTCCCAACCATGGGGCTCTTTACGGTTTTTAAAAACCAATTGTATTTCGCTAACAGATCTGGCACTGGCATAGGAGCAGAAATATACCGTTTAAACCCTACGGATAATAGCATTACAAGAGTAACGGGATTATCTCAACAAAACAGTATACGTTTTAGTGATATGATAGAGTTGAATGGCAAACTGATGATTAGTGGATATGACAATAACGCATACAATTATAAGCTATGGGAATACAATCCTACAACCAATACTACTGTTGTAATAGATTCTACTTTTTCAGGCAGTTTTTGGACTACAAGTAACACTCTGGCAAAGCTTGTTGTAGAAAACAACACATTATACTACAGACTCGATCAGTACTTCAAATTATACACAGGACAAGGTAAGCCATTAATAATTACAAGAATGAATGTAACTCCGAATGACGGAGACTTTATAGTAGACAAAAGCACCTTGTTCTATACAGGCACATCCACTACAACTGGCTACAAAAGCCTTTCTTCTAAAAACATGACAACCCAACTTAACAAACAATTAAAAGACATTAACGGCAGTAATATAGATGGCATAAAGATGTTCGGCAAGTATTTGGCAAGCACTGTATTTATCACAAACGACATTTACCTTTACAACAACACCAACATCTGGTTGCTGAATGGCACAGATACTCCATTAAGTCTGGCAAACAGCGCAGATATGAGCGTAAACACAACAGAGTTAGTAGAGTTTAATGGCAGTTTATATTTTATATCAAGTGATGCGCAAAACGGCGTCGAGCTGACAAGGTATACTAATGCATCGCTCAACACAGAAAACTTAACCAATACTACTAAAGCTTCTTTTGCATATCCCAATCCTGCCAAAGACTATATACATCTGGATTTTAACACAAAAGAGCCACAGGAAATTACTATATCAATAACAGATATGTCTGGACGTATTGTTTACACCATGCCAGCAGCTACTTACCATGCACCAAAACACACCATTCAAATCCCGATACAAAGTTTATCATCAGGGATATACAACTACGCCATCAACAATGGCAATGCAGTGCTGATGGGAAGTGGTCAATTTGTAAAAGAATAATATTTAATTACTGAACGAAAGATATCTCACATTGTTTTCTATCAACCATTGGCGAAATTTTTCTTCGTCTTTAGGTTCATGATGTACTATCTGACCATTCTTTAATGAGATGATGAATGTGCCGAATGTTATAGCAAATGCACTCAGATCTTCTGCTTTGTACGGGAAATTAGTGTTAGGCATAGATGATGTTTTGTATTGTTTGGTAAAAGGCGATGCGAAGCTAAATAAAACACCTGCAATTATCCATTGACCACAATCAATTTCTGCATCACTATATGGCACTTTAATTTGTTAATCGCTCGTTAACCGATTGCAAATCCCGTGTTAACCACGGGTAAATATTTCGCATAAGCTATTGTTACACACCATCTTTGTATCATCAAACAGACAAACAAAACAAACCACACTACAAACCATATTCAAACCGAAAACAAAAGACCGGCTCCGTAAAGCAGGCAAACATAAAAGACCAACTCCGTAAGGCTGGCAAAAAAAGAAACAAAAGACCGGCTCCGTAAAGCAGGTACATACAAAAGACCAACCCCGTAAGGTTGGCAAACAAAAAAAGACCCGCCCCGTAAGGCAGGCAGCAACAAGAAAGGACATGGGCGGTACCGTAATACCACCATTTTAGCCGAGGATACAGCGCAGCCCCTGTAGGGTTGTGAAAAGAAGAGAAAACTCCCAAAGCATTGAAAACAGCCCTGTAAGGCTGAGAAAGAATAAAAGCAACCCCGTAAGGTTGCTTTTATTTAACTAAAACAGACAAACACCAACAATATGCTGACTAGCTTTATTATCATATCATTTATCAGGAAGATAAAACAACTAATGCCGCCTGAACAACACAGCCGCAGGCACAGTTTATATCCGTAAACACACTTCTGCCATGCACCAACATTACCACAGCAACTGCTGTGGTTTTTTATTTTCCATACTACTGCTGACAATCAAACAATTACGCTATAGCTAGTTAATATATCGTTAACCGGATGTAAAACGGGCGTTAACCCGCCCTGTTTTTAGTGTTAACCACTAATTGTAGTGATATTTTTGTATCACAAACCAAAACAAACAACGAACTAAAACAAATGAAAAAGATAACCGCCATATTCATAACACTCATCTGCAGCGCTACTGCATTTGCACAAAACGCCGGTAGTTCAGCTTCGCAAACAACCAACCTACAGCTAACCAATGCTATAGAAATTAGCTTTGTAGCTACAGGAAACAATACAGGGTCTGTGGTAAACCTGGCATTTAATACCGTAAACGATTATGCGAATGGCGTGCAAAGCGGCGATTATCAGATACGTATAAGAAGCAACAGGAAATTTGACGTAGAAATGGAAGCATCTGATGACTATTTCGATTATACAGGGACAACCTCTCCTGCCCCGCAGATGCGTGTAAAAGACGTGCTGGACATGATGATATCATCAAACAACACAGGTGGCCAGATAAACGGCGGATACCATCAATTCAAACACATAGAAGGTGATAACGATAAGCGTATCCTTAACGATTGTGATAACGGTGCCAACCAAACCTTTTCTGTAAAATACCGGGCAACACCAGGCTTTAGCTATCCTGCAGGCACATATACAACAACTATTACATATACAGCAACGCAAGACTAAGATTTTCATATAGCACTAATTAATGGGTAAACAAGGAGCGCTTTCGTTGCGCTCTTTTTTTGTTTTTTATCGTATTTTGTTAATGGCTCGTTAATGACTTGTAAACTGGTTGTTAACGACTGGTAAATAATTTGCTAATGGCAGGCATATGAATGCATATTTGTAGCACCAACACCACATTACATGAACAAAAACATCATCGCTTTATTTATCATCCTCACCGCTACCCTCCTGAAAACAACTACAATATTTGCCCAAACAGCATCTGCAGGTGGTTCTCAAAAAGTATCGCTGGCATTGGCAAACGTGGTGCAGATATCGCAGTTCAACGGACAGGGAAGTAACGGAACGGTATCAATGCCAATGACAACGGCAGCGACAATGAACCAAGGTGTAGAGAGCCCGCTTTATACGGTATCCATCAACAGTACAGATGGGTTTGACGTAAAAGCACAAGCAGTGGACGAGTATTTTACCTACAGTGGTACGGCCACAACAACACCTGCCATGAAGGTAGCAGATGTACTGGAGTTGAAAGTAGTACAGAATAACACAACAGGTAATATTGCCGGTGGACACACCCAATATCAACCTGTGCAGGGCACTAACCAATCTCCTATCATCCAAAATGGCAATCGCGGTGCAAACCAGACGTTTGCTGTGCAGTACAAAGCCACACCGGGCTACAACTATCCCGGAGGTTTATATACAGCAGCCATCATGTATACAGTGACACAGTTTTAAAATTCGTTACATATAGAGTAGAAGGATAAGGAGCGCTTTCGTGCGCTCTTTTGACATTAATACACTTTTGTAAAAACTACATTTTGTTGTATTTTTGCAAACAAGTATTTATCACCATGACCTACACTACCCTATATGAGCGCCTGATGGCAGCAGACAAACGTTTTATACTCAGTTATGGCGGCACAGCCAGCGGCAAAAGCTTCAGTGCCATACAAAAAGAAGTATCTATTGCAGACACCCGCAAAGTAAAAACACTGGTAATACGAAAAGTAGCCAACACCTTGCGAGACAGTGTTATTCCCGGATTCCGTTCGCGTATTGAAGAAATGGGGCTGACAGAAAAATTTTCAGAAAACAAGAGTGACCGTACACTGAAGCACGAAAATGGCTCTCAAATCATATTCCGTGGGCTGGACGACCCCGACAAACTGAAAAGCTTTGAAGGGCTTGAACGCATTTTGGTTGAAGAAGCTGCCGAGCTGGAATTTGAAGACTTTCTGGAGCTGAACCGCCGCGCACGTGGCAGGGAAAACATACAAATAACCCTTGTCTTCAACCCAATGCACGAAGAGCATTGGCTGAAAAAACATTTTTTCGACCGTAAGGATATGGATGAAGACTGTGTAAAAATACACAGCACTTACAAAGACAATCCGCACCTTACAGATGCTGACCGTAAGCAGATAGAACTACTGAAACAATACAACGAAAACCAGTATCGTATCTATGCACTGGGCGAATGGGGCATACGCGAAAACAATGCTCCTTGGTTATTTGCATTCGATAAGCAACGCCATTTAAAGAAAGAGATAGACATTATGCCCTCATTCCCAATCTACCTATCGTTCGATTTTAACCGAAATCCGCTTACCTGCCTTGTAGCGCAAATGAGCCCTAACAAAGGTCAAGCAAACAGCTTTATTCATTTCATTGATGAATTCAGTGTAAAAGATCAACTACCCGAGCTTTGCAGGCAGATACATGCTAAATACAAGGGCCATACCATATACATAACGGGCGATGCCAGCGGCAACCATGGCGATGTAGGCTTTGAAGGAAAGAACGACAGCTACTATACCATGATACGCAGTATGCTGAACCTAAACAGCAGGCAAGCCATCCTTAACAGCCGCAACCTGACACACAATGACAGCCGCGCGCTGATTAACACCTTATTGTTTCAGTACCCGAATATCTGTATATCAGAAACCAACTGCCCACTACTGATACGGGACTGCAGCATGGCAATGGTAGACGAAGACAGCGAAGTGCCCGGGGCTTTAAAGAAAGACAGAAACATCTATAAGATGGACCTCTTTGACTGTTTCAGGTATTTCTTCCAGACGTTTTTCAAAGACTATGCAACCAGAATAACGCTAGGCAAGGCAGCATGATGTAACTATTTTTCATTCATCATCTTATTCAGTTCATCTTTATTTTGCCTGGAAACCGGTATTGCAACACCATTTGACATATGTAGTGTACCAGGATGTTCGTATCTCTTTACATGCTTCAGGTTTACAATAAACGAGCGATGCACCTGACAGAAGGAAAAACCATCAAGCATAGGCCTGTATTTACCAATGCTGTAAGAGCTTAATAATTTATCGTTAGCCAACACAACACTCGTATACCTGTTGATAGACTCGAGATACAAAATATCGTTAACATCAATATAATCCACACCTTTTTGCGATGGTATGCCTATCTTATTATTATGACTTGGCTGTATAGTAACGCCCGAAACAGCAGCCCTTTTATGATTAATGCGTTCAATAGCTTTATTAATTGTCTTGTACAGCAATGTATCATTAATAGGCTTCAACACATATCCTGTTGCACCAAAATTGAACGCGTCAATTGCATGTTCTGAATGTGCAGTAACAAATATTACTTCACTTTTCAGTTCTGGTACCAGTGCCAGTAAATCCATGCCATTTTTTTGTGGCATAGATATATCCAGAAAGACGATGTCGTAATCCTGTGTTTTCATTGCCTGCAATGCAGGCTTCCAATTATTGTAAGATGCAACTACTTCAACATTACCGTATAGCTCTGTTATGCTATCCTGCAATAGTTCTACGGCTTTAGGCTCATCGTCTACAATTATGCATTTGTATGTGCTATTTATCATCTTTCACTTCTTTGATAGTGAGTACAACAGTAGTGCCGCTTAGGGGTGGTTGTTTATCTATGTACTCTATGGTTATATTTACGGGTTCGTATTTATTAAATGCTTCAATCAGCTCTCTTACCAGATCGGTACCATAAGACTGTGTTTTATGTCTTGTTTCTGCATTAATAGCTTTTGATTTCTCTCTGCCCACACCATCATCATCAATAATACAAATCAGGTCGCCACTTGTATTTTTTTCAAATCTCAACAAAAGACGCCCAGGTGTTGGTTTATGAAACAGCCCGTGATTAATAGCATTCTCCACAAGTGGCTGCAGCAACAATGCCGGTATTTTTTCTATAAACACATTCACACCTTCTGCTATCTCCACATCAAATTCGTGCAGATTTTCGAACCTAGACTGCTGCAGGCTTACATAACGTTTCAGATTGTCAATCTCTTCATTCAGCACTATGTATTTATCTCTGGAAGACTTTATATAATTACGCAACAGTTCTGAAAATGCCGCGATGTGATCGTATGCATCTTCCATCTTGTTTTTCTTTATGAAGTAGAGCCCTGTACTGAGTGTATTGAATATAAAATGCGGATTTATCTGCGCATGTATAGACTTCAACTCCATAGATGTACGCAAGCTCTTCAATTCAGCTTGCAAATTCTTTTGTGCATTTATTTTATTGACCTGCCTTCGTGTTATATATGTTGCTAGCAATGTAATGCCTCCTACCAAAACCAGAAGGACAAAACCAATAATAATTTTACCGGTAGTAGTTTGCCACCAATAAGGCATAACATACACCCAAACATGTATAGGAGGGCTACTCCAACCTTCATCTACAACTTTCAGATACACTTTATTATATGCACCAGGCAGTAAACCTGACACAAACCATTCGCTACCATTTAAGGCATCCCAACTATCCATTTTCAATGCGGTATTATAATAAAACTTAGGTTGGCCAACGCCCAGTGGGTTTATTATATCAAATAGTACAACCGGATCTTTAGATTCTATAAATACTGTGTCTCCTGCAAATAGTGACTTAGATTTTTGTTTGTAATAATATAACAATCTGAATTCCGGAGATGTATTATTTACTGCAAAGCTGCTATCATTTGGGATATCAACATATAGCATCCCTTTATCAGTATTTATAGTAACACGTTTTTCTGATACGTGAAACAAGTCTCCATAAAGAAACTTATAGTCCTTAAACTTATAGTTTAGCTTATAGTATGGTTTAGAAACGCTACCATCCGGATATATTCTATAGAGTACAATTCCATAACTACCAGCAAGCACAAGATTATTCTCATATAATTGCATCCTGCATGCAGATAGATTAAAACTGCAATCAATCTTACGTAGTTTTCTTTTTATTGTATTAAATACGAAAACATAATCTTTACTTTGTAAGAATAGATTCCCGGTTGTTTGATGATACTTTAAATCTGAAAGTACTCCGATACCCAACTGCATCAATCCGGCAATAGAAATCGAATCTCTCCTGGCATTGAGTATATTATGTGACACTAATCTGCCAGAAACATTTGCATACAAAATGTTATTAACCGAGTCAATAGCATATTTATCACTTATTATAGGCGCTACTTTATTTGTATAAAACGTATCATTGACTACAATATTCCAACGCAGTGCTCTAGTGTTTGCCAATATATACATGCTATCCTTAAAAAAATGCACAATATCTCTGGCATCAAAATGTCTTACTGCATCCAGTGTGACAGGATCTGTAAGGTATCCACTTCCCCACTCAGGGTTATAAATGGCCTTAACTTTACTATATGCTATTTTAAGCTTGAAAGTATTTTCATCAAATAAACAGAGACCATAATAAGAGCATATAAAAGTGTTCCCTAAGAATGCCCTTACAGCAGTAACACGTCTAAACTCGTCATGAACCTTCCTATAAAATTTACCATCGGGTCGTATCACTATTAGTTCATGCGTATTGCTATTCCACCAAAACTGGCTACCCATGGCCCCTCTCCCAACATACTGCGCATCCTTCAGATTATTGTAAGGGTACTTAATAAATATATTCGAGTTAAAGTGTTGATAGATTCCACTATTTGATGTAGTAGTAATTCCCTGCCACAACTTATCGTCCAAATACCAAACCAGAGCAGCATCGGCACTATCAACAAACGGTATCAGATCTTTTAAATAGTATTTTTTTACTAAACGGAGTGTACTATCTAATACAGTTATCCTCTTATTAGTAGTTATAATCTGTTTACCTTTAAATTTGGCAACAGTGAGGATTTTTTCATACTCACCAAGCTTTTCAGCGTATTTTGTTAGTAATCCATTTTTTGTATTTACAAAATACAGCGTATCATTATCACTGTGATAGCCAATAAAATAATCACTATTGCTAAATGCTGTTCTTAGTGCACTATCTTCATATACGTATGGCTTACTAATTTTGCACAACAGCACATCGACAACTTTTCTATTATTTGTTACGACTTGATAAATGCCCCCACCTCTCATTATCCGTAAAGAACCATCATCACCAATACTGTAATTATACAGTCTTGATTTATCAACATGAAACGTTACTTTCTGTACCTTTTTATTATCAACAAGATAATTTATTACATCACTTGTAACAGTTGAGGTGTTAATTAAGTTTTTATCAATGAAACTGACACCTCCTTTAATCCGTTGAAGGAAGTATGGTTTTAACTGTATGTTTGAGTCCGTAATTATTTGATTGTACCTATCATTTTTTATATACCCAAAACTATTGGAAATGCTCCCAAGCCATATTTTATTATAATCATCCTCTACCAATTGCCATACATCTTCATTGCCTAGGCCATCTTCAATTCCGAAGCGCTTAAATGAATATCCGTTATACTTTACTACACCTTTCGTTGTTGCAAGCCACAAATAGCCATTTGTATCTACAATAGCCTGATAAACAAAGTTGGAAGGCAGCCCATTATAAATATTGTAATTATAGAATGACTTTTCCTGTGCATGGCTTGACGGATACCCGGCAACTAGCACAAGCAAACAGAACAGATAGTATAAATATGCTCTAACCCTCAAAGGAGACAGTGTTTCTGGGCTTTAAGATAATAAATGATGGGGGCATATAGCCCCCATCTGTATTTTCATTATACGAGCGGTTGGTTTCATTCTACGAATGGTTTTACCACCTGCAAAATCACAGTTATTTCCTGATGCGGAAACGCAAATCGGCCTGCACGTTCGATACTCCGTATTGATTGCGCACCTGTGGCAATGGCTCATCAGCCTCATAAGGCTCTACATAGTAGGTGTAGCGCACACCTGCATATATACGATTGGCAAAACGAGCACCTACATGTACCTCTCCTGTTGTCTGGAACCTCGCCGCGCCTCTGAACCTGCCCACTTCTATCGAAGGCACAACCCCACCACCAATGCACATATCCACTTTCTTACCCATCACAGGCATAAATGTGAAGCCAATACCTGTGCCCAGTGACGCTGCTGTGATACTATAGGAACGGTAGTAATTGTACGGGTAGTAACCCGGATAAGTTGTCATCGGGTATATATTACCGTAAGGGTAAGATTCATTGACGTGAAAATAGTTGGTATGCAGCCTTACGGGGATAGAAACGAAAAACCTGCGGCCTCCACGGTCGAAGTTAAAATCTGCTGTGAATGAAACTGCAGGCACATCGCTATTAATTTCTGTAATAGTTGCTATAGAATTGGTAATACGCGCACCCGAAAGCCCCCAAAGCACACCAATATCTACACTGTTTTTACGAGCTTCTGCAGTAAATACGCTACTAGCAAGCAGCAATGCAAGGGCTATTTTCTTCATAATCTGTGGTATTGAGGTTGATTTGTGTTATGATAGTTAATGATACAATAAAATTATTTACCAACTAACGTGCCAAACTATGCATTTATTATACAAACTGCATACTATATGCTTACACCCAGAAACAGGGAAATATATGTTCCTTTATCAGAAACCCAATCTCGGGCAGTTATATTCCTGTTCTTATCCATGTATAATACAGTTGTCTGTGATACCCTGTTGCCTTTTGCAATGCTTCCATATTCTGCACCTATCCTTAGCAGCCTTTTGCCTATAAAGGGCGGCGCAACTCTATAGCTTATAGAACCGTAGTACATAAAATTAAATCCTAAATCGGCACTTGTTGGCAAGCTGCGGGTATCGTTGTCAGAACCATGCCCTGTAAATCTGAATACAGCCAACTGGTCGTACCCTGTCTTATAATCCCGTACATATAGACCTTCTTCCGTGTATGCCTTGTTGGCAAATACTGCAGCATCAAACATAAAGCCTGCAGATATATCTATGTTACTCCTTCCGCTCAACGGGATAGTATATACGGGTGCTATTCTTAATGCCATAGAATGTACCTTAAACTTAATATCCCTGCTAAGGTCTGAACCTAAACCGGATGCCGCTGTTCCATACTGCAATGTATATCGGTGTGGTGTATTCCTGTATTCCACACCTACATTCAGGAATACAGGCACAGTGCGTTTTGGTATCAGCAGCATATCTATCGCTATTTTATACCCTGTGGTCGTATTAACTTTCAAAAAGCCTGCACCGGATGGCACTTTGCCTTTGTCATTCAGGTTTACAACAGCACCGCCTGTCAGCAAAAAAAATACACTCGCTTTTTTATGCTTAAGCTCGGGCATGCTAAGTGGTTGTGCCTGTGTCGTTATGCTGATAAATATCATTAGTATTACTAAAATACGATTCATAGGTATCAAGGCTTGAAGTTGAGGGTAACGGTAGTATCGGCAAGTGCGGTGTATTTGTCTGATATCAGGATAATGGCAAAACGCTGTGGTTTGTTTACATACCCTTTGGGTTTGATACGAAATGCAAAGCGCTGAACGATATTAATGAACCAATTGCCCCCAGCCGCAGAAGCATTGATAAGATCTATTGTAGCTTGTTTGGTTTTGGCTGTTGAGTCTGCATACGGCATATATGTATCATCTGCATGGTACATGCTTTGCGTATCATAGAAGGTGCAGTCATCTGCCAGATTACTGCCTGCTTTGTAAGTATCATTAAAATCGTTCAGGGTTATCACTTTAATATCTGCAACCTGCTCTGCCAGCTTTGTATATCCTTCAGATGGCTTAAATGCATAGGCAGTATTGCCCCACTGAAAATGGGATGCTAATGTTGTGTAAGGTATCAGTGCGGTAAAGAACACATCATCTTGCCTGAAGGTAGCAGCATTGAATACTGTTGTACCATTGGTTGTATATGTTCTGGCTATTAACTTCTGGTAAATAACTGTAGTATCTCTCGTTGTACATGCCCCAAAGATGAGGAGCGATGTAAAAGCTACACGCAAAAGGTTTGTGGGTGGTTTCATATTTTTTGAAGAGCAAATATATTGCCAAGATTCAGTTTACATTATATATGTGCACCTGAAAGTTCTTTTATCCTTTCACGTAGCCATTGTGTTGTAGCTGCATCAGGCTTTACTTCTGAGCTTACAAAATAGGTATGCAAATTACTAAATGCATATCTTCCATATGGCCCTTTCACATCCACTACAATATCCCAATACCACATTTGTACGGAATAGTCTGTAATACCTTGTTTTCGCAGGCACTCATTTATATCCCGCTTTATTCGGTAATGCCACCTTGTTCGTTTCCACCAAACAGGGCGTGCAGTTGTTTCTGAAATATCCTGCTGCTCTACTCGCCTTATTGACACAAGGTCTGTATTGATAAACTGCCTGTAAACATCGGCATCGCTTATTGGGGTGTCATTCTTCTTCCAATAGCATGTTTCTTTCCCGGCGGATAATCTACAATAATAGCTGTATTGCTCTCTGCGATAAGTAAGAACAGTGCCATCCGAAAACTCATACTCTACATGACCATATATAGGACTGCCGAAAACCAGTGTCGTTGGTTTAGAGGTATCTTTTGCCCAAGCCCAAATCATTATGCTACCCTCTTGCGGAGAAACGTCTATTCTTTGCATTACAGAGGAGCCATTATTGTAAAACTCTCGTGTACAATACTGCACACTATCTTTCATATTGTAGCGATATGTCGTTCTACAATCCTGTGCCATACAAAAAGTACTCCACAGCATAAATATGAGGGCTAGGATTTTCATACGATAAAATTAAAACAAAAAGTGCCGGTAGACACCGGCACTTCTAAACACATGGACAGAAATCTATCAATCCTTAATTATGCAGACCACGTGTTTACCCTTTTGCTTGTTAACTAACACCATCGTATAAGTTCCGCTTGAAAGCATGCTTATATCAATTACTGTCTTATCGGCATCCAGCGGAAAGCTCATCAGCACACGCCCGTCTATCGCCACAATGCTTGCGCTTGTATAAGTACCTGCTGTTTCCTGTGCTATCGTCAGGGCGCCGCGGGACGGTATGGGATACACCGCCGCCCCATCGCCCGCAGCTATCATCGCCCCGACGCTTGTTTTGAATGCGTAAATATTTATAGTAGTGTCATCAGTCTTGCCGGAACATGTATCTGTAACGGTCACTACCACCTTGCCCGTATCTTTTGCCGTCAGCAAACCTGTATTGCTGATGCTTGCCTTTGTCGTGTCGCTCACCCTCCAACGCAGGCCATTGTTTGTATTAGTACTTGGTGTATAAGTAGTTTCCATTTGCAGTGTGCTTGTCTTCAGCAGTTTTGTAACACCACCTTTACCAAAGGCTGTTATGTTTTGCAGCAATGCGCCTGTGTCTCCTGCCTTTATCGGCACGTCCATCGCATATTCCAGCGCGAAAGCTTTTACGGTAATGCCTTTCGTCGCTAAAGCAGTATCGGCATTTACCAATATCCACCCGTATTTATACCCACCTGTCACTTTCATTCTTACGCCAATGTACCTGTCCCCTAAACCTGCAAAGCCAAGCTCTGTACTGTCTGCCAATGGCTTACCCATCATACTGATGATGCTCCATTCAGAAGCCTGGCCTATAAGTGAGTCTTTTACCATAGGCATAGCCAATGTATCTCCAAACTGTGTACTGCCGCTTCCTTGTACAACTGCATTGGTAGTGTCGTTGGAACTTACATACATAGTCCAACCGAAACCCGGGAACTGCAACCACATAAAAGAAAAATCAGGCTTACCGTCTCCGTTCATATCAATATCTGCACCTGTACCATACTGGCTGGTATCATCCATCCGCAGCACACTGTCTGGCACAATATCTTTAAACCTTATACAAGCATTTGCGCCATAATTAAACAACAACAAGAAAACAATGAATAATCCTTTTTTCATACCCGTGATTTTACGTTTAATAATTTAGTTTGATAACAAGCAACGGGTTAACATCTATACTAAACGCAACAGTTTGTAAGAGTGTTAGAAAAGAACAGTAAATTATTTTTTGCTGCCGAAAGCATAACCTACAGACAGGCGGAAGTATGGCAATGCATACATTTTGCGCACATCTGGATTAGGTATATTGCTGAGCGATGTGGCGTTTTGCTGCAGGCTAATACCTAGTTCTATATTATTGAGCGGACGATATTGTGCACCCAACATATAACCTGTGCGGATGGTGTTGTATGCGGGATTTTGATAATCGGCTGTATTATCAGACACGCAATTACATCTTTTATCAAACAAACCAACAGCAGCCTCTTCATCTATGAAATAATTGATGTCGCGCAGTGTATCTGTGTACATCGGTGTGTATCGGGATGAAGTAGCATTGATTTTTGCAACACTTCCGTATATAAACTTGATACCCGCACTTAAAGAAAAGCGTTTACTGAGGTCGTATTGCACAAACACCGGAAGCTCAACATCAAAAAACTGTTTATCGACATTGTACCTGATAACGGTTGAATCTACTTTTTCTCTGTAGTTGTACGTGTATTGCCCTGCCCTTTTACCCTGTGTTATGATAACATAGCGCTGATAATTATCGAACAACACTTGCTGTTGAGGCACATATATATCAGGCGTTGTCGCGTAGCGCAAATTAGCGCCAGCACCTATATGCAAATTGTTGGCAATCTTGGTTTTCACCTGCACACCCAGCACACCCGCATTGTAGGTAGCTTTCGACAGGCCACTTTCAAAACCCAGATGCACAGATAACTGCGCACGCCTGCGTGCCGATGCATTATCAGAAGGTACTGGCAACGCAGGTAGCGCCGGCATATTATATTTTCTTTCAACTGCTGCCGAAGGATATTTTTTCTGAACAGATGCAAGCATTTGCTTGTTCAGCGGCATCATACTTTTCAGCAGTTCGTACCTGTACTGTGCACTGTTCATAACAGGTGCTACTGCAGGCAGGCTGTATAGTTTCGGGATAATAGTTGCAGGTTGTTGCACGGCAAGCTGATTATTGCCTGTTGCAGTAAGCTGCGTATCGGCCACAATTGGCAATGGTGCATATGGTGGTTGTTGGGTACGGGTATTTATTATTGGAGATGCCTGCACTACTTCAGGCGATTTTTCTGCACGGTACACCACACCATAATAACTGATGGCAGCAGCGGCAGAAAGGGCAGACATATATGGCAGCCATTTTACAATGCGCTTCAGCACAGAGGCTCCTGCTGTGCTACCTCCCGCAATGCTTTTCTCAAAAAGCACACGGTCGTCGGCAGAGAGCGGCTCAAGATGGGCATCCATCTTGTCTCTGAAAAACTGGTCGATATGTTTGTCCTTGTTTTCCATTCTTCTTACATACCCGCAGCCAGGATTTTCTCCTTCAGTCTGCGGCGGGCATCATTCAGATACCACCTGCTATTCATTTCAGTTAATGACAATAACGTGGCAATTTCTCTATGTGTTAGGTTTTCAAATACAAATAAATTAAAAACTGTGCGTTGTGTATCGGGGATGGTTTGTATAATGGCCAAGAGCTCTTTATAGCCCAAACCCGCACCCGCATCTTCAGGTATAGAGATATCCTTATCGGCAAAGTCGGTATTGTAGGTGGTGGCAAATTTCTGCGTCTTGCGCTTGTGGTCTATGATGGTATTAACAGCTATTCGCCTCAGCCAGCCTTCAAACGGGCCGGTTGGGGCATAGAGGTGCAGCTTCTCGAAGACTTTGCAAAAAATATCGTTCAGCAGGTCTTTAGCCAGTTCCGTATCATATATATAGCGCATGATGACGCCCTTTACCAACGGGCCATATTGCTCAAAAAGGGCACGCTGCGCCTGTGCCTTACCATCCATGCACTGCTGTAAAAGCTGCATGAGCGGTGTGGCATCAGGTTTATCGGCTTTGTTTGCCTGCATGATTATTTCTGAGTTGCCCGCCAAGAACATTATGATATTTTGGTCTGTACTTAAGTAGATGTCCCTGCCATACGGCAGATATAACGGATAACGCAACACTGGTGTGAGACCACTACACATAAAAATATAATTGTCATGTTTTGACAATTCCATTACAAACAAAAACCCCGCTCTTGACAGAGCGGGGGCAGGGATATACACGTATGTATGAGAAGATTCTTTTCGAAAAAATGCCTTACAGCACTTCCAGCTTCAGGTATTCGTTTTTGAATGGTGTTTTCAGCTTGATGGTGTATCTACCCTGGCGAAGCTCTTTTGTAGAGATAGATTTTGAGCCTTTATCTACAGTTGTTTTTATTTCCTCGCCCAGCTTGCCCGTAATAATTACATCCAGCGGTTGTGAAGATTTGTTTTCTATCACCAGTGCATCGCCGGTTGACTGTACACCCCATGTTTTTTCGGCTGTTGCCACAGTAGTAGGTTTTGCTGCAAATGTATTTGTGTTGATTGCCATAGCTGCTATCATCAGCAGTGTTGCGAATATTGCTTTCATAAATTATGTTTTTAGTAGTTGATTGATTTAGTTTTCAAATGCTGTTTTCTGAACCGGTTACATCTATTAGTCGTGCAACAGGAGAAAAGGTTACAGATTTTTTCGTGTTTTTATTTTCTTTAACAAATCAGCGTAATACCACGCTTGTATGCTGCACGCTACCACCCTGCTGCAAGCGCAGTATATAGCTGCCTTTCGCCAATTGGGCAACGGGTATTGCGGCATTGCCTGTACAAGTGGCTGTATAGACAACCGTCCCGGTGATGCTTACCAACTGTATGGTATAGCTATCGGTATTCACAGCGCCTATATACAGTTTATCTGTTGCAGGATTAGGGTACACAGTCCATTGTTCTGCAGAAGCCACATTGTTTACAGACAGCCTTGCATTGGTAAGTGCACGCCATGCATTCACCCTGCCATTGCCATAATACTTATCGAAACCTGCCACGTCTTTGCTTTCGCCTACCATATCTTCGGCATTGCTTTCCAGCAGGTTTTTTATCTGTGCAGGTGTGCGTGTGCTGTCTTGTGCCAGTAGCAAGGCAGCCACACCCGCCACACATGGTGTAGCCATAGAAGTGCCCGACATCATAACATAGGCCGTATCGTACAGGTGAGAGAGGCTGTAGATTTGATGCCCCGGTGCACATACAGATATATGGTTGCCGAATGTGCTGAACGATGCGCGCTTATCTTCCGCATCTGTAGCGCCTACAGCTATAACACCCGTGCAAGCTGCAGGATAAAACTTCTGATCCATACCGCTATTCATCATTGCAGCAAGTACGGTTACTTTTTTACCAACTGCATAGGTAATTGCATCCTGTACAATATTGCTGGAGCTGAGCCCACCTGCAGATATATTAATAACACGTGCACCATTATCTACCGCGTAATAGATGGCTTCTGTCATCCAACTATAAGCTATAAAACCTGTCTGGTCTATAGCTTTCAGCACCATCAGCTTGCAGTGCTGATCTACCCCCGTCATACCGGTTACATTATTTACACTTGCACCTATTATACCTGCTACATGGCTGCCGTGCCCATGGTCGTCTTCTATGTTATTGGTATCTGACGGCATGTTCCAACCCAGAGTATCGTCGGTGTATCCGTTATTATCGTCGTCTATACCGTTTGCAGGTATCTCCAGCCTGTTGTGCCATAGCCTTTCCTTAATATCAGGGTGATTGCTCTTGATGCCCGCATCTATCACAGCTACTACAATATTGCTATCCCCCGTTTCCACATCCCACGCACGCAGCAGGTCTATATCTGCACCTGTTTTTGCAGTGCCTCCGCTAAATGTGCCAGTATTGTGCAGCCCCCACTGCTGATAAAACAAAGTATCGGTAGGTGCAGCGGCAGTTGTTTTCCATTCACCTATGGTTGCTGCAGCATCTGCCTCGGCATATTTACACAGTCCTGTTGCTAGCATAGCGTTGGCTGCTTCCTTCATATTGGCATTGTCTGCCAGTGTCAGCACATATACCTTTCCTTTTTTGACGGTGTGTATCTTTGTACAACCAAACTGCTGTGCCACAGCATCTATGGCAGGCACACCCAGTATATTGTTTTGCAAATTAGGTTTAGCCTCGTTGTGCAGGCTTATCATCAGGCGGTTGTTGCCTGCTGCCCAAGAGATGATGCTGCAAAGCAGCGCAATGATGGTGGTTACAAATTTTGTTTTCATAACTATTCGTTTTTTGTAATTGCTTAAATGACTTTTCTTTTGTTATTGCGTTTTAGTTTTCGTTCAGCAAGGGCATGAGAGGGGCTGTATGACTTTCGGCAGTTACGTTTGGGTGTACAATATGTATCGGGATTGTTCTCTAGTCGGTCTCTTCCAGTTCGAATATGTCTTCCACTTTTGCCTTAAAGAAGCGCGCAATCTTTAAAGACAAGACGGTTGACGGTACGAACCTGCCTGTTTCTATAGAGTGTATGGTTTGCTTACTCACTCCCACCTGCTCTGCCAGTTCTGTCTGCGATATATTCAGCCTGGCTCTTTCTACTTTGATGGTATTTTTCATCCGCCGCTAAGATAAGAGTAATAGAATAAGTATCAGAATAGCCCAGGTAATGAGTTGGAATATGATGATAGGTTTTTTGTTTTTCTTCAGGTTTTGTACAAAGCTCAGTTTCTTATCGTCATAGTCCCACAAGAAATCGAAATACAAACCCATGTGAAATATTGCCAGATACATAGCCAGATAAATAAGCGGAAACAGCAACAGTATTGTAACATCAAACTCGCCCATATCTTGCGTGATGGCCGTGAGCGAGAATGCAACAAATGTAGCACTCATCAGCATCATTACCATTTGCAGGGCACGAGCGCGAATGGTTTGCACACGTTCGTCTTCTACTTTTTCCTGACTGAAAGCGGTGAGGTACATACCCACCAGCATAATCCACATACAGGCAGCAAGGTGCTTATCTGCATTCATCTTCGGGATAACCGTAAACGGGTGAATTTTGTAAACAATAGAAACAAGCACACCAACAGAGAGTACTACCAAGCCAATTATCTTGGTATTGTGCTTTGCGAGTTTTTGAAATCCTTTCATTGCGTATCAGTTTTTTAGTGAATTGATAGTTGTTCGTTATTCTAATACTATAAGCAGCACCAGTGCCAGCAGGAAAAAAGCGATGGCAAATACGGAGAGCCATTTATTTTTGAACCATGCATCCTTCAGGCTGATGTCGTCTGACTGGTAGTTCCAGTAATTATCGCGGTACAAGCCTATGCGAAAGAATATATGATATACCGTCAGGTTCATCATCAGGTTTAGTATAACCCATTTGTTTCCAATAGCAGAACTATCCGCAGGGCTCAACAAATTCATGAATACAGTGGTAAGTTGGGTAATGACAAACATCAATACCGTAAACTGCATTGCCTGCGCGCGGATGGCTTTTACACGTTCGTCTTCTACTTTCTCTTTTGTAATGGCCAGTAGCATCATGCCATATATGGTAATGCAAAGAGCAAGGCCAATGTGTTGGTTTCGGGTATGGTTGGGCAAAATGGTAAAAGGGTGAATCTTTTCTGCAACCGCTATCACCAAGCCACCTGCTATCAGCCCCAATGCCAGTGGCTTGTTCTGATGCCCCATCATAGACCTATAACCTTTCATAGATATT
The DNA here is from genome assembly GCA_035299045.1 of Flavipsychrobacter sp. Lineage (GTDB taxonomy): Bacteria > Bacteroidota > Bacteroidia > Chitinophagales > Chitinophagaceae > Polluticoccus. The sequence continues at coordinate 80,768 of DATGXJ010000028.1, forward strand.
GCGTTTTTAATTGTTTTTAGTGATTGTTGATAGTACGTCGGTTTTTACCCCATTCTATCAATTTGCTACACAAATATAAAAGAATACTTTCCAAAAATACAAGTAAACTTTACTTTTTTACAAGTAAAATTTAACAAAAGTAAAGCCAACTGTATAATTTTAATTGATAATCAATGAGTTATAATGTGGGTGATTTTTCGGGGAAATTGAAAAAAATAATCACGTAAACGTCAAAAACAGGCTTTTCACACACCTATTTGTACTAATTTCTATTTTCAACCGTTGAAAATTAAAACCTGATAAACAACCTATGCGCAAACTGCTATTAGTGCTCATTTCATTCCCTACATTATCATTCGCCGGAGATTTCGGTATTGGCCTGCATGCGGGCTTTGCCAACAACAGCATACAGTCTTACGGAGCCATCAACAACGGGCTCAGCTATGCTTTCGACTTTAACTACACTACCAAAAGAATATACACAGGCATACGTACCGAGTGTGTTTCCGTAGGCAATGGCGTAGCGTACACTGCACATGGCAACTATCGTTTCAATAGCTATAAGCGTCTGCATCCTTATGCAGGTATTGCCGTTGGCTACTCTGCAATACAAGCCAGGCCTATACGCCAGCAATCGATAACAACAGGTGGCACAGGTTTTTGTGGCGGCCTACAGGTTGGTGCTACGTACTATATATCGAGGCGGGTAAGTATGCTGGCAGAAATGGGTACCCGCATGGGGAAACTGAAAATAAATAACGTCAATAAAACTACTGCAGACGGTGCATTGCCTATAATAAAAGAAATAGAAACAAACGGCTATGCGCAGAACAGGTATAGTACCAGCTACATTCGCATCGGCTTCAACTTCTCGCTATACAACAGAAAGAAAGCACTGCAAAAAACAGACATTGCACCTGTGGAGAAGAAAGCAAAAGCAGCATCTGCACAATAGCAGCATTATCTACAAACGCCCAAGTTCTATACGCATTTCAGTAATTAGCCCCGAGGCTCCGTAGCCCAGTGTCTGCGGACTGCGGTTATCGTAGTATTGCTTATAGATACCGGGGCTGAGGAAGAATTTCACCCCAGTCGTAAATCGGTGATTGAAACGGATGCCCACATGTGCCTCTCCATAAGCACTGACGGTAGCGCCACCCGCATTGGTACTGATGATGCATATTGGCCCTGCCTGTGCGCCTACCACTACGTCCATCCAAGTATTAACCAGTTTGGTACCACGCAAACCGCCCAATGCGGCTATCTGCAAGTTTTGGCTTGGCGCCTCGTAAGGGTGCGGCATATAGCTATGGTAGTGGGTTTTAATGTTTACATACCCAACACGCAGTCCTGCTACGTAGCCCGTAAGCCTACCAATTTTATTGAAATGAACCTCGCCCCCAAGCTGCACCATACTGCTATTGCCCTGTTGCAGACCGAAAGACTGGCCATAACGTACATAGGGGCTGATGCCGCCTGCATCTGCAACCACACACCAACGCTTGTAGCGCAGGAGCGCATTGCTGCTGTCTGCATCTGCGGCATGCGCAGGCAGCATATTCAACATCATAAGGGTAGCTAACAGGTATCTCATAGCACTTGAGGGATGTATGTATATAACGTACAATTAATGTACCAAGTATAAATGTAGACAGTTTTTCTGGAGGAAAAGTTTGGGGATTGTAAAAACTGAAATATGTTTGACGTAAAGGAATCTACTAAAGCCCAACAGACATTACAGACACAGCGAAAAATGACAAAAGAAAACCCATTATCAATTATCAACTCACTTCATCATGACCTGCAAATCATAAAAAGCATGATTTATGACAAATGTGGACTTGACATCACCAACCTTAAGGTTCACGAATAAAGCAAAGAATATGCAGCATGCTCTTTCAAGCTTAACAACAAAACAATTGAACATCGCCTGGCAAAAATAACACCCACAAAAACAGGCCAGTTCGTCACCATTTGGAAAAGAAACGCAAACGGAATAACAGAACCTTTTAATGCTGCAGATGATATTGACTACCTATTCATTACCACAAGAAAGGACAATAATTTGGGGCAATTTATATTCCCGAAATCAGTGTTAATTGACAAAGGTATTTTTACGCTAAAAGAGAAAGACGGTAAACGAGGCATCAGAGTATATCCTCCATGGGATACCCCTACAAACATACAAGCACAGAAAACCCAAAGCTGGCAGGTTAAATATTTTTTGACAGTATCCAACAACAAGCAAGCAAATGCTGATACAATAGTACGATTACTAAATCTGGAATAAACTATTCCACTGTAGTTGGTGTTCTTCATCAACTACGAATCACTCTATACGCACCTGCATAGCAAGCAACAGGCGATGTACATTGAAAGGATAAGGTCCATCGTACGGGAAATAACTGCGACAATACTTAGCCCCCACAAATACCGCATTCCACATATACATGCCAGTTGTCAGTTCAGACATCAGATTGGAACGCACACCTGCATATCTTGTATAGCCCTCAAACTGTACCGAAGGGCCTGCGGTTAATGACGTCCTGAAAGACAATTGTCTGTTTAATGGCAATGCATATAGCGCACCACCATGCAATACAAAACCAAGCAAGCTTTCGGTCGATTTATCTGCCATGAAACGAAAACCGCCTGTAAAACTTATCCCCTGTCGTTTATGATATACTACATCACCCGTCAGCATACCGGAGTACTGTGGCTTTTCAGGTACACCTGTACCGGTTCTTATGCCACCTCCGAAAGAGGCACCTATTTCTGCGTGAGATTTAGTATCGTCTCCCTGCGCATGGCATATAACAGGGAGTAAAAACAAAAGGGCTATCAGGTATTTCATAAAGTATATTCGGGTTGCAATATTATAGCATTGCCAAGAAACATGCCAATCATTAGCATTGCTGTATAAACTCTGCATATATCATCACCATCTCTTTATTTTTTTCGCCCTGAATGCAAACTTCTTAGTTTCTCAACAATAAAAGTGACAACCCGGTAAACAAGGGATGACAATACAGAAAGAACAATTATCGGGAACCACCAGTATGGAAGCACCCAAAACACATAGTATCTAAATGCACCAGGTATATCTTTATACCAAATTCCTGTTTTCTGAAAAGCATCGTCTTGCAAACCCACAAGGAAGGTGGCTGCAATCAAAAAAGTGGACACAGCTATAAATGCGTTAACTACCTTCTTCATTTTTTCTTTAGATTTTTCCGTCGTTGTTGGTGCCCATATCAACACGTACGCTACAATTGACAATACCTAAATCCGTATCCGCAAGACAAAAGATATGCTCTTACCTTTTCAAAAAAATCCAAAGCAGTTTTATCAGGAGGGTATTTTACCGCTACACTTATTTCAAATTCTTTACCTACTGCCGAAGGATAGCTCTCATATATTTCACCACTTTCAATCGCCCCCAGATAAGCATTAATCTTTTCTTGCAACAACAATAAATGTTCATTCTCACTATCCCACTCCAAATGGTCAGATATAGTAAGCACTACTACACCTTGTTGGTTAATACTTACAAAATCAATCACGCCAGTATTATCTACTCCCATCAGACTAAGTTAGCAATTTCTAATACCCCTATATCATCACCATCTCTTTATTCTTTGTACTCTTCATATCGGCGGGTATGTTGTCGAGGATTTCCTGTTTCAGTGCATCTATCAGTTTCTCTTTTACAAAGTGGCGGAAGGTGACGATGCTTATCTCACGCACAGGTGCAGGAGATTTGAATTGCCTGACCCTGTCGCGCTGCGATGCGTGCAGGTCGTTTAGTGCCAGCTCGGGCAATATCGTAATGCCCTGATTCAGGTCTACAATTTTCTTCAGTGTTTCTATACTCCCCGATTCAAAATCCAGCTGGTGCAGTTCTTTTTCTCTATGCTTCAGCTCGCAGAGGTTCATCACCTGGCTGCGCAGGCAGTGCCCTTCTTCCAGCAGCCACAGTCGGTTGATGTCTATATCCTGCGCCAGCAGGTATTTCTTCTTCAACAGTTTTTCCTGCGCGCTGGCATACACCACAAACTGCTCGTAGAAAAGTGGCTGTTCTATCAACGCGGCATTGTTCAGCGGCGTAGCCATGATGCCCACATCCAGCGAGTATTGTTCCAGCTTTTCGGTAATGGCTTCGGTTGTCAGTTCGCTTATCTGCAGTTTCACATCAGGGTATTTTTTCAAAAAGCTATTGATGAACATGGGTATGATGTAGGGCGCCAGTGTGGGTATGATGCCCACCTTCAGTTCGCCACGAACCAGCCCGCGCTCTTCGTTCACTATCTCTTTGATGCGTGCTGTGTCTTGCAGGGCTTTCTTTGCCTGTGCTATTATCAGCTTGCCTATCTCTGTAGGCACTACGGGCTGCTTGCTGCGGTCGAAGATTTTTACCTCCAGTTCGTCTTCCAGTTTCTTTATCATCATGCTCAGCGTGGCCTGTGTTACAAAACACCTTTCGGCCGCCGTTACAAAATGGCGGTGCACATCTACCGCCACAATATACTCCAGTTGTTGCAGGTTCATTCCTTATAGATGAAATTGATACAAACATACAAACTATCAGTTTGATTTATAAGATTACAATAACCACATTTGTGCAGCAAACAAAAATTTAACGCTCGGGTATGATACACATCATACCTTCTGCGTTGTTTTAGCAGTAACTTTAAAAGACACGACAACAAATACATAACTAATGGAAAACAACGAATCTCAAAGCAGTGGCAAATGCCCTTTTCATCATGGCGCTGCTAACCCTGTAGCAGGCCGTGGCACACGCAATACAGACTGGTGGCCAAATCAGCTGAAGCTGAATATTCTGCGCCAGTATTCTTCATTGTCGAACCCGATGGAAGAAAGTTTTGACTATGCAAAAGAGTTTCAAAGCCTCGACCTGGATGCGGTGAAGAAAGACATTACAGATGTAATGACAACATCGCAAGACTGGTGGCCTGCAGACTATGGCCATTATGGCCCGTTCTTTATACGCATGGCTTGGCACAGTGCAGGCACCTACCGTGTACAAGACGGCCGCGGTGGTGGCGGACAAGGCATGCAACGCTTTGCACCGCTGAACAGCTGGCCTGATAATACCAACCTCGATAAGGCTCGCCTGTTGTTGTGGCCTATCAAAAAGAAATATGGTAAAAAACTGTCTTGGGCAGATTTGATGATACTGGCAGGTAATGTGGCGCTGGAGTCTATGGGCTTCAAAACATTTGGCTTTGGCGGCGGACGTCAAGACGTGTGGGAACCTGCGGAAGATGTGTATTGGGGTAATGAAAGAGAATGGCTGGGCGACAAACGCTACAGCGGCGACCGCGACCTTGAAAATCCGCTGGCTGCTGTGCAGATGGGTTTGATATATGTAAACCCTGAAGGCCCTAACGGCAATCCTGACCCGATAGCTGCTGCGCGCGATATCCGTGAAACATTTGCCCGCATGGCAATGAACGATGAAGAAACCGTTGCACTGATAGCAGGTGGCCACAGCTTTGGTAAAACACACGGTGCTGCAGACCCGGGCAAATATGTAGGCAAAGAACCTGCTGCTGCTGCCATGGCAGAGCAAGGGCTGGGTTGGAACAACACCTACGAAAGTGGTGCAGGTGCACATACTATTACAAGTGGTTTGGAAGGTGCATGGACAACAACACCTACCAAGTGGAGCAATAACTTTTTCGAAAACCTCTTTGGCTACGAATGGGAACTGACAAAGAGCCCTGCAGGTGCACACCAGTGGAGGCCGAAGGATGGTGCAGGTGCAGGACTTGTGCCTGATGCACACGACCCAAGCAAGCGTCATGCTCCTTTTATGCTGACGACGGATTTGTCACTGAGGTTCGATCCTACATACGAAAAAATCTCTCGTCGCTTCCTCGAAAATCCTGACCAGTTTGCAGATGCTTTTGCACGTGCATGGTTCAAACTGACGCACCGCGATATGGGCCCACGTGCTCGTTACCTGGGCAAGGAAGTACCTGCTGAAGAACTGATATGGCAAGACCCGCTGCCTGCAGTTACACACAAACTGATTGATGATAACGATGCAGAAGCATTGAAGAAAAAAATACTGGCATCGGGCCTTAGCGTATCGCAACTGGTATCTACAGCATGGGCATCTGCGGCAAGCTTCCGTGGCAGCGATAAGCGTGGTGGTGCTAATGGTGCACGCATACGCCTTGCTCCGCAAAAAGACTGGGCTGTAAACAATCCTGTACAACTGGCACGTGTGCTGAGTGTACTGGAAGGTATTCAAAAAGATTTCAACGCTGCTGGTGGAGACAAACAAGTATCACTGGCAGACCTTATAGTACTTGCAGGTAATGCAGGTGTGGAAGAAGCTGCACGCAATGCGGGACACAATGTGAAAGTACCGTTTACTGCAGGCCGCACAGATGCTACGCAAGAACAAACAGATGTAGAATCATTCGCAGTGATGGAACCACATGCTGATGGCTTCCGCAATTATGCAAAACATAAGTTTGGCACCATAGCAGAAGAAATGCTGATAGACCGCGCACAACTGCTAACATTGACTGCGCCTGAACTGACTGTACTGGTAGGTGGTATGCGTGTACTGGGTACCAACTACGACCATTCTCAGCATGGTGTACTGACCAACCGTGTAGGTGCGCTTACAAACGATTTCTTTGTAAACCTGCTGGACTTTGGTACTAAGTGGACTGCCACATCGGACACACAGGAAGTGTTTGAAGGACGCGACCGCAAAACAGGTGCTGTGAAATGGACTGGCACACGTGCCGATCTGGTATTCGGTTCTAATTCAGAACTGCGCGCACTGGCAGAAGTATATGCTTGCGATGATGCACAAGGCAAATTTGTAAACGACTTTGTAGCCGCATGGACTAAAGTGATGAACCTCGACAGGTTTGACCTGAAAAAATAATAAGAAGAGAATGCATAGGGGTATGCATGTGGGTGTGAGTGAACAGCCCTGCCGATTGGCAGGGCTGTTGTTATGTACATTTGTCTGTCAATGTGTTTTGTAGTAATTTTAAAACTATATAATATCATTTCACCCTTATGAAGCAATTAATACTCAGTAGTTTGCTACTTGCCGCATTTACATCAAATGCACAAACACCTGTTTTCAAATCTGTAGATATTTATACCGGTGCTACGAATAGCGACCCGTGGATAAAAGGCCTATTAAATGGGAAAATGGTGATGAGTGCAAAAACAGCCGCTACAGGCAATGAACTATACCTGTCTGACGGTACACAAGCAGGCACTGCATTACTTAAAGAAATAACAGCAGGTGCATCAAGTACACAATATTTTAACAGAGGAGAAGGTTTCGCTAACGGAAAGTTCTTTTTCTCTGCAAAATCTGCTGCCGCAGGCTATGAATTGTGGATTTCGGACGGGACCACTGCTGGCACATATCTGCTTAAAGACATAAACCCGGGCGTAAATGACGGTCTGCCGGGGGTTGCAGATTTTACAGCTTTCAACAACAAAATATATTTTACCGCTTCAGATGGTGTAAAGGGTATGGAATTATGGGTATCAGATGGTACACCTGCAGGCACACAAATGCTTAAAGACATCAACCCCGGCGCGAACAGCGGCAGCCCATACTACTTTCATGAATATAATGGCAAACTATACTTCAGAGCCGATGATGGCACAAACGGAACTGAATTATGGTCAACAGATGGTACCAGCCCCGGCACACAAATGGTAAAAGACATTAATCCCGGTGCAGTAGGCTCTTTGGGCAACATAAGGCAATTTTTCAATTTTAATAACAAAATGTTTTTCGTTGCAGAAACAGCTACAGAGGGTTATGAAATGTGGTACACAGACGGTACTGCAAGCGGCACTGTAATGCTGAAAGACAATAACCTCGGAGCACCGACTGGAGCATGGGACGGTGCAGGATTTGTTGAGTTGAACAACAAACTATACTTCTATGGCAATGACGGCGCTACAGGAGCAGAACTATTTGTAACAGATGGCACAGCAGCGGGCACTACCGTGGTATCAGATATTATTCCCGGAAGCGGAAGCAGCTCACCCTCAAACCTAACGTTATTCAGGAATAAAGTTGCCTTTATAGCAAACAATACAACCAACGGAAAAGAAGTATGGATGAGTGACGGTACTGCCACAGGTACCTATATGCTGAAAGATATTTTTCCCGGTGCTACCACATCAGACCCCGGTTATTTTGCTACATACAAAGGCAAACTATACTTTGTAGCAGAGCAGGTAGCAAACGACAGACAACTATGGCAAACTGACGGCACGGAGGCAAATACAAAAATTGTAGGGCCGCCTGTATCTCCAAATGCCAATCCGCTGAACGACCCGATTGGCTATGGTTTGGTATATAATCCAGTAGATACAAGCATGTATTTTGCTGCAAATTATGATGCGACAGGCAACGAACTTTGGGTAATGACAGACACATCTGCACCAACAGGCATCAATAATACTAATGCTATATCATTCAGCATCTACCCCAACCCAAGCGAAGGCATCTTCACACTACAACTGGCAAATACCAACTTTCAGCACGGTAGCATAACAGTGTATGACGTAACAGGCAAGCTTGTGTATATGCAAAAAGAAATACCACACTCAGCCACACACAAACTATACATAGATGCCCCAAAAGGCAACTACATATTGAAGCTGAGACTGGATGATGTATTGATGACAAAGCAAATTGCAATAGAATAGATTATTAAAAATAACACCCCATATTATATGAAACAGTTCTTTACATTACTATGCTGTTTGGCTGCTGCCTATATACAAGCACAGCCTGTACCTGTATTTACAGGCTACGACCTTAATACCGGACCCACACAAAGCTCCGGGCCTTCAAGCTTTGTCAAGCTTGGCAACAAGTTTGTCTTTTCAGCATTTACAGATGTTGCGGGCCGCGAATTATGGATAAGTGACGGCACAACAGCAGGCACTATGCAGTTAGCAGATGTGTGGCCGGGGAGCAACAGCTCTATACCTGTTCCATTCGCCGCATTGGGCACCAAAGTCATCTTTGCTGCAGAAACAGCAAATGGTATAGAGCCTTGGGTAACGGATGGCACTACTGCTGGTACACAAATACTCAAAGACATTAACCCCGGTGCGGGGTCTTCGCTCAACAGCTATAGTTTCGCGGTATTTAACGGCAAGATATATTTTACAGCTTCTGATGGTACTAATGGTGTAGAGCTATGGGCTACAGACGGCACTACTGCTGGTACGCAGATGGTAAAGGATATATTGCCGGGTGCAACAGGGTCTATGGCTGCATACCCTACTGTATGCAACGGCGCACTATTTTTTATTGCAGATGATGGCATCAACGGCAGTGAGCTTTGGGTAACAGACGGTACGCAATCTGGCACTACCATAGTAAAAAACATTGCCCCTGGCTCTGCAAGCAGCACACCGGTCAGCCTAACAGCTATTGGCAATACCCTATATTTCAGCGCAACCACTGCCGCAACAGGCTACGAGCTATGGACATCAGATGGCACAACTGCCGGCACACAAATGATAAAAGACATCATCCCCGGTGCAATCGGTAGCATTAATTATACAATCTTTACCCCATATAGTGGCAAAACATATTTTAGAGCCTCAGACGGCTTTAATGGTTTAGAACTTTGGACTACAGACGGGACGGAAGCAGGCACACAAATGGTAAAAGATATCAATGTAGGTGCAGGCAATAGCTATCCGGGGCCATATTGCGTATATAACAACAAACTGTATTTTCTTGCAAATGATGGCATAAACGGTTATGAACTGTGGGTAAGCGATGGCACGACTGCCGGCACACAAATCTTCAAAGACCTGAACCCGGGCGCAAACGATGGTTCACCTGATGAAATGTTCGTTTACAAAAAGCACATGTATTTCACGGCTATACAAAATCCTTTAGGCAGGCAGTTCTGGATATCGGACGGTACAGCCACAGGCACCAAAATAATAGCTCCTCCAATAGCCCCCATCAGCCATCCGGCAAATGGTAGCGAATTCTTTCTGTTCGATCAAGATTCAGCATTATACGTATCAGCGTATTTTACATCTGCCGGACGTGAACTCTGGAGCATCAAAGACACTACAAGCTACCCCAATAGCATAAGCAGCATTACATCTCAAAATACCTTCACCATCTACCCCAACCCTAGTGACGGCATCTTTACACTGCAACTGGAAAATACCAACTTTCAGCATGGCAGTATTGCTGTGTACAATGTAACGGGCAGGATAGTATACCTGCAAAAAGAAATACCACAGATACCGATACACAACGTAAAAATTGACGCACCTAAAGGCATCTACCTGTTGAAACTGCAATTGGATGATGCGATACAGACCAAACAAATAGCAATCGAATAATCAATCTAACACGACATAAAAATAACAGCCCTGCCGATCGGCAGGGCTGTTATTTTATCTGTTCTTAGAGAGATACTCATCTATCTTATCATTCAGCTTTCGCACATCGTCTTGTTGCACTTTATTCAACCCTTCATCAAAGCTTCTGTCTTCTTTTATCTTTTTATCTTCTTTACTGTGTCGGGCATTTTCTGCAATTGTAATTTTCTCCGTCAGCCCCTTTTCTTCATCTGCGTATTCTTTTATCTTATCCAGCATGGCATACATTTTACTATTAAACTGCATGTGCAATGAAAATGCGTTGACATAGTTTGCTTTTTGTTGATTATACCTAGCAACAATTCCCTCATATTCGCCCGATAAACCCGGTGCATTATTTGTATAGGCTTTGAAAGTAGCTACATCTTTCACCATCAACGCCAGCATATCAGTCAGCCCATCATAGCGTTTTTCCAGTTCATCGTATCTTTTATTAATCGCGTCGAAATCATCAAAGAATTTGCGGCTCATGGTATCCAATTGCGCAAGCCTCATTGCCTTTACCACCGGCACAAGCGATGTCAGCTCATCATCTTTCTGGTCATTCAGTCTGATGCGTTGTATGGTTTCATCCTGCAACTTATCAAAGCATGCAACGGCATGTTGTGCCAGGTCATCGTAGGCATTAGAAAACTTCTGTGTGGCAATCATAATACTATCAGCCAGCCTTTCAATATCTTTTTGCATACCATTCATGCGCATACTACGCTGTGCAAAAGAATCTGCCAGCTTGCGCATATCGGGTGCATCTGGCTTTTTCAGTATAGATACATCTGAACGTTTTGTTATTTCCAGCGGTTCTTTCAGTTTTTCATATTTGTCATCTATTGCTTTGTTCTTTTTATTGCAGCTACGTTGATACCTATCGCATTTAGACTTCAGCAATTTATTGCTGGTTTCTATTTGCCTCACGTACTCTTCTGTTTCACGGTGTTTACTTTCATTATTCTTCTGCAATGCGGCATAATGCTCCGGAAAATGTTGCTTCTGCTCCCTGAAATAAGCTGTTGCCTGTTTCAACATTTCTTTAGCAGTTGTTGAAGTTGTTTCTGTAGGGCTTGCATTAAACAACCTGACAGCATTTGCCAACAACTTGCTACCCTTTATAGCAACAAAACGCTTGTTATACGCATAAGCATCATCTGCAGTTTCCATTATAGCTTCGTCATCTTCCATATTAGACAACATCAGCATCCTGCTATTGCTATTGGCTATTTCGCTGTGCAGCTTATTAAAAGAATCTACAGACATTACACCTGCCTCAAAAACAGCCAGCGGCATGGCCGTTTGTGTAAGTTGCCACATTGGGTATATTGGTACCATATAGCGACGATACACCAAGGGATCTACCATAAAATACTTTGGAGAATATGCAAACTCGAAACGCTCTTTGGTATCGTAGTGCAGTTTTTCTTTAGATAGCTTGCGAAACATAGCGGTAAGCCATGGCGTATAGCCCGCAATATGCCCCGAACCCGCTGTAGGGTCTACAATGTACCATTTGCCATTTATCTCTACAGCTACCCAACCATAACTCGTTGTTTCGTGCGGATCTCCATTATCGTAGTAATTTTTCCTGACGTAACCATTCACCTCAGCAGCGTGCAGCCCTGCCTCTTTTGCCATCGCAACATACAGTGTTATATAGCCGTTGTTGGTTGCCTTACCGCTGCTCAAAACAGACTTAGGTGTTTCTTCTTTTCTGTTAGGATTCTTTGCCAGCTCTATATCATAGGCTATGTGTGTGGTTATCCAGTTGAAGATAGCGTTGGCTTTTTGCTGTTCAGTTTGCGCATCGGCGCATACATTGGCTGTCAGTTTCTGAAAATCTTTAGAAGACGACACGTTTTTACCAATCAACGTATCTGTCTGACCATAGGCATGTGTACTTGCCAACAGACAAAGGGTGGGTATCAATTTTTTCATAGAGCATGAAAATATAACACAGCTTGAAAGCTTGCAATAGGCAAGAAAAATATAATACTTAAACCAATCTGTGTTTATTCAACACAACAAACACCTGTTCTTTATAAGTATTGCCGATAGAAATGTTGTGCTCTTTGATGCGGATGGTATTACCATCTACCTCTGTAATGCATGCTATATTTACGATGTACGATTTCTGTACACGCAGAAAGTTGGGGTATGGCGATAACGTTTCTTCCAGGCTCTTCATGGTGCAGTGTATCAGCTTCTTTCCCTCTGTGGTATAGAGCTGTATATAGTCTCGCAGGCTTTCGGCATATAGCAATTGGTTCAGGTCTATACGCACCAGTTTATTATCTGCTTTAATGAAGACGACATTATCTGCAGGCTGCAATGTTGGTACAGATTGCAGCAATGCATCGTTCGCTTTTTGTATGGCTTTCAGAAAGCGTTCAAAAGCTATGGGTTTCAGCAAATAGTCTAACGCATTCAGCTCGTAGCTTTCAATGGCATATTCGGTATAGGCGGTAGTAAAAATAACAAGTGGCGGATGCTTGAGTGAGCGTACAAAATCCACACCCAATACTTCGGGCATATTAATATCCAGCAGCAGCAAATCTACCGGCTGTTTATTGATGACTGTAAAAGCCTCCAATGCATTGCGACATTTGCCTACCAATTGCAAGCCGGGTACCCGCTTAATATACGTCTCCAGTATATCCTGTGCTATCGGCTCATCATCTACTATCAGTATGCGCATAGTTATCCGGTTTTCAGAGATTCACTTTTAGTTCTACTACAAATGCATCACCATCGGGCATTGCCGCAATACTGTGCCTTGCAGGATACAGCAATTCCAGACGCTTGCGCAGATTGGAAAGCCCTATGCCCCCCTCTGCTGTACCATTACTATTGGGTTTGTAATTATTGCGGGTATGTATAGTTAGTACACCATCTTTTATTATAGCACTGTATGCTATAAAATACTTGTCTGTAATAACACGGGTGGCGTGTTTGAATACATTTTCCAACACCGGCAACCACAGCAGCGGCGGCACCATATATTCTCTGTCCGATTCTATTACAAAACGAAAATCATTACCGGCAGGCAGGCGCAGCAATTCCAGATTGATGTATGCCTGCATGATTTCCTTTTCCTTTTCAAAAGACACCTGCTCTGCATCAGACTCGTAGAGCATGTACCTAAGTATAGACGACAAACGTAGTATGGCATCGGGCGTAGTATCTGCTTTCTTCAGCGAAAGGCCGTAGAGATTATTCAGCGTATTGAAAAGGAAATGCGGATTGACCTGGCTTTTCAGAAAATGCAGTTCTGTTTCTACCTGCTTGCGCTGCGCAGCCTCCAATACTTTCTGCTGGCGGCTGTAGTCGTTCATGTACCATGCAGTGCTTATTAAAAACAACCATACCGTCAACCCCCAGAAGCAAGTGTTTATCTCATACAATATCTGCTCTGCAGTACGCGAAGTATCAACAACGGTAGAGAACACACTGATGTGATGAATACGCAACAAAGGATAGCGCATCAACAATACCTTCAGTGCAAAAATAAAAACTGCAGCGGTGACGAGTGTAAGCAATGCTGCACGCCATGTATATGCCTTGTATTTCTTCGGTCGCATATACAATGGCATCAGCCACAGATTATTGGTATAGGTGTAGGCTATCAGTATAAATGTGGTAATGGCTATGCCCATCATATATACATCCGAAGAATAGACCTTGTTCTGTGTGTCATTATTCCAGACAATATATACCATCGCAACCCAGAACAGGATATTCCTGACAAGGCGATTATTAATGACACTGAATATTTTTGCCGACAGTTTCATAGCTGCAAGTAATAAAGATAATACCTAACGGGCGCACCATTTAGACAAAACAGCTTTTTTCTTCGACAAAATGGTGGCTTCATTTTTTGTCGAAAATATAGATGTGTTTATCTAATAGATTTGTTGAAGGCACGGGCAGTTTGTTGTTTTGCTTCATCAAAAAACCTGTTATTGTATGAAGAAACTGATACTGTCTCTCTCGCTTGCATGTTCGGCACTGGCATCGCAGGCACAAATACCACAGGCATTTGCCAACCACCTGCAGTACCTGCTGGATAGCGCATGTGCCAAAAACAAAGTAAAAGGCGTATCTGCAGCCGTACTGATACCCGGCATGGGTGTATGGAAGGGCAGCTACGGTGTGTCTCACGGTACGGAAAAGATAACACCTGACACGTGGTTGCCGATAGGCAGCAATACCAAAACATTTACAGCAGCCATCTTACTGCAACTGCAACAGGAAGGCAAGCTGGACCTTGATGACAGCATCGGCAAGTGGATACAGAATGTACCGAATGTAAACGGGCAGATAACCATCCGCCAGATGCTGAACCATACAAGCGGTATATACAACTTCACCAACAACCCTGCTTTCTCCGCTGCGCTGAATGCAGACTATACCAAATTCTGGCAGCCGGAAGACGACCTTCCGTTCATCAGCACACCGAGCTTCGCTCCCGGTACAAGTTGGGAATACAGCAATTCTGGCTATATACTGGCTGGCATGATAATCAGCAAAGTGCTGAACGAACCCTACCACGAAGCATTGAAGAAAAGAATACTGACACCTCGCAATTATCAGAAAACAGTACTATTTCCACAGCAAGCATTGGGCGGTACAGTACCACACGGCTGGTCTGTAGCGGCATCGGGTGGCACAAAGCTGGAAGACATACAGGAAGAATATGCGTATGACATCACCGCATTTCAGAGTATGGCTCACTCTGCAGGTGCTATCATATCTACCGCAGAAGACAATGTACATTTCTGGGACGACCTGATGACGGGAAAAATCATCAACACCACATCGCTCAATGAGATGATGACAACCGTATCTATGGGTGGCGGTGCAAATACATACGGATTAGGCGTATTCAGATATGCCAACGTAAACGGACGCGTAGGCTATGCACACGGTGGTACATGCTTTGGCTACATCAACGAAAACCTGCGCGACTCCCTGAGCGGTATCTGCATCACACTGTTATCAAACCAAGACAGTATTGGCAACAACCTGCTTTTCCAACGCATACTGGTACCCTTGCACCGCTATGCAATCAAATTCCCTACGGCAGATGTTGCAGGCATTACCAATCCTGACGATATAAAAATCTATCCCAATCCCGCAAAAGATATAGTGAACATATCCTTGAACAACCCATCCGGCAAAACAAACATTGCGGTGTATGATGTGACGGGCAGACTTGTATTGCATACAGCCGCTGTACGTGGCAACAATACAATCTCTGTCTCGTCTCTTTCACCGGGCATGTACACACTACGCATCACAGACAACAACCTTATAATGCTTAACTATAAACTTGAAGTAGCACCATAAAACTCAAGTATGAGAGTCGGTAAAAAAAAGCCCCTGCATCTGCGGGGGCTTTGTCATTGTACATAATGATAAATATATTTGCAACCTAAACAACTTATGATGCCCGCAACTTCCAGAGCAGCTTTGTTTGCAATAGTTCTTACCATGTGTGGTTTTACAGCATGCAAAAAAGAAAAAACTGTACCAACTGTAGACGAAACTAAACTGTTTAAAATCTACAACAATTCAGGCGCTACACTCAACCTTAAAATATACCGTTCTTCATTCGACTATAAAGATGACAAGAACCCTGCAATAAATGTCCGTTTTGATAACAACCAGTTCATTTATCTGGAACCTGCAGAGTTTGATGCATCGAAGGGATATTTTATAGACTATTATAACGACAACCTAGCAATAAACACCTGGGGAATTGGCAATGACTACGGAGAAAATACCAATATAAGTATCAGGATAGCCCCCAACAAAAGTTATACTATCAGCCGTCGGGCATGCAATGCTCGTAGCATACTGTTGAAAGATAACAAACCAAGCCTCTGGAAAGCTGTAGATGCTTTTTCCGGATATACGGGTGAGCGTATTTGGGACACATTAAGCGCAAATAAAAAGAACTATCAACTTGAATGTAAACGCCACGAAATAAAACTGGCACATATTAAAGCCCCGAAAGACACTGTTAGCTGGATATATGACCCATTAGTGCATAGCTACTTTGACCAACGTCAAGGCAGCACAATTTTCCATGGAGAACTTGCAGAGATGGGCAACAACCCTCATGTGCTTATTTACAATTATTCGAAACCCTATTTAGATGACCCTCGTATATTTGATTTTCCTGGTGCTGTTGGCACAAAAGACACAATTATGATACAAGTACCATACTATATGAACTTCTATATGATGGTTAGGCAGCAATAATAAGCTGCCTTATTTTTTACTCATGTATTCCAACATATTCAAAGTATCGCTTTTCATATATTCTCTACGCACATAAACCGAATCAATATCTCTATACCATATTAACTTAGCATCCCACTTAGTATTATACATTTTATACACAATAGCATTTGTCGGTACAAACTCATTTTCCATTTCGCGAATCAGATACATAGTATCTTTAAAATTGGGTCTATCGTCTTTTATTAGCATCACAGTATTGAAATCTATTGCCTGTAATGCAAATGTGGTATCAACCGTTGCCCTATTCGTTAGCTTAGGCGCATCGTAATCACTATACTTTTTTGTCCAGTTGCGCATAGCGCCAATCTGTTTCCAGCCATCAGTAATTGTTATTGTTTGTTGTGTGGTAACACCATTTACAGTCAGCTTTACGGTATAGGTACCCGGCTGCTTATAGATATGCCACATTGTATCGTTTTGCGTAGACGTTTCACCATCACCAAAATCCCACACACGCGCGTTATTTGGCCAATCTACAGGCACAAACCAAACATAGTTAGTGGTATACAAATACCCTTTAACTGTAAAAAAACAAGTGTCTTTACCGGTGGCGTGTGTAATATTAGGTACAGTAGGTACCGGTTCTTTTTTTTTGCAAGCTGCAAATAGGGCCAAGAGGCTGATAGAGAAAAGGGTTAGACGTTTCATCAAGTAATTTAATTATGGGGCAAATATAATATTGTATTCCATTATTTCTTTTTCACAGCAGCACGCTCTGCCTCTTCCTGTATGCGGTATTTCACTATTTTCTTTACCAGTGCGTCAGGTATCTTTTTATCTAACGGGAACTGAATGGCACCTTTGGATGTTTTGTATTTACTCAGCTCTTCTGCAAACACAACCATAGGCGATGCTGTGGGGTAAAAACCAACATGCTTGGCATAGGCCGCAAAATATACCAAAGCTTTTCCGTTCAGCTTATAGGCAGGCATGTTGTAGCTGATTACTTCATCAGCCTTTGGCACAGCAGCTTTTATAGCAGCCTGCAGTTCATCAATGCGTTCTATTGTTTGCGCAGGTATGTCTTGCAGGTATTCGGCTATGGTGGTATATTTTTTCATAGTTCGTACATTCGTGCACATAAATATACAAAACTTAACTGCCCACTAACTGTGCTACGATGAAACCTATACTTACTACAATTTTCGTCGCCCTACTCACTATCACTTGCTTTGCGCAACCTATAGGAGCCGACTGCAACCCTAAACTAAATGATGCCGAAGCAGCACTTTGCAATAAACTATTCAGCAATACAGGCTACGACTTCAAAGGCAAAACGGTCATGTACATCACCAATATAGGCGAGGACAAGACATACAGCTCGGGCTACCTGCCTGCAACAAAAACAGATTTTTTCCGTCAAACAAATCAGGCAACAGATACGCTTATAAAATACCATCTTGCAATATTGAATGCAGAACAAAAGCTTGTGACACCGGACATAGATGTAGTTATATATTTTATGACTTCTGGTTTTAACCGAAGCTTTAAAGGCGAGTGGGTAGATAAATCTATCAAACGCTTTAAAACCATTAAAATCAACTTCCCTGATAATATAGCCCTTGCGGGAAAAGATACTTCTGAAAACATTTCTATAGAAGATGCAAAGTTTTTAAACAGCATATTCCGCCACGAACGTAACAGTTTTGATTTCACCAATAAGAAAGTTGCTATTACATCCAAGCACTACATAAACTACGTACTAATTCACAAATACGACTATATACGTTACCTGAAAACACACTTTAAAACACATTTCAGCTACCCTGCGGAGTGGCTGTATGTACTGAACTCTGCAGAGCGCGCAACTACAGGCTATGATGCTGTCATTGTTGAACGTGAAACATACATTGACTATGAAAAAATACTCAAACTATTAGAAGCAAATAAACCAACGACTAATATTAAGTAGCGTGTTTGAATTATCAAATATCAATACACGTAGAATCATCACTATTGATAATTCACAACCTCCCGGAACAAAGAATAACCATTCGTGGAATCATACAGTCGTTTGGTGTGATGAAACAGTCCATTCGTAGTATGCCTGATTGCAAATAGGAATGTATTCGTAGATTACGGCTATACCAAAAAAACCTTTTTATGAAAAAAACTTTCTTATCACTATTGGCTGCAGTAGCCAGCACAGTTTCTTTTGCACAAAACCCATGCCCCGACCCTGTTGTTCAACCTGTCATGCACTGGAATTTCAACAACAATATTACGGAACAAGTTAGTGGAATAACTGGTAACATTTACTTTCAGAACTCCACTATAACTACGACCCCTACATTTGTAGCAGGTAGAGATGGCACACCCAATGGGGCTGTCAGGCTCATGGCAAGTTATATTAATCAACCATACGACCCTATAATGAATCTGAATTCATGGACAATAAAAGCCACAGTGAAAATCAGAGACTGGAATATGGATGTATGTCAAGGCAATTCAATATTATGGAGAGGTACACAAGGCAGTGGAAACCACTATAGCCTTTACTATTTTGACAATGCATTTGACAATGACTGTAACGTCAGAAGCCTGCAAAACGAATTATTTACTGCAGGCGCCTCAGGACCATCACCCCTAATAGCTGCCGATGTAATCAATAATCCAATTGCTCCCGGTACAACATCAATAAACCCATACCTGGTAGATGCTCAATGGTATTGTGTTGTAGCATCTTATGACGATGCCACTGAAATTATGAACGTATGGGTCAACAATCAGTTGGTATTACATAAAAAATGGACAAATGGGAATACAGGTTCAACTAATGACCCTCTGTATATAGGCAGGAGTAACTCTCCAATAGGTTCATTATTCGACTATTGGCTGATGTGCGACATAGATGACATAGAAGTTTATGACGTTGTATTAGACTGTCCATTTACAATAGCTGAGTTATGCGGTTGTCAAAACAATCCTGACCCTACACCTATAGCACATTGGAATTTTGACAATGGTTCTTTAGTAGACGATATAAACGGCATGACAGGCGTTATTTCTACCCCTGGCAGTGTAGTATCTGCGGCTGGCAGCAACGGCATACCAAATACTGCTATGCAGTTCAACGGAACAGGACTTATTAACGTGCCAGCGAATCCATTATTAAATGTACAGTCATGGACAATAAGAGCAATTGTTAATCCAACTGCATTTCCAGGCACAGGCGTACCTTGTCAGGGAAGCATCATTGTTTCCAAAGGCGCACAATTCAGTGGAGACTACTACAGCCTGATGACAACAGATAATATGTTTGACAACTCTTGTGGACTAGCTACGCCTAATAGAAATGTATTCTTAGGCACACCTGCAGGTACTACAGCATTGCCCGGAGCTACATGGTTAAACGGCGGTAATAATCCATTCCTGCTTACAAACAATTGGTATTGTGTAACAGCCTCATACGATGCAGTAAACGGAAGAATCAGGCTTTGGGTAAATGGATTCCTTGCATATGATCATCCATGGGCAAATCAGTACACTGCGCCTACTGGTTCACCACTTACTATAGGCGGTCAGTTGGTTCCGGGATTTAATTATTTCTTTACAGGCTTGATAGATGATATTGCCATATACAATGGCGCTGCAACATGTGCGATGTCTTGCTTGAGAGGTGCTAATGGGCTACCAAAACAGTCAACAAACATTTCTGAAGTACTGTCTGATGAAAATACAATAACGGTAGTACCTAACCCTGCTAAAGACAATATCAGTGTTCAAATACCAAAATCATGGTCGTCGGTAAAAATTACAATACTAAACTCTGTTGGACAATTGATGATGAATGATGTAAAAGGAACAGGCGATACATACAATTATGATATACGCAACTTTGCAAGTGGTATATACTACATCAAGGTAGACGATAGCAAACATAGTGCTATTCAGAAATTCATTAAAGAATAGTTCTTTATATCACTGTTTGAACAATAAGTCCCTGTTTTACAACGGGGACTTATTACATTAAGAGCTTTAGCCTATTGATACTGACAATAAAACTATAGCTTCGCATTTTGTATAAATTAGCAAATGTCAATACTTATAGAAACACCCAGACTGATAATACGCGAACTACTGCCTGAAGATGCTACAGAAATGTTTGAAATGGACAGCGACCATGAGGTGCATAAATATCTTGGCAATAAACCACTAACAGACATTGAAGAGGTGCACAAAGTAATTGCTTTTGTAAGACAACAATATGCAGACAACGGCATAGGACGCTGGGCGGTAACGCTGAAAGACACGGGCGAGTTTATTGGCTGGACAGGTTTTAAACGCTTTACCGAAACTGTCAACAATCATATAAACCATCTCGACTTTGGGTATAGACATATGCGCAGGCATTGGGGCAAGGGCTATGCCTACGAAGCAGCAAAGGCATCGTTAGATTACGGCATTGATACGCTTAATTTTAAAGACATCTACGCCATGACAGATGTTGATAATCTGGGCTCTCGACACCTGCTTGAAAAACTAGGCTTTGAATACAAAAAGACGTTCGCTTACGATGGCCCTTCTGCAGAGTTTAATGGCCTGCCCGTAACATGGTACGAACTGACAGAAAGAAAATAACAGTAGCCAATCATTAATTGACTACTGTATTAAAACCCTTTACGATTGCTCTTATACCCAATACAATCTCAAACAATCCGCCGGGCAAAGAAAGTGCTACACCTATATGCTGCTGAAACAGCTCTGCAATAGTGCCCGCAAAAAAGATAATATAGCCCACTATGCCCCATATGCTAAGCCATCGTGGTACTAATTTCGCTTTATATAATATGGAAGCCAGCAGCACACCACCCACTGCCCACATAGCCATACCCAGCTGATAACTTACGGCATTGCCCTGACGGCAAGCGACAGCCAGTTGTTCCATGCAATCTTTATTGGTGGCAGATGCATAGGCATCGCTCAGCGGCAGCAATTGCCACAGGAACACACCGCCTATCGTCAGCATTACCGTAGCCATGGTGGCAAACAGGAGATACCCGTATGCTTTTGCAGTGCTATATTGCCTGACGATGCTAAACATGATGGCTGCCAACCCGATATTGCCCATACTATGTAGCACAGCCAGTAGTATGATGCCGACCACCATCTGTGCCTTGTTACCGGCTATTTGTATCAGTGCATCTGGCGATGCCGCAAGCTCATCTACCATGCCGCTACCTATGCCATAAAATAGGAATACGAGGATGAAGAGTACCCCGAAAACCCTTGCTTTTGTCCGCAGATTGTTCATAAACCCTGTTTTATGTTTTTGCTGCGGCAAAGCTACCGGTACATACTGCCAATCACCTTGACAATTGTTAAGAAGTGAAAACTAGTACCCCATAAATAACTAAAACCGGGACGAACCCGGTCTTGTCAGTTTAGCCTATCCCTTATACAAAATATATAGGCTATTGTATTGCTTACTCTTTTAAAGGGGCAATTCTAAAAAGAATCTCTCCGGCCCGATTCCTCCCTATCTGGAAAGATGAGGAGGTATATCGGCCAGCCCCTTAGAAAACATTTGTTTTGTTTGAGAATGTGTTTGTTTGATAAAAAGAATGAGACCTGCCTTGGGTGCTTGCGTTACCTATAGAGGATAGAAATACAACAGGGCGATTGCCAGCAGTACCAGTGCTACAACCATCCATGAAAGTTTTGAGTATTTATCCATTGCCCTCAGCATGTCTTACGTTTAAATTGTAATGCGAATATGCGACAGACCTGCCCGCATAGCAAATTTTGGGCGTTACAACTACATTTCACAGCCGTTACAATTGCGTTACAATGGGCGTTACCCATCCGTACACATTGATTATCAATAAATTAAAAAGAAATGAAAATCAGATGGTATTTACCCAATCTTCCAGTTTTGTATCCTCAGGCAGGGATATTTTCTTCAGCAAACGGTGCTTGCTTACCCTTACCGCCTCCAGGCTTACGCCCAACATGGCTGCCATTTCCTTATTATTGAGCCCCAGTTTGGTGAGCAGTATAGAGCGTAGTTCGGCAGTAGTCAGGTCGGGGTACTTTTCTTTTACACGGTTGATGTACCCTGAATGCACTTTATTAAAGAGCGCCTGAAAATCGGCCCATTGCTCGTCATTAAGTATTACAGAACGTTGTAATAAATGGAGTGAATTTTCCTTTTCTGCCTGTTCGTTGGCATTGGGTTGTTGGGTACGGTACTTCTCCAACTCGGCACTAAATTGCTCCAGCAAATCGTTCTTTTCCTGTATACTGCGGGTAAAATCTGCCAATTGTAGCGATGCCAGTTCTTCTCTGCGGCGGGCTTCGGCCATTGCCATATCCGTTTTTTGCTTATGCTTCAGCTTTTGGCGGTTGATGAGCAGCAAACTGATGATACCTGCCAATAATACCAACCCTATGGCTGAATTGCGTTGTATTTTTTGGGTAACTATCTCTTTGTCTTTCAGCTTATTAAGATAATTGAGAGAATCTGTTTGCCTGCGTACATAAAACTGGGCCTCTATACGGGCAAAGTCTTTTTCCTTCTCAGCATTGTACAATGTGTCTTTTAGATCAGCATATTTTTCGAGGTATTTATATGCTTTATCGTACTCCCCTTTCAGTTTGTAAAGATTGGCAAAACTTAGTGCCACCTCCGAACTTCCGTCTACCAACTGCAAGCGCTTGCTCATTTCTTCAGCCAGTGTCAGGTATTGTAAAGATTTCTCCAGATTCAGCGGGTTGTTCTTCATACTGTCGGGCAATGGCACTATACTCATGCCTTTTGTCGCCCGCAGATACACCTCTCCCAGATTGGCGTAGGCATATGTCAGGTGGCTGTCGTGCCCCAGTGCCTTCAGCATGGTAGCTGCAAGAGTATAGCTCTCTAATGCCTGTGGCAACAAACCCTTGCGAATGTATACACCACCTATATTCAGGTAAATGCTGGCCAGTTCGCCTTTGGTTTCTTCCGTACCGTATTGCTTTTCGTTACGCAATGCCTCTTCGTAAGCAGCCTGAGCTTCGTCATACTTGCTCTGGCGGATATACAAAAACCCGATGTTTATCATCAGATTGCTCATATATTTTATACCACCTGCTTCATTTACTTTCTTTGCCTGCAGGGCATAGTCCAGTGCCTTATCATAATCGTTGTTGGATGCATATACAGCGCTGATAGAAGAAAGCATCATGCCCTCGTAGCGCGCACTTTTAATTTTGCGTGCTATTACCAATGCATTCTGAAAATACTTCAGTGCCTCCGGCAGGTTATTCTGCACAGCATTACATCGCCCCACCAAATTGTTACCTCTTAATATCCCCCTATCCCATTGCAGCTTGGTAGAAAGCTCCAGCACCTGCTTACCATATTGCTTACTTTTTTCAGGGTCTGTCTGAAAATAAACAGCAGACAACTCGTTGAGTATGTTTGCCTTATTGGTATCTTCTTTGGCTGTTTTCAGTACACGCAGCAGGGAGTCTGCATTTGCCTGCGCAAACACGGGTATTTGTGCTGATAGCACTGTGATAAAAAGGAGGATGTACCTGAACACGACTTAAATATAAAGAAGCCTGCACCAAAAAGGCAAGTAATGTGGAGAAATTAAGACTACAGAGGGGATACAAGCATTTATTTTATCTCATGTGTGTTCATATAACGGTATTCTGCGTATCCTTTGAGTGCGCCTTGCCTGATGATATATGGTTTACGCTCCCAAACTATGGTAGGTGTCTCCAACTGAAAAAAATAAACATGCCCGAAACGTATATTTACAGGTTCTTCGTAAAATCCATCGGGAAAATTGACCCAAAAAGAAGTAGGCCCTTCTTTGTATATTCTTATCAAGATAGCCTCTTCATTGCGCAATGCAGATAGTTTCCTGTCACCCATAAACACGTCATACTTTGACAGGTTTGCATAAATATTTGTAGGCCTGTAAATGATTGCAACCGCATACGCTGCATCTGCCGGTAAAAACTTTCGGGAGATGGTATCATGCTCGTACATCAATTGCAATGCAGCTGCCGGGTCTGCACTGTATGCGCCACCTACTACCTGATAACAATTACTCCAAGCAGGCGATGGTTGTTTCAGCTTTGTAATCTTCAACACATTGCCACCCATGTCTCGTACTTTTTGCTTTGCCTGCTGTATAGTATTAAAGTATCCGCAATTGAGTTTAAAGAGCCCGTCACGAACATTTACTTTCCCTATAAATTTACTTCCTACAGGCACAGGTGTATAATCATCAACTACTATTACGCCTGTTGTATCGCTCAGTTGGGCTATTGCAGTATATGAAACCAATAGCAGTATTAAGGTTGTCAGGTATCTCATCGTCTGGCAGTAAAAACTGCGCAAATGTACTACTAAATGCTTGTGCTTAACTAACAGGCCAATACCCCAAATACAGATAATGTGGAGAAATTTAGATATATGATAAAATACACGTAACTTGTAGATACCTTAAATCATAAACATATGAACCTGCTACAAAAAGTACTCTATGCTTCCTGCTTATCAATTGTTCTCATTCTATCAGATTACAAAGCTGCAATAGCTTGTCACAGTTCCGGAGGGGAAATAACCTATCAATACAACGGCAAAAATTATACTGTACATTATGTAGAGTACGCATCTTGCCAAACATGTTTGCTATGGTCTGGCACAAACAAAGTATGGCTCAATACTAAGTCGGCTTCTCTATCATTCAATACAAACGTTGGCCTGAAGTATGACCACACCGACACTTTAAGAACCGGTTGTTTAGGAGACACTACCAGTTGCCAAACCTTTGGAGCACCCATAACAGGCTATTTTGCACACCACTATATAGATACCGTAAGCTTTCCACCTGCTCCAGACTGGGTGATATCATACACCAATTGTTGCAGAAACTATAGCAATCTGTTAAATGGCAGCAGCAATGGATTTTATACGGAAACAACACTGAATAACACATTAAGGGAAAACAATTCAGCATTTATTTCGGGCAGCCTGAATGCTATACTATTAGTAAATGATACTACTGTAATACCTACATGGAGCAACGATGCAGACGGTGATAGTATTACATATCAGCTGATTGCCCCGATGTATGATGCAACCACTTCTGCAACCTATGCAGGAACAGGCAGCATTTCATCCCCTTTTGGTACCGGTAGTTTTTTACAACTAAACGCGGACAATAACGCTATCCTTTTTTACTCTCCCACTGTTGGCATATCATCTTCGGCAATCAGGATAAATGAATATTCGAACGGTGTACTTGTATCCAGCAGAACGAGAGAAATGCAATTCACCATATACCCAAACACAACATTGGGAGGCAAAACACGTACTACAATACCTAAAATAAATAGTGGATCTAACCTATCTGTTACTACATGCCCCGGAAAAACTAATAGCATTGCAATAGGCTTTTCAGATGCATCAAAAACAGACATAGTGAATGTAGAAGTAATACAACCAACTATACCCGGGTGGACGATTAACCGCACTGTTACATCTGCAGCAGGATATGCCAACGTATTACTCAATTGGGTAACACCATCATCCCTGACATCACTTCCGCAGTTTTTCATCACCCTTCGCGTGAGCGATAATGAATGCCCTAAAAATGTGATTGATTATGTACTGACTGTAAAAACAGATAGCTGTACAGCAGACAGCGTATGGCCGGGCGATGCAAACAGCGATAATGTGGTAAATCGATACGACCCGCTTGCAGTAGCTATTGCATACAATGAAACAGGCGCTGCAAGAACCAGCCCTACTATACTGTGGCAACCGCAGGCTTGCGCAACATGGGGTAATGTCTTCCCTGTAGATAATGTTGATAAAAAGCATGCAGATTGTAACGGTAACGGAACAGCAGATAATACAGACATTACTGCCATCAACAACAACTATGCTGCCTCTCACGGACGCGCCAAAGGACAACCTATAGCTGTATCGCAAATAGTTAATACATCCTTGTTTCTAGACACTTCAGGCATTGCATTTGAAGCAGGCAAAACAGTACAGATACCAATAATTTTCGGCACAGCTTCATCGCCCGTAAGTGGTGTATATGGCTTGGCTACCGGCATCAATATAGATATACCTACCCTACCGCTACCAAGCATATCTTCAACAGGCAGTTGGCTATCTGCAGGCAGCAGTACAATGGTCAACTTCAGCAAAAACGCAGGCACAAATTCTATAGACTGGGCACATGCACGCACTACACATACTAATGCATCAGGCTTCGGCACAATAGGAACATTGACAATAAACATACCTGCCACTACACCGGATAACACGCCACTGAACATCTTGTTCGAAAACACTCGTGTGATAGATAGTATCGGTAGAGAAATCATCGGAATAAATATAAATGGCATCAACACTACCGTAAAAAACAAACTGGGTGTAGGCAAAAGCAATACAATCATTACTGCAGCAAGCATAGTACCCAATCCATCTGCACAAAAAGCAACACTGATTGTAAAACTTAAAACCAATGCTACACTGCGTACAGATGTAACGGATATAACAGGACGTACCGTATGGACGTACCAAAGCAATGCAACAGACGCTATTGCACTACCTGCACAACAATTGCAAAGCGGCATCTACTTTGTAAAGCTTACAACCACCAATAGCGAAACACTGACGCTGAAATGGGTGAAGGAGTAGAACGCTACTCTCCCTCACACTGCATAAAAGCTAAACAGCAGCACGTTTTCGTGCTGCTGTTTGTTATATAATACGTTTCACCTTGATGGCGCTGAGGCCTTTGGGGGTCTTCTCTGTTTCAAAGCTTACTTTGTGACCTTCCTGTATATTTTCGGTCACCCTGTTTTTGTGTACAAAGATGCTTTCTTTGGTAATGGCATCGTCTATAAAGCCGTAGCCTTTTGTAATATCAAAGAAGCGAACTATGCCTGTGCGGGTTTTATCTTCGGGCGGCAGGTCTTCCTTCTTAGGTACGCCTACCTGTATCAGTTCGGGTGCTATTTCGCGCATCCTTCGGGGGTCTGGCGGCGTGGGAGAAAGATTACCGTTTTCATCCAGGTACATCATCATATCTTCCAGGCCCTTGCCCTTGTTATTGTTCTCCTTTCGGTTCAGCATCTTCTCTGCCTTGTCCTGTTTCTTTCTTTGTTTTTTCTTTTCACGGTCTTTCTTACCCATTGTTTCATTAGCCATAAATCCTGAAATGTTCGCTTGTTTTTAAACTTGTGATTAAATTATTAAAATGAAAGAGCCATACCCTTTACGGCATGGCTCTTCTTAAAAATGCAAAATGGGGATATTTTATTAAAAAAGAGCCTGCATAGTGCGCTACTAATAGCGGTTGCTATACTCTCTTTTTTTGTAACTATCGTTGTACCCGCCGCGACGTTCTTCCGTCCTCGGCCTTGCTTCGTTTACCACCATTACACTCTGATCCATAAAGCTGCTGTTCAGCTTATCGATAGCAGCGCTTGCTTCTGTGTTGTCCGGCATTTCTACAAAACCGAAACCACGAGACTGGTTAGAATACTTGTCAATGATTACTTTTACGGTGTCTACAGTACCGAATGCTGCAAATGCATCGCGCAGTTGATTTTCTGTGGTCTGAATGTTCAGATTACCTACGAAAATGTTCATAAAAAACTAATTGAAATAAAATAAAAAATATGGCCGCGGGCGAAATGTAGACTGAAGAGAAGAATTTAACTAACGCAAATCAGAAACTGCAAAAAGACTCAAAAACCATTGTCTTAACCCAAAGATACATTAAATAAATCTAATCTGCCAAATTTATTTATTTTCTTATAATTTTTGAAAAGGACGAGTAATACAAAATTTATGATTCGCAAGAAATACTTTAAATACATCAACACCCTTTTCGTTGTCTTCCCTATGACGCTTATTATGGCATTCGTGGGGCTGATGCGCAATTACGGATTTGGCGAAGACTGGTTTCTGAAATTTCTAAAGGCATGGAGCGTGATGCTGCCAGTTGCCTATGTGGCAGCATTCATCATCATACCACGCGCTCGCAAGCTGGCTGAGCGTGTGGCTGGCAGGGAATAGTCCTCCTAATACTCATAAAGAGTAAAAAAAAACACATTAAAAAGAATACTACTAATAATTAGGGGTACAGCAATACAATACATATGCCATCTTTGTTATCGATAATAGTTTTTTTGTTTGTTTGAATAACCACGTGCGTAGCTAACAGGTGGTGAAGTGTGTTTTTTAACACACTTTTTATTATGGTTAGGTTAATGGAACCCATATCCCTGAGATGCTTCAATGATGCAATGCGTCATTGAAGCATTTTGATAGTCGAAGCAAAATGATTGTATATAAATTGTTATGAAACTAATGTTTGTTCTGCTGATAGCAACCATTGCTATACAGATGTTGTTGAGAATGTACTACCTCATTTACCTGCGTGTTGGCGAAAGCTATGGCAAACTGTTCCTTCATTCCTTTCTGATAATAGACAAGGCAGTTATCAACAATATTTTTCACGACGGCATACAGGCCTACTACAGGAAAAGTAACCTTATAAACAAAGTCTTTTATTTCTTCGCTTTGTCAGAGCTCTTAATACTGCTATTCTTAAAATCTATATAGCCCGATACTTATTGACAATCAAAGGTATAATATGTAAATAGCTGTTTACATCCCTAATGGTAGGGATTTGAGAGAGAAACCAATACCTGACATTTGCCATAGTTACATACATATGAATAAGGATTTGAAATACGTGGGAGTGATAGAGGACAATCCACATCTTTTAAAAAACGTAGAGAGTTTTCTGAATGTCAGCAGCGAGTACTATGTCGTTTTTAGTGAATCTTCGATAGAAGCACTCGACGTAAAATCTATAGAGACAGAACCGGATTTTATTCTACTAGACATTTATCTGAACGGCACCAACAGCATCGTAAAAATAAGGGAGCTTAAAAAGCGTTTCCCAGCCGCCATGATCATTATGATGACCGGCGACAAGGATGATGCCAATATACTCCGCGCCATTCAGCAAGGTGCTGTAGGCTATCTGCATAAGCCATTCTTGCTTACAGACCTCATCACTGTACTGAAACAAACTGCAGAAAAACACAGCTATCTGGAAGGAGAAACCCTCATCAGGCTGATGAAAGTACTGAGCGGCGAGGACACCAAAAACAAGCTGCAAGGCAATACACAGCTCACACAACGCGAAAAAGACATCATCAAACTATTGGGGCTTGGCTTCTCGTACAAAATGATAAGCGATGAGCTGCGCCTTTCTTATCACACCGTCAACTTCCATATCAAAAACATATACATCAAGCTGGATGTAAATTCCAAATCCGAACTAATTGCCAAACACCTTTTAAATACACAGAATTCCCTAAAATGAGTTTACACGAAGTATTAGTAGTAGATGATGAAGCAGTGAACAGGTTTGTATTATGCAAATACCTTGAACAATTTGAATTCTTACCGATAGAAGCCTCAAACGGAGAAGAAGCCATAAACACACTGAAAGAAAGGCACATGTGCAATATCGTATTGCTGGACCTGAATATGCCTGTAATGGATGGCTATGAGTTTCTGCAAGAGATAAACAACAGCAACGCATTGCCCGGCAGAGAGATTGTAGTAATCATAAACAGCGCATCAGACGAAGAAACATTTCAGAAAATGTGCAGTACCCACAAGATAAATACAGACAACGTGGTGGCTTATGTACAAAAACCTGTAAGCATGCCTTTTGTAATAGAGAAACTGCGTGCACAAACACAGAAAAGATTGCAGTATAACAATGCCTGACAGCATAGACAAAAACCTGCGACGCATACTAGATGCATTTTCTATTGGCGTATTGTTGGAAAACAGGAATAGAAAAGTAACGTATACCAACAAGCAATTCCTTTCAATATTCAATATGAATATTGAACCCGAAATGCTATTGGGAGCAGACTGTAATGAAATGGCTGTGCAGGCAAAGTTTTTCTTTAAAGACCCGGAGAAATTTGAAACGGATATTGCCCGAATTCTTGCCCTGAAGACTGAAAACAAAGAGGTAGTAGCAACGGCAGATGGCAGGTATTTGCAAAGACGGTATGTTCCGATAATGCAGACAGACGAAGTAGATTTCCATCTATGGACCTATGAAGACGTAACAGATATTACCAGCCTGAAACAAAAGTATGACCAGCAAAGGCTGCTGTACGACAAGATACTAAATGAAATGCCTGCAGACATTGCCGTGTTTGATAACAAGCACAGATATGTTTTCGTAAACAAATCGGGGGTAAAAGATGAAAACATCCGCAAGTGGCTGATAGGTAAAGATGATTATGAATATGCAGACTACAAAGGACTGAGCCACGAAGTGTTTCATACAAGACGAGCATTGTTTAACAAAGCGCTGGATACTAAAATACCCGTGAACTGGACAGACGAGTACACACTGAAGGATGGGTCTAAAAAATATATCCTGCGCATCTTCTACCCGGTAGTGGAAGATAACGGAGCAATAGACCTGGTAATAGGCTATGGCGTAGATACTACAGAGCAGACACTGAGTGCACTGCAGATTGAGAAACAGCGGGAACGATACATTACACTTGTCAACTCCTTGAGAGACGGCGTATTTCAGGTAAATGAAGACAGAAAAATTGTTTATTACAACCAATCATTTGCCGAACTGCTCAATGTTACACCTGAAGATATTGAGCAAGGCACTTTACTAACATCTAAAAATGTACATCCTGAAGATATTGAAACAGTGCGCCCCGTTGTTCAGCAAATGTTTCAACAAGATGCGCAGCCTCATATGGGCACATTCAGGGTGTGTCACGGAGATGAAATAAAACACTTAGAATATCGGGTTTGGCCTGTATTCTCTCCTGCAGACGGGCACTCTATGGTTGGTAGGTTTTCAGACATTACACCACAGGTAGAGCGTGAACAAAACCTGCAGGCAATACTGGATAAAGAAAAAGAGTTGAGTGCCATGAAGTCGAACTTCATACACATCACATCTCACGAGCTGCGTACACCACTGTCGGTAATACTATCTTCAGCAGAAATTGTGGACTATATAGTAGATACATGGAGTAAAGGACAACAACCGGGACTGGACCACAAATCATTTACAAGCAGCATTATAACAGAGGCACTGCGCATAACAGATATACTGAATGATCTGCTGATAGTGGGCAGAATAGAAAACGGCAAGCTGAAATTTGAGCCGGAATACATTCACATCAACAACTACATACACAAACTTGCGGCAGAACAGTATTCCCCATTCAAAGACGGGCGGATGCTGAAAATAACCTGCGACTGTGACATCGAAAATATGTGGATAGACATATCGCTGATGAGACATGCTCTTACCAATCTCATTAACAACGCATTCAAGTATTCGGAAGACAGGCAAGCGCCGGAACTGTGTGTGTATAATGATGAGCACAATCTTTATTTCAGAATAAAGGACTATGGCATAGGGATACCCGAGAATGAAATAAAAAATCTGTTCCAGTCATTTTATCGCGCATCCAACGTGGGCAATATATCCGGCACAGGCATTGGGCTGATAGTGGTAGAACATGTAGCAAAAGTACACAAGGGCTATCTGGAGGTAAGCAGCGAACTGAATAAAGGCAGCATTTTCACATTATCCATATCATTAAACAATGAGCGAGAGAACTAAGCTTCTGGTTGTAGAAGACGATAAAGGCATTACCAATGTTATGCGTGGCATATTTCACATCCACGAAATAGATTCCACCATTGTAAGCAATGGAAAAGATGCCATCGAGGCATTGCAAACACTTACACCAGACCTGATACTTTGCGACATAATGCTACCCGATATTGAAGGCTATGAAATACTGAAGGCTGCCAAGAGCAATGTGCGTACGTACACAACTCCGTTCATTTTTCTATCTGCCTTTGCAGACCCCAAAGATGTGCGCAAAGGCATGGATCTAGGTGCCGACGACTATATCACAAAGCCATTCAAATCTCATGAACTGGTAAATGCCATAAAAGCACGTGTAAAAATAAAAAAAGAAAGAGACGAACTTAGTAACCAGCAAATAAACGAAAGCTGGCTGGAAGTAATATCTACCAACTTCAATCACGAATTCCTCACACCGCTCAACAACATACTCAATTCCATACAGCTGATATCTGCTACCAAACAAAACATCGATGCCCATCAGTTCGACCATATCATCAAAGACATATCGAATGCGGGAACCAGAATGATGAGAAACACCCGAAAGCTGATATACTACTCTATCATAAAAACAAACGGACTGACACTGAATACCAGTAAAACCGAAATGAACCTTAGCAGCCTGATAAAGGAAACAACTGCTACCATACAAATGCTAAACCCCAACAACCCGATAACCACAGAAATTGCCGACAATATTAGCTGCACTGCCAATTACGAACATCTTCGCTTCATTATCTGCGAACTGTCTGAAAATGCCGCTTTACATAGCAAAAAAGGTGGCGAAGTAAACATTAACCTGAAGAAAGAAGACAACCATACAATCTTTGAAATAAGTAACGAACCGCAGCTTGTACCCAGGATAGATATGCATAGCATTCAACCATTCCGCAAATACCATGAAGACAAATCGATGCGCGGGCTAGGGCTAGGTTTATATATCTGTTGTCAGCTAGCACAGAAAAACGGCTACGAAATAACCACACAAAGCACAAACACAAGCATTACATTCTCTATGAAGATACCGTGTTGATTGCAGCATATCGCTAAACATCCTATCTTGCATTGAAACGGAAAGCGACCGACCATTTTTGCCGTTCATACTTTTGCTCACAATCTCGTCTAACGACCCGGCATCAATAAAAAAATAAGACATGGACACATCGACAGGCATCAGAATACACACAAACGACCCGGACGTATTGCTAACAGTACTGGAACTGCTACCCGACGCTAAGGCGCTACGTTGGTTTATATTTGAGGTAGATGGCGTAAGCATAGACCATCCCCACATTCCAACTATCACAGAGATGATCGCGGAGGTAGAGGGGTCGAAGTTTGGATATGAGATTTCTGCCTATCAGTTGAACGAACTGCCCGGTTTTTTTGCAGATATATGGTGGCTGACAATTATTGGCCAGAAGGAGCTAATAGTAAGCAAACACACAGATGAGCAAACTACCTATACACAGGCCGATGTTGTGATTGATATGTTTGACAGCACATACTGGGATGTGTATAGCAAAGATTACGCATACATTGCCGACCTCAAAGATGCGCTTGGGCAAGAATACAATATTTCTCAACTGCCATAAGCACATTAAAAAACAACCAATCCACTATCTTGCAGCCATGTACAGCAGGCATGAAGTAGCAAAGCTGAAGGAAAATTTCTGGGTAACATTTGGCAGGTATATGCAACCCGTAGTACCTGCCGATGGCGAGCGTGTAAACTGGGTTAATTATAAAACAGGCGTACAGGGCATCAGCTTTCGGATGGATGCGGATAACAAACAAGCGAGCATAGCCATTGTACTGGCGCATAAAGATGCGGGCATGCGTGCGCAACACTATGCACAACTGCTGCAATTGAAAACCCTGCTACACAACGAACTGGGCGAGGCATGGACGTGGGAAGAAAACACTACTGATGAATTTGGTAAGCCCATAAGCCTTGTCGGCACTGCAATAAGCGGCATCAACATACTAAAACAGGAAGACTGGCCTGCGCTGATATCTTTCCTGAAACCGCGCATCATAGCACTGGATGCTTTCTGGAGCAACGTAAAATACGCCTTCGAGCTATAGATGACAGCTTGCTGTAGCCAATTGGTTGGTACACCCGAATGGGGGATTTTTAAATGAACGGAGCATCCTACATTCGGTACATAAAACCCAATTGATGATAAAATACATATTCGCCACATTGCTTGCGGTTATCATGGCACATACTGCCAATGCGCAAAACATTATAGTACGCGACAGTAAAGGAACAATAGTAAATGGCGATACAGTTGAGGCATCTCCCACGCTGGTACAGAAACCGCCATATACCAACATACAAATAAAACTATATGCACAAAACAATACAGGCAGCGTCATAGATTTAGGCGTTAAAAAAGCAGAGATAACGCCCGACCCTGATGCAGACCACGGCATTTGCTTTTACCAATACTGCTACCCTACTAGTGTGTATGTAGCGCCTGATGTAGTGCAACTATTTCCCGCTGCTATAGACAGCAGCTTTAAAGGCACATACCTATATCTGGAGAGCAACCATGTAGCGGGTAAATATCTGGTAGCCTATACCTTCTTCAACAGCAGCAATCCTGCAGACAGTGCTATTGTGTATGTATTGTACAACACCAATCCATTAGCAACTGGCATATCAAGCAATACAGTGCAAAACAATATCCGCATCTACCCCAACCCTGCAAATGACATAATACACTTATCTGCTACTGCTGACATAAACGGAACACTCACCATCACCAATAGCATAGGTGCGGTGGTGTACAAACAAACACTTGCTAACAAACGCACTGCATCAATAGCCATCAGCAATTGGGCTGCGGGTGTGTATCATTACAATATGGAAAGCAAGGGCGAACGTGTAGCGGGAAGTTTTACAAAACTATAGGGGGCATATTCATACAACAGAAAACATCATTGCGTATAAAATTTTTTTATATTGCAGTGATGTTTTGGGTATTTGTAGCGATAGCTAAACTTTGATGCGACTAATTACTTCTCCTCTGCCTTCAGTAATTTTTTGATGATAACTATCTGCCCCATGTGGTAGTGTGTATGTTCTATCAGCCCGTGCAGGTTGCGGTAATAGATACCGTATTTTTCCTGTGTAAAGAACTCACCTAGCTTTTCGTCTGGCAGTTGCTCTATGGCTGCTACCAATGCCTGCCAATTGTCGCTGATAGTATTGCACATGGCTTGCCAGTCGGCTTCGCTATTGATAGGCGGATGATTGAAACTGAGTTCGTCTTTTGAGTCCAGCGGATTGCCGCGCAGCACATTCAGTATAGCCGCCACATAATACCCCATGTGATAGGTAAGCACAGCTATGGTGTTCATGTCCTGCACTTTAGCGATAGCCTGTTGCCATGTTACATCTTTCAGTGTATCGTGCAGGTTTACCCATGTCCAGTTGCCACCATTATATACTTCGTTCAGGTGTTTGGCTATTTGCTTGGTGTATTGCATAGCAGCAGTGTATTTTTCTATACCGAATATACTTATTCTTCAGGTTTGAAATCTTCCAGAATATCGTAGAGCGATTTTTCGGAAACAGGTTTTACAATATAGTTCGCCACATCTCCATAGGCCTTGGCACGTTCAACATCTTCGGGATTTATGGACGATGTAACAATATAGATGGTAATCTTGTGAGGTGGTTGTATCTGTGTAAACTCATCCAGAAACTGCCATCCATCCATCACGGGCATGTTCAGGTCCAGCAATATCACCTCGGGCATTTTAGAGCCCTCCAGCACAATGGCACTGAGGCTTTCCAATGCTTCCTTCCCGTTTTTGAAAACGAGAAACGATTCGCAGAAGCCTGCCATACGCATCACCTTCTTGGTGGCGAATACATATATCGGGTCGTCATCCACGATACAAGCAATATCAATCTTTTTGCGCATGCCTCAGATATACTTTAAAACTCGTTCCTTTATTTTCTTCGCTTTCCACATCTATCCTGCCACCCATTGCCTCTACCTGGTTTTTGGTGATAAACAAACCTATACCACGTGCATCGCTATTGCCATGGAAAGTTTTGTACATACCAAACAGCTTGTGCTTGATGCGCTTCAGGTCCATACCAATACCATTGTCTGCAAACTCCAGTTCTGCGTAGCCATCTTTCACCACTGCCTGTACGCGCACATAGGCATCGCGTTCTGCAGATTTATACTTTATACCATTAGTCAGGAAATTGAGCACAATGCTATCCATATATGCATCTACGCCCTCTACGTACAAAGCTGCATCTACATTATTTTCTATACGCACATTTTTATCCTGTGCTATGGCTCTTACATTTTGTATAGCTGCATCTACCACACTGCGCAGGTGTATGGGCTTCAGGTTTTCATCAACGGAATTATTCATCACCACTACTTCATTCAGGTGCACAATGGTATCGCGCAGGTTATTGGCCGATTGCAGCAGATTTTTCAGCAATTCATCTTCTGCCTTTTCTTCGTTTTCTTGCAGGAACAGGTCTAAGAGTATAGATATATTGCCTGAATGTGAACGCAGATTGTGCGACACGATGTGGGCAAAATTGCGCAGCCTTTCGTTCTGTGCATTCGTTACATCCAGCAGCGATTTTATTTCGCGTTCCACACGTTTTATCTCGCTGATGTCTGCGGCTATACCCAGATAGCCCACTATCTCATCTTTTTCTCGCACGGCAGTAACAGTAAGCTGCACCGGAAACTTTGTGCCGTCTTTGCGCACATAGGTCCATTCGCGGGTTTCGTATTGCTGCACTTTTGCCAGTTCTGTAAACACATCAAAGTGCTGCACGGTTTTGCCCAGCTTTTCCGACAACTCCTTGCCACGCACCTCCATTTCTTCAGCAAGGTGTATTATTTGCGGTGTTTTCAGATGCACCATTTCCTCTCTGCTATAGCCAAGCAGATTTTCTGCACCTACGTTGAAGCTGGTTATCACTCCCTTAGCATCTGT
>DATGXJ010000029.1:0-127562 GCA_035299045.1 Flavipsychrobacter sp.
TTTATAGACTATACATATTCCTTCTGCGATTCATCCAGCGGGCTTTCAAGCAACAGATTGCTCATACCCATCACACCATTCATAGGTGTGCGTATTTCGTGGCTCATATTCGCCAGGAAGTTTTCCTGTGCTTCTTTTGCCTGCAATGCTTCTTCGCGCGCATCACGCATTTCAAGCTCTGCCCGCTTCAACTCTGTAATATCTATAGATACTCCACACACATACTCAACCTTGCCATCATTGCCCGAAATCGGGAACTTCATAACATACAAATGGCGCTGCCCTGCGGGGTGATTAAATGCTTCTTCCAGCGATATGGTTTCACCATTTTCAACTACTCTTCTGTCATATTCCCTGTATTGTTGCAGGCGCTCATCATTACCTGCAAACACATCTGTATCTTTTATAGTACGCACATCAGCATCGTGCGGTATACCCAGCAGTTGCTTCATCTTCCTGTTTATCAGCAGGTAGTCGCCGTGCAGGTTTTTAATGTATATCAGGTTGGGGTTATTATCTACAACAGCCTGCAACAATACCTGCTCTCTTCTGCGTGCTTCTTCCAACACTTTCATATCCAGCTCCATCTGCTTGGCAGTGTTGTTGTTCCATATCATAAACTGCAACTCCTTCACCACACCCATCTCATCTTTTACAGGATACAACCTGCAGCCCACCCAGATATCAATACGTTGTTTCGTGAAAATCTGCACTTCAATAGTTATATCCAGTGGCTCGTTGTTTCTTGCTTTGTTTATCAATCCTTCCACATCCTGCCTGAAGCTGCGCGGCATACCTTTCATCAGGCTGACACCTTTCATTTCATCCGGTGTATAACCGGAGAGACGTTCGATATTGGCACTCACAAATTTGATGGTGCCCTGCACGTCTGTATTAACAATGGTAATCCCGGAGTCTTCTATCATGGTACGGTAGCGCTTTTCAAACAATATGGAATACTGTTCGCTACGCAGCCTGCGCAGTACTATTTTGCGCACCATATACAGTGCATACACCAGTGCGGTGCAGAATATAATTGGCAATGCTACAGAAAAGGCAACAAACCATCCCTCTGCCGCTACCTGCGGATTGTTGTGAACGTATACCGCAAAACCTGCTGTCAGGCATAAGAATACCCCGATGCCAAACAGTATTATCTGACGCAAATTCATCTTGAGAAAACCCTTAAATAAAAATCCCTTATAACGCCCAATAGAAGATGATGCCAAGTTACACAATCCTCTTTACATATACCTAAACATATATACAAATTAAAGGAGCAGGCTTTCACCTGCTCCTCATCAACATATACTATATGAAAATCTGTTTCTTAATGTTGCAGCATCTCTTCTGTAATGTAAGCAATGCCTATTTCAACAGCATTCTGCTCTATGGCCTTGTATTGTTTAGACAGGCCGTTTTCCTGTATGAGAGACAATCCTTTTTCAAGCAGTTCAGCAAACTTATCCTTGCTCAGGATGGCTTTGTATTTCGATTCGTACAGCGTGTTCGCTATTTCCTGTTTCATAAGCACTATTTTATGGGGTAGATGATGAATGATTGATAATGGGTAGCCTGTAGCTTACAGTTGTGTTGCAGTATAAACTACATCTACAGTATAAGTACCTGCAGGGTAAGCAAAGCCCGGAGTAGCTTCATACATTACGCTGAATGTTTGGTTGCCACCGTTGTTTGCGTTAGTTATCAGATTTGCTGCAGTTGCAGAAAGATCATTATAAGCTGATGCGCTGAACGGAGAAGCGATAGTACCACCGGTTGCGTTTGCACTTACTTTTAGTGCCAGAACACCTGCAACAGGCATTACAGGAGCAGGAGTAGTAGAACCTGTGTATGAGAAGTTAGCGTTGTTAGTTTTTACTGTTACGCCGAATTTTTTGTTAGAACGTACTTTCAGTTCCTGTGCAGATGATGTAACACCGTTTGCATAATCGTTAACTGTGTTGAAAGCCAGGTTAACAGCAGCACCTGTTGCAGTTCCTGATCCTGTGAAAGTCAGTTCGATTGCGTTGCTCAGATTCAGGTTTACTGTTTGTGTAGCGGTAGATGCAACTTGTGCTTTAACGGCTACTGTGATGCAAGAAAGAATGGCGGCAAATAATACTATCTTTTTCATTGTTGTTGTTTTTAGTGTTTGTTCGTTTGTTGATACAAAGATGGCATCACAAGCACCTGATAATCAAAAAAACACGTCTTGTTAACGCTGGTTTTGCAATCGGTTAACGACTGATTAACAAACGAAGGCATAAAACGCCCTCAGTAAAAACACAACAAATTGAAAGTCAATAATTAGTGAGATACGTTAATCTGTGGTTTTCTTGCCCTGTTACCGTATTTACGGTAGGCTGCCACAGTACGTTTTACATAATTCAGGAATGCATACTCGTTCATAGCGCGTAGCTGTGTATATGTAGGGCGGAACATCTGCCTGTAAACACGCAGGCTGTCGCCCGTCAGGCCTGTCAGAGAGGCTATCAGGTTATCGCTGAAGGTATAGTCAATAAATTTCTGCTCCTGAAAACGTGCATATTCTACCTGAAAAGCCCATACCTGCCTATTCTTTTTGCTCATGGCAGAGAAAGGATGCTGTATAGCTTCTACCGTACTCATTCTTGGCTTGTTCAGCTCGTTTTTGTACAGCAGTGCATATTTCAGGCTGTCCGTCTTATAGTCGGGTGCAGCCATATTGTCAAACTGTGGTATGGCAGGGTCGTACTGCTGCATACTCATTTTGAAATAAGGGAAAGATTTGCTTTGTGGCAGGCGCAGGCGGTACACTTTATAGCCTTCTTTCTTAAACTCAATGAGCTGGCCGCTTGCGGCTTCAATAGAAAAGCGCCCGTCTTTACCCGACAGCACACGCTTATCCAGATGTACGTTGGTTATCAGTACGTCATCTACAGGCTTGCCTGTTTCAACGTCCAGCGTTACACCTTCTATTACCTGAGCCAACAATGCATCGGGGAGTGTACATCCCAGCAACAAAGCCAGCACAAAAAACCGAGTCAATACGCGCCCCATATAATTCGGGTTAAAGATACATTATACATCCGCTGGCAGTACGGTATAAAATGTTAAAAAACATACAAGTATCATGCCTTATCTTTGCAGCCGCATGTACGGTATTATTCGCAAAGTCTTATTCAGTATAGAGCCCGAAAAAGTGCACTATATAGTAATGCGCCGCCTGCAATGGGCTTACAACATAGCTCCGCTGCGCAGCATGATAAAAAAAATGTTCGTAACCACCCACCCCAGCCTCGAAAGAAAGCTTTGGGGCATTACCTTCCCCAATCCGGTAGGCCTTGCGGCTGGTTTCGATAAAGATGCCAAATACACTGATGCACTAGCTTCACTGGGTTTTGGCTTTGTAGAGATAGGTACACTCACACCACGCCCTCAGCCCGGCAACCCGCAGCCACGCCTGTTCCGCTTGCCTGCCGACAAGGCGCTTATCAACCGCATGGGCTTTAACAATGGTGGCTCTAAAGAGGCTGCAGAACGCCTGCGCAAGCGCAAAGAAAAACTGATAATAGGCGGCAACATCGGCAAAAACAAAGACACACCCAACGAAGATGCCATCAAGGACTACGAAGCCAGCTTCCGCGACCTGTACGATGTGGTAGATTATTTTGTTGTGAATGTGAGCAGCCCCAACACACCGGGCCTGCGTGCCCTGCAGGATAAAGAGCCGCTGATGCACATCCTGAATACGCTGATGGCACTCAACAAATCGCTGGGCAATCCAAAGCCGCTGTTGCTGAAAATAGCCCCCGACCTTACCAACGAGCAACTGGATGATATTGTGGAGATAGTACAATCTACCGGAATACAAGGACTGGTAGCTACCAATACCACTATAGACCGCAGCAACCTGAAAACCACTAAAGGACTGGTAGAAGCCATTGGTGCCGGCGGCCTTAGCGGCATGCCAGTTCGCGAAAGAGCTACAGAGGTTATCAGCTACATCAGCAAAAAGAGTGGTGGCAATATACCCATTATAGCAGTAGGCGGCATTTTCACCGCTGCCGATGCCAAAGAAAAACTGGATGCAGGTGCATCTTTGGTGCAAGTTTACACAGGCTTTGTGTACGAAGGCCCTGCTATGGTATCTAATATTTGTAAAGGACTTATCGCTTAATAAAAAACAATGAACGAGTTATTCTCTATCGACGGGCTCATCAGCCTTCTTACCCTTACTATACTCGAGGTAATATTGGGTATAGACAACGTAATATTTGTGTCCATCATCATGGGGCGCCTGCCAAAGGAAAAACAATTGGCAGCCCGCCGTATATGGATGATTGGCGGTATTGCCGTGCGCGTAACGCTCCTGATGGCACTTAGCTGGCTGGTGCAGCAAAAAGGCAAGCCACTCTTCACCCTGTTCGATAAAGGCTTCGACCTTGCCAGCTTGGTAATGCTGGGTGGCGGCCTCTTCCTGCTATACAAAACGGTTAAGGAAATACACGCCAAACTGGAAGGCGATGAGGAAGAACATGATAGCGCCAACAAAAGCAAATCGACAGGATTTTCAAGGGCCATTGGCGAAATGTTGCTGGTAGATATGATATTCTCTTTCGACAGTATGATAACTGCTGTAGGTATTGCCAAGCACGTAGAGGTAATGATTGTTGCGGTGGTAATAGCCATGTTTGTTATGTTCCTGTTCAGCCACAAGATTGCGGCATTCATACACAAGCACCCTACCCTTAAAATGCTGGCGCTCTCCTTCCTGGTACTGGTAGGTGTGGTACTGATAATAGAAGGTTGGGATAGCGAGCGTGCACACGAAATGGGACTGAAGAACTACGTGTACTTTGCAATGGCATTCTCGTTTACTGTAGAGCTGCTGAATATGCGCATGCTCCGCAAATCAAAATCCAAGCCTGTTGAGCTGCGCGAGCCCGACCCTGATAAAATAGACATGAAAGACGGTTTGTAATACACCGCAAAACAAAATAAGAAAGCCCCGTAGAAACGGGGCTTTTTACATATAGAGGATAAGAGAGAACTGTGTAGAAAAAGAGTAATCGGGGCTACGCGGAACATCATCGCTAAAACCGGCAGCGCCCGATGTATACTCCTTAGAAATTCACCGCCAGCACCACGCACGTAACGATAGATACGAACAACATAATTTTCTTAGAAACTTCTGCTTTGTTGATGATAGCTGTGTTTTTCATAACTGTGCTTTTTATTGTGTTTTGTTTTGAAATTGTGTTTTTGTTTTGTGTTTTTTGCTTTGATGAAACAAAGATGCATCACACAACACCCCCTCTCCAAATAATAAAGCCCACTTAACGAGGGCTTTAAAACTGGTTAACGAAAAAACTGACAAGCGGTTAACACGCCATTTACAAACTACATGTTAACCAACCACAAAAACCAATACAGGCAATACTTTCAGGCATTTATCACAAAACTGTAAGAAGGCAGTCACGCATTTGCAATACTTGCAACAACTGCTTGCAGCAACAAAAGACACTGCATAATTTTATCTCACCTTATTTCTTAACTACCTAAATAAAACCTTTATGAGACTAACCCGACTTATCTCAGCTCTTATCATTCTCCTTGTATTTGGTAACACTCTTTTTGCACAACAATACAGGCTTAAAAAAATTGAGAGCTATAAATTAACCCCCTATTCATACCCTGACTTTCAAAAAACAGACTCATCAGTCTTTTACTACAGTGGTAGCAGAGGTGGCTATTATACTGCAGACTATATTTCACAATATCTACTGCCCAAGAAACAGTACTTTGAATATTTCTACGAACCAAATAGAATTATAAAACACGATAGTATATGCAGGAATAATTGGGCGGAAAACAATAAAACCTTTTCTAAGTACAATATTGTTCAACAGTTCGATAATTTGAACAATGTTCTATACTATAAAAACACTCATTATGCAAAAAATTTTGTCTGGACAATTGATTCAGCTACCTATTCGTATAATGGGAGTAGGCTTACACAATCCTACAGCAAATATCCCGGCTACCAATTTTTATATAGATACAACCTATTGAAACAGCTTGATAGCATTATTAATGTGAATGGCATAATACACAAGACCTTTACGTACGGTAGTAATTATCTACTCCAAGAATCAACAGAATATGATAATTATGGGACGGCTATTACCAAAATACACTACTACTATAATAGCTTAAATACGCTCGATTCTATTGTAACTGAACGTTTTAATGGTACAGTTTGGTATGATGCTGATACAAGGGTATACACTTACACTACTACACCTGCCACTACCACAGAAGACTATTATTATACAAATACGGCCTCATTTCCCAAACGCATAAGCAGGCGTACAATTAATTTTTTCAGCACGCGCAATAGAAT
Source organism: Flavipsychrobacter sp. (assembly GCA_035299045.1). GTDB lineage: Bacteria > Bacteroidota > Bacteroidia > Chitinophagales > Chitinophagaceae > Polluticoccus. The sequence continues at coordinate 6,386 of DATGXJ010000029.1, forward strand.
AGACTCTGTTTACAGCCAATGGCACAATGGTAGCAACTTTATTAATGCTACACGAAACCGGTACTATTATAATACGCTGATTCTATTGGACAGTGTTGTTACAGACAGATGGGACGGAACGAAATGGGCAGATTTTGCGGACACAACAGTAACACATTGCCATAAGCACTATTTCACCTACGAACCCTACTTCCCTACCGGCATAGCTACCACACAAAACATACAAATAAACCTTGCCACCTACCCCAACCCTGCTACTGACATCATACACCTGAATGCCGAACTACCTGCACAAGCTGCCGTTACATTAGGTATTTATGATGCGCAAGGCAGGCTATTGAGAAAACAGGACGCCGCACCTACCAAACAACTGCGTATGCAAATGGTAGTGGCAGACCTGCCATCGGGCATGTATGTGCTACGTGTGGATGGGAAAGACATTTCGGGCTCGCAACAATTCATCATCTCCAGATAAAAACGAAAAAGCCCCTGGAAAGGGGCTTTGTTACATATAGAGGATAAGAGAGAACTGTGTAGAAAATGAGTAAATCGGGGCTGCGCGGAACATCATCGCAAAAACCGGCAGCACCCGATTAATACTCTTTTAGAAATTTACCGCCAACACCACACACGTAACAATAGATACGTATAACATTATCTTTTTTGATACTTCTGATTTTGTGTAAACGGCGCTTTTCATGACTGTGTTTTTTATTCGTGTTTTGTTTTGAAATTGTGTTTTTGTGTTTGTGTTTTTTGCTTTGATGAAACAAAGATGCATCGCGCAACACCCCCTATCCAAATAATAATGCTCACTTAACGATGGCTTTAAAATTAGTTAACGAAAAAACTGACAAGCGGTTAACACGCCATTTACAAACTACATGTTAACCAACCACGAAAACCAATACAGGCAATACTTTCAGCACCCATACATATTCATATACACTTTCAATACATCTGTATGATTTTTCAGTACATTTACAAAAAGCAACATTATGTATAGGCTGATAGCAGTATTAACTTTCCTTCTAATAACTCTTGGCGACACACGTGCAACTGCACAGCAGGCAGAAAAAACAAATACCAAACAAACTGCGGAAACCGACAGGCTGAAGCTATACCCAAACCCCGCTAAAACCTATGTAAATATTTATGTAGACTGGAAGACCGCACAACCATTTAGCATATTTATATACGATATGCAGTACAATACACAGCTCAATGAAGTAAAAGTAGGCACGCGCAAAAGCTACCAGTATGCACTGGATGTCACCCAACTTCCCGCAGGCAAATACAAAATAAAAATCGTTGGTTCTTCGCATATGGAAGAAATACTTACGGTGACTAAATAGGGGTGCAGAGGCACTTAATTGTCACATTATTGCCCTGAATTGTAAGCTGTGTGTCAAAGTTTTGTCATAGTAGTAAAATATGACAATTCACATTAGAAAAATATGTTTAGATTTAGGGTAGAAGTAGGGTGATAATAATCATTTTTTAACACCACCAAAAGCTATAGTTATGAGAAAAGTCTTACTGTATCTATCTGCATTGGTATGTTGCAGCACAAATGTGCTGGCAATAGAAGGGCCGCAGTCTATGACTACCGGCATAGTGATAGGTGGAGGTAACTTCCCTCATTTTGACCCCAAAAACGGCACAGATAAACTTATTGCCTTTAAAAACTACAGGGTAATAGCCAAGACATATACGATACATAATGGGAATTGGTTTCAACCTATCGATTCTACTTACTATAAATACAGTAACGGACGCGGTAGCCTGATATCTGTAGAACAACCCAACTATGACGAATCTGTTCTGTTTGACGATGCCATCACTTATTACTACAACATAAGTGCGGGCAACTATGACAACAAACTGTTCAGAAAACAAACTTTCAACGACAGCAACAGTATACTTTCTTTAACATACGCTACCTGGAAGACAACAACCGGCGCATGGAAAGACTCTGCTAGATACCAGTACTCTTACATTGCAGGTACAAGAAAGATAAAGGAATCAATGTTCCAACTTTGGGTTGGTGGCACTTGGGCACACGATGTTCCTTCTACGCTCACATATGATGGTAATAATGTAGTAGACGTTAAATCTACCAGCTATAGCGCATCTTATGTGTACGACAACAACAACAATATTATTTCTGTTATAGATAAAGTAGCCGTACATGGTACCGGCACACTCTACAACAACGAAAGAAAGACATATACCTACAACGCCAGTAATGAAGTTGCTAGCTATATGCGCGAAAGATGGAACAACGTAACCAATTCGTGGGACTATACAGAGCGATTTGACTACACATATACCGGCACTAACCTCACACAGAGCATCAGGTATGTTTGGGATAATGGAAATTGGCAAACGCATAGTAAAGAAATTTTCACCTACAATGCCAATGACGATAAGACAACAGAGATCACACAACTATGGAACACAAGTACTAATTCTTTCGTAAATCATACAAAAGAAACATGCACTTATAATAATATTGGCTTATTGGAATCTATCACTACTCAAAACTGGGATGCCGCCGGATACTGGAAGTATGCACATGGCAATACACAAATACGCTACTATTATGAGTATTACTACACTACTTCTATTAATAGCATTGCCGCAATGCAGCCTATAGATATATATCCGATACCTGCCAAAGACCAGCTTACGATATCACTTGGCACACAAGGAAACGAAGATGTAAAACTGTCTATCATAAATATGAATGGTGCTGTAGTAAAGCAGTGGAACACACAAAATAGCACTACCACAGCAGATGTAAGCACATTGCCCAATGGCACATATGCACTGTATACATACAATCAATACGGTGAAATAAAATCTAAGAAGTTTACAGTTGCCCGATAAAGGTTCAAAACTTTGAAAATATGTTAAAACTACTGCCCTCGGGCAGTAGTTTTTGCTTTCGGGTATGCCATTTACAACAGATTTTATATTTTTAATTTACAAATATCCGTTTTTGTGAAGTTTATACTCAGTTTCATACTACTCCTTTACACATCGTTCGCGTGCCTGGCACAGACCGATGACGATGCACTTACAGTGCGGGTGCTGGCTATGGATACCAGTGTAGATATAGCCCGCAGGTTTTGCGAAAAAATTGCAGAATTGGCGCCTGGTTATAATATTGCTTTCATAGACAACGAAAAGCGATATCTGGTACGTTACGTTTACAAAAATGAAAAGAACGAATCCCTTCGTATGGACTATGGTTTTGACATGGTGAGTGACGAAGAAGGTAAAGGGCCTAAAAGAGCAGTAGTTGATTATCAACGCATTAGTGCAGACCTATCGATAATGACCAAAATTTACAACTTCTTGTTCAATGCCAATGTAACACCTGAAACCATCATGTCTACAAGCACACAGGGCAGCCCGGTAAGGTTTATGGGTAAAAATTTTGAATACAGTCTGCTACCCGATGACTACGACCCGGGATATTGGGTGCTCACATTCCGCAGATAATAGCGTAGTTGTATATACATCAACTATACAACAGAAAATATAAAAGATTGAAAATCTATCTGTTATAATAGTAAAAATAGATTTTATGAAAAAAAATCATCAAATAGTGGTTTTTTTTGTATTGAATTCTACCTTTGTATAGGAATAAGATGCCCCTGTTATTTCAACAGGTAAATATATTAGCAGGCTTACCTGCATACTTTGTTTGTTTTGTTTGATAAAAAGAATGCCACCATTCCTGGTGGCTTCTTGCTTTTTTAGAGGTATTCTATTGCTTACCTGCCCCTTACAGGTACCAATGCTTCAAACTGAATAGATATCTTATCTTCTTCCTGATTCCACAATGCTACATTTTCTCCCATCAGATAGATAATATCTGCATGCTGCCATGCCTTAATCTTATTATCCACAATACCCGACACTATCGTGTACCTGTCAGATATTTTCAACATTGGTGTTTTTGTAGGCAAGCGCTGCATTGTTAATGAAAACGAACCATCCGCATCCGGATTATCAATCTGCATAACCACAGCATCTGCTTTGCGCTTTGCAGAATCTGCAGATTTTACACATAGATAATATGTATCTCCCAATCTGGCAGTGAACCTCAAATTATACAAATCATTTTTTTGCAACCAGTGTGCGGTACTATATATCATACGTTTCGTTGCCGGCCCTTTCAGTGTGATGTTCAGACTCGGTGGATTTTTTACAATCGATAACTTTTCAATTTCCCCTTCAGTATTAGCAGTTATCGTCATCATATCAGACATCTTCAACTGGGCATCCGGCAGCTTTGCATTCAGTTGTTTTTTACTAAGCAATTCACAAACTATGTGATACTTGTTTTGAGACATTTCAAAAGCAACATCTTCAATTGCCAGCATTCCATTTTCCGATATTGTATTAATAGTCGCATCCGGTAGAAATTTTACAAGTGCACTTCCTTCCAGGTATACTTTTCTACCCAAATTACCATCAGGCATCATCTCGAAAATTGATACACCTGACGGAATACCGGGTACATATTTACCATCTTTATAACTCAAGCCGGCCAGGCATAAAGAGCCTTCCATGTTTTTAAGAACCGTAGCATAGCAATAATTATTATTGTCATCCTTCAGCACTGTTGTCTGAGTACGAGACACATCTATGGTGTTGATGCTGTATACAGTATATACATTTCGCTGCTGTTTTGCATCTGTCAATTCTCGTATCAGCACCACAACAGACTCCATGTTCTGCATTGCGTTTACTATTTCGGCTTCACCATTGGTGCTAAACTCTTTACTATAAGTCTCATTCAGGTCATTATTATACAATCTGAACCAAAATCCCTTTTTGTTAGTTGCAGGTGTTACCAATACATACCCTTCCGGAAAACTACTTATCAGTTTTATGTCATTATCCCAACTCAACTGATCTGCTTCAACACCATTGATATCTGCTTTCTTTACTACTCCGCCCGAAACATCAACACTCATTAGGTATATATGCTTGGTAGTAACATCATTCATCAGAAAGCAATAACCTGTCTGGCTCACAGCAGCTTTTAATACTACTGCGGCCTTTTCGATTTCCACAGTTGCTGTAGTTGCTTCAGTTTGCTTAAAGCCAGCTCTTTTTATTACCAATTGTGCTTTGTCCTTTTTTCCACTAACAGTTGTGTTTACATAATAGGTCATCAGGACATCTCCATTTGCCGATTTCTGTAAAGCCCCGATACTATTATCCTGAACCGAATCTATTTGTATTAGCTGCGCAGATACATTGCCAGCACAAAACAACATAGATATAATAAAAATCAATTTATACATACTCAGTTTTTTGATTTTTTCAAGCTACTAATATACGTATTCCGTTAAACAGGAAATCTTAATATTTGAAGAAACAGGATATAAAAAAGACGTAGCTGTATAGCTACGTCTCAGGAAAAATATTGAAGAACGATTATTGTTGCGTTGCAGTATAAATTACATCTGTTGTATAAGTACCTGCAGGGAATGTAAAACCAGGAGTAACTCTATAAACCAATGTAAAGTTTTGGTCGCCACCATTAGTACCATTATAAAGGAATGTCCAGTTATAGTGGTCAATGTAATCATAACGATTGTTCACCCAGCTCCAACCACCGGTATTGTTTTGTGTCATCTTGAAGTACAGCACACTACCAACATACATTTGCGGAGCAGGTGTAGTAGTACCTGTATAGGTAAAATAAGCACCACTAGACTTTACAGATAGGTTAAATGACTTATTACTACGAACCCTCATTTGCACAGGAGCACTTTCAAGGCCGTTTGCATAATCATTAACAGTGTTAAAGTTGAAGTTTAATGCTGCACCGGTTGCACTACTATTAGCAGTAAATGAAAGCTCTATTGCATTGGTAAGGTTCAGGTTTGTTGTCTGGCTTGCAGTGCTGGCTGGGTTTTGAGCCATACTTACGCCGGCTATCCCCATCAGCATTATAGTTAACAATATTACCTTTTTCATACGTTTGTTTTGTTTGCTTGTTTGTTTGATACCTCAAATATCATATCAGAAAGGGTATATACTGAAATTTATAGCCCTTGTTAACCCCCGTTTTGCATCTGGTTAACCACTGATTAACAAACAACTATAAACCGCATGGGGAAAACATAGCCACAATCGCAATATTAAACAGCAATTAAAATCCTGCATTAGCAATGTTTTTAGCCGTTTCTGCCATCTGAAACACCAATAAATATTGCTATATTTATATTACTTAACAAAATAATATAGACGTTGAAATATCTACATTTACCTAAACGTACCTTTTTATTAATTACAGCACTTTGCACAGCAATATCCACAAGCTTCGCAAAAGATAATACCCACCCAAAAACATTTGGAGAAAACTACCCGCTTTTCGTAGAAAATAATGGCCAGATATCTGATCAGTACGGAAATAAACGAACAGATATAGACTATACTGTTTCCGGCAATGGGGTAAAACTTTTTGTAAGTGGTGGTAAGATTCAGTACCAATGGGAAAAGTTTGAAAACGAACCAAAGCCCGGAGAAAAATTTGACAAAAAAGTACTTGCTACCTACTATGTTATGAATGTGCATTTAGCAGGTGCCAATACAGCTGCAAAAGTGCAAACAGAATATAAACAGGATTATTTTGAGCAATATTATACATCTGGCACCACAGGCCAACGGGCATATAGCTACAAAAAAATTACCTACAAAAACATTTATAAAAACATAGACTGGGTATTATACACTAACAATTCTGCCAATAGTATAAAGTATGACTTCATCATCCATCCGGGAGGCAACCCCGATGATATCAAAATCAATTATGAAGGAGCTACATCCTTAAAAATCGAAAATGGTGCATTAATAGCCACTACACCAATGGGGACTGTTACAGAAGATGCACCTGTTAGTTTCTGCGGAGAAGACAAAAGAAACATACCTACAAAATACAGGCTCAATAACAACACACTCTCCTTCGAAACAGCGGCATACAACGGCAAGCTAACGATAGACCCTAAGCTGCAATGGGGTACATACTATGGCAACCCTGATTTCACATTCGGATTGAATGTTACTGCAGATACATTTGGTAATGTATTTCTTTGTGGCACTACAAAAAGTACTACAGCTATTGCATCTACAGTTGGTGTATTTCAAACAACTTACGGCGGCGGATTGTATGATGGCTATTTTGTAAAGTTTAATCCTGACGGTACACGCGCATGGGCTACCTATTTTGGCGATGCGGGTGCAGACCATGTTAATGCAGCTGCTTGTGACAGGTTCGGGAATATCATCATTACAGGTACTACCAGCAGCGGTGGTAATCTCGGTACATCAGGCTCTCATCAACCACTCAATGGTAGCCAGGTTGTAGGCTCCGGTTACGATTATGATGCGTTTGTAGCAAAATTTGCCAGCAATGCCCAGATAGTGTGGGGTACATACCTGGGCGGTCTTTACTACGACGAAGGCCTGAGTATAGCTACTGATAAATTTGACAACATCTTTGTAGGTGGGTATACAACCAGTACCAACGGGTTGGCTACCAGTGGCGCATTTCTTACCACCCCGAAATCAGGCTTTCTTACAAAATTCAATTCGGCAGGTGCGCGCCAGTGGGGCACATATATACGTGGCCTTGTAAATGGCGTAACTACAGATGCTGATGGAGACGTTTATATAGCTGGCACTACTTACGATACTGTTACCACCAGTGGCGGTATTGCCACAAGTGGTGCACACCAATCTGTATATGGTGGCGATGGTGATGCCTACTTTACCAAATTCAACACAAACGGAGTAAGGCTCTATGGCACATTCTACGGCGGCTACAATGGCGACGAAGCTCATTCAATAGCTGTAGACTCTAACAAAAATATTTATCTGGGCGGGAAGACACTAAGCCCCAACAATATAGGAACATCAAATGGTAACCAACCTAATTTTACAGGTGCTGCACCGCAGGTAATCCCCGATGCGTTTCTTGTCAAATTTAATCGTCAGGGCATACGTCAGTGGGCTACTTACATTGGCGATTCTATTGGTGCAGATAACATTTACGCACTTAGCATGGGTCCCGAAGGCTCTGTATACGTATTTGGCGGTGCAGGTAGCCGTACCAACATAGCAACAGCAGGAGCGCACCAGACAACAAATGCAGGTCCTGCACCAAGCCCTATGCCTGTACCTATGCAATACACTGAAAGTGACGGGTTCATTCTCCGATACACTGCAGGTGGTACTAAACGTTGGGGTACATACTATGGCGGCGGCGGATGGGAATACCACACAAGGGGCATTGTATCAAGAAATAAAATTTACATTTCAGGCTCTACACTTAGCACAACAGGCATTGCATTGGCACCTGCTCATCAAACTACTGTAACAGGAACCACTGACCCAAGGGCTTACCTTGCACAGTTTGAGGCCGATACAAATGTCATCATACCTTCGCCATTTGTAGACACAAACCTGTGTGCTGGAGACAGCCTGTATCTGCGCTATATTACAACACAAGACTTTAAAGCAACTAACAACGGTTTTAGCCTTAATACATTTATTGTACAGTTATCAGATAGCGCAGGTAGTTTTGCTTCGCCTGTTACTATTGGCTCCAACAACATGTTCTATTCGGGCATAGTACCATGCAAAATACCACTCACTACCTACGAGGCACGCAAATACCGCCTGCGTATTATTGCATCAAATCCTAAAGACACCTTCTACCACGAAGGGCCTAATATACGCATTTGGCGCTATCACAAACCAATGGCTGGCATCTTCGGAACAAGAGATACCGTATGCGAAAACACAGCCATTATCCTTGACGATTTCAACTCGTCTACATGGCCTTATAACTATACATGGACGGGGCCAAATGGTTTTACTGGTTTATTCCATAATGCAACTGTTCCGGCGTCTTCGGTTAACATGTCTTACATGGGTAACTATATTGTTACGGCAGATAACAATGGCTGTAAGGCAAGCGACACCATCTTTGTGACGGTAGGGATGAGTCCATCAGCGCCAAGAATAACCGGCGATACAAGTATATGCCTCGGAGATACAATAAACCTGACAGGCGTATGCGATACACCAAATGTTTCTTACGTGTGGCAAGACCCTACACTGATGGGAGTGGGCCTCACTTCACAACTAATCATACCCGATGTTACATTTACAAACACTGGTGAATACCGCCTGACAGCTATTTCAGCACTTGGCTGTCCTAGCCCTACAGTAAAACGTCAGATAAATATCCGTCCGTTACCAAACCCTGTAATCAGTAATCTTTCAGCAATATGCTCAGGCGATACGCTGAAACTGAATGTTGATGATACGGCTGCGCTTACAACATACAATTGGAACGGGCCAGGTGGTTTTACCAGCAATGCAAAATCTCCTTATATCAACAATAGTACTACCACTAATAGTGGTCAATATACAGTTGTCAACACCAATAAATACGGATGTGTTGCAAGCGATACTGTTGATGCTTTGGTTAAACCTTTACCAAATCAGGTTGATGGTTCCAGCAATAGCCCCATATGCAGTAAAAGCGATTTAATACTTACAGCCGGCAATCCAACTACAGGTGCCACATACAAATGGACCGGGCCATCAGGCTTCAACAATACTACACAAAATCCAACAATCAGTGGTGCATCCACAAATGCATCAGGCATTTACAAAGTTGTGGTAGATCTGAATGGATGTACGAAAGAAGACACTACCCTTGTTGTAGTAAATGAAAATCCCGATAAACCGGTTATCAGTGGCAATACACCATTGTATATAGGCGAAATCCTGAAACTGAAAATTGATAATCCGCAAAATGGTGTAAGCTATTTCTGGTTAGGCCCTAATAATTTCAGTTCACCAAACCTGACCCCATCTGTAAATAGTGTACTGAAAACGATGGGTGGTATATATACGGTAACTGCCAGCATAGGCAACTGCACCAGCAGCGATAGTATATTGGTAGAAATACTTGAAAAGCCTGAACAACAGGGCAAAGTACTTTTTGCATTCCCGAATCCGAACAAAGGCACCTTTACGATTGTTGCATCTGTAGAAAATGATAAAGATGTTGAAATCGGCATATTCGATTCTGGTGGCAAACTGGTACACTCAGAGAAAGCAACACCAAAAAACAAGAAACTTGAACATACTATATATACGTACGGCAAACTGGCCAGTGGCGTATACAGGGTAAATGTATTGATAGATGGCAAAGTAGAAACCATCTCGCTGACAGTGCAATTGTAATTTTAAATAGTTAAACCGCAAAAAGCCGCCCATATGGGCGGCTTTTTTATTACACGCAGGCAAACATGCTATAATAAATAGTTATCTTCAAGTAACTAAACATAAATAGTTTATGCTTTCCGACATCGAAATTTCGAGAGCTGCCAAGCTGAAGCCTATCAGCGAAATAGCAAGCAATGTAGGCATCAACCCGGACGACATCATCCCTTACGGTCGCACCAAAGCCAAAGTACCACTCAGCTATCTTGATGAAGAAAAAATCAAAAAAAGCAACCTCATATTGGTTACAGCCATCACACCCAACAAAGCAGGTGTGGGCAAAACTGTAACCAGTGTATCAGCATCGCTTGGCCTCAACTATATTGGCAAAAAAGCGGCTGTTGCCCTACGCGAGCCAAGCCTTGGCCCATGCTTCGGTATGAAGGGCGGTGCTGCCGGTGGTGGCTATGCACAGGTATTGCCGATGGAAGATATCAACCTGCACTTCACAGGCGATTTCCACGCCATCACTTGTGCTAACAATATGATTAGCGCATTGCTGGATAATTATCAGTTTCAGCATAGTGGTACAGACAAAGTGCTTGACCGTCTTGTATGGCGTCGTGTGCTCGACGTTAACGACCGCTCGCTGCGCAACATAGTCACAGGTCTTGGTGGTAATGCCAATGGCATACCACAGGAAGCAGGTTTTGATATTACCCCCGCATCAGAAATCATGGCGCTGCTGTGCCTTGCTACTAGCCTCGATGATTTGCAGGCGCGTATAGAACGCATAGTACTTGGTTATCGCTACGATAAAACACCTTTCACAGTAAAAGACCTCGGCGTGGCAGAAGCCATCACCGTGCTGCTGAAAGATGCCATACTGCCCAATCTGGTGCAGACTACAGAAAACACGCCTGCCTTTATACACGGCGGCCCGTTTGCCAACATAGCACATGGTTGCAATTCTATACTGGCTACAAAAATGGCTATGAGTTGTAATGATTATGTGGTTACAGAATCGGGCTTTGGCAGCGATCTGGGTGCAGAAAAATTCCTCGACATCAAATGCCGCTACAGTGGACTGCGCCCTAAGGCAACCATCATTGTTGTTACAACACAAGCACTGAAACTGCATGGTGGTGTGCCTGCAGCAGAGATATCAAAACCAAATCTGGATGCAATGATTGCAGGGCTGCCAAATCTGCAACGCCACATAGAGAATATGAAAAACTTCGGGCAGAGTGTTGTGGTTTCTTTCAACAAATTCCACTTCGATACCGAAGAAGAAATAAGCTACCTCAGCAATTGGTGCAACGCACAGGGTGTGGCATTTGCCATCAACAATGCCTTTACAAAAGGTGGCGAGGGTGCTGCAGAGCTGGCACAGAAACTGGTAGATATCATCGAGAACAATCCGTCTAAAGACATCAACTTTACGTACGACCTCGAAGACAGCATACAAACCAAAATAGAAAAGATAGCAACGAAAATATATCGTGCCGCAAAAGTAACATTCGGTTCTGCTGCCGAAACAAAAATGAAATCGTTTGCAAAACGCGGCTGGGACAAATTGCCTATCTGCATTGCCAAAACACAATATTCATTTACAGACGACCAAACACGCATCAACGCACCCGAAGGCTTTACCATCAACATCCGCGACCTTGTTATTAATGCAGGCGCAGGCTTCATCGTAGCCGTTGCGGGAGACATCATGCGTATGCCGGGCCTTCCTGAAGACCCGCAGGCATTCCGCATCAAACTGGTGAATGGTGAGATTGATGGGTTGAGTTAGAAATTTTTAATATGCCAGAGGATTATCTTCTGGCATATTTTACATTAGCAAAAGTCATCTCGAGTTTCAATTCTACTTATAACGTCAATAATTTCTTGAGGAATTTCTAATCTCAGCATCTCTCGCGCAATAGCAAACTTATTTATAGATACTTTGTAATATTCATTTGTCCATTGGCACAATAGTGAAATTACTTTTTTACCTGGTACAATTGAATATTTATCAATCTCCCAAATTTCATTCACAAATGCCCGTGCTTCTTTATAAGCGGTACCAGCCACTTTACCTTTATCTCGCGACTGTATAGATGTAGCATAATCTTCAATGATACCATCCTTTAAAGAATCGCAAATCTCTTCTATTTTTAATGAAACTTCTTCATCACTAATCGCAACCCTTTTTTTACTTTTTGTTACTGCACGTGTGATTGCACTTGGAACTAATAAATAATTTTCAATTTCTTTTTTCTCCCAAACATGCAAATTTATTTCTTGTCTTTTAGCCTCATCTAATCTTTCAGAAATTTCATCTGGTAGATGATAATCAGAATCGAAGATACAATACAATGATATTGTTGATTTATTCTCCTTGAATACTTTATTAGACCCGATAACACGCTGCCATCCGCCCCAACCTTCCACAAATATTTTTGGCAAAATATCAAACTGCTCAAAACTATCTGGAAATATTTTGCTCTGAAAAATACTTAACAACTTAATATCGTCCTTCTCCCCTTCAATTACTAGAAACTTATTATAAGAGAATATTCTTGCTATCTCTATGTTATGAACGCTTCCAATATCATCTACAATCTTCTGTACTATTGGTGCTTTATTCGCATATTCCTGACGTAGTTTTGAACTATTTATTGGAAGTATGTTGCTAGGCTCAACCTCTGACATGATTTCTATTGAGTGAGTTGCAATGATTACTTGATTATAACGTTCTTTAACTAGCTTAATTAATCTTCTCTGTAAATCCGCATGCATATATACATCTGGCTCATCTAATATTACAGTTGAGTTTTCAGTACATCTAGATAAAAACCACATTGTTTGTAACCACATTTGTAAGCCGTGTCCCATCCATCCTATCTCAGCTTCAAAGCTTCCTTCTCTCACAAATAAAAGTAAATCACCTTGGCTACGCAGGTCATTACTATGAATATGCAAACCCTTCCATGTCTTTTCTGATAAATCTTTAAATTTTTCAAACTCTGAATTGAAATAATTTAATTGGTTTCGAAAATTTCGAGAGCTAAGATTTGTCAATAAATTTCTTTGTACTGTTTCGAACTTAATAACAGACTCTTGCTTTAAAAGTGGTGTTATTTGAGGAAGAATATTTATTATTGGCAACTCTACTACATTCGCAAAACGTTTAGATTCAACAGGTTTATTGTCTTTATTGTATATAACAGCGAAAACTTCCGCATCTTCACCTATATAGATGAAAACCTTACAGCCATTTGTAAATTCAGCAGATATTTTTGAGGGGCTATCACCATACATATAAAATATATTCCTTGTAGATATATCTAAATTGGTAATAGATGGTTGAATACCTAATGTAGTTTCTTGTAAATGCAGCCAACTTGGAGGTTCAACATAGTTTAAGCTTCTGAACCTGTTAACAACAACCGACAAAATACGAAGAGCTTCAATTAGGGTAGACTTTCCTGCATTATTCTTTCCAACAACTATTGAAATATCTTTTAAGGAAACTTCAGTTTTTTGGAAACAGCGATAATTTTCAAGAGTGATTTTTTTTAGCATGGTTACATAATTTATGGTCACACAAAATACCATTTATTGGATTTATTATCTATAATCCTGAACTTTCGTTCTTTCTCCAATACCTCGCTCGGCGTAGTCTCCGACTACGTCGAAAGGGATGCAAATCTCTGATTTGCGATATAGGACAACGGAAATTGCTCACCACCACCACGTAGTCGGGGATTACGTTAAACAAAGGATTTAATTACAAGTCCCACAAACCCCTGAAACAGCATATCCACCGCCCTTTCCCCCTCCCGAAAAACCTAAATATTTTTATTTTTCCACATATTCATAATAAAACCCGACCTTTGCAGTAAATCAATCATCTATTCATGGGTCAGGAAACCTTCGGTAAAAAAGAAAGAGAAAAGAAAAAGCAAAAAAAGAAGCAAGACAAAGAAGAGAAAAAAACCGAAAGGAAGAACAATAACGACAAGGGCAAAAGCCTTGACGACATGATGGTGTATATAGATGAAAACGGCAACTTTACCGATACACCACCCGACCCGAAGAAAAAAAGAGAAATAGACGCATCGTCTATACAAATAGGTATTCCCAAACTGGAAGACAGAGAAGTAGTAAGTGCAGTAAGAAAAGGTGTAGTTAAGTTTTTTGACACCGCTAAGGGTTACGGCTTCATCAACGACATTGCTACCAACGAAAGTGTTTTTGTACACATCAACAACCTGTCTGCACCTGTTGCACAAGGCGATAAAGTGACTTTTGAAATAGAGCATACACAGCGAGGGCTCAGCGCCATCAAAGTAGCGAAAGCAGGACAGTAGTTTTTTTACACATTTTTTAAAACAAACAGGTATGGAAAAAGTGAAAACGAGAGACATCGGGCAAGTACGTATTGAATTATCAAAGATGAACTGCAGGGTGCATCTGAAGCTGCCATCCATCACCCGCGTAGGCGATGAACTGGTTTACGCCACCTGTTGCGATGCCTTTAAATCGATACTGGAAAAACGATTTGTAGAAATACTGAATGAACCACCTGCTAAAAGGGTTTCATTGAGATAATAATAACATCGTAAAGCAATTATAAGTAAAACGAAACGCCCCTCTTTTTGAGGGGCGTTTAAATTTCTATGCTGCTTTTGTTTTCTTACCCATTACCAGCTTGCGATGCTGCAACCCCCATTCTACCATTACATCCAATACATCGCCAATAGAATAACCCGATTTTGTAAGCTCATACTCTACCGCAACCGGTATGGTATTATGCACCGTGCGCGACACAATGCCGTTTACTTCCAGCTCTTTCAGTTCTTTTGAAAGCATGCGCGGATTTATCTTTGGTATGCTGTTTTCTATTTCTGTGAAACGCTTCTTGCCATCAAGCAATGCCCCCATTATATGCAGCTTCCACTTTCCGCTCAGTACATTCAGCGTATCGTTCAGTGCCAGCATGAATGTAACATTGCACCTTTCAGACAATTTTGTTGGTTTTATATCTGCCATAACCCTTGTTTTATGCCTTTACTATACAACAGTATAGCACTATACAATAGTATAGGACTTACTATAGTATAGCAAATGTAGGTAGTTTTACATTACAAACAATCTCTGCAAGAGGTTCAATTTTTACATACAAAAACAAAAAACGATGATTTTAGTAACAGGCGCAAACGGACACTTAGGTAGCACAGCTATCAACTTCTTAATTGAAAAAGGATATAACAAAGCAGGCATAACTGCATTGGTACGCAGCGAAGAAAAAGGTGCAGAACTAAAGGCAAAAGGTATTGCCATCAGAATAGGTGACTACGACAATACAGACAGTCTTGTAGCTGCATTTCAGGGTATCGACAAACTACTGTTGGTATCGGGTACAGATTTGCAGAACAGAACAAAGCAACAGACAAATGCTGTAAACGCAGCCAAACAAGCAGGTGTAAAACACATTGTCTATACCAGCTTCGAACGTAAGAACGAAACCGATTCATCGCCCATAGCTATGCTGGGCTCTTCTCACATACAAACAGAAGCTGCCATCAAACAAAGCGGCATTACCTATACCATTCTGCGAAACAATATATACCTTGAGTTTCTGCCAATGATATTTGGCGAAAAGGTTTTTGAAACAGGCATATTCTACCCTGCTGGCGATGGCAGGTTTGCACCTGCTTCGCGCATAGATATGGCAGAGATTGCAGCTAATATACTGATGCAGGAAGGGCACGAGAATAAAGAGTATGTAATTTCAGGCACAGAAACAGTTTCTTTCCGGGAGATTGCAAGTGCATTGAGCAATGTTACAGGCAAAGAAATAGCCTACATCAGCCCCGACAAAGCAACTTACATTGCAGCACTTACAGGTGCAGGCGTACCTGAAATATATGCTGGCTTGTTTGCAGGCTTTGCAGAGGCCATACAACAAGGCGAGCTTATACCTGCAACTACAGACACCGAAAAGCTATTGGGCAGAAAACCACAGACAATGGAAGCCTACATAAAGACAGTATACGGCAACAAGTAGATTAACAATAAACATAGAAAGCCACCATCTGTATGGTGGCTTTCTTAATTAAGACAACTCATATTTAACAATAAAAAGACGTATATTTGCATTATATAAAAAGACAATGAACCCCAATGTTCCACCAACCGAAAAACTGTAACAATCTGCAACAAAGCGCAACAAACAGCTATTGATTATCAATACGTTTTCGTACCAAAATCCTGAAAACTGCACAAACACTATCAAAAACTATCAACAAATATGAAAATCCTTAAATTAGCACCATGCATACCACCAACTACTTTGATACCTTCATCTCGGTAGCAGACGACTGTCCTGCAGACAAAGCAGAAGTGCCCACTGTAAAGGGAGATAAGAAAACTGTTGCCAATCTGCAGTTCGATATGCTTATCGACAATCCATATAAATACACTTCTGACGACGTATTGTTTAAAGTACATGCCCTGCGCAACGGCATCGGCACATCTGCACAAAAAGCAGAGCGCGAAAAGTTCTTCAGTAAAGGCCAGCCGTGTATGCGTTGTTCTCCTCTTACCAAGCGCTATGGCTGGGGCGTACATGCAGATAGCAAAGGCCGTATTGCCCTGTATGCAATAGATAGCCCGGAATACAAAAAGCTGGAAGCGGATAAGACACTGGCACACACAAAAGGTATGCGTTCTAAAAGAGCATAGTAGCTATTTGCCTATTTCCTAACAACTGCAATAATTGCCAGCAAGCCTGCCAGTAAACTAACACAAGCGGCAAATGGGAAAAAGTTCAAAAACTCTACTACACCTATACCTATGTATGCTATACCAACAGGATATACAAATGGCGCTACAACCCCTTTATTATCGTTCACCTTATTGCCTGCTATCCACAACAATACTATAGACATAGCGAGCACAAAGAACATGATAAGGCTGTAACCTGTAAAATAGTCTGCCTTGCTGCGAAGCGCTCCCATAAACGGTTCTTTAACGTGCTTCATTCCATCTATTACTTTTGCCATTTCGGGCGTGTTGGATTCATCCCAACCAAGATGACCGGCTGTATGGCCTGCAAGGTGTACGCCTAATAGTACTGCTGCTATTCTTAATAAGACTTTTGCATTCATAGAATAATTGTTTTAAATACCATTATCTCAATTTGATAGGGCAAAGAAAACAACTATCCTTTTCGCAAAATTGTAAAAATCGGAACTACTAGTCTTTGTAAAATATCCTGCCGAAATCGTTCTTAGATTTCATAAACCGCAAAGGAGAAACACCCGCAAAACGCTTGAACTCTTTAATAAAATGCGCCTGATCGAAGTATAAATTGTAAAAGTCCAGCTGCTGTAGTGAAGTAGCGGAAGAACAAACAATGGCATTATAACAATACTGAAAACGAGAAATAGCACTAAGCTGTTTAGGGCTGATACCTACCCGTTGTTCAAACTTCATATTCAGCCACCTGCTGCTATAGCCTGTTTCCTTCTCCAGTTGCTTAACAGGAATAGCACCGTTTGTATTATGCACTCTGTTAAGGCAGTAGTCAATGATTGCATCTTCTTCACTACGACTCAGTTGTTGTATCAGAAACTGCTGCAGCAATCTTACCTTTCCTGCAACATCGTTACTATCAGCAATTCTCTCCTCCAACTCAGCGGCAACTTTGCCGAATATGTCTTCAAAATTATAAATCGTATTCCTGATGTCTTTATGATTCAACCCAAAGAAACGATACGCCCCCAATGGCATAAACTCAATACCGATCGTGCCCGATGGCGCATCATGCTCCACATCTACTACAGATGGCTGATCGCACATACCAATCAATGTTACTTTGTTTTCTTTAGACAAGTGTTGCCAACCCTCCATACTACCCAACAAACCATTGCGATACGGCACTACCAATTTCAAACGCCCATTTGGCACCACCAGCTTCATATCGTCTGAAGGAGCACGACCCTCACTTTCAAACACCCACATTTTTTCTATGTACGGCCGTAATGACGATGGTATATGTACAGGAGTTAAACGCATTATAATCTTAAGCCCTAAATTACTATTTCTTGCATAAAAAAGCCCCGCGTAAAAACGCAGGGCGCTACCGTTTATTACTCCCCTTACGGTATTATACTACACTCTTTTGCTACAATACATAGTAGAGTTCCTTTTCCACAAGTTTGTCTTTGTCTGCATCTTCTGCTATGCTGTAGTCCTTCAGCATTTGCTTCAGGTCTTTTTCTATGTTCTTTGATATTTGTGTCATTGGTGTATCGGTTGGTTTGTTCTCAAACGGGTCTTGCAGGTGTATCGCCATCTTTTCTATCAACATGAAGGATGCTGCAATAGCTATTACCATCGGCACTTCCATATACCCGAAAAACTCTATCAGCCCGAATGGTAACAGGGCTATAAACAGGTTCATAGCAAAATGAATGTACATGCTGTAGGTAGATGGGAATACTGTATTCTTGATGCGCTCGCACTTGCCCATAGAATCACACAGGCGTGTTACCGTTCTGTCAAGCTCTATCTGCTGATACCTGTTTATCCATCCCTTTTGCAGTGCATAGTTAATGTCTCTGCCGTGTAGCTCCAATATAGATGCAGGTGCGTTTGTATAGCGTGCTACTATATCCAGCTCTTCCTGTATCATATAGGTTTTCAACCCTGTCATTGGTTTCTCTTTGCGCAGATGCCTTGCCAGTGCAAAGTTCCAGGCTATCTGCCTGCGGATGAAACGCTCTCTGAATTGCTGAATGTCTGTACCATTATAGTCATCGTCAACAAATGTCAGTATCTGGCGTGCAAGTGTGCGGCCATCGTTTACAATAGCGCCCCATATTATCCTTGCTTCCCACCATCTGTCATATGCCTGGTTAGAGCGGAAGCCCAACAGGAGCGATATCACCGTACCCAATACCATCGGCACACTCAGCGGTATAGTGATGCGGGTAACATGAAAGCTATCGTATAACACGGCTATGATGATAGCATATATACTGACCGCTATCAGCCCGCCTTTTATCTTGCCCAGTACATACTGTATTGGTATCTTATTTTGTAACAGCATAGTCCATCCCTCCTTGCATTACCCTAAAATCATTGCCCTTCAATTGTCCCATTTCCTGTTGATGCCTGATAACCCTGTCTGATGATGGCACTATAAGTTTGTTGTACTTGCAGCGTTGTATCAGCGTCATCATATCTACACTGTCTTTAGATGGCTTTGTCAGCTTAGCATCTTCGGCAAATACGATACAATCCACCTCTTCACCATCCAAATAATTGCGCAGATAGGCAGAAGTGTCGCCCATAGCGAACTTCACTTGTATTGATTCCAGTTTCGAACTGTAGGTATTCTTCAACATTTCACAGGTCTCTTTGAAGTCTTCGCTCACCAGTTTTTGCTGTTCGCTTCTTTGCTTGTTTCTGAATGATGCGAAGAGCATACCACTGATATCTGCAGGTCGCAACATATGCAGCAATGTTATCCTTACCTTGTCTGCCCCACCCGCTACAGCAGCATGCACTACCTGCAAAGACTGTATTGTAAAATCTGTAGGAATCACTATATGCCTCATAAATAATTGCTTTGCAGCAAAGATGAATGCACGGTATTAGAATGCAGTAAGCTGCAATTTAGAAGTGTATAAGAATGTGGTAAGAATTCGGTAAGAAACGTTAAGGAAAGGCTAAAGCCAGTTGGCATAAGCCAATGGCAGCTTGATTTTCACCGTAGTGCCTTTATTCTCTTCAGAGCGCACATCCAGCTCACCATTGTGCAGCCTTACGATATTGCGGGACAGTGGCAGGCCTATACCATAACCTTTGAAGCTGCCCGTATTCGACGCGCGGAAGAACGGTTCGTAGATATAGGCTATTTCCTCCTTAGGGATGCCTACGCCGTTGTCTTCTATGGTTATCACCAGTTTGGTATCAGTTGCTGCCAGCGATACCAGTACCGGCTTGTTCAGGGAGTACTTACACCCATTGATAACGATATTTACCAATGCCAGCTCCAGCAATTGCTGGTTGCCTTTTACTACCAGCTTCTGCTGGTCTTCGGGCATCAGCGACAGGTCTATTACCACTTTGTTCTTCGGTATGATGTTATCTACGGTCTCCTTTACAGTATATAACACCTCATCAAGGCGCAACATGGAGAAGTCTTGCAGCTTGCCGGTATAGCCTGTTTGCGCCAGATGCAGCAGGCTGCCTGTTATCCGTTTCAGCCTTTCCGACTCGTTGAGGATTACCCCCATAGAGCGCACGTAATCTTCAGCACTACGTTGCTTGCTCAGTGCATATTCCGATTCGCCTATGATGGTAGTGAGTGGCGTATTCAGTTCGTGCGATGCATTGCTGATAAAGTTCTTCTGCGTTTCGAATGTGGTCTCCAACCTATCGAGCATGTTATTGAAGGTCTCTGTCAGTTCAGATATCTCATCCTTACCATTGCCCGCAGGCAGGCGCAGATGCAATTGGCTGGCACTGATGTCCTGTACTTTGTGTGTAATGAGGCTGATGGGCTGCAGTATGATTTTTGAAAACCAGAGCCCTATCATTAAGGATAGTACAATGGCCGATATGGTACTAACTACAATAATGGTACGCAGGTTGCGCAGATAAGCATCTATAAACTCGTTCTTCGCTGCTATTATAACAATGCTGCTTACATCTTTATCATTGTACCTGTAGGCATAGTAGAACATGTTACCCTCCCTATGCCTTGCTATACCAGTCAGCTGTGCCTGTTTGTAGAAATCTTTATCTAAAGGAAGTACGGCTATCTGTTCCTGCTGCGAATCCACATCCAGAAAATATTCTTTTTCAGCAGGTAGTTTTTCAAGATGCAGGCGGCGCAGTTCGGCATAGGTGCTTTTGCTCATAGCCTCATTCTCAAAGCGGCTCTTGGCGGCAATTACAGCTCGTATCTCCAGTCGTTTATAAAAATCCTCAAACGTATTCTGGTTGGCAAAATAATACTCCGTTACGCTTACTATCAGCACTATACTGACGGTGAGCATAGCAAACAACAATGCTATACGGTATTGTATTTTCATTTGCCTATTCTTCTTTCAGTATATAGCCCATACCGACTACGGTATGTATCAGTTTTGCAGCATCGTCACTCTCTATCTTCTTACGCAGATAGTTTACATACACGTCTACTACTTTGGTATTCATGTTAAAGTCTATACCCCATACATTCTCCAGTATATCCATCCGCGATAGCAGCCTGCGTTTGTTATCCATCAGGTATTTCAGCAATCGGTATTCGGTTGCTGTCAGGTCTATTCTGCGTCCTGCTCTGTTGGCAGTTTTGTCTTTCAGGTTCAGTTCCAGGTCTGCTATCTGTATCACCTCCTCATTCTTCACTTCAGGCTCGGGTGTTATGTGCCCGCGCCTTATCATTACACGTACACGCGCCAGCAGTTCTGCCAGTTTATAGGGTTTCACCATGTAGTCATCTGCACCATAGTCCAGCCCTGTTACTATATTCTGTGTGGTACCCAGTGCAGTCAGCATCAGTATGGGTTTGGTAATACCGGCCTCCCGCACCTGCCTGCATATCTCCATACCGTTCACACCCGGCAGCATGATGTCCAGTATCATAAGGCTATAGTGGCTGTGCAATGCCATATCAAGCCCCGTGTTGCCATCGGGTGCAAGGCTCACTACATAACCCTCTTCGCTAAGGCTGCGTATCAGCAACGATGCCACTGCTGCCTCATCTTCTATCAATAATATGGTATTCAAAACGCGTTGATTGGTGTTGGTAATATCAACGAAAATAATGGCTGAATGTTTCCCTACCTATTATTAAAAACTATTTAATCATTTTTTTAACCCGTTAACCGTTGTGTATCATATACATCAAACAAAAAAAGAGTGCAGTATTTGCACTCTTTCAAACAGGATTCAAGTAGTTGATTATCCGTTGTAAGCAGCTTCAAGGTCTGCAATGATGATTTTCTTCATCTTCATCATAGCCATTGCTACACGTTGTGCTTTTGCACCATCTTTATCACTCATCATAGCTACCATAGCATCGGGTACTATCTGCCACGAAAGGCCGTATTTATCTTTCAGCCAGGAGCACATCTGCTCCTGTCCGCCGTCTGCAGTCAATGTATTCCAATAATGGTCAACCTCTGCCTGGTCTTTACAATGCACAACAAAAGAAACAGCCTCTGTAAACTTGAACATAGGGCCACCATTCAGTGCAGTATATTGTTGGCCAAACAACTCGAAGCCCACCGTCATGGCTGTACCCGCTGGCATAGGCATACCCTCGCCATAGCGGCTGATACCTGTTATTTTACCGTCTTTAAATGTGTTTATATAAAAGTTGACTGCCTCTTCAGCATTATCATTGAACCAGAGAAATGGGGTTATCTTTTGCATAGCCATAGTTTTTAGTGATTTTTTGATACTGCAAACCTACTATAGCCTGCACATATAAAAGCTGTGCAGATGCGACAGAAAAAGGGGGATATGCGCCATGCTACTTATAATGACGCAAATCACCCTTCTGACATGCCAGATGTCATCGCACAAATATTTATATGTAGATAGCTTTGGTATTAAACAGGGAATGAGCAAGGTAATATCCGCATTTTAAATATCTTTGCGCGCCTTTAAAAAATTAAAAAACAAAAATGAACGTATTAACAGGAAAGAAAGCCCCACTCTTCAGCGAAGAAGCAGTAGTAAACGGAAATGAATTTGTAGAAAACTTCTCTCTTGAGCAGTACATCGGCAAAAAGAATGTTGTATTCTTTTTCTATCCGCTCGATTTCACATTTGTATGCCCAACAGAACTGATAGCATTTCAGGAAAAACTGGCTGAGTTTGAAAAACGCGATACAGTAGTTGTTGCATGCTCTACAGACTCTAAATATTCTCACTGGGCATGGCTGAATACGGAACGTAATAAAGGTGGCATCAAAGGTGTAACATACCCTATCGTTGCCGACTACTCTAAAATGATAGCTATCAACTACGGTGTACTGGCCGGCAACTATAATATGACAGACGGTAAACTTTCTTTTGAAGGAAACCCTGTTGCATTCCGTGGTTTGTTCCTGATAGACAAACACGGTGTTGTTCGACATCAGGTTATCAACGACCTGCCGTTGGGCCGCAGTGTAGAAGAAACACTGCGCATGGTAGATGCACTGAACTTCCACGAAGAAAACGGCGAGGTATGCCCTGCAAACTGGCACAAAGGCAGCGAAGGCCTGAAGACTACGGCAGAAGATATTGCCAAATACTTGGAAACACACGCTAACTAATTATTCGTTGCATATAATAATAAAAGCCACTCTGAAGAGTGGCTTTTATTTTAACAATTATCATTCGTACACAAAATATTATTGAGGTAATTTCGTTTCAGCAATAAAAACATCAGGCATGAAATCTACACTCATCACAACACTGGCATTGGCCGTAATGGCAACAGGCTGTGTAAGCTCCAAAAAATACAAAGACCTGCAGGCTAAATACAATACGTTGCAAACAAGCAACAATTCGTTGACTGCACAAAATCAGGAATGTCAGACAAACCTTTCATCTTCTCGCACACGCGTTAGCAGTCTGGAAGAACAACTTGCGTCTGAACGTTCTAACGTAGCATCATTACAAGCTGCACTGGATAAATGTTTGACATCGGGCAATCAGGGTAGCATCAATATAGCGAAGCTGGTAGATGAAATCAATGCATCTAACAAATACATTCAGCATCTGGTGAACATGAAAAACAAGAGCGACTCGCTGAACATTGTCCTGACAAACAACCTGACACGCTCGCTGAGCCGCGATGAGCTGAAAGATGTGGATGTGAAAGTACTGAAAGGCGTGGTGTACATATCGCTTGCAGATAACATGCTGTATAAAACAGGCGACTACCAGATATCTGAACGCGCAGGTGAAACACTTAGCAAGATTGCAAAAATCATTAAAGACTATAACGACTACGAAGTACTGGTGGAGGGCAATACGGACGATGTGCCTATCTCTCGCCCCAACATCCGCAACAACTGGGATTTGAGTGCACTCCGTGCATCTTCTGTAGTACAGGCGCTGCAATATAACTACGGTGTAGACCCTAAACGCCTGACAGCAGGCGGACGCGGCGAATACAATCCTGTAGCAGACAACAGCAGTGAAGCAGGCAAGACACGCAACCGCCGTACAGAAATTATCGTGACACCGAAGCTGGACCAGTTTATGGACCTGATAGAAAAAGCACCTGAGAAGAAATAAGAAATATGATCAGCGAAATACTGAACGATAAATCGAAGAAACCAAAAGAGAAAACGGCACTGCTAAGCAGTGCCGTTCTTGATGGCACTATTAGTGTAGATGCTTTACTGGCATTTGCAGAAACAGCAAAAGATTCGCCCAAAGCTACCTGTATTGAAGCTTTGGAATTTGCCACACAGCAAAAACCTGAACTGGCTGACAAAGCTGCATTCAATTTTGTAACGGCCAATCTGAGTGCGAAAGCACCACGCGTTAAATGGGAGTCTGCCAAAGTAATAGGCAACATCGCTGCGCTGCATGCAAAGCATCTTGACGATGCAATTAACAAACTGCTGATAAATACAGAAGACAGTGGTACAGTAGTGCGCTGGAGCGCTGCGTTTGCACTAGGCGAAATACTGAAACTGCAAACAAAGCACAATAAAGAATTGCTACCTGCCATAGAGAGTATTGTGGCCCGCGAAGAGCAAAACAGCATCAAGAAAATATACCTGGCCGCTCTAAAGAAAGTGAAATGAGTACCCATGCAAACTATAGCATCAGGCAATTTATCATCGCAGATATTGATGAGTACAAACGCATCAGGCTGGAAGCTTTGGAGAAAGAGCCGGGCATGTTTGGCAACAGCCATGCTATGGAAGCAGCCATGCCATACGAAGATTGGGAAAACAGGATAGTGCAACTTGGGCATGCCCGTTTCGGGCTATACTGCAACAATGAGCTGATAGGGCTTACTGCTATTATTATAGATGCTGGAAACCCGGCAGAGGCATATATGACACAATCGTACATCCGCAAAGAACATCGCGGTAAGGGGTTATCTGCCATGTTATATGACGCCCGCATAACATGGGCAAAGGAGAATGGTGTAAAGGTGCTGACAATAAGCCACAGAAAAAGTAATCTTGCATCAAAAGCAGCCAATCAAAAATATGGGTTCGTGTATCACCATACCGATAGCAGAACCTGGCCAGATGGAGTAACTGAAGACAATCTGCACTATACACTAAACATTTGACCAACACGTTAAATATTTTCTGCATATAACGTTTTTTTACGCCAAAGCAAGATTTGCATGTGAATTATTTATTATCACAACATTAAATTTGCGTTACTTTGATGTTTTGATAGCATAACCATGCACAAGCGTACGGAACTGGGCAGTTATTTACGGAATTTGATAAATGAATGGAAATTACATTTATCCGAAAAAACCTTCAGGTGGAAACTTTTAATAGTTCCCGGCCTGTTTCTCATATATTCTGCCATCACCCAGCATCTTGGCAACTATATAGAAACCCGTAAAGGCGTTCAGTTGGAAGACAAATTTCTGCAAATCTTCCCCAGCTACGATTTCTCTACGCCTATTTTCTTCCTGCTATACGCATCATTGTTTGCGCTGATAGTTACACACCTGCACAGGCCGAAAGTCATCATGCGTTTGATAGAAATGCATTTTCTGGTAGCGGTAGTGCGACAGATTTGCATATTAGCATTGGCGCTGGAACCACCCGCAGGTATCATTGTATTGAGAGATGTATTTCTTGAAAACACGGTGTACCCGCACAACTCACCGCTTACCAAAGATTTATTCTTCAGCGGCCATGTAGCCAGCATCTGGATATACTTTTTGTGTGCACAGCATAAGTTTCTAAAGACATGGATGTTCTTAGCTACATTCATCATGAGCTTTATGGTACTTAGCATGCGCATACACTATACCTACGATGTGTATGGTGCGCTCTTCTTTACCACACTGATATACTTTGCACCTGCATGGGTAAAACCATACTATGCCAAAGTGAAAGCGCAGTTGCTGTATTCGAAATAGTTACCTATTCCATTATCAACATCATCCCTATTATCACAACATCCTGCACAAAATGTACCAGCCAGGCTATACCCATGCCCTTGGTTTCAATAACTGATTTGGCAAGCAGCCAACCCAAAAAGCCAGCCATCAAAACACCTACAGGTCCACCGGGTGCACCAAAATAGTGAACTGTGCCAAACACAGCCGCTGCAGCCCACATAATGCGTACCGGCGCCACAACACCATCCAGCATACCTACAATAGCAAATCTGGTTATCATTTCTTCGCTAAAGGAATTTGTAAGAGAAAACAACAGCACCCATGGCAGCATACCCGACAGCAGGCTCCAATTCAGTTTATCGCCAAGCCCTGCATACATAAAAGCGGTAGTTGCCAGTGTTATTACAATCAGATAAGACGCACCTGTTTTGTACCAGTTATCTCCGCTGCGAATACCCAATAGTTTGACAGGCTGTGCCAAGCTTGCTAAATCTCCGAATCGTAAATATGCTTTACTCTGTTTGGCAATCTTCAGTGTAATGAATATTGTAATACTGCTGAGCACTAAACCGTATAGTTGAAACTGCAGCATATGATTCAGCATTTCATGTTCCACCCATTGCATATCAAGTGCTTTCAACCCAAAGTTGCCAAGTAGGTATAGTACAATCATGACAGCAGGTATGCCGATACCTGACAGTATCTGTTTTTGCATCTTCATGTTATTTAGATGCAAATATCTATTGCGGTTTCAGCACAAAACTTGATGTATGGTAATAAACTAAGATGCCGCTTTCTTTTTGATACGGCTCAGGCTTTCGGGCGATATACCCAGATATGATGCAATATGTTTACTTGCCGTATTCAGCAATATATCGGGATACTGTTCCAACATTTGCATGTATCGCTGTTCAGCTGTCATGGTAAGCAGTTCTATCTGCTGGCTTTGCTTCTGCATGTACAATAGCTCTGCAACTTTTCTCGCAATCATCTTGCCTATGTCCGATTGTTCATAGAGCATAAACAAATCTTGCCTGCTGATAGCCAATGCTTCTGCCGGCTCTAATGCCATTACATAAATGGGGCTTCTTTGTTGCAGCAGATTATCCAACTCTGCATTGCCTTTACTGACTGGCGTCTGTTGCTGCAACAGGCTGTAGTAGTCGCCTGCAAACTGTCCGGGGTAGCACAAATCTATACATATATCATGTCCGTCTTTAGACACAAACAAGCCTGCCGAACCTTTTGTAATGATATACAGGTGTGTTTCTTTCTTGTCTGCTGCTTTTATGATTTCATTCTTTTCAAAGTTCCTGAGCGTCAGATAGTTTGCAAAGCCTTCCCATACATCTGCCTGCACTTGGATGTATGGCTCAAATAAAGCTTGAAGCATGGAGGCTACCATAGAAAGAAGATTACTGATTTTGCAACACAGTTTCCAACTGCCTGAAAACGGGGATTAGCGTTTGTCCTTTTTCAGATAGGATATATTCTACGTGCAGCGGCTTTTGTTTGATGATGGTTCTTATCAGCAGGCCTTGTTCTTCCAGTTCTTTCAACGCCACTGCAACGGTTTGCTTGTTGGCGCCATCTATATCTCTCAGCAATGCATTAAACCGAAGCGGGCCATCCACAGCCAGCTTGAACATCTGCATTTTATACTTGCCCGACAGCATCTTCAGCAGCCCTTCTACAGGGCAGCCATTATCGTTCTCTATGTTTGTATTGGTAGTCACTTTTTTCAGACTAATTGTTTGCCTGCACAACAACAGGGAATTTTGTACTAAGTTAATGATTCGGATACTAACGGATAGTTAACTACAGAAAAGAATAAACATGACAGGCAAATTATTGTTGTTGATGATAATGATTGGCAGCATCAGTTGTCAATCGCAAACAAAGGGCAAAATGAAAGAAGCTAAGATGAATCCGTTATTGTGCGACACTACCACAGGCATATGCGAAGTACCGGGCAGCAACAACGTTGCAACGGTAACGAATATTAAAACGGGCATCAAACCCATCAAAATCATATATTATACAGACCCTATTTGCTCATCGTGCTGGGGCATAGAGCCACAACTGCGCAAACTGAAACTTGAATACGGTGAATACATAGACATAGACTACCGTATGGGTGGCCTGCTGCCCGACTGGAGCTATAACAGCGGCGGCATCAGCAAACCGAGCGATGTAGCACACCACTGGAAAGAAGTGAGTCGATATTACGAAATGCCCATAGAGGGTGATGTATGGCTTACAGACCCGCTACATTCTTCCTATCCGCCATCTATAGCCATGAAGGCTGCACAAATACAAGACAAAACAAAAGCCTTGATATTCCTGCGAAAGCTGCGCGAGCGTGTATTTCTGGATAATAAAAACATAACCCGTTGGGAAGTGATACAGGAAGCTGCAAGCTATGCAGGGCTAGACACTACACAATTGAAGCATGACTACGAAGGGCCTGCAAAGCAAATGTTTGAAGAAGACCTGCAATATGCACGTACACTGGGTGTGCGCGGCTTCCCTACACTATTTGTATCTGCAGCAGGCAAGCAGTCTGTTACTATTTATGGCTTTCGCCCGTACGATGTATTCGAAAGTGCAGTAAAACAATTGCTACCCGATGCCAGGAAAGAAAGCATCAACACAGCTCCGCTTGCATTGTTCAACCACTACCCCACATTGACTGTAAAAGAATATGCTGTGTTGACAGGCACAACAAATGCAGTTGCCACTACAATGCTGGATAAACTGGTTGCAGCAAACAAGCTGAAGAAGCAGACTGTTAGCAGCGGCAGCATCTATAGCCTGCCGTAAGTGTTGATTATTTTACTTTGGTAAGAAAATCAGTAACAAACCCTTCCAGTGCACTGCAAGCCATAAAGAAGGGTTTTTCTGTTATGTGCATCTCTACGGCATCGGGCAGCAGTGTATAGTCTGCACCTATGCTACCCAGCATGGTGTTCATGGTAAAAGAACCACCTGTTTCGGTTTCCGTCAGGGTACCATTGTTCTTAGCCACCACATGCTTCAGTTTAGATAGCATAGCCTCTGTATTTCCCGAATGCGGCACTTTAAAATCGCACATCTTATTCGCTGTTATTTATTACATGGCAAAGGTAGGATTTCCTGAATTTCTGTTTGTTAAAGAATGGAAATGTTAAAGAAAAACTATACTTAAACAATACGTCGTTGCGTTACAGATGATACATGTATTTTTAGTATATGCTCAATAATCTGTCTGTAAAAAAGCTGTTTCTGTATCTGGCTTTTATACCAATGCTGAATGCATGTATTGCACAACATAAAGATGTTAAAGACGGCGATATCATATTCCAATCAACATCGGGTGGGCAAGGGAAAGCCATACAGATAGCCACGCATTCAAAATATTCACATTGCGGCATCATCTATCTGGTAGATGGCAAGCCCTATGTGTATGAAGCGGTGCAGCCCGTAAAAATGACACCGCTTGACAGATGGATAGCTCGCGGTGATGATGGACACTACGTGATAAAACGGCTTAAAAATACCGATGCATTAACACCAGATGTGGTGAAGAAAATGAAAGCAGCAGGAGAACAATTTAAAGGCAAAGACTATGACATATACTTCGGGTGGAGTGACAACGACCTGTACTGCTCTGAACTTGTATGGAAGATATACAAACGTGGCGCAGGCATAGAAGTAGGAGCACCTCAAAAGCTTTCATCATTCGACCTTAGTAACGCTATCGTAAAACAACAGTTGGCAGAACGCTACGGCAGTAACATTCCCTACAATGAAACCGTCATTTCTCCTGCAGCTATTTTTGAAAGCGATAAACTGATGACGGTAGAAGAACAATAACCATTTAAAAATATTCACATTTGGAAAACGAATATGGCCACTAAACTATCCAAACGACTTCAGGACATAGTACATGCACTCCCGCTGAAGGGAGGGCTTAGAATACTTGAAATTGGGTGTGGTCCGGGCGCAATGGCAAGGGAAATATCCAATCTTATTGGCAATGGCTATGTATTAGGCATAGACCGTTCAGCCAAGGCTATTCAACAAGCTGTTGCAGCCTCTCAAAAAGAGATATCCCGAGGTTCGCTTTCTTTCAGGCAAGTTGAGATTGAGAAATTTATACTCGATCCCAATGAAGCACTATTTGACATCGCAATTGCGGTAAGAGTAGGTGTTTTAGACGGAAGGCATCCTGCAAATGAAAATTTATCGCTCCATAACATTGCAAAAGCCCTGACGAAAAAAGGGAGATTATTTATTGACGGTGGGAATCCTTTAACTGAAATCAAACTTGACGCATATAGAAAGCTGAGTTGACTTCTGTGGAAATGGCATGAGACTTTCCCATATCGGGCATTGAACGTTTCATGTAGTACACCAATCTTGCCATAAACATAAAACGGAAGTTATACCAACAAAAAAAGCCTCGCGATTTGCGAGGCTTTTTTGTGATCCCGTTGGGACTCGAACCCAAGACCCATACATTAAAAGTGTATTGCTCTACCAACTGAGCTACGGAATCATTCCCTGATTGGGAGCGCAAAGATACGCAAGGATCTTTTTCTGCAAAATCTTTTTGAAAGTTTTTTTTCGACTTTTTACGAAACCCTTTACCAGCCTACTTATTAAAGCATAGAAATGATTTGCATTTAACCATTTCAATTGGTTTTGTCAATCCCCCCATTGTCATATTAAGTTCATTTAATTTGAAAAGGGTTTTAATTGAACTTTAATGTAGCTATTTTGCTTTCTATCAAAAATTTTCAAATACACGTAGATGAAGAAATCAATT
This sequence comes from Flavipsychrobacter sp., assembly GCA_035299045.1. Lineage (GTDB taxonomy): Bacteria > Bacteroidota > Bacteroidia > Chitinophagales > Chitinophagaceae > Polluticoccus. Next base: position 37,588 of record DATGXJ010000029.1, read on the forward strand.
GTTGCTATGGGTTTGGCAGCGCTGGTAAGTACAGGGGCACTGGCGCACAAACACAATTACGGTGTTTCTGTTTATGACGACTACAGCCGCCTGCCATTTGCAGGCAAGCAGGCAGCCTCCAGTAATCAGAAACTGGTACAATCGCTGTTCCCCGGCTTTCATGCCGTTACAGATAAGCTGAGCGGTGCGCCAAGAGATATTTATGGCAAGACGCTGGCAGTACCCGGCAACTCTCTCACCCAAAAATCACAGTATCTGCTCAACAATCAACTGAGGCAGTTTGAAATTGTTGCATCGGACTGGAAACAAACTAATGAGGTAAATGCACCCCATGCGGGCTTTACGCATTACAAGCAGTTCATCAACGGACGCGAAGTAGTGTTTTCTCAAATCAGCTTCCGCTTTACAAAAGACGGATTGCTGCAGCGCGCAGTAATTAAGTCTTACGGCCAACCACAAACAGGCGTTACCCCTACGCTTACACAGGCCGATGTATTGAATACCACTGGTATGCAAGCAGACCTGAATATGGTAAATGTGAGCAACCGCACAGTAGGTAATGACTGGGTTTGGTTCCCGATACCAACAGCCAACGGATACGTACTGCATCCGGCATGGCCATTCACCGTTACCGGTACAGATAAAGACGATGAAGCAATGCCTGTAGAACTGACAGGCTACATAGATGCTACAGACGGCACTGTATTGTATAGAAGCAACGAAGTAAAAGAAGAAGTGAATGTGAAGGTAACAGGTAGTGTGTATAAAACTAATATTATAACACCTGCAACTGTGGAACCGCTTGCCAATCTGGCTATCACAATAAATAGTGCAACAGGCTATACAAACGATACCGGATTGTATGTTAACAATGCACTGAATCCTTCTCAAACTGCAAATATATCATTGCAGGGACGCTGGGTGACAGTACGCACTGCTACCAGCAGCGGCACCATACCCTCTTTCAATCAGGTAATAGCAGCAAACGGCACTACATATCTGTATCCAAACACTGCCCCATCCAGCGACCAGCATGTGAATGCATACTATCATACAGACAGGATGCATGAGTTCATGAAAAAATTCTACCCATCTTCTACAGGGTTTACAACATTAGACGCTGCCCTTCCTGCAATAGTTGATATTGCCAGTACTACCGGCTGTAATGCCTTTTACAATGGCACATCTATCAACTTCTATGCAGAAAACAGCAGTTGTAATTCATTTGCCAAAATAGGTGATATCATATACCATGAATACGGTCACGGCATCAATGGCAGATTCTACAGATTTATAAAAGGCACCGGCGGTATGACGAACGGCGGGCTTAACGAAGGCTATGCAGACATCTGGGCAATGGGTGTAACAAAAGACCCTATTCTTGGACGTAATGCGTTTAAATCCGGTGGCAGCATCCGTACATACGGCGCAACTCCAAAAGTGTATCCTTACGACCGAAACAGCGAAGTACATGCTAATGGCGAAATTATTGCTGGTGCATGGTGGAGCTACGGTGTGAATGTAGGCAGTGTAGACTCTATGTCTGCATTATTTGCAAAAACACTGTTTGATATACCTGACGGACCTGAAGGCACGGAAGGAGAAGTGTACCATGAAGTACTGATATCTGCACTGGTAAATGATGATGATGATGCTAATCTGAGCAACCTTACACCACACTTTAAGGAAATAGTAGCTGCATTTGCAAAGCATGGTATTTTCCTGATGATGGATGCGAAACTAACACATACAGAAATTGCGCATCAACCAGCAGGTACAGCCATTTCTGTTGCTGCAAACATAGTGCTTGCAGAACCTGCATACTTTAAAGAAATGAAACTGATATACAAATCCCGCAAATCATCAACTTGGGATACTGTTACACTCAACAATGCAGGCGCAGGCGTATCTGGTGGTATAGACTTTAATGGACAGATACCGGGTCAAGATGCAGGTACTATTATAGACTATTTCATACAAACGTACGATGCTCAGGGCAATGCAGCATATTCATTCCCTACAGGCTATAATCCTACTCTTTCTTCAAACCAAATAACATTGCCATATCAGTTTGCTACAGGCTTGATAAAAAAATCTACAACGGATTTTGAAACACCTGTTACAGGCTGGCAGATAGCTACTTCAAGCAGCGAAACTGCAACATCAGGTAAATGGACACAAGCAGTGCCTGTTGCCTCTTATTGGAGACCAAGCGGTGTAAGCCCATACATTCAGCAAACAGGTGCAGACAACACAACAGGCTCCGGCACTTGTCTTGTAACCGGCAACGCAGGCTCTACCAGCACCAGTTATGCAAGTGCTGATGTTGACGGTGGTAAAACATATGCTATCACTCCTATAATAGATCTCTCTAGCCTCACGAACCCTGTTATAGAATTCTACAGGTGGTATGGTAACGATCAGGGTCCTCGCGATAGTAATCCTCGTACAGATGCATGGCAGGTACAGATGAGAGATAGCTCAAGCCTGATATGGAGAAATGTGGATTACACATTCCAATCGGACTACAACTGGCGCAGACGTATATTCTTTGTAAAAGACGTTCTTACATCCGGCAGTGGCAAAGTGCAACTGCGCTTCATTGCAGCAGATGATGTGAATACATCTCTTACAAACAATGGTGACAATGTTGTAGAAGCTGCAGTTGATGATTTCAGCATATACGATGCTTTCCCTGCAAGTGTTAGCGGAGTTGCAAAATCTACCTTCAGCATCCACCCCAACCCGGCAGACCATGTCGTTAACATCACCTTCTCTGCCCCTGCCGCAGGTAGCATCCTGATGTACGACCTTACCGGCCGTCAGGTAGCAGCTATCAGTACCAATGCAAATACTGCTACATACAATATCAATACAGCAAACCTTGCAACAGGCACATATATGCTGGTGTTACAAAATGGCTCTACTGTAGAGGCTCATAAAGTAGTAGTAGCACACTAGTTAGTTTTGCACTATACAGAATAATAAAACAGGCACTTCATAAGAAGTGCCTGTTTCTTTTTTACAATGTCCCTTTTATCAGAATCTTATCTGAACGGGAAATACCTCCGGGATTAATGCCTTTCTTACCTTCAGGAATTGGCATTTTCAACTCTTCATAATATTTTATCCAGGCATCAAAGTATTGTGATGTACCCGGCTGTTTAAATGTCATAGGTTCCAGCCTGAAGAAAGGCTTATTACCATTAGCGCTTTTGTAAGCATCATAAATCAATTCAGAACAGTAATACTTGCCGTTATTGTAAATAAACACATCATCATACTGCACACCTTGTTGTTGTAGTGCATACTGTAGCGCCCGCTTATTCAGCTTTCTGTATGCTGGCTTCAATGCAGCAATGTACATAGGGTGTGTAGTTCTTGCCGAAAAGTCTTTGATGGGTGTTAGATGAACGTCTTTACCAATAGCCTCTATTACATATACAGTATCATTGCGTTTGTACACAAGGCCTATATGTGAAAAATCATTACCCTTATATCCCATGGTTACTTTTTCAATAGCATCGCAAAGCGGCCCGCAATCTATATTTTGAAACAGCAAATCACCGCTTTGCAGGTCTGTCACTTGCAGTTGCTGTGCCATGCATACATTCACTACACTGATAGTTGCAACTGCTATTTTAGTAAACATGTGTTTCATACGATGGCAAAAATAAGCCATCTTGTTTATTAACCGCTAAGTAATAACACACTGTACTGCAATGCAGACAGGCAGTGTATCACAGTTTTTTTTTGTAATTTGTACATCTTAATTACGCAGTAGATGAAAAATGTAATAGCCGCTTTGCTTTGTGCAGCAGTGTTAATTAGCTGTAAAAAGAAAACAACAGATAATACTGATATAACAATTGTAAACAGGATAGACAAGAGTGTTACAGTAAGCATATACCCCACGATGGATGACTACAACAACGCAACAAACGTAGTGGTTCGCAAAGTAGTGGGTGCAAGCTCAAACGAAATAATACCTGGTAATACCCTTACTGCAGGAAAGACTTATTATATGGACTGGCATACTGACAATTATTATCAGACAAACTGGTTCAATGACAAGTATCCGCAATCAGGCTCGCAGGTAGCCATTACACCTGTGCCGGGCAATAACACTTACTATACAGAGCCGTCTTTTACAGGCAATGCACGAACTGTATATCTTGCAAAAAACGGGACATCCAGCAAATGGCTTGCAGTAAATGCTTACATGTTTAGCTCAAGAACCGGTTATGTTTCTTTCTGGAGCAATCTATCTGCTAACGAACGATATCATGAAATAACAATCCATAAAAACTTCATAGCAGATTATAGTCATAAGAATAGCGCCGGTACTACTGTGACAGATTACATTTCTTTTAAGGTAATGCGTACAGAAGATGCTTTTATTGAGTTTAAAGCATCAGGAGACAGTTCGCTTGGGCAAATGATTAGCGGCACACTACCAACTGCAGCACCTCCAACATATAAAAGCAACTCGAAAGACACAGTAATGGCACTTTTGCCAAACTCTGAATATTACTTCATGATGGTAAGACAATAACGATGACGAACAACAGGCTATATAATATTTATACAGCAATATTGTCTTTACTTGTAGTAACTACAGCATGTACAACCAGCAAGAACAAACAACAGGCAAAGGTTAAAGAAATAGTACCGGTGTCTTTCAGCAAAGACACTAGTGCAACATCTCTTATTATTAAACCGGCCGAAAATCGGAAAATGATAATCGAAAACCTGCAAGTATATGTATCTAACAACACTCAACCTGGCGTTGGTGTAGCCGTAAAACGTACTGACAATAAAAACAGCAATGTAATATTACCACACATTGTCAATGGCAACGTATATATTTTTGGAGGGCTTATCAATATAACCCTCAACAGTGGTGATGAAGCTAAAATAGAAGTTGCCGATATTGAAACAGGGAAACTTTTGAACGCAAGAATAGTAATATCAGGAACAGAACAATAATACTATTAGATGATGAAGCTAATAATTACAATTATTATCGCTGCAGGAATAACCGGATGTAGCACATCAAAAAAAAGTACAGATAGCGGTTCAGCTCAGGTTGCAGCACCGAAAGAAAATCAGGCTCGTGTAGAAAAAATAACTGCGCCTCCGCCTAATACACAAACACAAAAAGCTGAAATACTGTACGATAAGTAATCTGTGATGATATAAATCAATACAGCATCAATTTTACAATAAATATTGTGTTAGCGGATATTTTATTATCTTTAGTCCTCAATTAAACAAACGATGCCTCCAAAAGCAAATCATATTAAGAATGTAAAGCCAATACAACTGAAACAAGCGGCTGCGATTTTGATGAAACGCCGTGGTGTGGCTACGAAAGGTGAGATGGCGGAAAAAATAAAAGTAACGCCATATTACTATTCTAAAGTGATTAATGGTGAAACACCGCTGACACAAGCTTTTCTGGACAAGTTTCTGAAGTATGCACGCTCCGGCAGCATCAACGAAATACTGGCCAGCAAAAAGCCACCAAAGAATATGTACGAGGTAATAGCCGAAGGCCTTACCAACTACATGGAGAGCAAAAAAGTAACACAGGCAGAGCTTGCAAAGCACCTGAAAACAGACCAGCAGATACTGAGCCGTATACTGCACTGCAAAAAGAAACTCTTCAGCCCCGATATGCTGTTGGAAATTCTGAGGCTCATCAAATACAAAATCTAAATCTTACTACATACAAAAAGCCCCTCAAATGAGGGGCTTTTTAATTTCTTATAGCTAACGGTTGTTTACCTGTTCTTTGCACGTTCCTGCACTTTCTTATCTACCAGGTGTTTTACGCCTTTGTAAGCCAGTTCTATAGCCTTCCATTTAGCATAGCCAAAGCCTACTTCTTTCAGTATCTTTTTCACCAATCCTTTCTCCAGTTGGTTACCAGCTAATTTTAGTAGTGGCATGCCAACAGACAGCAACATATCCTTATTACCTACAGCAGACAGTAAACTACCTGCTATGCCTGCAATATCCAATCCGCCACTTTCCTGTTCTTCACCTTCCTTATTAACCGATCTTCCGGGAAGGATATCATCTACAGAGAAAAAGCCGTCGGCATCTGCTTTGCGCATTTCTGCACGCAGCTTTTGCTTTTCCAGTTTCAACTCTTCAAGGCTGTTCAGTTGTTTGTTGTATAGTTTCATGGCTGTATTATTTCTTTTCCGCAGGTCGGTTATCCTCATCGTCGTCCTCATCATCAGTCATTACCCTGATGAAAAGCCCGGTGAATTTTTTGATAAACAACTTTCTGTAAATAAATAACAAGCCCAGTGCAAGCAGGTAAAGTCCTGTGATGATGAGATAACCACCACCGCGAGAACCCACAAGGTCGGCTAAATACTCTGCAACACCTATGCCCATAAAGAGCAGTATAGGCAGCACCAGCAAAAAGCAGACTATCGTAAATGTAAAGAAGCTGAGCACTTGCGATGTACGCTCGATAAAATCGAGCTTTACAAGGCGCACACGCATATCTACGTAGTCGGCCAGCTTATCTTTCCATTTTCCGATAAATCCGAGCATCTGCAATTATTAACCGTTATAAATTTCGTGTTCCAGATCTTCTGTTTTCTTAGCCAGTTTGTCCTTCAGGCTGTTGAAACGATCTTTGATTTTCGCCATGTCTTCCTGACGCTTGTCTTTATCTGTTGCCAGCAAGTATCCTACTGCTGCGCCTATTGCCGCACCTACAAGCAATGTTGCTACTGTTTTTCCTGTTTTAGCCATGTTCCGCGTTAATTTGTGTTAAATATTAATTACTCAATACAAAATTAGCAAATATTGTACCAAGCTTAGTTTTTTTGTCGCATCTTTTTTATAATTTAATAAAATATTGACATATTGCATCACCATTAGCAAAGCACTTATTTATGAATAATACTGCCGTAAAACAATTTGTACTGATAGGTATCATACTAGTATTGGCATACGTGCTTGGCGCTCAGATGTTTGCCTTTTTCCCTGGCTTGTTGGGTGCTGTTACGCTCTACATCCTGATGCGCGAATACTTCTTTAAGCTTACCGTAATAAAGCATTATAACAAGAGCCTGATAGCTTCATTATTCATATTAGCTTCTATAATAGTTATTGTATTGCCCGTTGCCGGTATTGTGCAGGTGATACTGCCAAAATTTGCAGGCATCATTGACAATCAGGCGGCTATCACAGAAACACTGAAGGAATTGTCGCAGAAAACAAAGAACCTGCCACCGTTTATGCGCATCAATCAGCAGCAGGTAATGCAGGTGATGCAGAAAATAGCTGCAGAAGTACCCGGTGTTTTGGGCGCTACTGCCAATATGCTTACCAATACGGTGCTTGCATTCTTCCTGCTATACTTTATGCTGGTAGACGGGCGCAAGATGGAGATGTCTATCAAAAAATACCTGCCCCTCAAGGATTCGAACATAGATAATATGTGGACATCTACCCGCACCATGGTTATATCCAACGCTATCGGTATTCCTGTATTGGCGGGCTGTCAGGCTATTGTGGCTATAATAGGTTATGCCATCTTTGGCATAGATGAATTTGTACTCTGGGGCATACTTACAGGCGTTGCATCACTGGTACCGGTTATTGGTTGTATGCTGGTATGGGGGCCGCTATGTATATACCTGTTTGCAACAGCACATCCTGCTGCGGCTATAGGGTTGGCTATCTATTCTTTTGTTATAACGGGTGGTATCGATAATGTGCTACGTTTCACTATCCTGAAGAAATTGGGCGATGTACACCCTATCATTACCACACTGGGCATTATAGTAGGCTTGCCTATGTTCGGCTTTATGGGGCTGATATTCGGACCACTACTGCTTTCTTACCTGCTGTTGCTGATACAGATATACAGGGTAGAGTTTCCCGAAAGAGAGGAATAATACTAATCAATAACAAATCGGTTAACTAATCAACAAGTTAACAAGTCAACAAATCAACTACTTATAGTAGCGGTTGTCTTCTATGTATTTGCAAACTGCATCGGGCAGCATATAGCGTATGCTTTTGCCTTCTTTTATCTGTTTACGGACGAAGGTTGATGATATTTCAAGCAGCGGCGCCTGTACGCGCGTCAGCTTAGCACCATGTGTTTCTGTAATGTCAAAACCGGGACGGTCGTACACGATGATATTATAGTTGGCCAGCAGCGTTTCATAGTTCTTCCAGCGGTGGATATTGCTGAAACTGTCTGAACCCATGATAACTGTAAACTGCTCCAACGGAAACTTCTCTTTCAGGTAAGTAAGCGTATCTATCGTGTAAGAAGGCTTCGGCAGGTGAAACTCTACATTGCTGGCGCGAAACTTACTATTGTCTTTAATAGCCAGCTCTACCAGATGCAGCCTGTCGTATTCATTCAGCAGGGAATCTGAATCTTTCAACGGGTTGTGCGGCGATAATACAAACCACACCTTATCTATATCCACATTCTCTACTATATGATTGGCTACGATAAGATGCCCGATATGTATAGGATTAAAACTGCCGAAATACAACCCGATATGCATGGGCGCAAAGGTAATTTATTGGTTGATTAGTTGACCAGTTGGTTTGCAGGATTTAACCCTGAAAACATATATAATTCGATAGAAAATGATAATTACAGGACATGCGCTTTAATGGATATGATGTTACGGTGTTACCGTTACCCAGATATTCTCCGCATCCTGCTTGCGGATGCTCAGGTAGTAACCCGCTATCTGTATGGCCATCGGGTCGCCCATGGGGGCTATCATTTCTATCCACACAGGCTCACCTGGTATGCAGCCCATCTCCATCAACGTCAGCTTAAAATCGGTCTGGTCGTGCTCTTTTATCACCGCTCTGGTGCCTGTAGGCAGCTCAGAAAGGCGCAATGTCTTTACTTCTGCAACACTCATTGGCACAAAAATACGGCACAATGGCAGCTACACCTAAAAAATATGCGACCTTTGCACAAATTTTAACCATGCCTGCAAGGTTTTACGAACAGGAAGTAAGCTCAAAACTGAAGGATAAGCGCAAACTCAGCGCTTTTCTGGATACACTGGTACAAAAGCACCGCAAAAAGGTGAAGCACACACAGCTAACCTATATTTTTTGCGATGATGCATACCTGCTGCAAATCAACCAACAGTTTCTGAACCATAATACGTTTACAGACATCATCACCTTCGACCTCAGCGATGGCGATGACAACCTGCAGGGGGAAATTTACATCAGCACAGAGCGCGTGGCAGAAAACGCAGCTAAGTTTGGCAAAACCTATGCAGATGAGCTGCACCGCGTTATCTTTCACGGGGCGCTGCATCTTTGCGGGTTTAAAGACAAGACTACGGCCGACCGTGAGGAAATGCGCAAGAAAGAAGACCTGTGCCTGAAACAATATTTTAAAGGATAATACATGCAAATAGAAATACTATACCAGGATGATGATATGCTGATGGTGAACAAACCTGCTGGCATCCTCGTTATCCCCGACCGCTTCAATAGCGATTTGCCATCGCTCAACCGACTGCTGGAGTCCAAACTCGGGCAGCGTATATGGGTGGTGCACCGCCTGGACCGTGACACCAGCGGCGTGATGTGCTTTGCCAAAAACGAAGAAGCTCACCGCTACCTTTCTCAGTTGTTTGAGGCGCACGATGTTGGCAAGTTTTATGCAGGCATTGTAATGGGCAGGGTAATACCCGAAGAAGGCCGCATAGAAGCTCCGATTATAGAACACCCTACCCAAAAGGGCAAAATGACGACTGCACGCAAGGGCAAAGCTTCTGTTACAGACTACAAAGTGGTAGAGCAATGGGCGCTGCACTCGCTGGTGCAGTTTCAGATACATACGGGCCGCACGCACCAGATACGTGTACACATGCAGTCTATAGGCCACCCTATTGTGTGCGACGAGCTGTATGGCGATGGCAAACCATTCCTGCTTTCTTCTATCAAAAAGAAATTCAAGTTGTCTGAAAAAGAGGAAACAGAACGCCCGCTGATGAGCCGACTGGGCCTGCACGCCTACAGGCTGATGCTGCATAAACCCGATGGTACACTGGTAGATGTTGAGGCACCACTGCCTAAGGATATGGCAGCCTGTGTGAACCAACTGAATAAATGGAGCAAAAGCTGATAAACAATTACCTTTGCTATCCGTTTAAATTTTGAAATTTTACTTTTGAATTAACGATATGAAATCTAACATAAACATACAGGTAGAACTGGACGAGGAAAAAATGCCGCACACCATTGAATGGAACGCTCCGGGTGGTGGTGTTGACGAAATGCAGGGTGCAAAAGCTATTTTGCTGGGCCTTTGGGATGGTGAAGAAAAATCTGCTCTGCGCATAGATTTGTGGACAAAGAAAATGATGGTGGATGAAATGAACGACTTCTTCTATCAGACGATATTTGGCATGGCAGACACGTATGCACGTGCTACCAAGAATGCAGAACTGGCAGCGGAAATGAAAAACTTCGCTAAAGACTTTCTGAAGAAAGCCAGCGATGCACTTGCACAACAGGAAGGAAACTAATCTTGTAACTTTTATAAACAGTAGAAAGATGTCACTGGAACAAAAAGTAATGGAAGAAATGAAGGGTGCAATGCGTGCTAAAGACGAAGCCGCACTGCGCACATTGCGTGCCATCAAAGCAGCTATCCTGATAGAAAAAACATCGGGCAGCGGCACAGAGATGACCGAAGCAGACGAAACAAAGATGCTGCAAAAAATGGCTAAGCAACGCCGCGATTCGCTGGACATATTCGTACAGCAAAATCGTGAAGACCTTGCAGCTAAAGAGCGTGAAGAACTGGCTATTATAGAACGCTTTCTGCCTGCACAAATGAGTGCCGAAGAACTGCAGCAAGTAGTAAAAGAAATCATAGCACAGGTTGGTGCATCATCTCCTGCCGATATGGGCAAGGTAATGGGTGTTGCTACCAAACAACTGGCCGGTAAAGCAGATGGCAAACTGATATCTGAAACAGTAAAACAATTGCTGGCACAAGGATAGTACGATGATACTCGACATCATTGGTATCATACTGCTCATTATATTTTTTGTACGCGGCTACATGAAGGGACTCATCGTAGCCGCGTTTGCTGTTATATCCATCATCGTAGCTATTATCGTTTCGCTGAAGTTGTCTGAAAAACTGGCTACGCTGTTGCTGGAAAACAAAATTATCACATCGGGCTGGGCACAACCCATCAGCTACATCGCTATATTCTTTGGTGTAGTGCTGCTGATACGCCTGCTGGCAAAAGCATTGGAAACAACGCTTGACCTTGCTATGATGGGCTGGGTAAACAAACTATCGGGCGGATTATTATATAGCTTTATGATTGCTATGGTATGGAGTTCGCTACTTTGGATTGCGAATAAAATGCAGCTCATCAGCGCTGCTACTATTGCTTCGTCCATCACTTACCCATACTTCATCAAACTCGCCCCGTGGGTATTGCAACATGTAGGTGCATTGATGCCTGTTGCCAAAGATGTTTTCAACGACCTTGAAGTATTTTTCAAAAAAGTAAACGACTATGTGGGTACTGATAGATAACTACGATTCGTTTACATACATACTGCACCACTACTTGTTGCAAACAGGTAATGATTGTGTTGTGCATCGCAATGATGAAATAACACTTGAACAACTGATTGCACTCAATCCATCGCGTCTCATCATTTCTCCCGGCCCTGAAACCCCTGTACAAGCAGGCATTACCATGCAGGCAGTAGCACATTTTGCAGATAAGATTCCTGTATTGGGCGTATGCCTCGGGCATCAGGCATTGGGCATGCACTTTGGTGCGCAACTGATACATGCACCCTACCCTATGCATGGCAAAACAAGCAGCGTTACACATACATCGCACCCATTGTTCGATGGTATCAGCAATCCTTTTACCGTGATGCGTTACCACTCGCTTGCTATCAGTCATTTAGATGGCACAGGCTTGCAAAGCATAGCCGTTGCAGACGATGACGGCGCCATCATGGCACTGGCACATGAAACGCTACCGTGCATCGGCATACAGTTCCACCCCGAAAGCATCGGCACGCCAGATGGTTTACAAATATTAAAGAATTGGGCTAAGCTGTTTTAGCACGCCTGCCGCGCATCCATTCCATACCCCACACATTTCCAAGCATCAGCAACATACCGTAGAAGCAATCTTCAAAAGGAATGGTATAGATACGTATGCCCAGATTTTCGGCATCGTCATACATCACCACAGGTAGGGCTGTCAGGAAACCATTTACTATAAGAAAAGGCAAAAGACTGATGAGATAACAAACCACAAATGCAGCAGCGTTGAACGTAGGAAACCTGTTGCGCATTACGTAGAGCAATATCATTGCAAAACCACACAGACTGAATGCGCTGAATGTATAGGCACGATAGCTGTTCATAAACCCCGCTGCCAGCACTGCTATACCCAACCACAGCATTACGTTCCAACCCCAGTCTTTCTTTTGCCTGAAGGGAAAATAACAAAGCAGACATTCGTAGATAAACACACAACTATAAGGCACTACCAGAAAAAATGCCCATTCTTCAATCGGCAGCCCTGCCAGCTTTATGCTTGTTATGTAGGTATCGTTAAAACTCCAGACACCCATTGTGGTAAACCATACATCCCATGCAATGAAAACAGCACCCGTACCCAGCAACCCAACCCAGAGATTTTTCCATTGCTTGTAGAAAGCCACTTTTTTATCGAAGCTCAGCAAGAATGGAAAGAGTACCGTCAGTACATCTATTAGTAAATAAGTATAATGGGGATTCATTGGCTAAGTGTGGGTATAAATATACACTATGCAGCCGTATGTACCTGCTTGGGCGTTACTTGTTGTTGTTCTGTCTGGCGCACTTCGTCTTGTTTCACCTTGTCCCAGTAGCGGATAGGTACTATCAGCAAGCCGAAAGATTCACCACCTTCTTTTTGTCTGTGCTTATGATGCATCTTGTGTGCCCAGCGCATTACTTTAATATAGCGATTGTTGCTTTTGGCAAACCATTTAAAGCGTTGATGAATAATAACGTCATGTACCAGAAAATAGCACCAACCATAGATGAAGATACCTACACCGATAGCTGCCAGCCAGTACATCTGATCCATAAAACCATACATAATGCTCAGCCAGCTAGGTATCGCGAAAATCAAAAAGAAAGCATCGTTTTTCTGAAATGGGTGATAGCCCCCGTCGTGGTGGTCTTCGTGCAGAAACCACAAAAAACCATGCATCACATACTTATGGGCAAACCATGCCACAAACTCCATTACGAGGAATGCAGCGGCTACTATCAGTATATAAACTACCCAATTCATAACACTATTCTCAGCAGGATGAAGAATACTAACTGTATCAAAAACAACCACAGGCTGAAATTGTTCGCAGTAATCTTCATTTTATTTGCCAGCATGGCTATCCGCAGGCTTATCAGAAACCAACACAAGTAATTATACAAAGGTATCACTCCGCCCTGCCACTGCCAATAACCCAGCTTTACGGCTACAGGCTCCATCACCCAGTCATAGCCCGTAGCTACTGCCGCAGCTATCAGGCTCTGTTGCAGTGGTTTATCGCTGATTTTTGATGCTACTGCTATAGCCCCTATCAATACCACTACCCAGTTCATGCCTATCAGCAGCGGCACACCCGATAGCTTAAGCCCCAATACTGTGCCATAACTATAGTGCCCGAAGACCAAACCAGTGTGTACACCTGCTGCCTCTGCGACAAAACCTATCAGGTAGGCTATAGCTGCCCATTTGGCAAATTGTTTTATTTCATTGCTGTAAGATGCTAATAGCAGACCTGCCATCAGCAATAAGTGAAAAGGCGTTGCACTGCTTATCAGCCCATTGTGCAAAATGCCTATGCCTGTAAAACCAATGATGTGGAATAGTACCGCAACCGTTATCAGTATCCGTGTTTTTGTAATGCTGTTCATCAGTAACTATTACAAAATTTCACCAGTGCTTGTTCAGCTTCTTTATAACCAAGATTGCGTGCTTTGTTCAAATCATGACATGGCATCTGCCCGGCCAGTTGTTTTGCCATACCGCGCCAGTACCATGCCTCCCCGTTATTAGCATTTTTTTCTATCACCAGGCTGAAGTCGTGTATCGCCGCCTGATTATCGTGCATGTTCATATGCGCTACACCGCGCCTTATATAAAACAGCGGGTCGCCATCGCCATATTCTATAGCTTTATTGTAGCTGGCAATGGCTGTTTCAAAATTACCGTTCTGTTCCAGACAATTACCCATGATGAAATGGGCCCTTGCATTCTGCGGCTCTGCAGCCAGTACTTTCTCTACATCCTGCATGGCCTGCAGCGGATGCCCTGCCTGTTGGTGCAACAATGCGCGGGAGAAGAGTGCTTTCGGATATTCTTTCAGGGCAATGCATTTATCCAACGCCTGTGCAGCTAATGATAGCTCGCCTTTGCGCAAGTGCAGCACCCCTTTATTATACCATGCTTTGTAGTTGTTTGCATCCAGCACTACAGCTTTGTCTATGTACTGTTCGGCAGTAATATAGTCGCCCTCTTTCATGTACACACCACCAAGGCTGCTTTGTGCAACGGCAGAATTAGGGAATGTCTCCGTTATTGCCTGCCAGAATTGTTTTTCAGATTGCCATATATCGTTGCGCTGATAGGTAAGCGCTGCAAACACCGCCACCACAACCGTCATCACCACAAGTGGTGTTATTTCTTTTACCTTCAGCCCCAGCCAGTCAAATGCATATTGCACTACAGGTATCCATACGCCTATACAAGCTATGTACATATACCTGTCTGCACGCAGCACATCGCCAAACTGTACAAACTGCAATACCAGAGCTATGTTCACTGTGTAGAAAACAATACCACCACACAGCACAAACCACTGCCTTTTGTAGGCTACCACCGCAAGCGCAGCTATCCCAATAGCTATCAGAGTATATACCCATTGCAAAGCACCCAGTTCAGGATACGGATACAATACCGATAACTTGACAGGCACTAACAATTGTATGATGTATTGCACATAGGCATAGCCCGCAAAACCAATCGTCTGCACAAATCCATGTTCAGGATGCTGATTTAGAAACTCGCCCGCAGCCTGTGCTTTGATAGCTACTATACCCACTACCAATGCTATCAGCAGCAGCGGCAGTTTTTCTATCCATACTTTCTTCTGGTTCAGCGGGCGATGCAGCCATATATCTATTGCCAATAGCGATACAGGCAATGCCACTGCAGTAGCTTTTGATAGCATAGCCGCTATACCTGCCAGTATAACCAATAACAGGGTTGTCTTCTTTTCTTCACCCAGATAGCGGGCATACAACCACATAGCACCAATAAAGAAAAAGCCCGAAAGCACATTTTTGCGCTCTGCCACCCACGATACGCTTTCTGTTTGTACAGGGTGTATGGCAAAAAGCATCGCCACAAAAAATGCCACCCACCTGTTGCCTTGTATATTATTTACAAATGCATACAGCATCAGTGCATTGGCGCAGTGCAGTATTATGTTGGTAATATGATATTGTGCAGGTGCTGTATTGCCTATCACAAAGTCGATGGCGTAGGACACCATCGTCAGTGGATGATAGTTACCTATATAGAAGGAAGAGAACCATTTGCCTGCATTGGCAAAGCTGCGTATATCGGGGTTGTTGGCCACATAATCGGCATCGTCCCAACTAATGAAGCCTGCATTAAAAACATTCAGGTAAGTAAATATCACAGCCGCCAATAGTATGGTTACCTGCAATACGATTATGTTTTTAGACTGTTGTGCGGCTTTCATCCTTGTTCTATGCTATAAAACTAATCCTTTTCAGGCTATTACCATTGCCAGTTTACCATACCGTGGGTATATCGTTGCATGCTGCCATCGGTCAGTTGCACTACCAGTTGCCCGTCTGGGGTTACGCCGTTTATCAGTGCTTGCCATTCGGTTTGCTCGTCGTTAAATGTCTGCATCTGCCCCCTGCGGTACAGGTACTGGTTATAGCGGTGCATCAAATCATCGTCTGCACCATTATAAATATGTTGCAATATATCCTTCCGCAGGTCGAAGCGCAAGGCTCTGAGGTCAAATCGATACCTGTTTTCTATAAACAGAGATGTAGCATAAGGCAGCTCATCGGGCATGGTTTCCTGCAACACATTCAGCCCGAAGCCTATAATACTGTATGCCCACCTGCTGCCGCGTATCACATTCTCTATCAGCACCCCACCTGCCTTTTTGTCATTAACAATGATGTCATTGGGCCATTTGATGCGCACATCGCAGTTTTCACATTTCTTTTGCAATACCTCGGCTATCGCCACGGTTGCAGCTACGTTAAATAAGAATTGATGCTCCAGACCATGTACAGGCTCTACTATAATGCTCATCAGCAGGCTTTGCCCAGCACTGTCCTGCCATACCCTGCCCCGCTGGCCCTTGCCCTGGGTTTGCTCTCTGGCGGTGACAGTCAGCCCCGGCTGTGCCGTATCGGCATCTATCAGGCGCATGGCATAGTTATTGGTACTGTCAATGGTATCAAGTTCTATAATCGGGGCATCGGTGATATGCTGTAATAAGTGGAGTGCCAAAAAGATTATTTAATTTTGAATGAATTACGGATATTGCCAACAAAAATAGACTTTTAGCGGTTTGGATAAAATTATAAACGCATTACAAAGCAGGAAAAAACCTGCTACTCGCCTCACAAAAAACAGCAAACTTTTCAAAGCTGTCATTAAAGCCATACAAGAAAAAAAAGGTGAAAATATCGTGTCGCTCGATTTGAGAAAGATTGACGAAGCGGTAGCTGACTTTTTTATTCTTTGCGAAGCACAATCAAACATTCAGATAAACGCTATTGCTGATAGTGTGGATGACATTGTGAGAAAAGAATGTGACGAGCGCCCTTATCATGTTGAAAAAAGCGATTTGTGGACACTGGTCGATTACGTAAACATTGTGGTACACGTTTTCCAGAAAGACTACCGCAAGTTCTACGACCTGGAAGGCCTGTGGGCAGATGCAGAACAAACAGAACATAATAGTTGATAAAACGTTTTATAACAGGAACAATCTAGATTTTTAAAGAACAATGGAAGAGAATAATAAAAGACCCATACCGGGCGGCGATGGAAAAGGACAGCGAAAGGGTCCCCGGTTCAATATATATTGGGTTTATGGTATAATGGTAGCCATACTGCTTGGCTTGCAGATATTCGGCAGCAACCTGTCTACAGGTACACAGTCTATCGGCTTTCAGGATTTCAAACGCGACTATCTTGACAAAGGCATCGTTGACGAAGTAGTGATAGTAAACAAGAGCGAGGCCGAAGTATTTGTAAAAGAAGCACCAAGCACCGATAAGAAATCTCCGTTTGCCAACCGCAACCGCGAACCTAAAGTTCGCTTTACCATAGGCAGCGTAGAGCAGTTTGAAGACAATCTGCGCGATGCACAGGCAAATGTACCGGAAGGACAGCGCGTGCGTGTGAAGTATGAAGACCGTGTCAGCTTCCTGAGAGAGATTGGCGGCTTCCTTGTACCTGCATTGCTGATGATAGCCGTATGGTTCCTTATCATGCGCAAAATGAGCGGCGGCACTGGCGGCGGCGGTGGTACAGGTGGTATCTTCAACATTGGTAAATCAAAAGCGCAGTTGTTTGAAAAAGGCACACGTGTCAATATCACTTTCAACGATGTAGCAGGACTGGACGAAGCGAAAGTAGAGGTGATGGAAATTGTGGACTTCCTCAAGAATCCGAAAAAATACACCGCACTGGGTGGTAAAATACCGAAAGGTGCATTGCTGGTAGGCCCTCCGGGTACGGGTAAAACCCTGCTTGCAAAAGCAATGGCGGGCGAGGCACAAGTTCCTTTCTTCTCTATGTCTGGTTCAGACTTCGTAGAGTTGTTTGTGGGTGTGGGTGCCAGCCGTGTACGCGACCTCTTTAAGCAAGCACGCGAAAAAGCACCTTGTATCGTATTTATAGACGAGATAGATGCCATAGGCCGTGCACGTGGCAAGAACGTGGTAATGAGCAACGACGAGCGCGAAAACACCCTGAACCAGTTGCTGGTTGAGATGGATGGTTTCGGTGGCGATAGCGGTATCATCATCCTGGCGGCTACCAACCGTCCTGATGTACTGGATACTGCCCTGCTGCGCCCTGGCCGTTTCGACAGGCAGATATCTATTGACATTCCGGATGTAAAAGGCCGTGAGAAAATATTTGAAGTGCACCTGAAACCTATCAAGCGTTCTAAAGACCTTGATATACACAAGCTGGCAGTACAAACACCGGGCTTTGCCGGTGCAGACATTGCCAACATCTGTAACGAGGCTGCACTGATAGCTGCCCGCAAAGGCAAAACAGAAGTAGAACTGAGCGACTTTAACGACGCTATAGACCGCGTAATAGGTGGCTTGGAGAAGAAAAACAAAATCATCTCTCCGGAAGAGAAGAAAGTAATTGCCTACCACGAAGCAGGCCACGCAGTAGCGGGCTGGTTCCTGGAGCATGCACACCCGCTGGTGAAGGTAACCATCGTACCACGCGGTGTGGCAGCACTGGGCTATGCACAATACCTGCCAAAGGAAATGTATATACAAAATACAGACCACCTTGCAGATGATATGAGCATGAGCCTTGGCGGCCGCGCTGTGGAAGAACTGGTATTTGGTAAAATAAGCACCGGTGCGCTGAGCGATCTGCAGAAGGTAACACGTATGGCATACGCAATGGTGAGCGTATATGGTATGAACGATAAAATCGGTAACATATCTTTCTACGATCCGCAGAGCGAAAACAATTTCTCTAAGCCATATAGCGAAGAAACTGGCAAGCTGATAGACGAAGAAGTACGCAAACTGGTAGATAGCGTATATGCAAGAACCAAAGCACTGCTTACAGACAAAACAGAAGCTGTAAGAATAATAGCAGAAGAACTGCTGAAAAAAGAAGTGCTGTACAAAGACGACCTGGTACGCCTGATAGGCCCGCGTCCTTTCCCTGACAACAGCGAAGACGATGCACCGGTTATCATCTCTCCGTCTGTAGAACCAACGGTATAATAATTACAAATTTCCATATTAAAGGGCAGCTGATAGCTGCCCTTTTTGTTATGCAGGCACATGTTACGTTAACAAAAAAAATTTTGGAATAAATGAAATAGTTTTTACATTTATAACAACAACCTATTTATCAAAACCTAATAACACCTTTTATGAAAAACCCAACTACCTTAAAGTCTGGCCACTTCTCATTTACGGCTACAGCTCATACACCACGCACATTACAGCATTCTCATTTTTTATGTAAGCAATAAGACTAAAAGCTATTATAGCTAAGTGCTTATTCTATTAATATACTATTAAGTACAGAACTCTTTATAACCTATTTTTTTTAAACCTTTTTTTCTTTAACCTTTAAAACTTCAAATTCATGAAAAATCTCATCCTGATTTTCACCATTTTCTTTGTGGCTGGCATTAAACTCTATGCACAGCCCTACCTGAACATTACCAACAATACAACCTGTAACATCCGATTCGAATTTTATTCGACAGATGGTTGCGGAGGTACCATTGTTTCTACAGATGGTCTAATTGGCAGTAATTTAACATGGACACGTGATGCTGCTGTTATCAATGGCGGATCTTTACCAAGCACGCAATCATGGAGCTATGGTTACGTAGGGAATGAACCGACTAGTTGTTCTCCTGTACCCGCTAGTGGTGGTTGTAGCAAAAACATGTACTTCCCTGTCAGTGACGGCAATTGTATTCCTGCTTCAACGTCTGGCTGTTTTATGACAGACACATCACCACTGTGTAATGTATGCGGCAATACATCTATCAATGTACAGGCTACGTATCACGCCAATGGCGATCTCGACATTCTGTTTTATTAAGATAAAAGTTTACAAACTTTTTCTTTAACCTTTAAAACATCAAATTCATGAAAAATCTCATCCTGATTTTCGCCATTTTCTTTGTGGCCGGCACTAAACTCTATGCACAGCCCTACCTGAATGTTGTAAACAACACTAGTTGTAAAGTTTATCTGGACTTTTATTGCATTGATCCGGGTGGCACTACTTTGACTGGTACAACAGGTGTTTTGTTTCCTGCAAATAGTGCATACACTTATAATGCTGTAACATTGTATGGCAGCTCACTACCTTTTGGTAGCTTATGGAGCTACGGACGATTTGGAGACGATCCTGGCTGCTCTTTTGTTGGTGCAGGAGGCGGATGTTCTAGTAACGCGTTGACATTGCTTATTTCTGAAGGCACCGTTTTCCCTGCTAATCCTACGGGTTGCTATAATGTAAACAATGTATCACCATGTAATACCTGCCCTAATAGCACAGTAACAGTATCCACAATATTTCATCCCAACGGAAATTGTGACTTAATCTTCAACTAAGCATTTATTGCATAAAAAAATAAAGGGCGGCTGATAGCTGCCCTTTATTTTTTGTGCTCAATAAGTACGTTGTAGATGTGTGGCGGCAGTGTGGCGGCTACATCGCGGATGCGGTGGTATTGCAGCCAGTTGCGAAAGGCATCTGTATCCTCGGGCTCGTGGTGGATGACGACGCCACTGCGCAGCGACAGCACAAACACCCCTGCCCCATAGATATAGGCCGACAATTCATCTGCACGGTGCGGAAAACCTTCATAGGTAAACTTCATGGTACGGTGATTTTGGACTGTAAAGGTAGAAATAAAATACGAGTTTATAAACATATATGTTGATGAACTATTTAGTATTCATTTCTACTATTGACATGTGCCAAGTGTAATGAATAAAGCGCAGGAGAAAAGACTCAAAAAATTGGATGAACGAATTAAAGAGATTCGTACAGAAAAAGGTATGACCTTGAAAGACCTTGCACATACCATTGGTAAAGACCCTCAATCTATAAGCAGGGTTGAATTAGGCAAAAGTAACCCCACATTTATATACCTCACCGAAATCTGTGAAGGGTTGGGAATAGAAGTAAGTGAGTTGGTGCAGGGGCTGTAAAATAAAAAAGGGCTGCAATTGCAGCCCTTTTTTATTTACTTTATACCACCTTCTTGTTTCATCAGCTCATTAAATCGAGCCCACGAAACAGTTACTGGTTTTTTCTTTTTGTAAGGATAGTAGTCCAACCCTCCTTTTGATATTTTTATCTCTCCAAGTTTTTCTCCATTCTGTGCAATAGAAATACTTACATCAGAGTTTCCTAATTCCAGATTAGGGAGATTAAAGGTTACATTGTGTTTTGCCATGACGTAGTTAATTTATCAGTTAATAATCTTCTTTACTAATTTATCAATATGCTCTAGTTCTACAGATAAGTTTTTCTTTATTGCCAACCTCAGTCTGCCCAAATGCATAGCAGTCAACTCATGCAGCGGAGGATTCTTTTCAAGATAATCCAATGTTTTTTCGTGTGCTGTTTTGCTCAGTGCTGCTAGTTGTTGATGTACTTCGTTAGTACTATCGTAAAGTGGATAAAAAATATCCAATATTTTTTTGTGAACATGTCTTGCACCAAATAAGCCTTTTGCTTGAAAATCTTTCATTAACTCATTTGGAGAACTTGAATTTAATATGGCGCTTAAATAATAGGCTTCTTCAATTTTTGATGTGTAAAATACATATGTAACACTCTCAACAAAGAATTGTAAATCCATATCAGCTCTCTTTAGAATAGTAGCATTTGCATCTTTTGCCGAAGAATTATATAAAACTAAAAATGGTGCGTCTAAAATTTGTGAAGTAATGCCATTTTGAAAATTAGCTCTATCATTACTCTGCATACTCTTGGATTTTTCAGTTTTCAACTTATTCCAAGTGCTTTCGACATTTTGAAACCATGCTGCAGCATTTAAGTCCCCTGCTTGACGTATTTCCTTAGCCGTTTTCATTTTTATTTCCTTATTCCCTGCTTTGTTGATAGTAATATCTACCGGCAATATCACTAAATCAGGCTTATAGAGTGCAAATGGCAAAATACTCTTAGAGAGAGCTGTCCTGAATATATACTTACTTTCAATAGTCCCCCTGAAGTCAACATCTTTCCAGGGAGCTTTTGCATCCGGCTTTATCGCATCTGCTGTTTTAATATTAATATCTCTATCTTCCCAGTCAGCAGGCTTATCTTGTGTCAATTCAATAAAATAGAACGCACGGGGCACAATAGTTGCACCTTGTTTAAAAGCTGCTTTGTACGGATTAATTTTATTTTGTGCTTTCTTCTTTGTTGTACTAAAAGCCGAAGACTTACCTTGCTTTATGTAATACCATTTATTGCTTTCTTCATTTAATAATGGTTGCGCAACTTCAAAATGACAATTATGTTCTTTCAGCCTGCCGGAAAAACTGATACCCTCAATACCGTCAGCCGGTATTTTTCTCTTTACAACCGCTTTGTCTGCAAATAATACACAACTCGGTACCCTGAATAAGGGAGACACATCAGACAAATCCCAAACAGAACTGATTTTAAACCCTTCTGCGACCCCGGCACGGGTATTCTCATGGTGATCAGCACTGATAAAACTACGGGGCAAAACAAAAGCAAGTTTACCACCTTCCTTCAAAAAATAAGCACTGCAGTATGCCATGAAAATTGCGGCAATTTCTAAATGCGGAAAATTTGCAACTCTTTCGGGCTTTACTTTATACTTAACAGCAATTTCATTAAGCCTATCCTGATATTCTTCATTTTTAATATCTGCATAGGTAAACCAAGGCGGGTTTCCGATTATGTAGTTAAATTTTTTATTTAAGAAATAAGGCTTATATCCATTCTGTACAATAAATTTCCATATGCTGTCTCTACCAGACTCCTTTACTTTCTTTAATGCTATATAAATTTTATAGTAACTCTCTGCAATGCTGTCATTGATACCACCATGTTTATATTGCTTTCGTAGAATGTTATGAAAAGTAGGAAGTGTCTCATTACTCTTACCCATTGTCTGCTCTGCCAATACATCACACACTTGCAATGCCTCATCGAACAGATGTACATCTTCTAAGACCTGAGTATTTACAATGAGGCGCTCCTTATCTATGTTCATTCGGAAATCACCACCAAAAAGATTCGCGACACCTTCAGGTGCTAATAATGAATTAGCAAGAATTACATTGATATGGATAGGTTTCTTAGCGTTTGCCACATCCTTACCTAACGCAAGTAACATTGTGGTTTTTGCAATTTGCACACTTAGCGGATGTATATCTATACCATATATACCGTTTGCAATATCTTCTACTTTCACGTCCGGATGTAAGGACTTCAATCGATGTATTGCAGCCCTTAGGAACGAACCACTTCCGCAAGCAGGATCAAGAATGTGATCCCCAGGGTTGAAGTCATACTCCATTACCACTCTTTCACAAAGCCAATCTGGTGTATAGTACTCACCTAAAGCGTGTCTGGTATCTAAATCAATTAACTCCTGATACACGCCTTTTAGAATATCTTCTTCAACATCCTGAAAATCAAATGTTGAAATTTCTTGTGCAATCAAGCGAAAAACCTTCCGCAAATGTGGATAGTTCCTCTCACTTTTCACCCAATGAAAAAAATCATTGTCGACAAAATTCCTAATGTGATATTTGTTGAATATTGACCCATCCAGAATTCCTCTCATTTCATCATCATCAATATAGTCATCGTTCGAGACAACAGCATAAGCCATCATTTTAGCGAACACACTAAGATATGTGTGAACTAAAAAATTCCTTTCAGTTGCTTCGAAGCTTCCATATGCTATGCTTAAAAATTTCTTCCATTGTTCAAATGAAACCTGAACTTCCCCGAATTGTTTAGCTTCCTGAAACCAAGCATCCATTTCACGATAACAATCAATAAATACATGACTTTGGTATCCAAAGGAATCTTCTATTCTTTTTAATGTCGCTTTCTGCTTTTCTTCTTTGAACAAGAATCTATCTATCCAGAAATAAAAATCTTCGGCATTCTTTTCTGTAAGTGTGTATGACGCGCTTGGTACTTCTTCTAATACCAACTCGTGCTCTTGTAACTGCTCTAATCTATCAATCTGATCTATACTTGGCGCATACACTTTCCAATTAATAAAATCGGATGCTATGAGAGTATAGTTGTACCCTTGTCTTGAATTAAACTGCCCTAATAGATAACCAGCTAATTGTTCTTTTGCATGCTTCTCAGTTTGTTTTAGATTGTTTTCAAACTCAATAATTATTTGATTGTAAAGGGTATCAGCACTTCCTTTGTGTACTTTATCTTTCCTCGGAATATTCAAAACTGTTTTTTCAGCTCCTAAGGTTATCTTGTCTATCAATTTTACAATATCACTATCCCCTGAGTAAAGCCTGTTTAACAAGTCTTTAAATATTTCCTTTTTGGTGAGCTCTTTATTAGCTGCTTTTATTTTATGTAAATAATCCTTTATCAGATTAATTCTATCAACAGGCATTGGCATGGTTATGAACCTGTAAGTTACCAACTCCGTCCAACCTGTACAATAGCATAAAACACTGGTATTTACCAACTCCCACATAACAATCCAACCCGCTTGCACCACCTGCCACCGCAAAAAATGGGCTAACTTAGCGGGCTAAAGCCACCATCACATATATGCAAGCCAATCCCTTTATCATCGCAATCGTTCTGGCATTAGTGGCCATTGTGGTATATTTTATCATCCGCCAAAACAATAAAGACAGGCGCCGTTTCGAGCAGCAGCAAAACAAAGACTACCCCAAGCCCAAAGACGATGGCCCCAAAACATAACACCTACAACACACCAATTAACATATAAAATACGTATATTTGCTATAGTAAAATGCTTTCTCCTCTTGAGAGGAGATGCCGAGCATAGCGAGGCAGAGGTGTGTCTGCCCGCGCAGGAGGAACACACCCCTAACCCCTCTCAAGAGGGGAACCTCCCAAAACCGAAACAAAACACAAACCACGAAAAAGTGAAACAAACTGAAACAATTTGTAACCATTCCGCAAACAAACGGTATTGATAATCAACAACCGGAATGGTTACGAAACCAAAAACTATACAAACACTATCAAAAACTATCAACAGATAATACAAAGCATAATATAAAAGTCCCCTTCAGCGGATTTAGGTCTTAATTATTAACTTTACCCCCAAGTATGCAGACCTTTAAGACATCCAAGGCAAGAGAAAACATATTGGGCAAAATCCGCAAGGCGCTCAGCAGCGAGCCTATACCAATGCCATTCCCCGAGGCCGATAAAGACACTACCACCCCATTGTTTGCAGGCGGTAGCGACAGCCCCGAGGAGGCTTTTGCCGAAGCCTTTATAAAGCTGGGTGGCAAGTTTGTCTTCTGCGATAACGAGCAGCAGGTACTGGAGGGCATCGCCGACCTGTACGACAGCCGCGGCTGGCACCAGCTATACTGTGCAGAGCCCCGCCTGATGCAGCTATTCCAAAACAATAAGATAACCAACGTACATCCCATTGATATTCAGGATGATAAGGCCGATGCCTGCATTACGGGTTGCGAGTATCTGGTGGCGCGTACAGGCTCTGTATTTCTCAGCAGCAAGCAGAATATGGGGCGTACGGCTTCTGTCTTCTACCCCGTACACATCATAGTGGCCTATGCCAGCCAGGTAGTACCCGATATTGCAGACGGATTGGCGATGATAACCAAGAAGTATGGCAAAGACCTGCCATCTATGATAAACCTGAATACAGGCCCCAGCCGCACGGCTGATATTGAAAAGACACTGGTAGTGGGCGTTCACGGCCCGGGAGAGGTGTTTTGCTTTCTTGTAAATGCGTAAAATGCAAAAACGAGATTCAGAAATACTGGGGGGGGGCGTATTATCTTCTGAATCCCGTTTGGCAAAGATGTTTATAGAGCAAGTAATGGTCTATCAATTTAGGGCACAGAGGGGCTGGTAAGCGCAAAAACTGATATGGTCAATAGTATCAAAACAAGTTCTATTAACTTAATACCGAAGTAAATCAAGTTTTTTCAAACTAATTCTGACTATTAAACGAATAGTGGGTTTCATCGGACGAAATGTGACTTTCATCTGACGAAGCAATAACAGGAAGTTAAATATGTTGGCTAATCTTTTGATTTTAAGCCTGCAGTGCGGCTTATCCTTCCAAACTCGTCAATAAACTCGTTGCGGATGCTTTTAGATACAGGTATCTGCATATTATCGTCCATTACCAACAAGCCGGAAGTCTCATAACGCTTTACTTTATAAAGGTTTACGATGTAAGACCGGTGCGCCTGAAAGAAGGTATCGGCATTCAGTATCTTCTTGAACTCGCCCAGGTTGTAAGAGCTCATGATGCTGTACTCATTGGTTACCACCTTGGTATACTTGTTTACACTCTCAAAATAGAGGATGTCTTCGGCATTCAGGTAGTCTACCCCCTTGGCATTGGGGATGCCTATTTTCAGCTTGTTGTTATTGTTATTATCGGTTTTGCCATTGCTCTTATTAGCAAGGTTTGTAAGGGCTTTTGTGATGGCAAACGTAAGCTCGTAGTCGTCTATAGGCTTCAGTACATAGCCTGCGGCAGATAGCTTGATGGCCTGCAGGGCAAACTCGCTATGCGCCGTAATGAATACTACCTGAAAAGGATAGTCGGGCAGCAGCTTCAGGAAGTCCATGCCAGACTTTTCGGGCATAGACACATCGAGGAATAGAATATCTATATCATTGGTACGTAGTGCAGGCAATGCCTCGTCCCATTTCACAAAGCTGTTTACAACATCAGCCTCGGGGAAGAGCAGCTTCAGCCTCGACTTCAGGAGATCGATAGCATTAGGTTCATCATCTACAATTATACACCTGAAATTACGCTTCATACTTAAGGTTTCTTATGGTTAGTTTCACGATCGTTCCGGTATCGGGTTCATGTTTGTCTATATACTCCATGCTGATGTTCATATCCTCATACTCGTTGAAGATGTGTATCAGCCTGCGTGTCAGCTTGGTGCCGTAAGACTTGTACTGTACGGTGTTCTGCTGTTTGATTTCGGCAGCACGTTGCCTGCCCACGCCATCATCCTCAATAATACAAATTAGTTCGTCGCTAGATGCACCTTGTACAAAACTAATTATCAACGTGCCCTTGCCTTGTTTATGAAACAGGCCATGGTTGATAGCATTCTCTATGAGCGGCTGCAGGAGCAGCGATGGTATCTTCACACTGTCGGCAGGTATCTTATTCTCTACAACTATATCAAAATCAAAACGTTCCTCAAATCTTGTCTGTTGCAATTCTATATAGTTGCGCAGCATGCTTATTTCTTCAGATAGGGTTATAAACCTTTCTTGTGATGAGTTGAGGTAAGACCGCAGTAACTTAGAAAACTTACTAACGTGTATATAGGCTTCATCAAACTTCTTCTTGTCTATAAAGAACAGTGCAGAACTGAGGGTATTGAATATAAAGTGTGGGTTGATTTGTGAGTACACAGCCCTAAGCTCTAAGTCGAGCAATCGGCTCTTCTTCTCACTTGCCTGGTAGGTGTAGTGGCGGGTGATGATAATAATAGCATATACAAATAGTATAAAGCCAAGTATGCCTGCTATCCAGAATATACGTACGTTTCTTTGTGCCTGCCACCAGTAGGGGTCTTTGTATATATAGAAGCTATAATCTTTACTTTCCCATATAAAATCGGTGACCCTTACACTTACTTTATAATACTTCTCAGGCTCTAAATCTGGAAGAAACAACTCTCCGGATGTACCGGATGTGGTTCTGTAATCCTGAACTGATATATCATATTGTAATTGGCCTTTGCCAACATAATTGATAAAATCAAATTGCAGTGTAGCAATATCTCCATATAATATTACAGTATCTGTACTATTAATCTTACGAACATACGGTTGCTTTAGCAACAACTTCATGTAAGTATCATCATATACATTTACCTTATTTACGGAGTTTACAATTTTATTGATACTATCTGTATACAGGCCTTTATCTGTATTAATGTAAACTATACCATGTTTATCAATGGTAAAATCATACACCTGATTGTAGAAAGTATTATTAAGCTGAGGAATAGTATATAGTTCTCCGAAAGATGATTTACCAGTTATTTTGCGAAATGTTATGCCCGCTTGCCCTACCAGAACAATATAGTCATTATGAACCTGCATGTGCGACTCAGCAAGCTGAAAAGGAAACACCACTTCATCTATCACAAAAGTGGAGAGATTGAAACTGTATATTTTGTCTTTTGTCTGAATGTAAAGGTTGTCATATTTATCAGACTTAATATTCAGGATATCCTTTATTCCGCATTTGCGCAGAAACGCTTCATCGTATCTGTAATACTGATCTTTATTATAGTCTGCTATTACAAAGTTCTTGTTGTTATAATGAATATATAAACCTAATTTATCAATACTATAACAATACAGAAAGCGCCCTGGATGTAAATCTCTTAATACGACAGTATCACTTTTATTATTGAATAGAATTTCATGCACCTTATCACTGCTCATCGCGAGAATCCTATCAGCACTTTGCCTGATGATATTTCTCGCACCAGTAAATATGACCCCTTTCATACTGTCTGATATCTGATACCATCCAGGTTTACCATTCATTCTATTTGAAACCTTCAGATAAGTAATTGCAAAAGCAGAGTCAAATATTACTACCTTATTTTTAAGTAAATCCTGCAATTCCTTATTAACAGCATTGTAAGAGTACAATCCATTTCTGTACGCAATCAACCATTTATTGTTACCATAATCACTTGCAGTCTCAAACAAATTACTATTGGGCAATTGCAGATTAATCAATTTGCCGGCGGATGCAAAAACGGGCCTATTCAATTTTCTCTGATACCAACAAATGACACTATCAGATATAATGCTCCTGAACAATAAATTTTCCCCACCGGGAATACTGCTGTTTTTCTGCAATAGTAGCTGCTTATTAGGCACCATAAGCCCGGCACCATCTAATGTTCCGTACCAATAATTGCTACTGCTATCCACAAACCTGCTAACTACCAATGGTGTATCTCTGAATTGTTCATAGTACACGCTTCTTTTTTTAAACTCACAATTCTTACCAAAGTCATAGATTGCCTTGTTTGAAAAAAGATACATTGAGTCGGGGAATACATACGACACTACTATACCTTCATCTTTTTCTGCACCATAATCTGCCAAGGAGTGCTTTAACTCTGCACATGTCTTCATGTTATAAACAGAAAATATCGGAGCGTTAATGTGATAAGACACTAACATATTATTCATCACACCCTCTACTCTTGAATTAAATCCTGCATTGTAATTCTTACACAAACTATCTACAAATAGAAACTTCCCATTATTATACCTCATTCTGGTTATTGAGCCATCAGAATTATCGTAGTACATATTCCTGTCTGTAGTGAGTATTTTCAATCCATAGCCATTGAGTGTATTTTCAGTAGTTACATTATCATATTTGTCTATCAGAATTATGACATACTTATCATCTTTCGAATAGCTCATCGCTATCATATCTCCATAATCCACCAAATTTGATGGCTTAAACAATTTGGTAAACTTGTAGTTGATTTTGTAGTATTTATCATTCTTAATGTAACCTAACTCGTTAGCGTAACAATGCAACCATTTTCTCCCATACTTATCTTCCTGCACTTTCCAAACGTCACTACTTGGCAAGCCATCGCGCGTAGTGAACACTTTATATGAGTATCCATTATACTTTACCACCCCACCTTCTGTAGCAATCCATATATAACCGTCTTTATCCTGCGTAAAGCTATATACGCGGTTTGAAGGCAAGCCGTTATCTAAACCAAATTTTCTAAATGGGACTTCCTGTGCATTGCAATGCAATACCTGCGAAACAAAGAGGAATATGAAAAGTACCAGTATCCGCATTGCCAGAATAAATACAATGATACACAATAAATATGACGTTTGTCATAGCCCGCAAATCTACGAGGCCTACCTTTGCACAAAGCTTTTTGGATGAATGACATCACTAACATAGACGACATAAAACTATTGGTAAACAGCTTTTACGACGATGTAAAAAAGGACGAAACAATAGGCTACATATTTAACGAGATAATAGGTGAAGACTGGAGCCACCACCTGCCCATCATGTACACCTTCTGGAACACCGTATTGTTTGGCGAAGCAGGCTATACAGGCAACCCGGTACGCAAACACGTGGAGCTGGATAAAAAGACACCGTTGAAAGCCGAACACTATACCCGCTGGTTTGAATTATGGACTGCTACAACAGACAGGCTTTTTGCAGGTGAAATAGCTGACAGGGCAAAGGAACGCGCAAAAGCCATGGTGCAAATGATAGACATGAAAGTGCAATGGGCAAGAGAAGGTAAATCTATCCTGTAAACAGGGTGATAGAATCCTGTGTACTTAGTACTTTTAGACATGCATTCATTCACCATAACAGGCAAGTTGATAGATGTACACAACAAACGCATCTACCCTGCAAGCATTACAGTAAAAGAAGGCATCATTGCAGCTATTAAGGAATGCACTGATGTTGCAGACCAATACATACTCCCTGGCTTTGTTGATGCACACGTGCATATAGAAAGCTCTATGCTGGTGCCATCCGCATTTGCACGCATGGCAGTAGTACATGGCACTGTTGCTACTGTGTCTGACCCGCACGAGATTGCCAATGTATGCGGCATTGCGGGTGTACAATACATGATAGACAACAGCAAGCAATCCCCTTTCAAAATATTCTTTGGCGCACCATCCTGCGTACCTGCAACTTTCTTTGAAACGGCAGGCGCACATATAGATGCTGCGGCTGTAAAGACATTGCTCGACAATCCTGATATATGGTACCTGACGGAGATGATGAACTACCCCGGCGTGCTATATAAAGATGAAGAGGTGATGGCTAAGATTGCTGCGGCAAAAGCAGTAAACAAACCAATAGACGGGCATGCTCCCGGTCTGCGTGGCGAGCAGGCAATGGCTTATGCAAGTGCAGGTATTACTACCGACCATGAATGTTTTACACTGGAAGAAGCACTGGATAAGATAGCCGCAGGTATGCACATCATCATACGCGAAGGCAGTGCAGCTAAAAACTTTGAGGCCCTGCACCCGCTACTGAAAACACACCCCGAGCGCGTGATGTTTTGTAGCGACGATAAACACCCCGACGACCTTGTGCTGCACCACATCAACGGATTGGTGAAGCGGGCATTGCAAAAGGGATATGATTTGTTTGATGTATTGCATGCTGCATGTACCACCCCTGTTGCTCACTACAATATACCCGTAGGGCAACTGCGTGTGGGCGATGCTGCAGACTTCATCACCATCAACAACACAGACAGCTTTGATGTGTTGCAAACATATATCGGCGGCAGGTTGGTAGCAGAAAAAGGACGTTCTTTACTGCCGCATGTAGCAGTGCAGCCCATCAACAACTTTGCAGCCACACATAAAACACCTGCAGACTTTGCTGTACCAGCACAGAAAACAGGCAATACCATCCGCGTGATAGAAGCTATAGAAGGACAACTTGTAACCAACGAATTGATTGCAGGCAAGAATGTGATGGATGGAAATATAGTAACAGATACGGCAAACGATATACTGAAAATAGCTGTGGTGAATCGTTACTATCCTGACTCCGAGGTAGCTACTGCATTCATTAAAAACTTCGGGCTGCAAAGAGGTGCTATTGCATCAACCGTTGCACACGATTGCCACAATATAATTGTAGTGGGTGTAGATGATGCATCTATATGTCAGGCTGTAAATGCATTGATAGATTGCAAGGGCGGTGTAGCAGTATGCGATGGTAATAATACAGAAGTGATGCCGCTACCTATTGCCGGATTGATGACTGATGGCGATGGATATGAAGTTGCTGCACAATATGCCGCGCTGGATGCCAAAGCCAAAGAACTGGGCACAAAACTGAAAGCACCTTTCATGACACTATCCTTTATGGCGCTGTTGGTGATACCATCATTGAAATTAAGCGACAAAGGGCTGTTTGATGGAACGGGCTTTAAGTTTACCGATGTAGAAATTTAGACTAGCTGATAAAAGAAAAGCCCCAACATGTCGGGGCTTTTTTATGATGTGTTGTACTATTAGTTGTTGTAAGCTTTCAATGCAGCTTCCAGACAATCCATAGCACCGTTTATGTCGTCTGTGTTCAACACATAAGCAAGGCGCACTTCATTGCGGCCTTTGCCCGGTGTAGCATAGAAGCCCGCAGCAGGTGCCATCATAACCGTAGCACCGTTGTGAGAGAATTCTTCCAGCAACCACTGACAGAATTTTTCGCTATCATCAACAGGCAGTTGCGCTATAGCATAGAATGCGCCACCCGGCATAGGGCATTTAACACCTTGCATAGCCTGCAGACGTGCTACCAGCAAATCGCGGCGCTTGTTATATTCTGCATGCACTTCATCAAAATAATCAGCAGGCAAATCAACCGCTGCCTCACCCAGTATTTGTGCAAATGAAGGCGGGCTCAGACGAGCTTGTGCAAATTTCATAGCAGCATCCAGCACTTGTTGATTCTTGGTAACAAAAGCACCTATACGGCCACCGCATGCGCTATAGCGTTTAGAGATAGTATCCATGAGGATAGCATGGTCTTCCAAACCTTCTATAGACAGTGCAGAAATGTGTTTTTTACCATCGTAGCAAAACTCACGGTATGCTTCGTCACTGAAAAGGAACAAGTCGTGTTTCAGACATATTTCTTTCAGTACCTCCAACTCCTCACGGCTATACAAATAGCCTGTAGGGTTGTTAGGGTTGCATATCATGATGGCTTTAGTACGTGTAGTCACCGCTTTTTCAAAAGCTTCTATTGGCGGCAGTGCAAAGCCATCGTCAATAGTAGATGGTATCGGCACTACTTTTACACCCGCACTAGTAGCAAAACCATTGTAGTTGGCATAGAATGGTTCAGGGATGATGATTTCATCGCCCGGATCCATACAGCTCATAATAGCAAACAGGATAGCTTCAGAACCACCTGTTGTAACTATCACCTGATTGTGGTTGATGTTTACATTGTTGCGGCCATAATACTCTACCAGTTTTTTGCGATAGCTTTCAAAACCTGCGCTGTGGCTGTATTCCAACACCTTCATATCTACGTGGCGCACAGCGTCCAGTATTGCTTTGGGTGTTTCTATATCTGGTTGTCCAATGTTTAAGTGGTATACTTTAGTGCCAC
This sequence comes from Flavipsychrobacter sp., assembly GCA_035299045.1. Taxonomy (GTDB): domain Bacteria; phylum Bacteroidota; class Bacteroidia; order Chitinophagales; family Chitinophagaceae; genus Polluticoccus. The sequence continues at coordinate 70,879 of DATGXJ010000029.1, forward strand.
GCTTTTTTGCAGCTTCTGCAAATGGCACCAATTTCCTGATGGGAGAAGGGGGCATCTGTGCCCCGCGATGTGAAATTACCGGCATGGCGCAAAAATAGAAAACGGCGGGCTTATTTGGCACTTTATTACAATAAAATAGCCCCGATGTGCGGGGCTATTTATATTGAAGATGATAATTTGAATTATCCTTTTGTAGGTTCCGGCTCTTTTGCAGCCACTACAGTACCCTTTATACGGAGTTCGTAGCGCTCTTTACCACCTTGCCCACCAGCGTTCGATTTGATGTAAATGTACTTGCTGAACGGTGCTACGCGGCCTACAGTATTATACTCAACAGTTATTTTACCTGCTTGTCCGGGCAGAATCGGTTGTTTAGGCCAAGATGGCTTTGTACATCCGCAGTCTGCAGTTGCATCGTAAATGATCAAAGGTTCTTTACCTGTATTTGTAAATTCGAAGTCGTACTTAACTGTCGGGCCTTCTTTAATAGTACCGAAGTCGTGCAATTCTCCGTTTTTGAACTTAAACTGCGGTCCGTTCTGCGCATTTACCACAAAAGCAGTAAAGGCAAGCATGATTGTTACAAACAACTGTTTCATATCCTGTCTGTTATTTCGTTTGTCTTATTAAGATTATTGAGTCTTCATCATAGACTTGTTAGCTGGCACAGAAGATTCTGGCGCTTTCTCAACATTACCTTTGATAGTCAATACTTTAACACCAGCATTTGATGTTACAGTGATTGTTTTGTTGAAGCCACCAGGACGGCCTGCAGTGTGGTAAACAGCTTTGATAACTGATTTTTTACCAGGCAGTACCGGTTCTTTAGACCATTCAGGAGCTGTGCAACCGCAAGATGCAGTTACCGCGCTCAGGATAACAGGTTCTTTACCTGTGTTTTTGAATTCAAATTTGAACTCAGCATCAGGGCCTTCAGCAACCGTACCAAAGTCGTGCATGTCTGTTTTGAATTCCATGTTTTCAGGCTTCAAAGAAGATGCAGTGTTAGAAACTTCTTTTGGGGCAGGTTGTGTTTGGCCAGTTGCTGCTGTACCATGATTGTGACCAGCATGGCTATCCTGTGCCATTGCGAAGCAGCTTGTCAGGGCGATAAGTCCGAGAGAAAGTAAAACCTTTTTCATTTTCGATTATTGTTTTAATTGATCAATACAAATTTAATACCATAGACATGCAATAAACATTTAAAGGGTTGTTAATACCCTGTTAAGTATGCTTATTTTTGCCTGATTCCCAAATTTAGGTATTAATCCTGACTTACGACACAGATGGCAGACTTTGAAATAGATATTAAAGAATGTATTAAAGCAATAGAAAGTGGCGGCACTATTCTGTACCCTACAGACACCGTTTGGGGCATTGGTTGCGATGCTACAGACGAAGCTGCTATAGAAAAGGTATTTGCCCTGAAAAACAGGCCAAAAGAGAAAAGCCTTATAGTATTGCTGGCAGACGCCAAAGACGTATTGCAATATGTAGCAGCCCCGCCACCCGATATCATAGCCATATTGGAGTCTTTTGACCGACCTACAACTGTAATATATGAGGGTGCTATAGGCTTTGCAGACAATGCGGTGAATGAAAACGGCAGTATAGCGATACGGGTAACAAATGATCCGTTTTGCAAGGCGCTCATTAAACGCATGCAAAAACCATTGGTTTCTACGTCTGCCAACATCAGCGGAGAGCCTACTGCATCTTTCTACAACCAGATATCGCCCGCAATCATTAACGGTGTTGATTATGTAGTACAATACAGGCAAGATGACACCGAAGCCAAACAACCATCGCGACTGGTAAAAATGGACGATGAGGGCAATATTGAAGTGTTACGCCCTTAAATAATAGTAGATTTGCCCCCGATAATGGATATAGTTTGCACACCCGAAGAACTGGATTTACTACAACGCATAGCTAAGGCTGCAGAGGCTATGAACGTACCATGCTACCTGATAGGTGGCTTTGTACGCGATAAACTATTAGGCAGACCTACAAAAGATGCAGATATAGTATGTGTGGGTAATGGCATAGAGCTGGCACATGCCGTAGCTGAGACCTACCCGCACAGGCCAAGTGTCAATTTCTTTAAAAACTTCGGCACGGCACAGTTCAACCTGAATGGATTTGATGTAGAGTTTGTGGGTGCACGCAAAGAGTCTTACAGAGAGCACAGCCGCAAGCCCGATGTAGAACCAGGCACGCTGGAAGACGACCAGAAGCGCAGAGATTTCACCATCAATGCGCTGGCCATCAGCCTGAATAAAGACGATTTTGGAAAGCTTGTTGACCCATTCAATGGTATTGATGACCTGAATAATAAACTGATACGCACACCGCTGGACCCTGATATAACATTCAGCGACGATCCGCTGCGCATGATGCGTTGCATACGTTTTGCCAATCAGTTGAAGTTTGAAATACTGCCTGAAACTTTTGAAGCAATTACCCGAAATAAACAACGCATCAAAATCATTTCGGCAGAACGCATTGCTGATGAGCTGAATAAAATAATGCTTACTGACACACCGTCTATAGGGCTTGACCTGCTGTATCGCAGCGGACTGCTCCATGAATTCTTTAAGCAGTTTACAGACCTTGCAGGTACGGAAATGATAGATGGCAAAGGACATAAGGACAACTTCTACCACACACTGCAGGTAATAGACAATGTTGCAGCACGCAGCAAAGACCTGTGGCTGCGCTGGGCTGCATTGCTGCATGATATAGGCAAGCCGCCTACCAAACGCTTTGAAGCAGGACACGGATGGACATTTCACGGGCATGATGCTGTGGGCGAAAAAATGGTGCCGCGCATCTTTAAGCAACTGAAGCTGCCGCTGAATGAGAAGATGAAATACGTGGCAAAGTTGGTTGCCCTACACCTGCGTCCCATCAGCCTGACGAAAGAAGACATAACAGACAGTGCTATGCGCCGCCTTTTGTTTGATGCAGGCGAAGACCTGGAAGACCTGATGATACTTTGCGAGAGCGACATCACATCTAAAAACAGGCTAAAAGTAAAGCGCTATCTGGAAAACTTTGAACTGGTAAAAAAACGCCTGAAAGAAGTAGAAGAAGCAGATAAGATACGCAACTGGCAACCACCTATCAGCGGAGAAGAAATCATGCAACTCTTCAATCTGCAACCCAGCCGCGATGTTGGCACACTTAAGACTGCTATACGTGAGGCTATACTGGACGGTATGATACCTAACAACTACGATGCAGCATACGCATATCTTGTTGAGAAAGCAGCGTCAATGGGCTTACATCCCATCAAATAATTGCTGATATTATTCAATAACAAAACGCCACTCTTTCGAGTGGCGTTTTGCATTCTTTGATTATGCTCGTAATGTGAGATTAATATGCAGTAGTGTTAGGAGTCCAGTTAGTCCAACCTTTAGTCCAGTCTGTACCAACAATTGCACCCAGACCATTAGTTGCAGCAGGAGAACCAGCTTTAGGGCTGAAATCAGGAGCTGTCAGGTTGAATGGATTGTTCAGTTGAGCGTCTGTAGCATTAGCCAGTTTCACACAACCTTCAGCAGTAGCTTTTGTTTCAACCTCAGCAGCAGTCATAACTGTAACGTCAGAACCGATTTTGAAAGGACTTGCAACAGCGTGTACCAGGTTGTTTTTGAATTCAGACAAACCATCTTTATAAGCTTGTGCAGTAGCATTAGATTCCATTGAGAAACCACCTTTCTGATAACCTATCAGGATAGATTTTGTAAGAGAGAATCTTACAGCACGGCGCCAGCGGTTTGCAAAGTTGTGGTTTGCAGCAGTACCTGCAGCGTTGTTAGGGCCTACCAGTGTGAAGTTTACAAGAACAGGACGTGTGTACGGAGTAGCAGTAGTACCAGTACCATCATTATCTGCTTCAATACCGTTACCAGCATCACCAGCATCAACAAAAGCCGGGTCGCGCAGTGCAATACCATTAGTGATAGTACCTGTGTAACCGAAATCGAAATCATAATCGTCATCTGCAGTACCGTATGCAATCAGGTTTTTACAATTTACCGTACCACCGAAGAATTCGTAAGCATCGTCATTACCATAAGTAACCATGATATTTTCGATAGTAGTACCGTTACCTACACCACCCAGTGTAAGACCATTGATTTCTGAACCCGGAGCAGCAGCAATACCTGCATATTCTATACGTACATATTTCAGTACACCAGAGTTATCATTAGCATTGTTACCACCGTAAGAGCGGCTCACACCACCTTCGATAGTTGGAGGCGTAGCGCGGTTTGTTGGCGCATCACCCAGAATGATGATACCACCCCAGTCGCCCGGTTTGCGGCTACCTGCAGCCATACCTGATGTAAATACGATAGGGCTTGAAGCAGTACCTTCTGCCATTATTTTACCACCTTTCTCAATGATAAGCGCACCCTTATCAGTTACATCACTCTTAATGATTGTACCTGCTGGAATTGTCAATGTAGCACCTGCTTTTACATACACATATCCTTTCAGTGTATATGCCTGTGTGTTCTTCAGTGTTCTGTTTGTAGTAATGTCGCCAGACAGTGTGTAGTTTTCATTATCTACTACAGGTGTTTCTTCTTCATCTTTTTTACAAGAAGTAACAGTTGTAGTCAGCGCCAGACTACCAATAAGCATTACAGAGAGTAATTTCTGAAATTTCATACGTGGTTTAAATTTGACACAAAAGTAGATGGGCAACATTACGCATATATTAACGCCGCATTAAGCGAATGTTAAGTATTATACCGTGACAAAAAATATTATAAAATAAAAACGCGCGGCAAATGCCACGCGTTTTACTATTTGTCTGATTTGCTATTTAATTATTTACCACCGAAACGATAGTTAAAGCCAAGTGTAAGTGTTGTGCCAAGTTTGAATTGCTGGAATACCTGATCATTTCCTTTGCCTACTTTGCTGCTACCTGCAGTGTATGCATCTTTATTATCTGTATTCCAGTAATAGGTAGTGTTTTGATTCAGCAGGTCGCCAACAGTCAGCTTCACTTCACCTTTGTTTTTCAAAACAGTTTTACTGATTTGCAGGTCTATTACATCACGTCCGTTTTCCCATGTAGTAGGGATAGAAGCATTACCTACGATAGCAATACGCTGACCTATCCTGTTGTACATAGCACTGAACGCAAGGCCTGTTTTAGGCATATTGTACAATATCGAACCATTTATAAGGTAAGGAGACTGGCCTTGCAAAGGACGATCTGCTTTTGTACCTACAGTGCTTGTTGTACCAATGATGTTATTTGCATCTACCCTTGAATAGATATAAGAGAAGTTACCACCAACTATCAGATTTTCTAACCAACGTGCATCACTAATAAAAGACATTTTCTTACGAACATCTATTTCAACACCTGCTGCATATGCAGACTTGGCATTCTGATAGCTGAATATCAACAAATCAAGGTTTGACTGGTCATCCATCTTAGCCTCGATAGGATTTGTAAAGTTTTTATAGAACAGACCCGCAGTAATAGCCTCGCCTGCACTTGGATAATATTCATACCTGAAGTCAACATTCGTTATGTTAGCCCTTTTCAGATTAGGATTACCTGTGATAGTCCATACGTTTTCAAAATCGATAAACTGGAACGGAGCAATCTCCCTAAACTCAGGACGGTTAACCGTGCGAGAAGCAGACAGGCGGAATTTAGATTTTTCAGTTGCGCTGTAAGACAGATTGAATGAAGGCAATACATCTGTGAAATTGTCTTCTTTATTCAGCTTAGAACCCGAGCGCAGTGTTGCTTTGATGGTTTGTGTATAAGATTCTACACGTACACCCCATGTAAGGCGGATTTTTTCACTGAACGAGTTATCTAACATTACATAACCCGCATTCAGCAAACCATATGCTTTATAAGCATCTTCAGAGCTGGTAATCTCGCGCAGGTACAATCCGTTTGACGTACCTATGTTTTTGTTGTCAAATATTTCACCAACAGGTGCATGTGCAATAGCTGGCGACAGTGACAAACCTACAGGTTCGTACTGGAATATCCTGGCGCTAAAATCTCTGCTTTTGTATTGATACAGATAACCTGCTTTTACAGCTTGTTTCTGACTGAACATTTTGAAAGGATATGTCACGTTCGCGTTACCACCAAAGTTGTTATCTTTTTGTGTGCTGAAGAAACGACGACTGTTACGATCTACGATATCGAAAGGCACTGTTTCATCTACAATAGGCTCATCTGCAGCATTAAAGCTTGCATTGCGTGTATAGAAAGCAGTACGCAAATCTTTCTGTTGTGCATTCAGGTTTGAATAGTTGAGGTTCCACGTTGCTTTGATGTTCTTTTTGCCAATAGCATGTTCACCTTCCAACTGTGTATTGTAAACCTGACGCTCTGAAGGAATAGAAGAATATGCTTTTATTTCCTGCAGATTGCTGGTTGTATAGCCCTCACGCTGATAATATGTATTGTCGTAAATCTTATTGTACAGGTTTTTGAAACCTATTTTGCTTTTGCCTGTAACATAAGAGAAATTGGCAAGTGCAGCCAGATTTGATGAATACCTGTACTGTGTTTCTGTAGTGTACGTGTGTATGCGTGCTGCTTCGTATTTACCACGAATATATTCAGGCACTACTGTCTGATTGTTGCGAAGATTAAGGCCTATAACCGCACCGAATTTATCGCCGTTTTTGAAGTTAACTGCTTTACCTACAGAAGCATTGATAGCTGTGTTAGGCATTGCTGTTGTAGTTACTTCTTTATAGCTGTTTGGCAATGATTTTGCAGCATCATATTGTTGTTGCGGATTGGTGTTGCGCAGACCATTGTAGTAAGCAGCATCTTTACCGAAAGAAGAAGGAAGTGCATTGGTGTTTCCCGGGAAAGCCAGATAAGACATACCCGTACGTTCGTTGCTTACAAAATCTTTACCTGTGCTTTGTGTATTGTAACCTGCACTAACACCTACGTTTACAAAGTCTTTTTCAGGAACGTCTTTTGTAAGTACAGTCACCACACCGCCGGCAAAATCGCCCGGCATATCTGCAGATGCAGTTTTGTTGATGATGATATTATCTATCAGGTTTGATGGGATAACATCGAAAGAGAACGCTTTTTTATCAGGCTCTGTGCTTGGCATCAGGGCATTGTTTACCATTGCCAGATTGTACCTGTCGCTCAGGCCGCGGATAACCACGTACTTACCATCCTTCACGCTTGCACCACTTACACGCTTCAGCACCTCACCTGTATTTTTATCAGGCGTACGCTGAATGATGTCTGCAGATATACCGCTTGATACCGCGATGCTGTTTTTCTGAATAGAATAAAGCGCGTTGATAGATTCTTTCTTCAAAGAAGCTTTTACGACAACTTCAGTCAGTTGTTTTTTAGTGTCTTCTGTTATGGTTGCGTTCAGTTCTGTTACGCCACCCTCTTTCACTGCTACATCACTTACATTTTTAGCCGCATAACCTATGTATTTGATTTCAACAACATAGTCGCCAGCAGGTACTTCTATCAAAAAGCGTCCGTCTACGTCTGTAGCAGAGCCTTTGCCGGTACCTTGTACAATGATTGTAGCGCCAATAATTGGTTCACCCGTTTTTTCGTCTGTTACTTTACCCGAAATCTTACCACCGGCTATAGCCTGCAGCGACATAAGGAGGACAAACAATAAGGTGTTAATTTTTAACATGTGTGTGTTTATTTGACCGCAAAATTCGCTCTGCAATGTTACCTGTGCTTTAAGCCAATGTTACGCCCAAATGAACTCTATGTTAAGTGAATATTAATTGTGAACTTATCGAAACCAAATCGTTGTTTTATTATTATTTAATTATTAACCTCCACCCCACCTATAATCGGCGCTTAGGTTTAATTTTGCAGCATGAATACCAGAAGCCTGTTTCTACAACACGTTGCACAAACATCGCCTGCACCCATAGCACTTCATATAACAGATGCAAAAGGCTGCTATCTGTACGATGCCAACGGCAACCATTACCTGGACCTGATTGGCGGCATCAGCGTATGTAACATAGGCCATTGCCACCCTAAGGTCACACAGGCCATCAAAGAACAGGCAGACAAATACCTGCATATAATGGTATATGGCGAGCTGGTACAAAGCCCGCAAGTACAGTATGCCAAAATGATAACCGACCACATGCCTTCAGGTCTGGGCTGTGTATACTTTACCAATTCGGGGGCAGAGGCTACGGAAGGTGCCATCAAGTTGGCAAGACGTGTAACAGGCAAAACAGAAATAGTAGCTGCCAACCATAGTTATCACGGTGCTACACTTGGGGCACTGAGTGTGATGGGCGATGAATATTGGCGAAATGCCTTCCGCCCGCTGATGCCGGGGGTGTGGCACATGGATTATAATACCGACGCTTTTATTGATGCGGTGAACTGTAATACCGCTTGTGTAATTATAGAAACAGTACAGGCAGAAGCAGGCATTAAAGAGCCAAACATAGCGTGGCTGCAAAAACTGCGTGCTAAATGCACTGAAACCGGTGCACTCCTGATATTTGACGAAATACAGTGCGGATTTGGGCGCACGGGTAAATTATGGGGTTTTGAACACTATGGTGTGATACCTGATATTGTATTGCTTGGCAAAGCACTTGGTGGTGGTATGCCACTGGGGGCTTTTGTATCTTCTTACAGCAATATGTGGCAACTGACAGACAAGCCCGTATTGGGGCACATCACCACATTTGGCGGGCACCCAGTAAGCTGCGCTGCAGGTATGGCTGCCATGCAGGTGTTGGAAGATGAAAACCTTGTAGCAACAGTAGCTGAAAAAGAAGCACTATTTCATTCTTTGCTGAAACACCCAGCTATAAAAGCCGTGCGCAGCAAAGGATTATTGATGGCAGTAGAACTGGAATCTCAACAACATGTACTTGATACACTTGCAGATTGCCTGAAACAAGGATTATTCTCAGACTGGTTTTTATTTGCACCGCAATGTATACGTATAGCCCCGCCGCTCACCATCACAAAAGAAGAAATTGAAAAAGCTTGCGGCATCTTATTGCAATGCCTTAAATAACAAAAGCAGCCCATAAGGCTGCTTTAAAAATTTACTATATGCTATTATTAGTCGAGTAAAATTTCGTAAACCTTTTTATCCACCGTGAAAATTACTTTATTATCGCAGCCTATCACCGGACCGTAATCCATAACCCTTGCAAATCCATTAATTGGTGTCAATTCAACAATACCTTCAAGAGGCCAGTCACAGTTAGGATTTACACGAATATGTTGTTCAATGTTCATTTTGAACACAGAACCATCAGGATGTGTGTAAACACCATAACCATCTATGTAATATTCATCATCATACACATCGGCAGATGATGTGCCTTTAACAAAGCTACGAACTTGGTTTGCAGTACGTGTAGTCGTAGCGCCATCAGGAGCAGTTATAACAACATCGCTCTCCATTTCATAATACAATCCCTTAGCAGGAGTTTTTTTAACAGCAATGGTAATTTTACCATCCACCCTGTAGTCATTAACATAATAATCGCTGAATTTGATATTATGTAAAGCTCCGGAATCGTTATACTTACCGCTATAAATCCTTGTTATTTTCCCTTTACGGTATCTGCTGTCTTTACATAAACAGTCTTTGCCACCAAAATCTACGGTAACGCTACGAGCAGCAGTATCTACAATGATTGATGCGCAGCCACTTCCAAGTATACTGCCACCTTTTAAATTAAGATATCTGCCAGCAAACGCCTGATCTGTAAAAGTCTGTGCGTCGTTCAATATCTGCTCAATACGGGCGTTTTCTTTTGCATAAGAAATATCCGATGTTACAGTCAATTCATTATTATCATCTTTATTCTTATCACAGCCTGTTGCTGCTATCATTAAAGCCAAAGCCGATGCAGATAGAAAAGCGTAAAACTTTTTGCCGCTCATAGATTATTAATTTTTAAAATAAATTCCTGTTTTATGAAATCTAACGTAATGGTAAGCAAAATTTTCAAAATATGCTAATATGTAGAAGTATTCTAACATATAAAGCCAAAATTATACCTACATTTGCGCAAATTTTTCATAAACAGTCATTATGCAAATAGCTATAGTTGGCACAGGTTATGTTGGTCTGGTTTCGGGTACGTGTTTTGCCGAAACAGGTAACAACGTTGTATGTATAGATGTAAACGAAGAAAAGATTGCCATGCTTCGTGCAGGCAAGTCTCCTATATACGAACCGGGCCTTGATGTATTGCTGGAACGCAACATCAAAGAAAAGCGTATTACGTTTACTACTTCTCTAGCAGAAGGTATCAAGAATGCACAAATCGTATTTCTGGCACTGCCTACACCTCCCGGTGAAGACGGAGCAGCAGACCTGCGTTACGTATTGGGCGTGGCTGACGACCTGAGCAAAATCATAGACAAATACACTGTAATAGTAAATAAGAGCACTGTACCTGTAGGCACTGCAGAAAAAGTAGCCGCAGTACTGGCAAAAAGGCTTGATAAAGAACTGTATGATGTAGTATCAAACCCTGAGTTCCTGCGTGAGGGTGTGGCTGTGGAAGACTTCCTGAAGCCTGACCGCGTAGTAGTAGGTACATCATCAGAAAAAGCAAAGAAGCTGATGGAAGAATTGTATCAGCCATATGTACGTCAGGGCAACCCGATATACTTTATGGACGAGCGTTCTTCTGAAATGACTAAATATGCTGCCAACTCTTACCTGGCTATGCGTATATCTTTCATGAACGAAATGGCTAACCTGTGCGAAAAAGCAGGCGCTAACGTAGACATGGTACGCATAGGTATGGGTAGCGATGGCCGTATTGGTAAGCGGTTCCTGTTCCCGGGTGTGGGTTATGGTGGTAGCTGCTTCCCTAAAGACGTACAGGCACTGGCACTGACAGCTCGCGAACTGGAATATGACTTCCGCCTTGTGAACACGGTGATGGAAGTAAACGATAAACAAAAACTGCGTCTTGGCAGGAAAATCCGTGAAGCGTTTGGTACAGACCTTACAGGCCGCACGTTTGCAGTTTGGGGGCTTGCCTTCAAACCGGAAACAGATGACATACGCGAAGCACCGGCCTTGGAACTGATACGTGAAATACTGGAAGCTGGTGGCCAGGTGCGTACTTACGACCCTGAAGCAATGGCTAACGTGAAGAAAATCTTCGGCGACAAAGTTTACTTTGCAAATGACCAGTACGATGCACTGACTGATACAGATGCACTGGTTATCGTTACAGAGTGGAGCGAATTCCGCAACCCTGATTTCGAACGCATACAGAAAACACTGAAATTCCCTGCTATCTTCGATGGTCGTAACGTATACAGCTTGGAAAAAATGGAAGAGCTTGGTTTCTACTACGAAAGCATAGGCCGCACAACAGTACATGCATCACTGAGAAGCAAAATAACTGTGAACAACGGTTCTGCTATCAGAGAGCGCGGCGTGCTTGACTAATAAGGATTTTCACAACAGACAATAACACATCATATATAAATGAGTACTAAGAAACGTATTTTAATAACAGGTGCCGCAGGCTTCCTCGGTTCTCACCTGTGCGACAGGTTTCTGAAAGAAGGATACACTGTAGTTGGTATGGACAACCTGCTGACAGGTAATATCCAGAATATAGAACACTTGTTCCCTAATAAGGACTTTGATTTCTATCATCACGATGTTACCAAGTTTGTGCACGTACCTGGCCACATCGATTATATACTGCACTTTGCATCTCCTGCCAGCCCGATAGACTATCTGAAAATGCCTATCCAAACGCTGAAAGTAGGCGCTATGGGTACACACAATCTGCTGGGTCTTGCAAAAGCTAAAGGTGCACGCATACTGGTAGCTTCTACATCTGAAGTGTATGGCGATCCGCTGGTACACCCGCAGACAGAAGAATACTGGGGCAATGTGAACCCGATTGGCCCGCGTGGTGTATATGATGAAGCTAAACGCTACATGGAAAGCATCACTATGGCTTACCACAACTTCCACGGTGTGGAAACACGCATCATCCGTATCTTCAACACATACGGTCCGCGTATGCGACTTGATGACGGCCGTGCGCTGCCAACATTCATGAGCCAGGCGCTGCGTGGTGAAGATGTAACAGTATATGGTGATGGTTCTCAGACTCGTTCATTCTGCTACTGCGATGACCTTGTAGAAGGTATCTATCGTTTGCTGCTGAGCGACTACCACATGCCGGTAAACATTGGTAACCCTGTAGAGATAAGCCTGCTGCAATTTGCTGAAGAAGTGATAGCTCTGACAGGTTCTAAATCTAAAATAGTGTATGAACCACTCCCACAGGATGACCCTAAACAACGTCAGCCAAACATTACAAAAGCAAAAGAAATACTGGGATGGCAACCAACTGTAGACCGCAGTGAAGGTCTGCGCAGGACGCTGGAGTATTTCAAACAGCATATCTAATCTTAAATAATATAGCCCCTCATTAAGGGGCTTTATTATTTTACTAAGTTCCCTTCCAGTTCCAATACTCTGGTTTCGCTTACTTTCAGGTTGTAAGCTGCGGCGAATAACCGTTGCAGTGCCTGTACGTAGCTATTCTCTGCTTCACGTGTTTCCAGTGTATTTGCAATACCTACACGAAAACGCGCTTTTTGTATATCAAGATTCTCTTTGGCGTATGCTATATTTTCCTGTTCCAGCTTGTAAGCAGCAAGCGCCATTTCATAATTGCCCCATGCAGTGCGATATTGCCTGCTAAGCTCGGTGTTCTGCCAATCGTACGTAAGCTGCATACGCATAGCTTGCAGCGAGGCTACTTTTGCCTGCCTGCGCAGGTTACCGCCTTGAAACAGCGGCATATTCAATGTAGCACCACCGGATGGTCCGTAGCTCTGGTTAAATAATGCAAAACCTGCCTGACTCTGTGTACGGTTGTAAGAATATGTACCATTTACAGATAGCGTCGGCAGCATAAAAGATTTAGCAATCTTAGCACTCAGTTCAGAAGCCTCTGCATTTTGTCTTGCTATCTGCAAAGAAGGGCTCAGGTCTTTCAACCTGTCTTTATCTGCTGGTTGCAGTGCTGTATTCATTTGCAATTCCTCATCCAGCACAAATAGTTTATCCGCCTCCTCACCCATCAATGCATTGAGCGTAGCGAGTGAAGAAATATGTTGTGATTCAAGTGTCAGTGAGTCTGATTGGCGGGTATTATAGTCTACACGTGCCTGCAGGAAATCTACTTTGGCAGATGCACCTGTTTCGTACTTTACCTGCGATAATACCATCCTTGTCTTTGCCAACACCAACGCAGTATCTATAGCCACGCCCTGCTGCTTTTGAAATACTGCTGCTGCGTATGCCTGTATGGTTTGCGATACGATGGCCTGTACACGTTCTTTCAATTGAGCACTTGCTACAGCTTCCTGTGTGTTCAGTAGCTTTTTATTCAGAAACATTCTGCCACCGTCAAACAGTGTCCACCCAAGCGATACTGCACCGTTGTACCCTACAGAAGCCGCATTGGCTACTTCCTGCACCCGACCGTCGGCGAATTCTATTCTTGTATTTGCGCTACCTGTAGTTACGCCGGCAGTTGCGTTTACGTTTGGCGAAAAGCCTGCATTGCCAAGTGTATTATTGCGCTCTGCCTGTTGCAGTGCAGTCTTTGCAATGCGTATATCAAAATTATGTTCAAGCGCTTTGGCAATGGCATCGCTCAGCGACAGCCGCTGCTGTGCAGTAGCTACCGTACCCGAGAGGAGTAATATGCCCGCTAATATTTGCTTCATTAATCGTTCAGTTTATCTACCGCAGTAGCCGATTGTGGTTTTCTGCGAGAGAAGAATGTATAAATAACCGGTACTATAAACAATGACAAGACCAGCGAGAACAGCAAGCCCCCCACTATCACTATACCTAACGGCATACGGCTCTTAGATGCTGCACCCAGCGATAGTGCCAGTGGCAATGCACCAAACATCATGGCGAGGCTGGTCATCAATATAGGACGCAGACGCATAGATGCTGCCTCTATTACCGCATTTACTTTTGATGCTCCCCTGTCGCGAATATGGTTTGCGTATTCTACAATCAGGATACCATTTTTAGTAACAAGGCCTATCAGCATAATCATACCAATCTGCGAGAAGATGTTCAGCGTTTGTCCGAACAACCACAGCGACAACACAGCACCGGCAATAGCCAAAGGCACCGTAAGCATGATGATGAGCGGATCAATAAAGCTCTCGAACTGTGCAGCCAGAATCAGGTATATCAACACCAATGCAAGTATAAATGCAAAGAGTGTATTGGAAGAACTTTCTACATAGTCTTTAGATGCACCACCCAACGACGTAGTGAATGATTCATCAACTACTTTATCCTTCTTCAGTTTTTCATAAATCTTATCCATCTCTGCAATACCATCACCAATGGTTTTGCCCGGGGCAAGGCCTGATGAAATGGTTGCAGACTTGTACCTGTTGTAGTGATATATTTGCGAAGGACTGGTTGTTTCTTCTATCGATACAAAGTTGTCGATAGACATTACTTGCCCTGAACTGTTGCGTACATAGAATGTCTTCAGGTCTATCGGCGCTTCGCGGTTTTCGCGGAATACCTGACCAAGTACCTGGTACTGCTTACCGTTTTTAGTGAAGTAACCAAGACGGCGATTACTCAATGCCAATTGCAAAGTTTGTGCTATGTCCTGTATAGAAACACCTGCCTGCGATGCTTTTGCACGGTTGATGCTCACAGTCAGTTCAGGCTTGTTGAATTTCAAATCTATATCGGCACCCTGAAAAACAGGGCTCTGGTTTACCTCGTCCAGAAACTTAGGCACAACCTGCGCCAGCTTCTCGAAGTTGATGTTTTGCAGAATGAACACTACCGGGTAAGCACTACCACCACGCTGCACAGAGATAGTCTGCTCTTGTATGGCAAATGCACGACCGAAGTTTTTCTTTTGCAGGTTGCGGTTTACAGCTTGTACAATTTCATCCTGCGAACGTTTGCGTTTGTCTGCATCACTCAGGCGTACATTCATAAAGCCGGTATTCACCGCACCAGAACCTGTAAAGCCAGGCGCTGTAACAGATAGCGTCACTTGTCTTTCAGGTATGGAATCAAGCACTACATTCACCAACTGCTCCATGTATTTATCCATGGCATCGTAAGATGTCCCTTCGGGTGCTGATACCTGTGCACGGAAACGACCACGGTCTTCGAGCGGGGCCAGCTCACTTTGTAATCCTTTACCTATAAGGAATATCAGTGCGAAGCTCACAACCACACCGAGAACAGCAACCAGTTTATGACGCATTATCCAAACCAACCCTTTCTTGTATGCCTGCTCCATACCTACAAAGAATGGCTCAGACTTTACATAGAATTTTGAAGGCTTGTGTTCTTTGCGCGTCATCAGTACGTTCAGTACAGGAGTTAATGACAGTGATACGAATGCAGATATCAATACCGCACCTGCTACCACTATACCAAACTCCCGAAATAGCCTACCCGTAAAACCCTGTAAGAAAACAATGGGCAAGAACACCACCGCCAATGTGATGGAGGTAGAGATTACAGCAAAATATATTTCCTCGCTACCCTCTCTGGCGGCTCGGTGTTTCTCCATGCCCTTCTCTATCTTCTTGTATATATTCTCCGTCACAACAATACCATCATCCACCACAAGACCTGTAGCCAATACGATGGCAAGCAGCGTAAGAATATTGATGGTAAAGCCCATCATATACATAATGAAGAATGCACCTATCAGGCTGACAGGTATATCTATTAACGGGCGGAAGGCAATCAGCCAATCGCGGAAGAAGAGATAAATGATAATGATTACGAGTGCAAATGCAACAAACAGTGTTTCCTCTACCTCGCTGATAGACTTCTTAATATATGCTGTTGTATCGAGTGCTATGTTTACTTTAAAATCGGCAGGGATGTCTTTCTTCAGTGCATCGTAGCGTTTATAAAACTCATCTGCAATAGCTACGTAGTTAGAACCCGGTTGCGGTGTAATGGCCAATGCAATCATCGGCACGTTGCTTTCTTTCAGTACCGTTTCTTCGTTCTCCGGCCCAAGCACTGCCTCGCCAACATCACTCAAGTGTATATCCGTACCGTTTACATTCTTTATTATCAGCTTATTGAAATCATCTTCTGAAAAGAGCCTGCCGAATGTGCGTACAGATAGTTCTGTATTGGCACCTGACAGTTTACCAGACGGCAATTCCACATTTTGTTTGGCAAGCGATTGCTCTACATCCTGAAACGTGATACCGTAACCGGCCAATTTCAGCGGATCGAGCCAGAGGCGCATTGCATAGCGCTTCTGCCCCCATATCTGTATACTACTAACACCGGGGATAGTCTGCAGGCGTTCTACCAATACGTTCTCAGCATACTCTGTCAGTTCCAGTTGATTCTTGGTATCGCTCTGTACCGTCATAGATATAATAGGCTGCGAATTGGCATCTGCTTTAGACACTACAGGCGGCGCATCTATATCCTGCGGCAGATTACGTATGGCTTGCGATACTTTATCGCGCACATCATTTGCTGCAGCTTCCAAGTCTACACCCAAATCAAACTCTACAGTAATGTTACTATTACCCTGTGCACTGGTAGAAGATATACTCTTGATACCCGCAATACCATTGATAGATTTTTCCAACGGCTCAGTAATCTGCGATTCTATGATATCAGGATTAGCACCAGCGTAAGATGTACGTACGTTGATAATCGGCGGGTCGATAGAAGGATAGTCGCGCACACCGAGCGAAGTGAACCCGATGTAACCAAAAACAACTATCAGAATATTGAGAACGATGGCTAAAACAGGCCGCCGTAAGGATAACGAAGGAAGACTCATGCGAATGGTTTCGAAATACCGCTCAAATATACAGACAATACGCCTGTTTGCTGTATGTACATTAAACAGTAGAAACCCAGACTATGTGCTTTTACCTACTGCGGCTATTCGTTACAAATAAGCACAAAACGCATTAGTATTGATAATTAGCGGTTAACGAAAACACAAAAGCTTAATAATGCAGGGAAACGCTTATAAGCCTATTTTAAATAACTATTAAAATCACCCTGCGTTTTGGGCTTTCGGTATTCGGGTTTAACTTTGAAGTCCTTTTAAAAACGTAAAAACAATAAAACTATGGCACATACACTTCCTGCATTAGGATATGCGTTTGACGCACTGGAACCACACATTGACGCACTGACCATGCAAATACACCACGACAGGCACCATCAGGCTTATGTTGATAATCTGAACAAAGCATTGGCAGGTACTGACGGTGAAGGCAAATCGCTTGAAGAACTGATGGCTAACATCTCTGCATACCCTGCTGCGGTACGTAACAACGGCGGCGGTCACTGGAACCACTCTCTGTTCTGGGAAATTCTGGGCCCAAGCGGCAGCCAACCATCAGGTGCATTGGCAGATGCAATCAATGCAGCTTTCGGTTCGCTGGATGCACTGAAAGAAAAAATGAACACAGCAGGTACTACACGCTTTGGCAGCGGCTGGGCTTGGCTGATTGTAAAAGATGGTAACCTGGATGTATGCTCTACACCAAACCAAGACAACCCGCTGATGGATATTGCTGAAGTAAAAGGCACTCCTATCCTGGGCATCGACGTTTGGGAACACGCATACTACCTGAAATACCAAAACAAACGCCCTGATTATCTGGGTGCTATCTGGAATGTTATCAACTGGGATGCGGTAGCTGCTAAGTACAATGCAGCACTTTAATAGCTGCTTCAAATAAAACAACAAGGGGGGTATGCAATTGCATACCCCCCTTTTACTTGATATCGAAATATTATTAACGCAATACGCCAAATGTAAACCCGAAACCTATCATAACACCACCGGGAGCAAGTACACGCATCACATCTTTGCCCTGTGTGGTCAATTCATAATTGTTAAGTATTGTGTAGTTGTCATCATCCAGCCTCATAGAATAGCCTGCCATTATATTGAAACGGTGACCGTTTCTACCAAGATTAAAGAATTTATGTACTGCGAAAAACACGTTTGTTTTCGGATTTAAATCCATAAGTACTGTTGCATCGCCAAATGTTGTTGGCAGTGTAGCACTGAAATTTTTAAGACCCGTATTATAAGTTACACCTGCCCCCAAAGCCCAAGAACGATTGCAATCGCCGAAATAAAAACGACCCTCACCACCTGCTTTGTAGCCCCATGAGCTAAGCCCTGCACTACCCGAAAGTGAAAAACGTTGTGTTACAGGCACATCAATATTAAAGCCAACAAGCCCACCGGGGTTTTCTATACCGGCTGTTACACCTATGTATAGTTTAGGACATTCATAACTGTTGCGTCCACCTTTTCCGCTTTTATATCCTTTGTAGCCACGTTGTGCAAATGATGTAACAGACAGGGCAATCAATACTAAAACAAGGGTTAGTTTTTTCATTTCAGATTATTTTGGTTAAAGATTAGATTGTAAATATACTATTGAATATCGGCAAGCATAGCTTTTGCCTGCTCGTTTTGCGGATGCTTTTTCAATAAGTGCAACAAGTATTTTTTTGCATTACCATCATTGCCATTATTATGGTGCCATACTGCCAGATTGATGAGCGTTTGCTCGTAATCAGGGTTCAACTTCAATGCACGCATAAGGTAGTCGTAAGACATAGTTTTATTTCCCTGCTGCATGTATATGAAGCCGAGATTTACATTAGCACTCAGATAATCAGGGTTTTCTTTCAGTATATACATAAACACATCCTGCGCTTCTTTTACTTTATTCAGCGTCAGCAAACAGTTGCCATACTTATTCTGAAAATCGAGCGACTGTGGCCAGATGGCTACAGCCCGCTGATACCAAGGCAATGCCTTGTCTGCCAGTTGTATATTGCTGTAAGACTCTCCAATGCGATAGCAAGCCCAAGCATCTGTGATGTTTTCAGGCTTTAGTGACGCGGCGTACTGTGTTACTTTCCCAAAATCATTCAGCAAGAAGTATGCACGTATATAATCTCGATTTTGCTTTTCTGATGCTTCGCGACTTTGTTCTTTATTCAGGTATTTCAGTGCAGAATCTATCAAGCCTTTATTGGGGTTATATCTTTCAAAAAACTCCATAAATGCACGTGCTGTTGTTATGGCATCGGGGTTATCATTATTGAAAGACTTCAGCCCAAGAAATGCGGTGATTTTACTTTTCGTAGCATCATCAAGCGGGCGCTTGCGTATGTAGTGGTCTGTAACTGCTACGTGCGGAATATCTATACTACCATTGCGTGGCATGTGGCAGGTAATACAGTCATTGCCTTTTGCATTGCGCACAGCTTCTTTTTCCATACACTGTTGATTGCCTGTGCCATGACAACTGTTGCACGCATTGATGTATTGTGAATGCTGTGTAAACTTCACACTCACGTGCGGATTGTGACAAGTAATACAACTCATCTTGCCGGAACTTACATAGCAATCGCTTTTTTTCATCCGCTCTACATGCGATGCCATTATCATCTTGTCTTGCGCACCTTCATACTGCGGCATAAAAACATTCATCACTTCAGACAAATGCATACCGGGGCGGAAATCGAAGAATGTTTTACCATCGTTCAGCACTGCTATACCTTGCAGGTGACAGCGCTGGCAAATATTATTCTGCAATTCTGTGGAAAGCCTCCGTGGATTGACAATTGTATAGTCGGGGCCTTTTGACGTATCTACGATATTGCCTGCCATCTTCTCCTTTACATGCAGCCCGCCGGGTCCATGACAACGCTCGCAATCAATACCTGTTTTGATGGTTACGTATTTGTTCTGGCTCGTTTTTACAAAATCAGGGTATCCATTGTGGCAGGTCATACACTCTGATTCTATCAACCTTGTAAAACGGCTGCTGGCACCTTTCTCAAACCCTGGTGCAAGGTCCCACTGTTTCTTTTGTGTATAGAATGTAATAGGCGCCTGATACAGATAGCCATTCTTACTAAAAATATGCGAGTTTGTATGCTGTCCCGAACCTACGATGTAGTCTACTTTCTGCAACAGCTTGTGCGTGGTATCACTGCCCTCTGTACGGTACTCCATTACATAGAGCGAATCGTTTTGCCAGAAAGGTTTGTAGTAAAAGTCGAGGTCTTTGTCGTAAACAGGTGCGTGGGTAAAATCTGCTGCAGACTTTTGCTTCGTTGCATGGTCGAAAGACTGACCCATACCTGTCTGTATGTACGTGTTGTATATATCTGCATGGCAGCCCTTACAGGTTTCCATTCCTACATACTGCACCATAGTATCGTACACATTGTGCCACGGAGAACCCACTGTAGCCTGCTCCGTTTTTTCATCGGGACTGCCACAATAAAAAGCTGGCAGCGTCACCGCTGCCATCGCCAGTATTATCAATAAACTCCGTACAATACGTGAAGACATGCGCTTCAAAAATAACTAATCGGGAGCAGTAATTGTTTAGTTGAATATTGCCAGTGTGTAGTTTGATTTACCTTTTTGTATCAACAGGTATTTATCGTTCAACAACTGAGCAACTGTAAGCTTGTGGTCTATGGCTGTTACCTTCTCTTTATTAATGCTTACACCACCTGCCTGTACCATTTTGCGCGCTTCCCCTTTTGAAGGAAACACTTTGTTATCAGCAAGGAAGCTCAGAAAATCAGCACCTTCACCGGCCAATGTTTCTTTTGTTGTCACTACTTGCGGTACCCCTTCCATTGCATCCAGCAGTTGCCTTTCACTCAGCGAGCGCAGTGCATCTACGGTACTTTGCCCGAAGAGTATATCTGATGCTGTTTGTGCGCTTTTCAAATCTTCTTCGCTGTGTACAAGTATCGTAAGCTCTTCTGCCAGTGCTTTTTGCAGCTTGCGTAAGTGTGGTGCTTGTTGATGCTCTGCTATCAGGGCTCTTATTTCTTCTACAGCTCTGAAAGAGAATGTAAAAGTCATACGCTCGGCATCGGCATCTGGCAGCTTTAACCAGAATTGGTAGAACTGATACGGTGAAGTCTTTTCCGGGTCGAGCCATACGTTGCCGCTTTCGCTCTTGCCAAATTTGCTACCATCTGCTTTTGTAATCAGCGGGCATGTTGCAGCAAAAGCCTCACTGCCGCCCTTTCGGCGAATAAGTTCTGTACCTGTAACAATATTACCCCATTGGTCTGCGCCACCCATTTGCAGCTTTATGTTGTGCTGCCTATTCAGGTGATAGTAGTCGTAGCCCTGTATCAACTGGTATGTAAATTCTGTAAAAGAAAGACCAGTTTCCAGCCTTTTTTGTACAGACTCTTTAGACATCATGTAGCTGATGGTAATATGCTTACCAACCTCTCGAATGAAATCCAGAAAGCTGAAATCTTTGAACCAATCGTAGTTATTCAGCATCACGGCACCATTTGGCTTGTCTGTGCTGAAATCGAGAAACTTCTGCAATTGCCTGTGTATGGCAGCTACGTTTTTATTCAGTACTTCTTTATCCAACAGATTGCGTTCTGCAGATTTACCGGAAGGGTCGCCTATCATTCCAGTAGCACCACCCACCAATGCGTATGGCTTATGGCCGGCATGTTGCAAGCGCATCAGCAATGTAATAGGTACCAGATTGCCCACATGCAGGCTATCGGCAGTAGGGTCGAAGCCGATATAACCCGAAGTCATTTCTTTGTTCAGTTGCTCTTGTGTGCCGGGCATTATATCCTGAATAAGCCCTCTTTCCTGTAAATCTTTTATTAAATCCATTGTATATATCAATCGAAGTCCGCAAAAATAAGCTTTCCGAGCTTAGAACAACGACATTAAAGACAGATTAAAAACTTACGCTTTAAAAACAGTTTATTATTAATCAAATATTTATAAATCAATATGGTAAAGAGATATACACAGATTAAAAATACCATAGATATATATTAGTCCTGTCATGCTTTTGTTTTTCAAAAATTGTTTTTATCTTTCGAGTTGTATACTTAACAAAACTTTTAGGCTTTGAAACGTTTTATACTATCGATAGCTCTGGCATTACCTTTTTTAGCTTCAGCACAGAATCACCACGAGTTTGGTGTATCTGCCGGTGCAGCTAACTACTATGGCGATTTGCAGAACAAACTGTACCCTAATTACGGCTTCAAACCTATGGGTGGTTTGATATATAAATACTTCTTCAATCCAAATCTGGGTGTACGTTTCGGTGCTGCTTATACGTCTATCACAGCAGCAGACAGCCTGTCTGATGTAGAAGTAAGACAAGCACGCAACCTGCGCTTTGCAAGCAATCTGTTCGAAATACATGGTGGTTTTGAACTAAACCTGTTCCGCATAGAAAAAGAGCGTACTAAATTTACTCCGTACATCTTTGGTGGTCTCGCGTTGTTCCACTTCAACCCATATACAGACGGTATGCGTGGCGAAAGGGTTTACCTGCGTCCGTTGGCTACCGAAGGTCAAAACATCCCTGTATATCCTGACCGTAAAGAATACAAACTGACAAATATCGCATTCCCTATAGGTGGTGGTTTGAAGGTATTGGTTGGTAA
The DNA here is from genome assembly GCA_035299045.1 of Flavipsychrobacter sp. GTDB lineage: Bacteria > Bacteroidota > Bacteroidia > Chitinophagales > Chitinophagaceae > Polluticoccus. The sequence goes on from DATGXJ010000029.1 coordinate 93,438, forward strand.
AACATTCTTTATCAGTGCAGAATCGGGCTTCCGCTACACAAACACAGACTATCTGGATGATGTGAGCAAATCTTACGTAAATCTGGATGTATTGAAAGCCTATAAAGGACAACAGTCTGTTGACCTTGCATTCCGCGGCGATGAAGTAAACAATGTATTCTCTGCTAACGAACAAGTAAGCGCTTCTCAATCTACTATTCACAACCAGCAATACCCTGATTACAAATATCAACGTGGCGATAGCAAAGCAAACGACTGGTACTACTTTACAAACATTACTGTAACTGTGTATCTGGATGCATTCGGCAACGTTAAAAAATATTGGCAGTCACAGTGTCCTGCTTTCCGTCGCTAATACTGCGGATAAAAAAGAGTAAATAATAAAGCCCCGAATATAGGGGCTTTATTATTTTATGTTAGTATCTGTCTTGTTACTTCAGCAATGCAACTACTGCATCAATATCCAGTAATTGCTGTTCACCTGTCATAAAGTTTTTGACACTCACTTTATTCTGTGCACGCTCATCATCACCAGGTAACAATACATAAGCTATACCGCGCTTGTTGGCATATTTCATCTGCTTATCAAACTTGGCAGACTCAGGGTATATCTCTGCAGCTACGTTGTTTGCACGCAACTGTTTCAGCAGTTGCAGTGCATATGCTTCATTATCACCACCAAAATTCGCAATCATTACATTGGCGCCCGTAGCTAATGTCTGTGGGAATAGGTTCAGCTCTTCCATCACATCGTATATCCTATCTATACCGAAAGACACACCAACACCCGAAAGGTTTTTCAAACCGAACAAACCAGTAAGATCATCGTATCGGCCACCACCACCAATGCTGCCCATCTTCACAGCACGGCATACAACCTCTACAATAACACCTGTATAATAATTAAGACCGCGTGCAAGGCTGATATCTACTTCAATCCCAGCATCCCAACCCTGATTCTTTATTTGTTGGTGGTATGCAAGCGTTTGCCTTAACTCTCTGATGCCTTCCAATCCCGTAGCACTGTTCGCCATGATAGCGCTCAATGCTTCCAGTTTTTCATCATTGCTGCCTTGTACATTTATTACTTTTTCTATCTGTGCGATGCCTGCGTCTGCAATGCTTCTTTCTTTCAATTCTTTTACAACACCATCCCAGCCTATTTTATCCAGCTTATCCAGTGCAATGGTTATTTCCATCATCAGCTCTGGTGTGCCACATATTTCTGCAAGGCCAGCCAATAGTTTACGACTATTTATTTTAATAGCTACCTGAGGCAGACCCAATTGCTGAAATGCACTTTGGTAAATACACAATAGTTCAGCTTCATTTATCAATGAAGTACTGCCCACCACATCGGCATCGCATTGCCAGAATTCGCGATAGCGTCCTTTCTGCGGACGATCGGCACGCCACACAGGCTGCATTTGATAGCGGCGGAATGGGAATGCCAGTTCATTCTGGTTCATCACAACATAGCGGGCAAACGGAATGGTAAGATCATAACGCAGCGCACGCTCTGTAACTACAGGCGATGAAACAGGCTTATCCAACAATCTTGCCCACTCAGCATTCAGCTTTTCTTTATCGGCGTCTTTCTTTTCGTGCAGTCCATTGTTCAGAATTTTGAATATCAACCTATCGCCCTCTTCGCCATATTTACCTGTTAGCGTAACGAGGTTTTCCATTGCAGGTGTTTCCAGTGGTTGAAAACCATACAATTCAAAAATGCTCCTTAGGGTGCTGAATATATATTGGCGCTTGCGTACTTCTACAGGCGAAAAATCTCTTGTTCCTTGTGGTATCGATGGTTTCGACATAATTCTTTTTACTTATACTTTCCAATAATAGCATTGCAGGTTTGGTCTATCAACTCATATACGGGCAAATATCCATCCTCGTTGCCATACCATGGGTCGGGTACTGATTGATTACTGCCAGGATGCAACTCATTTACGAATAGCATCACCTTACCCATATCTGCACCATGACCACCTATTTCTACAATATCGTTATATACATCCTTTGCCATAGCATATATCTTGTCAAAGCGGTCGAAGTCTTTCTTTGTAAACCTGCGTGCTCTTTGGGCAGATATATCAATACCATGCTCCAGACATACTTTTTGCGAATACCTATGAGGCGCCTCGCCAACATGATAAGATTCTGTTCCTGCTGAATCTACCTGCCAATCAAGCCCTCGCTGCTCTATCTTGTACCGCATCAAACCCTCGGCTATCGGCGATCTACAGATATTACCAAGGCATACCATTAATATACGCATACTGCTAAAGTGTGCAAAAATACCGTATTTAAGGGCTTTTTCAAGGGGTTTGTTAATCGGCTGTTAAGCGGTTGCAAAGGCAGGGTTAACAAGCCTCGATTTTTTGGCAATAGGCCCTTTCCCGACGCATCTTTGTATCACAATAACAAACAAACACAAACATTAATCAAATAATTCAAACAAATTCAAACAAAATGAAAAAGGTAATCGCAATCATCGCACTGGCAGTAACAGGTTTCGCAGCAAAAGCACAAGTTGCTTCTACTGCTACGCAAACAGTTAACCTAAACCTGAGCAACGCAATCGAACTGACTTTCACAGGATCAGGAACTGCAACAGGTGCGGCTGTTAATCTGGCTTTCAACACAGTTAACGATTATGCAAACGGTGTTAGCTCTTCTAACCAGGAATTGAGGGTACGTTCAAACAAAAAATTTGGCGTATCCGTAAGGACTAACAACGCTAACTTCTCATACACAGGTTCTACAACTCCTGCTCCTGTAATGCCTGTAGCTGGTGTTCTTGATCTGCGTGTTCCTGCAAACAATACAGGTGGTACTATCGCTTCTCCGTTCAGCGCAACAGCATATGCTGACTTAGGTGCAACTGCACAAAACCTGTTGACAAACTGTAACAACGGTGGTAACCAAACATTCAGCATCCAGTACAATGCTACACCTGGTTTTGCATACCCTGCAGGTACTTATACTGTAGATGTAGTTTACACAGCTACACAACTGTAATCTGATAATTGGTTAGACAATATATACAAAAGCCCCGCATCTGCGGGGCTTTTACTATTTACATAAGCAGTAACATAACTGCACTCATTACGACCATCAACAAGTCTTCAAACAAAGTAACCTTGCTTAGTGGTAGCTTTATAACCGTACCGAGACATGCACATTGAAATGGTGTTTTCTTCAGCAGACTATTTACAACCCCAATAGTACTTACAGCCATAACAACTAATGCTACGATATTAGTAGCGTATGGTTCAAAGCCTGTAATAATGGCAACACCTAATGCCAGTTCTATAAACGGATAGACAAATCCATATGCAGGTATTGCTTTGGCAACTATATCATAGGTTCTGTACCCTTCTGCAAATGCTTTCAGGCTCATCATCTTGAAGAATGAGAACACGATAAAGAACCCTGCCATAAAATGCTGCATCCATTGCATAAGGCTGAAAGAGCCGCTTGCAAACTGAACAAGCAGTGTAATACCTGCTATGTATCCGAATATCAAAAAAATAGGAAAATAGGATACATTGTCGTCTGTCGTTTTCATTTCTGTGCTGCCTGCTGCTTCTGTTATTGCATACTTGCCGTCAAAACTAATTGCTGCTTGTAATGTACTCAGCGGGATGTGCTTCTGCATAGTAATGGTAGCCTGTGGTGCATCTCGTTGCACATCAGCCTGCAGTACATCTCCCAGTTTCAGAATAGCTGATTTCACCTTTGCAACACAGCTGTTGCAAGTCATTCCGGTAATATTGTATGTGTGTGTCATATCGGGTAATATTATACTGCAAAGCTACCTACAGCATTACCCGACTATGTTATAAGACTATGGATGTGTTTTATAAAATTATGCAGTATGCCCACCAATAGTATCCAATGGCTTACGTTCTCTTTTACTGCTATTTTTAAACACAGTGGGTGTCATCCCCGTTACTTTTTTGAATTGTGCAGACAAATGTGCCACACTGCTATACCCCATCTGGTAGGAAACTTCACTTAAAGAAAGTTCATCGTAAATAAGCAACTCTTTTACACGTTCTATCTTCTGGTTGATGATGTACTGCTCTATCGTAATACCCTCCACTTCAGAAAAAAGTTTGCTGAGGTACGAATAATCATGCTGTAGTTTTGTGGAGAGATAGTCGCTGTATTTTATGGCTATAGGCTCGCTTGTATGATGAATAATATCAATCACAGCCGTTTTGATACCTTCAATCACCTTACTCTTCTTATCATCAATTATTTCAAAACCTACGGATTCCAAAGCAGTTTGCAGTTTTTTCAAAAGTTCTTTGGGCAATTTCTTTTCTGCAATTTCTACCTCTCCCAAATCTGCAAGCAGCACCTGCAGACCAGCCTTGCTAAAAATATCTGCAACAGCCATCTTGCATCTGTTGCAAACCATGTTTCTGATATACAAACGCATGATGCAAAGGTAAGCTTTGCATCATTCAATAGTTTATCCGTATTTAATCACTATGGCTTCTACCGTATCAACCATATTCTCACACTTTTCTAGGAGCACCTGCAGTATATCGTAGTGTTCCATCCATTTTATAATATCTACTACTTCTGTATGGCTGGGGAAAAGCCCTGTAATAGCGGCATCTATACGATTATCGCACGTATTGATAATCTTCCTCATTTCGAGGCAGGTAGTTTCTAATTTAGGTAACGAACGCTTATTACTGAGCGCCTTTATCGCATCGCCTAAAAGACCAATCAGGCGTTTATACTCACCTGCTACATATTGTGTAGTATTACCCGGGGTGGTTAGTCCGTAGTTATTCAGTTGGCGTACGGTACCGTAAGTAAGGTCTGCAATATCATCCAGTCCGGAAGCCAACAGATGTATATCTTCTCTGTCGAAAGGTGTGATGAAGTTCCTACCCAGTTCATGAAACAGCTTGCGGGTAGAAAGGTCTATTGCCTTCTCCAGTTCATCAAGTCTTGCCAGGTTTGTCTGCATAATGCCGTTTCCCGCACATATTGTTTCGTAAAACAGCTTGCTCATTATCTGCAGATTATCTGCCACCTCATCAAAAAGCCTGTAGAACTTTTGCCCATCCGGCATAAACAACTTTTTCAACGTCGCCATAATCCCTTGTTTGTCAACAAAAGTATTGTGATTGAAAACCTTTGTAAATAGCCATGCAGTGACTTAATATTAACTTAATACTGTCTTAACATTACACAAAAAAGCCTGCAAAATTTGCAGGCTTTCAGAACGTTCTCTCTTAATATTTACTTAATACTTTTCAACTTTGCTATCATGTCCTCACGGCTTACAAAACCCACATTATTCCAAACCAGTTGTTTGTTTTTGTAGATAAATACGGTAGGCAATGCATCTACCTTCATGCTTGTAGCAAGTGTAGGGTTAGCATCTGCGTCTATACGTACTACAGATACTGTTGCTGCCATGTCTTTTGAAATTTCTGCCAGATATGGTTCCATTTTTTTACAAGGTCCGCACCACGTAGCATAAAAATCTACCAATACTATTTTATCTGTATTCAGCAATGCGTCAAAGTCTTGCGCTGTCATACCTTTAGTACCACCCTGCGCAGTAGCAGCACCACCTTCTTCTGGTAATCCTTCAGACCTCCATTTTATCATACCACCCTTCATCTCGTACACCTGCTTGAAGCCCATGCTGCGCATAGCTGCTGCTGCTGAACCACTACGACCACCTGAAAGACAATATACAAACACCGGCTTTGCTTTGTCCATATTTGCTACTTCAGCATCAAAGTTTCCACCATTCCAGTCTATATTCAATGCGCCTGCAAGATGGCCTTCTGCATATTCTCCGGGTGTACGTACATCCAGCAATACTTTATCCGCTGTGGCTTCCAGTTTTTGTTTAAACTCTGCAACTTTCAATTCGTTGTTGGCAGATGCCTGCTGGCAAGATGTAGCCGTAAGTATAGCAATTACTGCCAGTAATAATGTAAATGGCTTGAATATCGACTTTTTCATACGTTAAGATACTGTTGATGCAACTTTGATTTCGGGTGTAAAGATAATCTTTGATTTGATGGAATTGGAAATAAGACATGCAGCCTCTGACTTTTGCAATACACGCATTGCTTTCTCACGGTCTTCTTCGTTTGCTATCACCAATATTGGGTTCAGCTCTACCTCGCTAATCATGTATTTACCATCAACTACTTCCAGTTTACCTACTCCGTTCGATTCGAATTGCTCGTAATACAGTTTTGAATTTTCGGCTATTGCCAGAAAAGTTGTCATCAGACAACTGTTTACCGCTGCTACCAGCAGATGCTCGGGCGACCACTTATTAGGTACGCCTTTTGCAAACTGTGGCGGTGTAACAACCTCCAGTGTATTATCAAAATCAGGAGAGCTCATAACGCCCAACCTGTCTGCCTGCCATTTTACGGCAACTTCATAAAAATGTGCTTCACTCATACAATCTGTTATTGATACTGTTCTATAATCTGCCTCAGTTGGTTAGCGGGCAATACGCCGCTTTGTCTCCATTTTACCTCTCCGTTCTTAAATAGTATCAGTGTAGGCACGCCCGATATGTTGTATGCGGCTGCGGCCTGTGGGTTTTTATCTACATCTATCTTTATGATAGTTGCAGCATCTCCTATGCCTTGTTTGAGTTCCTGCAATATGGGAGCCATCATTTTACAAGGCCCGCACCACTCTGCCGAAAAATCGACCAGTACAGGCTTGTCTGAATTGATGAGCTCTGAAAATTTTGTTGACATGGTATATTTATTTTACTTCTTCAAATTGAATATCTTCTGTTTTCCCTTTTGCTGCGGCGTTTCTATCGTAGGTAGGTGCGCAGCTTTCGCCACAACAACCGGTGTTGGTAACGCCCTGATAAAGAAAGAAGGCTGACATCATACCTACAAGGTAATCCTTCATTATAACTGCCTGCACTGCAAAAACTACGCCAAATAGCAGCCTCAGTATGCGCATGAAATGCCAACCACCTGACAGCTTTTCTTTCAGATAGCCTATTATCATGCTTTGTATTTTCTCAGGTTCATCCAACTACCACCATTGTGTACCTCTGCAAAACCGCTTGCTTTCAGCATGCCACGTGCAGATGCACTACGCATACCTGATGCACAACAAGTGATGATTACTTTATCTTTTTTCAGTGTAGCCATTTTAGACTTCAACTGATCTACAGGTATATTGATAGAGCCTTTGATGTGGCCACCTGCATACTCGCCGGGAGTACGCACATCCAGTATCACAGCACCGTCATTTATCAACTGACCTAAATCTACTTTTGGACCAAAACCGAATAATTTACTTAGAAAACCCATTCTATAATTACATTAAGTTGTTTACAATCTTGTACTGAACATTCGTCCACGGTCCACCATCTGCTACATTTGTCAAACCCTGCTGCACCAGCAACTGGCGAGCCATGCTGCTGCGCATACCCGATGCACAACACAATACGATGTCGCCTTCTATCTCTTTTAGTTTTTCAATATTATTCTGCAATTCATTTACAGGAATATTCAATGAATCTACAACATGACCGCTTGCATATTCTTCGCGGCTACGTACATCTACTACAGTCATTTTTTTAGCTGACATAACTATTATCCTTTTTTATTGATTTTTTTCTCTTGTGCAAATATGCTAAAGAATAAGCCTCCCATCACTGCACCATAAACACTGCTATTCAGCGGTTTGGATGTTATCATACACGTACCGCTTGCGCAACCAACGAAATACCAATACGCGAACCCACCGATAGCGCCCAACACTACACCCATTATCACCAGCTTATTCTTTAGCAAAAGTTGTTTCATTTATTTGTTTTGTATAGTAAACACAGGCAATCGCTTTACTAAGCATCTTTCTTTGTACGCATACCGAAGATGGTATATAGCGGACAAAAACCAATGAGGCTAGTAAGCAAAAACACTACAGCGACAATTGTCAGTACCAATCCGAGAGTACCGGGAACTGTACCTGTAAAATACAGTGCGGCAAAGATGACAGCTATTATCACCCTGATAATTCTGTCTGCTGAACTCATGTTTACTTTCATAATTGATTGATTTTATAACACAAATGTCAGCAAGTATCAGTGGCAATACAGCTACTAATGTTACATAAGCAAAATTTTGTTTCGCCCTAGCTTCACCATACCCTCTCCTTCCATCTGCTTCAACAGGCGGGAAACCACTACACGAGAGGTTCCCAGCTCTTCAGACAGTTCCTGATGGGTGATGGCAATTTCATTAGAACCTATCAACTTTTGCTTTTCTTTAAGAAAGTGAAGAATCCTGTCATCCATTTTTTTGAAGGCAACTTCGTTCACTACAGATAGTAGTTCTTCAAAACGTTTATGATAGAGGCGGAAAATATAATCCAGCCACTCAGAATTATCTTTAATAAGCATGCCTGCTTTTTCAATAGGGATAAACAGTATCTCTACATCCTCTTCCGCCACTGCTTTTACCTTGCTTGTCTCGCTATGTATACCCCCTAGAAATGACATGATACAGCTTTCACCCGGACGGATATAATAGAGTAGTATTTCTCTGCCTTCCTCATCAACACGCATTACACGTATACTACCTGTTAATACAATTGGGATAGCCCTGATGTATGAATTTTCATTCATAATAATCTCGCCTTCTTTATAAAGCTTTATAGTACCCATTTCATAAAGCTTGTCTTTCATTTGCGTAGAAAGTGCCAAGCTGTTATTTTCTATTGTATTTGCCATGTAGTTTAGTCTTTCCTTGTTAGTAAGATATTAATGGATTTACCTTCTTCCAAATGGTCGGTAATAATCTTCAAAATTGCAACAAAAGGAATAAATAATATCATACCTGCCACCCCCCATACTATTCCACCCGCTATAATAGCCACCAGCGTTGCCCAAGTACTCACATTCAGTTGCGCTCCAACTACCTTAGGGAATATAACATTGGCTTCCAGATACTGAACAAATGAAAAAACACCAATAACAGCCAGCGGGTACCACAACGAGTCTTTGGTAAGAAACGCAACAGATATTGGCAACATGGCACTAATGATAATACCGACGTACGGTACTATAGTCATAATAGCCGTCAGCATACCGAAAAGTATAGCATGCTTAATACCAAGTGCCTGCAATCCAACACTATTGAGCACACCTACTATGATATACACCATTACCATACCTTTTATATAGTTGAAATAGGTATGGGTGGTTTCAGACAGTATTTTATCTATCTGTGCATGTCTTGCCACACCTGCTATGTTTTTTACAAATTGTACAAAAACACGCCTATGATACAAAAACAAGGCAGCATATATTGGTATAATAAATAATGAAAACAAAGTAGAAACTGTAGCAGAAAAAGAACCTGCTATGTATGCACCTGCACTGTTCTTAATATCTCCGGATAGCTTATCAATCCATTCTTGCTGTATTTGGTAAGATAAACCCCAGTTGTCAGTAAGCCAACGTTGCAGTTCGGGAAGTTTGGCAGACAGTTTATTAGCAATAAACGGCAAATCCTGCCTGAACAGGCTCAATTGCCAGAACAATAACCATATCAGCGTCAGAAAAAGCAGAACAACAAATGACAAACTAATAGTAATGGCAATACTTTTTGATATCCCCTTTCTTTCCAGCCGCACACATACAGGAAACATAACCATAGCAATCAGTAGCCCCATAAACATTGGCACAAAAAGACTTTTGCCAAAATAGAGCAGCAAGCCACCGCCCAATACAGCGACGATGTACTTATATATTGTATCAATAGATTGTGTCCGTGGTTGCATAATGGCAAACTATATAAAATACCTTAGTAAGACTGTGATGTAGATCATTATTATGAAATTACTCATTTACTGTGTAACAATCATTACACTTTACTAAGCCTATACACCCTACTTTCGCACTAAACTGAAACTTTGGCAACGATTGCAGGATATCTTAGTGCAATACTGATAGGAATATCATTGGGGCTTATAGGTGGTGGTGGTTCTATCCTCACCGTTCCTGTATTAGTTTACCTTTTCGGCATATCTCCGGCTATTGCTACATCTTATTCGTTATTTATTGTAGGCAGCAGCAGCCTTGTTGGCGCTTACAGAAACTACCGCAAAGGTTGGACAGATATTAAGACCGCACTACTATTCGGCACATCTTCCATAACCACTGTTTTCCTGACGAGGAAATTTATCATCCCAAACATACCGTACAACCTGTTTACACTCGGTCAATTGACGGTAACCAAGGCTACGGCTACGATGGTTTTATTTGCCATACTTATGATACTGGCTTCATCTTCAATGATAAGAAGTAAAAATGTAGCCAATGACAATACACGTACACAATCAGCAGCTAAGCTATTACTATACGGCATTGGCATAGGCATTGTAACCGGGCTATTGGGTGCTGGTGGTGGCTTCCTTATTATACCTGCGTTGGTATTCTTTGTAGGGCTTGATATGAAGAAAGCAATCGGCACTTCTTTACTGATTATAGCGCTTAATTCCCTTATTGGTTTTACTGGAGATATTGGCCAGTATGATATAGACTGGAAACTACTTGGAAGCGTTACCTCACTAGCCATTGCAGGGATATTCATAGGTGGATACATTGGCAAGTCTATACCCGGCAACAAACTGAAGAAAGGCTTTGGCTGGTTTGTACTTATAATGGGTATCTATATCATTATAAAAGAAACCATACTGAAATAATTTACTTCTGTAATAATTGTTACCGTCTCAAAAATTTACAGCCCTCATCTTTGCATCATTACAAGAAAACAATACTTCTCATGAAAATAGAACAAATCTATACGGGATGCCTGGCACAGGGAGCATATTATATTGAGAGCAATGGAGAGGCAGCAATTATAGACCCACTACGCGAGGTGCAGCCATACATTGAAAAAGCAGCTAAGAACAATGCCACCATCAAGTATGTGCTGGAAACCCATTTCCATGCAGACTTTGTATCGGGCCATGTAGACCTTGCTAAAAAAACGGGGGCTACAATTGTTTACGGACCAACAGCTGCTCCGGTTTTTGATGCCCATGTAGCACAAGACAATGAAATACTGAAGCTTGGCAACATCACAATTAAAGTATTGCATACGCCGGGCCATACAATGGAAAGCACTTGCTATCTGGTAACAGACGAAAATGGGAAAGAGATAGCATGCTTTACAGGCGACACACTTTTTATAGGCGATGTTGGCCGTCCTGACCTTGCACAAAAAGCTGCACACCTTACTCAGGAAGAATTAGCAGGCTTGCTGTTTGACTCATTGAGAACGAAGATCATGCCTTTAGCAGATGATATTATTGTTTATCCAGCACATGGTGCGGGTAGTGCATGTGGCAAAAATATGAGCAAGGAAACGACTGATACACTCGGGCACCAGAAAGATACCAATTATGCCCTGCGTGCAAACATGACTAGGGATGAATTCATAAAAGAAGTAACAACCGGACTGATGCCACCACCGGCATACTTCCCTGCCAATGTAATGATGAACAAGCAAGGGTATGACAGTATAGACACTATTCTGAGCAGAGGCTTGCAGGCACTAAAACCACAAGCTTTTGAGGCCGCAGCACACGAAACAGAAGCACTGGTGCTTGACACACGCAATCCGCAAACATTTGCAAAAGGATTTATACCGGGTTCTATCAACATAGGTATTGATGGCAATTTTGCTCCTTGGGTAGGCGCGCTGATAACAGACATTAAACAACCAATACTGATAGTTGCAGATAAGGGACGTGAAGAAGAAGTAGTGACAAGGCTGGCACGTGTTGGATACGATAACACAATCGGATACTTGGAAGGAAGCTATGAGGCGTGGCAGGAAGCAGGAAAAGAAACAGACTATATTATATCTGTATCTGCAGACGACCTGAGCCATCTGATGGCAAATACAGAGGCACATATACTGGATGTACGCAAACAAAGTGAATACTATAGCGAACATATTATTGGCGCAGAGAATGCACCGCTGGATTTCATTAACGATTCCATGTCTCTAATAGACAAAAACAAAACATATCATGTACACTGTGCAGGTGGTTATCGCTCTATGATATTCATATCCATATTGAGAGCGCGCGGATACAATAATCTGATAGATGTTAAGGGCGGATTTAAAGAGATAAAAGAAACAGGTAAGTTCAGGATTACAGATTATGTATGTCCGACAACGATGTTGTAGAAAACAGGGGTGGGTGTGAATATGAAAAGCCTCCGGTATTCTGGGGGTTTTCTGTATATTTTTGAAATATATCCAAACCTCCAGAACCGCACTTCGCACGAAATATTTACGGTTTGCAAAAGCAATTCTCCTATTCATAATTTCTTAACATCTATAATAAAACTCCCCTAATTGCATGCACTAATTTCGCCGACTAAATACACATAGATTGACCAAACTAGTTATTTTGTTGTTTGCCATCTTCACAACAACTTGCCATTACGGTTATTCAATTGATACCGTCAAATACAAAAAAATAAAAGTATTGCCTGTACCCGCATTCGGATACTCTCCTGAAACAAGATCATACATTGGTGCAGTTAGCTTGTTTACAATCAGGCTTTATGACACTTTACATACTAGAATATCGAATGCTAAAGTTGAGTTCAACTATACTTGGAACAAGCAAATAATTGCTGAAGCAGAGTGGAACTATTTTTTCAATAAAGAGAAATGGTTTACCAAAGGACGAATACATTTTTCTGAATACCCCGATTTCTATTATGGAATAGGAGGTAATACACCAGACAGTAACAAAGCAATATTCAACAGCACAAGAAATATCTTCGAAGCATCTGCTCTGAAAAAAATTGGCAATAAACTATTTACGGGCTTAAACATAAGATACATCTATTACCGAAACATCTATTACATCAATAGCAGTATAGCATACCCCGAACTTACCCAAAGCAAAACATGGGGAATTGGATATTCCGTATTAAAAGACAGCCGCAATAGCCTCTTAACACCCCAATACGGAAGATACATCTTCACTGACATCAGCTACAATACATCCACAAACAACTATTGCAAAATAGTTGCCGATTATCGCCAATACAAGACATGGAATAATAAACAGACTCTTGCAGTGCGAAGCTATAATGAATTGAACATCGGCTCACCATCCTTTTATGACTTATCTCATCTTGGCGGAGATAAATATGTAAAAGGTTATTATTATGGCCGATACAGGGACAATTGCATGAGCACAATACAGGCAGAATACAGAATGCCTTTAATCTGGAGGCTGGGTGCTGCTGTACTTTGTGGTATATCAGGTATGTATACAACAATAAATACAATCAACCAGACTTCACTGAAATACAACTACGGATTGGGCCTACGTTTTCTTGTTGATAAAAAAGATAACACCAACCTGCGAATAGATTATGCAATAGGCAGCAATAACAATAGTGGTTTCTACATATCCTTTGGTGAAGCTTTCTGAGTATACACACTATTTATGAACAACATGTATACTCAGAAAGACCAATACTAATAATCGCCCCCTACTTTCCGTGCATTCAAAGCAGTTTGCTTCTGAAACTTTGGTAGCGACTTGGGCATAGATGTCATACCTGAAGTATCAGTGAGTGCCTTCATAAATTTTACAATATCTGCCATTTCCTGTTTATTCAAACTGAGGCTATCAAAAGGCAATGTTTGATGTTCCAACTTAATACCAATACCGTCGCCGCCACCCTTGTTGTAGAAATCCAATATATCTTCCAGTGTTTTGTACGAGCCGTTATGCATATATGGTGCTGTCAATGCAATATTTCTTACTGTTGGGGTTTTGAATGAATATTCATAGAAGGGAACATTTTCCTTTAATCTACCCTTTGCCCGCCCAAGGTCTTTATCCAATATAGGCTGCTTGATATATGGATTTTCCGGAACACCCAATACCTCACTTTCACTTTCCTCATATTTTGGCGGCACGGTACCGTTAAACACAGGAGCAAAATGGCATGTGCCACAAACTGCTTTTCCCATAAACAGATTGTAGCCCCTTCTTACTGCAGGGTCTATTGTCTTTACCTCCCCACGCACATATTTGTCAAACACAGAATTAAAACCACGCAATGAAGTAACATACGCTGACAATGCAAACATTATACTCTGGCTGCTGATTTTCTCACCCTGATAGTTAATCATTGCTTTTTCAAAAAGCTCGTTATACTCTTTACTATCTTTCAGTTTACTGATAATGGCAAGCATGTCTGTGTCAAATTCTTTCCTGTTTGTCAGCACGTGCTCTATTTGGTCTTCGAGTGCTTCCACCCTCATATCATGAAAGAAGCGTTCTGTATAAACACAATTAATAAGCGTTGGCGCGTTTCTATCTACCGTTCCATCAAAATCTAATGCAATACTTTTTTCTTTTCCATCCGTAAATGCCTTTGATGGGTTGTGACAGCTTGCACATGACCTGTTATTTTTGGACGATAATACCGGGTCGTAAAACAGTGTTTTACCCAAATCTACCAATGCAGGGGTGTAAAAATTTTCAGGTAACCCGATGTACTTGAAAGGCGACAAAAACTCGTTAGAAAACAGGTTATCAGCCATATGATTGAATGGGGGTAATAAATGACGTTGTGTTACTTCATGCAGCATTTCAACCCCCGACGCACGATGCAGTAACAACATATCTGCAAACAAAGGGTTAATATATTGTGTTAATATATACAACCTGTCAAGCTTGTCAAAATCGTCATGAGACTTAAGATAGCTGATACAATCAGCATGATTCTTATATAATCTTTGTGCAATGTTCTTATCTGTTTTTTCAAACAATGTCTTATATAATAACATATCCTGCTGCATTACCTCCAGCACTGTTATTGCATCTTTCACAGAATTTCCTGAACCAGGCACATCAAATCCCGTAAGCCCTAATGTATAGAGCCTTATCAACTCCATACGGTAAGCCTCAAATACAGTTCTGTCATAAATAGCAAACTGTTGGTTGTTATACTCTTGCAATACAGACAATAACCTGTTGATCTGCTTTCCCAATTCATCCTTATTCCCAATCAAATCATCTCCGAATATTATATCATCAATCACTTGCATTCCCTTTGGCTCGGCAACAGTAGCGCCAAAAGTATTGCGCTCTATTTTAGGTAATGGTGAACCATTAATATTATCCTTTACAAACTGCGGATCTGAATATTCCCCCAGATACTCCCATTCTTTAAATGCAGCTCTTGCATTCAAAAACTTAGCCTTCAGTGCTATACCTGTATTCGTATCATTATCTACTGCATTCATAGCGGATTTTAAATCTGTAATTGCAGCGATAAAGTTCTTCAGCCTTACTTTTTGCCTTTCCTGTATTTGTTTTACAGGATTTTTTGCTGTGTCGTCAAATGCAGTAGTGGCTGCAAATACTACAATCATTACAACAAACAACACACTCAACTTCTTCATATATCTACACATTTACTAAAAACAAAAATAACCGAAGCCTTTGCAGGGCTTCGGTTAGTATAACTTGTGGTTTACTATTCTACTATAAATTTCAGTGTTTCGCCATCTGCACTGCGGATAAAATATGTACCTGCAGCCATATCAGAAACATCTACTTTGGTTGTGTTACGATATACTTTCAAACGTTGACCGTTCATGTTGTATATAGCAACGTCCATTGGTTGACTGATATGCAGTTCGCGCGATACCGGATTAGGATAGATAGTGAATGATTTAGTTTTTACTTCTGTAGCCAATATGCTTGTAGTTGGTTTAGTAGTATCAAAACCTGTAATAGCATATGTCAGTGAATTATTGTAAGGTGCTACGTTATTGTTATTAGGATGTTGAGAGTTGAACAGTATTGTTTCATGATCAATCTGCATACCACCTGTAATTTCTGCACCTGGTGCACAAGCAGTCAGCCTTTGCAAGTCATTGATTGTAGGGTTGCTAATCGACATATCCAACAAGTAAGCCTCACAAATAGTCGATGTCAGACCGTTTGGCATACGGTTGTAACTTGTGCCGTTCAAATCCTCCTGGATCATCATATAAGTTTTGCTACCGAAAGTAAAGAAATCAACACCATCAGGGTTAGACAAATGCTTGTCAGGGTACTGAGGAAGTTGGTCTGAAGTAGAGCTAGATTTGTAAGGGCCACCTTCTATATAAGAGCGTACCATATCTGTAGCAGGGTCAAATTCTATAACACGACCATAATAATCGAAGAACTTACCTGTACGTACTGAATCTGCTGCTGCTGCATCTGAATTAGGGAATGCAACGCCATTTACAATCTGATAACGAATTTTGTAACCATCTACCAGTGATGGAGAAATAACACCATTTAATGCATTACCTGAATTGTAGTTAAATGCATCACGGCCTGTTTCGCAGATGTATATTTTACCATTGTGCTGTGCGCCCCATTCCAAACGGTTGAACATTGTAGCACCACGACGTATAGCAACTGTATTTAGGTTTACAAGCGTATCCAGATTGTTTTCTATTGCAATCCATTTTGTAGGTGTACCATTGTGCTTGTACACATACATCTGTCCTGTAGTAAAATCACCTGCATTAGTAGCAACAAATTTACCTAAGATACCCGGAGAGCCATCTTCGAACAGATATACAGTTTTGTTATCGGCCATGATAACGCCACCTTCCCAACCAGCACGGCCCCAGTTGTATTGCTTGCGCAGTGCCTTACCTGTTTTAGGATCTACCTCTACCAACCAGTTAAGATTTTGATAGCGTTTCAATGTTTTACCATTAAAACCAGGGAAACCAGCAGGTGTTGTAGTACCAATAACAAAATCAGTAGTATCGCGATAGCCGCTACCACCCGCATAAATACCCGCATTGCTGCTTTGCATCCATTCTTCTGCAGTCCAGATACGTCCACCTTTTGTAATACCACCACAGTTCATACCTGTTTCACCTGTAGTATTGGCAAAGTCTACGTTGAAGAATTTACCTGTACGACCGTCAGGCAATGTTGTAGTAACTACTTCCAATTCTTTGTTTGCTTTTTTGCGCAGTTTGAAAGTAGTCATACCGCCGCCGTCACCATTTTTGTCGTCTTTGGTTGTCATTTCGTGGTTTACTATCACCCAACCCAAATCGCCCGCAGCTGTACTGTCTTTTACAAAACCAATATAGTCGTGCCATTGCTTTGCAGGTGCTTTGCCTGCTGCGTTACCATAAGTAGTAGTAGTTTGTACTGTATCTACACCGCCAACAAATATAACTTGTTGTTTCAGCGGAGATTTTGGCATCCACACCGTTTGTGCTGCCCACTGACCTGTGATATGCACCGGGAATTGCAGTTGCGCTTCCGCTTCTGTACATACAACAGCTGTCATAGCCGTAAGTAAAAATAATTTCTTCATCGTGGTTACTGATTTTGATGCAAAAGTCTGCTTGCAGTGTTAACTAATGGTTGTGCGAATGTTAGCGATATGTAATGACTCTATAAACAATAGATTACCTTATTGTTACCTAACACATCCACCATAATTTTCACTTATACTAAAGGGAATTGTTTAAGCCTGCTAGGCATATGAAACAAATCGTTACACACGTATGACGTAATAGTCTGTTACAGAATAAATAACAATAAGGAAACATTAAAGCTATAGTTTAAGATCGAACGCACATTTAGCTTGCAGGCATTAATGCCAAACACATAAATGAAACGCTTCATTGTATTTATTCTATTCATTACTACTATAGTACTAAGCTGTACTACTAACACAAATAATACTGATAAGGGTGAAGAACTATCTAAAATATACTGTGGCAGTTGCCACATGGTTCCAGGCCCCGATTTACTGGACAAGCATTCTTGGCAAACTTATATGCTGCCACGTATGGGTGTGTTTTTAGGAATAATAGAACACGACTCATTAATTGACGTATTGCTGGAAGACGGTCCCGGAAGAGAAATCGTAAAGCAGTCTGGTATTTTCCCTGCAAAACCTATGTTGAGTAATGAAGAGTGGGAAAGCATAAAAGCATACTATATAACGAATGCCCCTGAAAATCCTATTGCGGCACAACCCAAAACAATCACAAAAGGGTTAAAAAACTTTGATGTGATAATACCTGAATATAAACTTTCACCACCCAGCGTAACATTAGTAAAGTTTAATACTGATAACACTATATACATTGGAGATGCAAACACACAGTCACTCAATGTATTATCAAACGACCTGAAATTGATACAAGCGGCTAAAGTAAAAGAAAGCGCCGTATGGGCAGAAGAATTTCAGCAAGAACTGCTACTTACAGTAATGGGGTCGTTTTCGCCAACAGATATCAATAATGGTTTCATACTGTCTCTCCCAAAAGTAGCAAATAAACAACCCTATAAACTAATAGACTCTCTACAAAGACCTGTACACAGCAGCTATGCAGATTTGGATGGCGATAATAATATGGATATTGTAACCTGCGAGTTTGCTAAATGGACAGGAAAATTATCCTGGTGGCGAAACAATGGCAATGGAAACTTCACTAAAAACATACTGAGAAATAAGCCAGGTGCACTAAAAGCATATATCAAAGATCTGAACGGCGACAACAAACAGGATATTATTGCTCTTTTCGGCCAGGGAGATGAAGGTATTTATATATACTACAACGAAGGGAATGGAAAATTCAGAGAAGAGACTGCCATACGTTTTCCGCCGTCGTATGGGTCCAGCTTTTTTAAGCTATACGATTTCAATGGCGACGGACATGATGATATAATTTATACCGCTGGAGACAATGCTGATTTTAAACCAATACTAAAAAATTACCATGGGGTATATGTATATATAAACGATGGCAAAAACAATTTTAAGCAAGCGTTCTTTTACCACCTGAACGGCGCCTACGCAGCAATACCTGCAGACTATGATAAAGACGGAGACATAGACATAGCAGCTATTTCATTTTTCCCTGATTATAAAAACCAACCGGAAGAAAGCTTTGTGTATTTAGAGAATGATGGTAAAAACAACTTCAATGCATCAACCATGCAAGACCCTACCCTTGGCAGATGGATAGTAATGGACGTAGCAGATTATGACAAAGACGGGGATGAAGATATTATACTTGGCTCATTAGCGTTTGAAGTAATCCCTGCAAATGGGTTGGTCGATAAATGGGTGAATGCAGGCATCCCGTTTGTAGTGCTTAAAAACAAAATCAAGTGATAAGGTACAAGTATGCCATTTCTTATCTGCTGTTTAGTTTTGCAACAATAATCATATTCAGCAGCTATCATGGTGGTGCTGCCAACGGTGGTCTTGGTAATATGACCGGTAGTCCCGGAGCAGGTAACTGCGGCAACTGTCATAATGGTGGCCAGGATACCACCTTTAGTACAATCATGATAAGAAAGAAAGGGGATACAGCAAGTAATACTATCAAATACTATACTGCCAATTCTCTATACACTATTACAATACGAGGCAAACACAGCCTATATGATATGTTTGGCTTTCAGGCAGTTGTATTAGACACCAATAACAACCCGGTAGGTAATTTTATAAATTTTGATAATTACTCTCAAGGACACCCTGCAATTAAATCGCTTTATGCCGAAAATAACACGCGCATACCCAAAGACACTAATGATTGGTTTGAAGTAAACTTTGACTGGAGAGCACCCGCCATATCATCCGGAGAATTGACACTATATGGTATTGTAAATGCAGTTAATAACAATGGTCAGCCAAGCTTTGATAAAACCGGCAAAACGATGGCTATTAATTTTGTTGACTCTACCCCACTAAAATATATGCGACTGAATTATGACACCACTGTAAAATTGTTTCCAAATCCTGCAGATAAAACCTTGTTTATTAATGTGGCTATGAATATCTCACCTGAAATAATACAGCTGCAAACACTACAGGGAATAACAATAGCTAACATTACTATCGACAAAAGGAATGCTAATAACGAATACCACATTAACACAACGGATATTCCGAATGGGCACTACATACTTATATTAGCGGCAAATAATACTTCTAATATTAATAGGGTACAGATAAAACACTAAACATCTAATATTCCCGATTTCTATAAACAAAAATTGCCTATGCAGGCTGTGTGTAAACTTTACAGAGTGATTAAATGGTAGATTTTTTATTAAAAACCAACCGTATACAATATAACTATGTTTTAAGTCTATCGTGTAAAAACACCTCTACATCATCCATATAAAACCTACCTACCGGCACCTTATCTCCCTCTATCCATATATATTCAGAACTCACTTTAGT
The DNA here is from genome assembly GCA_035299045.1 of Flavipsychrobacter sp. Classification (GTDB taxonomy): domain Bacteria; phylum Bacteroidota; class Bacteroidia; order Chitinophagales; family Chitinophagaceae; genus Polluticoccus. The sequence goes on from DATGXJ010000029.1 coordinate 113,764, forward strand.
AATATACTCAGGGTTTACACAATAAGATTTGTGAACACGCAACCAATTGATACCGTTAAAAAAATCAATTGAAGCCGATAAAGACATTCTGATTAATCTCTTAGCCTCTCCCATGTACAGTTTAGTATACTTTCCCTGTGCTTGTAGGTAACGTATATCCTTAACAATAATTTTTTCATGTTTGGTGCCTATTTTCAGGAACATATCCTGCGCATGCTCTCCATCAGATACAATCTCTACGTGCTCCTCGTCTCCTTGCAGAACAGGTATTGCCATCTCAATAGCAGCAAACAAATTCTCTCTGGAAAACGGCTTCACCAGATATGAATCAGGATTAAATCTTTTGACTTGACTAATAGTGTTGGCATCACTGTGTGCGGTAAGAATAATGTATGGGATATTCAGCTTATTGCTATCAATATATGCCGCAACCTCTAGTCCTGTTCTACCATTCTGCAAGGTAACGTCCAATATTATAAGCTTAGGATTTTGTTCCTTGATAGCCTCAATTGCCTCATCGGGTGTAGCAACGGGCTCCAATGGAGTATAATTCAGCATTCTTAATAACTGAAACAAACTCTCTGCAATTATGGCTTCATCTTCTACAATCAATATTTCCACCTGTGTCTATTTAATGTCGATGTTAAAGGTGTATAATAGACCTTCTTTATTTTCAACTTTCACTTTCGCTCCAATTTGCGCAGCCAATCTCCTGATTAATCTCAAACCCATACTACCGGTTTTCATCAGATTAATGTGCGGGGGTAAACCGGGACCGTTATCCTTGTATGTAAAGATATAATTACCATCTGCATCTTCACAAACTATATCTATTATGCAGTTTACCTGAAAAGGCACCACATATTTCATCGTATTAGTAATCAACTCGTTGACAATTAATGCCAGTGGAATTAACGTATCAAGTTTTAATTCCAGGTTGTTCATCCTTATGTTATATCTGATAGAATCGTCGCCGATAGATAAAGACCTTAATGCTGTTTCCAGCATTTTTTCAAAGTATGACTGTAAACTAACAGAAGTATAGTGCTGCTGCTCATACAATGTTTGGTGAGCCAAAGCGATTGTCATTATCTTATTTTGTATCTCTTTTGTCCAGACAAGAGTGTTAGTATCAGGTTTTATTTGTTGTAATTCAATAAGACTACTTATGATTTGCAGGTTATTCTTAACCCTATGGTGCACTTCTTTCAGTAATACTTCAATATCCTGATTCTTGGATACTATCTGGTCGTTAGTACTAATCAATAACTGATTTTGTTTTCTGTACTTCCTTTCTACATAAATAGCGAACGCAAGGCTAATAGCTAATACTGCTGCCACTAAATACAGTAGTTTATTTCTGTTACTGAGTGTCTTTTGTTTAGCCTTCAGTAACTGATTATTCTTCTCCTGCATTTCATTTTCGGCCTGCAACAATTCGTACTCTATACTTTTAAAAATGGCATTACTTGTAGTACGGGAGTTTACAGCGTCCAATATTTTTCTATATTGATATGCAGATTTATAATCTTCATTTCTCTCATAGTTATCAATAATCATTTCCAATAAAGGGATAGAATCTCGCGTCACAGCAAGCTCAGTCAACAAAGGCGGTATAGCATCTTTATCCCGGTCCAACAATCTATAATAATAACTCTTAGATTCGGCATACAATCTACCATAAGCAAGATCTTCATCCCTGAAAGCTATACCCTGTGGCAACTGATTGTAACAAGTAATAAAGTCAGATTTTCTGTTTATCCTGTAATATAGATTTGCCAATAACACATATCCTTTTGCACGTAATGAAGAATCATCAATCTGCCTAAGCTTGTCGTACATAACAGAAGCATATAGGTTTGTATTGGAAGAGTCTTTGGCTTTTGCATATACTACAGCCATATTATATGCCGCACGAAAAATACGCTTGGCATCACCACTCTTTTCCTCAGTATCATAATGTAGTTTATAATATCTGGTTGCCCACGTCAGGTTATTAGTGGCATCATAAACAGCACCTAACCCAAAGTAGCACTTGTTTATCATTAAAGTGTTTTCATACTTCTGAGCAATTTTCATCGCTCTCAGATAACAATCAGTTGCATATTGCATGTGTACATGATTGTACATGCCATAATAGTAGCTACCCAAATTATAATAAAAAGTATCCTGATAACGCTCGGGAATGGTGTTCACGACTTTCAGCAGAGAGTCATTAAGATATAGCTCTTTGGCAGAAGATGAAAAAGAACAGAATAATACAAATAATAGCACCTTCAACCTTAATAATGCTTTTGGGAAAAGACATTTTTCAGATTTACCTCTATCGTATATGTAGCAAATGTCATTCATAGACACTCGTGCTAAGATATGATAATGCACGCATTTGCAAAAAGCAGCCATGCATACGCACAAAAAAGGGCTGTGTTACAGCCCTTTTCAATATAAACGCAACATATAGAAGAATTACATCTTTAATACTTTTACTTCTGTACGCCTGTTCATCTGATGGTCTTCTTCAGAACATGGCACGTTATTTTTACACTTGTTCAGCAGCCTTGTTTCACCATAACCCTGTGCTTTTACTCTGTACCTGGCTATACCTTTACTATACAGGTATTGAACTGCAGATGCGGCCCTGTTTTGAGAAAGTGTCATATTGTATTTGTCGCTACCACGGCTATCGGTGTGTGACGACAGTTCTATTTCCATAGTAGGATACTTGTTCAATACATCTACCAGCTTATCCAATACCAATGCAGCATCAGGGCGGATATTGTATTTATTGTAGTCATAGTACAGGTCTTCAAGTACAAACTTATCACCCACTTTATACTCAATAGGTTTAGCTTTCGGTTCCAGATAAACGTATTTTACCAATGTATCTGAACCATCTTCATTATGCATAAGTGATTTGAATGAAACTGCCTCTCCTGTATAATCTTTGTATTCGCCCTTCAGTGTAAAATCAAGTCCTTTGTCTATTACGAAATAGTTAGTACCCTTAGCATCGGTGTTTTTACGACTATTTGTTTTGCTAATACTTGCAGTAAGGTCAAGCGTACCATCCTGAAGTGGCTTGCTATCTTGTTTATTTACAAGTATAGCTTTCAGCAGCATTGTTCTTGATGGCATTTGTTTAAATGCATATATATCGTCACTACCCTTGCCACCAGGCCTGTTTGAAGAGAAGTAGCCCGTTTTGCTATCTGCAGATGTAAGGTAAAAATCGTCGTAGCTTGAATTGAAAGGAGGCTTCATATTAGTAACGACAGAGGTTTTGCCCTGCGACAATTTGTAAATATCAAACCCACCCATACCTGTATGGCCATTGCTTGAAAAATACAAGTCACCGTTTTTACCAATGGTTGGGAAAGCTTCATCTTCAGTGGTATTAACAGGCACACCCATATTTTGTGGTGTTTTCCATGTATCGCCAACACCTTTGTCGCAATACCATATATCTGTTTTACCAACACCGCCAGGCATATCGGATATGAAATAAACACGATTCCCGTCTTTACTAAAAGCTGCATGACCAACTGAGTAGTCCTCAGGCTTATTATACGGGAATGCTATCGGCTCTTTCCATTGACCACTTGTATCTTTAGTACTGTAAAACAGTTGCAGGTTTCTTTGCTTACCTACCCTGCCCTTCTTAATTTTCAGGCGTTGTTGCTTATCATTTTTGTTAGTAACTGTAAAGAATACCGTCGAATTATCGGGCGAGAAAGTAGCTGGCCCTACGTGATACTTACTACTATTTGCAAATACACCAAAGTCTGATATCGCTCTATCCATGTGCAAGGTATCACCTATTGCATATCCTTTTGTATCTGCTAGATAAAGTCTCAAATAAGGATTGCCTGTCCAACCGTATTTTTTCTTTCTCTTCTCCTTCTTAGTTTGCAACACTTCATTTTTCATATCTTCAGAAGTGTATACAAGTTGTTTATTGTAGACAGAAGCACCCCAATCAGACAGATTAGTATTCAATCCTGATTCATTATAAACAGCAAAATTTGCAGGGTTTCTTGTCCATAGCATTGCAGAATCACAACCCCTCATCTGTGTAGTCACAATATCTCTCTTATCAGGAAATGCAACCAGATATTCTGCATAATACCTTTTCGCATCTTCATAACGCTGCAAGGTCTTCATCAGATTGCCAATGGTATATAATACTTCCTTATCGGCAGTATCCTTTGTGTGGTAAACACTATACTGATCTAATGCTTTTGCATACTCATTCGTTTCCTGATAAGAATAAGCCAGCTTGTAGTTTACATCTTTATTGGCGTTGGGTTTTGCAGCAAGCTTTTCATATATGCCGATAGCTTTTGCATACTCCAACCTATAGAAGTGCTTATCTGCAATTTGCTTGTAGCCTTGTTGCTCCTGCGCTATAGCAGCACCGGGCAACGAAAGGCAAAGTAGTATTTTGAAGTACTTATTCATGCTTCAATAATTTAGAAATACCTTGGGCTCAGCACCCTTTTATCTTTAGCAGGCAATCCGATACCAATTGATATCTCGTGCGTACCGTTTTCGTATGATGCAAGTTTGCTTGTAGTAACATCGTAGGCATAGCCGATTCTGAAATGCTGGATAGCATACAGTTCAAACATGAATGAATAGGCATCTTTCTTATCAAGACCTGATGCAACTGCAGGTTTGTTCCATATATTCAATCCTGTACGATAGGTAGCGCCTACACCAACGACATCTTTTATCAGAATATATGCGTTGAAGTCAAAGTTGCTCGGACCATTAAAGTCTTCCTTCCATAAGAAAGACGGCCTGAATTTAAATGCATCTGAAAGCGGTATAATAAGGCCCGAACCAAAGTACCCATGTATACGTTTCTCCATAGTTTCGAAACGTGTACCCTGCCAATTGTACTGAGAATTGATAGCCTTTACTGCCAGCAGATTATTTACACCCGCACTCAAGTAGAACTTCGGCGTGTAATAATATACCCCCGCATTAAAATCTGGTGTCACTTTGCTTGAAACGCCAACAGGCACCAGATCATCATTGTTATCTACATACTGGAAAGCGTTGCCGTCTACAGAGTATTGCGTAACACCACCACTCAGGCCAAAACACAACCTTCTTGCACCATACTCATCAAGTGGCACACGGTAGGTATAGCCCAGAAATCCGGACATAGTTTTTTGCGGCCCCAGTTTATCAGACATCACTTTCGCACTCCAAGCCACACGTTCATCCTGATTAGGCATAAGCCACTCTACAGATGCTGCAAATGTTTCCGGCGCACCCTTTAGGTCTACCCACTGTTTGCGGTACATAAAGTTGGCATAGCTTTCTCCGCGGTAGCCGGCATATGCCGTATTCAGCACCAACGGATTAAACATGTACTGGCTAAACTGTATGTCTTGCTGTGCAAAACATGTAGCTGTTGTAACAGACAGCAGCGCAGTTATCAAACGTGTTTTAATGGACGCTTTATTCATGTTTGTTAAAAATTATTTGTTGTTACTACGTAATAATTCAACCCAACCACTGTACTTCTTAACGCCTGCTTTTGTTTTCACAGACACAGTATAGAAGTAAGTACCCTCTACAAGACCATCTCCAGACCAGTTGTTTTTGTAATCTGCAGATGTGTAAACCATGTTACCCCATCTGTTGAATATTGAAACTTCTGAACCAGGATATGCATCCAGACCTAGGATTACGAACTTATCGTTCTTACCATCACCATTTGGTGTAATGATATTTGGTATAAACAGATCGTCCTTATCATCAGTCAGGCTCATCGATACTGTAGATGCGTTGTTTGTTGTATCACCATCCGTTTCGTTCGACTTACCAGATGCACTGTTTTTAATCAGTCCGCCGGATGTCAGCTGCACAGTGAGTGTCATCAGAGATTTCTGTCCGCCTCTCAGGCTATCTAATGTCCATGTTACCGTCTTCGTAGCCACATTATAGTTTGCTTTGCCACTCTGTACGCTTGTACGAACATTTGAACCACCCAGATTATCAGCCAGTATGTCTGTTACTACAACCTTCGTAGCAGTAGTTGCACTGATGTTTTCAACTTCAATCTCAAACACTACATCTTTACCTATTGCAAGGTCTTTTTGTTGTGTCACGATACGTTTAGTCACTTTCAGATCAGGCCTGTTTTGCGGTATTCTGATTCTTACTGTTGCAATATTTGACTCAAACGGTTTGGTATCAAAGATTGAATACCTGAATGAATCAACACCATAGAAGCCCGCATTAGGCCTGTAGGTTGCTGTACCATTAGCATTTACTGTCACTGTACCATTCTTAGCTTGGCTTTGCAGTTTGATGCTTGCCAGATTCAGAGACCTGCCGAATGCAGTGTCATTTTTACTGATATTGATAACTACAGGTGTTTCCATTGCAGTTACAGTATCATCATTGACAGCTACCGGTGGTTTGAATATCAGGATGCGGGCAGTTGCCACATTAGATATCATCTTGTTCAGGTCTTTCACTGTATAAGTGAAACTATCTATACCATAATAACCTGTATTAGGTGTATATATAGCTTTACCATCAGAACCTATTATTACAGTACCATTCTTAGGCTGCGCAACAGATGTGGTAGTAGGCGCATCCAATGCACTGTTACCAGGTACATCATTGTTCAGTATAGATACTGTAACAGGTGTGTTAACCATTGTTGAGTCGAGATCGTCGATAGCTATCGGACCTTTATTTATCGTAATCCTGACAGTAGCTACATTTGACAGACCATTATCATTATCACGGATAGTATACTTAAATGTATCCACACCTGTATAATTAAGGTTTGGCGTATATGTAGCCTCACCAGTAGTAGCATTAATAACTACCGAACCGTTAGCAGGCGGTAATGTAACATTTACTGTAGATCTGCTGATAGCACCATCAACATCGTAATCATTAAATAGTATATCTATCAGAACCGGCACATTCATGTTCGTTACTGTAGTATCATTTATTGCTACAGGTGGATTATTTACGATAATCTTCACCGTATCGTTGGTAGTACCACATGCCCATGGAGAAGTTATCATCCATTTGAATGTATATGCACCTGGTTGCAGACTACTGATTGTAGCATTGTATGCATTAATGTTAGATACAGTTGCAGTATTTGGACCTGTCAATTGTGTCCACGCACCATTACCAACTACAGGTTGATTTGCTGCCATTACCACACTTGTTGTATTTACAGGGCCTATATCAGTACCGGCATTTGCAGTAGTTGCTGTAGGATATACTGTTACTACAACATTGTAAGTTGCAGCGTTCGCACAACCATTTGCGCTCACTGTGTATACGTAGGTTACATTAACAGGTGCTGTTGTTGTGTTCGTAAGCACTTCAGTTACATTACCTGTGCCCGTTGCAGCTGCATTGCTGATACCTGCTACCGCAGCACGACTCCAACCAAATGTTGCGCCTGTTGTACTACTTGTAGGAGTATAGCTGAATGTAGCATTATTACATATTGCTGCAGGTGCCAGTGTACTAGTCAATACCGGTGTCGGATTAACAGTTACAACAACACTGTATGTTGTAGCATTTGCACAACCATTTGCACTTACTGTGTATATGTAGGTTACATTAACAGGTGCTGTTGTTGTATTTGTAAGCACCTCACTTACATTACCTGTGCCAGTTGCAGCCACATTAGATATACCTGCTACTGCCGTGCGGCTCCAGCCGAATGTTGCACCGGTCGTGCTGCTGGTTGGCGTATAGCTGAATGTACCATTATTACAAATAGCAGCCGGCGTCAGTGTACTTGTCAGTTGTGGCGTAGGATATACCGTTACTGTTACATTGTAGCTTGCAGGGTTTGTACAGCCATTTGCACTTAGTGTGTATATATATGTTACAGTTATCGGAGCAGCTGTAGTATTTACCAATACTTCTGCAGGATTTCCTGTACCTGTAGCAGCCACATTGCTGATACCTGTTACCGCGGCACGGCTCCAGTTGAATGTGGTACCAGAAGTACTGCTTGTTGGCAGATAACTGAATGTAGTATTATTACAGATAGCAGTTGGCGTCAGTGTACTTGTCAGTTGCGGCGTAGGATTAACCGTTACCACTACACTGTAAGTACCTGGGTTTGTACAACCATTTATACTAACTGTATAAACATATGTCACATTAACAGGTGCTGTTGTTGTATTTACCAACACCTCATTCGGGTTGCCGGCACCACTTGCCGCTGTATTGCTAATGCCAGCTACTGCTGCACGGCTCCAATTAAACACGGCGCTTGTTGTGCTACTCGTTGGCGTATAGCTGAATGTACTATTATTACATATAGCTGGTGGCGTCAGTGTACTTGTCAGTTGTGGCGTAGGATTAACTGTTACTACCACACTATAAGTACTAGAATTTGTACAACCGTTCGCTGTTACTGTATAAACATATGTCACACTTACAGGAGCAGTTGTAGTATTATTCAGCACTTCGCTGATACTACCTGTACCGGATGCAGTTGCATTACTAATACCCGTTACGGCAGCTCTTGTCCAGCTGTATGTTGCACCTGTAGTGCTGCTAGTAGGGGTATAGCTGAATGTACTGTTATTACAGATAGCCGCAGGTGTCAATGTACTTGTCAGTTGTGGTGTAGGATATACAGTTACAACCACATTGTAAGTACTTGGGTTAGAACAACCATTAGCTGTTACTGTATAAACATAAGTAACATTTACAGGAGTTGCGGTTGTATTTACCAATAGCTCTGCAGGGTTACCACTACCTGATGCCGGCAGATTACTTATACCTGATACAGCCGCACGTATCCAAGTGAATGTTGAACCTGTAGTGCTGCTTGTTGGTGTATAGTTAAACGTACCATTATTACAGATAGCAGCAGGTGTAAGTGTGCTGGTAAGTTGCGGCGTAGGATATATTGTCACTACTACACTATAAACAGCAGGGTTTGTACAACCATTAGCTGTTACTGTATAAACATACGCAACATTGACTGGTGCTGTGGTAGTATTGACCAATACTTCATTAGGATTACCAGTGCCTGAAGAAGCAGGATTGCTGATACCTGCTACTGCCGGACGTGTCCATGCAAATGTTGCACCGGTAGTACTACTTGTTGGTGTATAGCTGAATGTACTGTTGTTACATATTGCTGCAGGCGTGAGCGTACTTGTAAGTTGTGGCGTAGGATTAACTCGCACAACAACATTGTATGAAGCCGGGTTCACACAACCATTAGCAGCTACTGTGTAAATATATGTCACATCTATTGGCGCAGTAGTAGTATTTACCAATACCTCTGCAGGGTTAGCATTACCTGCAGCGGCGATATTAGTTATACCTGCTACAGCTGCACGGCTCCAACTAAATGTTGCGCCTGTTGTGCTGCTTGTTGGTGTATAGTTGAATGTACTGTTATTGCAAATAGCACCCGGAGTCAATGTACTTGTCAGTAATGGCGTCGGGAATACTCTTACAGTAACGTTTTGTGTATTAGAACATCCGTTTGCAGTAAGTGTGTATGTATACAACACATCAATCGGGCTTGTTGTAGTATTAACCAAAGTTTCATGCGGATTGCCTATGCCTGTAGCAGCAACATTACCGATTCCTGCTACTGTAGCACGGTTCCATGTAAATACAACACCTTGCGTTACGCTTGATGGTATATAATCAAACACACTGTTATTGCATACAGGGGTAGCTGTAAGCGGTGTATTCAGAAACGGAGTCGGATTGACACGTACTACCACGTCGTATGCAGATGAGTTTGTACAACCATTTGCAGAAACTATGTACCTGTAAGTTACATCAATCGGATTAGGTGTCACATTTGTTAATACTTCACTTACAGTACCTGCACCACTAGCTGATGTATTGCTGATACCCGGAACTGCTACGCGGCTCCATGTAAACGTAGCACCTGAAACATCGCTCATAGGTACATAAGAGAATACGGCATTGTTACATATAGCAGCAGGACTGAGTGTTGTAGTCAACTGTGCAGTTGGGTTAACTGTAACCACTACCGTATATATAGTTGGATTTGTACAACCATTTGCAGATAGTGTAAACCTGTATATAGCATTAGCAGGTTGATTACTGTTATTTACCAACAGTTCATTGATATTACCTGTTCCGCTTGATGGTGCACCGCCGTTTATTGCCGGCACTGCATCTCTAGTCCAAGAGAAGCTTGTACCGGTAGTACTACTTGTTGGTACATAACTAAACGTTGTATTGTTACAGATAGTACCATTTACAAGTATGCTGGTAAGTACCGGTGTAGGATTAACCCTTACTACTACATCGTATGTATAAGAATTCGTACAACCGTTAGCAATTATGGTGTATGTATAAGTAACATTTACAGGAGATGTAGTAGTGTTAACCAATACCTCACTAATAGCACCTGTACCACTTGCGGTGGCGTTGTTTATACCTGCTGTCGCAGCACGTGTCCATGCAAAGCCTGCACCCGCAACATTACTTGTCGGTGTATAGCTGAATGTACTGTTGTTACAGATTGTAGCCGGCGACAATGTGCTTGTCAAAGCAGGTGCCGGATTAACTGTTACCACTATGTTTTGCGTATTACTACAGCCATTAGCTGACAATGTGTATACATAAGTAACCAAAATTGGTGCAGATGTTGTATTAATAAGCGTTTCATTAATATTACCAAAACCTGTAGCTGCTGCATTGCTGATACCAGGTATCGCAGAACGGCTCCAGCTATAAACTACACCGGTTGTGTTGCTCGTAGGTGTATAGTTGAATGCAGTATTGTTACATACGGCTGCAGGTGTTAATGTACTTGTCAATACAGGTGTTGGATTTACCCTTACAGTTACATCATAAGTAACTGGGTTTGTACAACCATTTGCACTTATTGTATATACATATACAACATCTATAGGTGCACTTGTTGTGTTTACCAATATTTCACCTGGATTGCCCGTACCATTTGCTGCAGCATTACTGATGCCTGCTACTGCTGCGCGCGTCCATGCAAACGTAGCGCCTACTGTATTGCTGGCTGGTATATAGCTGAATGGCGTACTGCTGCAAATAGCTGCAGGAGTGGTAGTGCTAATTAACGCAGGTGCAGGGTTTACAACTACACTTACATGATAAGTATTAGGGTTAGTACAACCATTTGCACTTACAGTATATATGTATGTAACTATAATTGGCGCTGTGGTTGTGTTTACCAATATTTCATTCGGATTACCTGTTCCGTTTGCTGCTGCATTAGTTATGCCCGGCAATGCCGCACGACTCCATGCAAACGCAGATCCTGTAGTTCCACTTGTTGGTGTATAACTAAACAGATTGTTATTACAGATGGCAGCCGGTGTTAATGTACTTGTCAGTTTAGGCGTAGGATATACTGTTACTACAACGTCATACGGAGTAGCGTTTGTGCAGCCATTAGCACTAACCACATATCTGTAAGTCACATTAATACTTGCATCTGTAGTATTTACCAATGTCTCAGACGGATTACCTACATCGTTTGCGGCAGCATTGCTGATACCTGGCACAGCGGCACGTGTCCATGCAAAGCTTGAACCATTTGTACTGCTTGTTGGTGTGTAATTAAATACTGTGTTATTACAGATGGCTGCTGGCGTTAATGTACTTGTCAATACAGGTGTTGGATTAACCGTTACAACTACATTATAATTATTACTACAACCGTTTGCTACTACAGTATATACATACGTAACATTAACAGGTGATGTAGTAGTGTTTACCAACGTTTCGTTAGGGTTGCCATTGCCACTTGCTGCTATGTTATTAATACCTGCAACAGCAGCACGTGTCCATGCAAATGTTGCACCGCTTGTGCTACTTGTTGGCGCATAGCTGAACGTAGTATTATTACAGATAGCCACAGGAGTCAAGGTATTTGTAAGTACAGGACTTGGATTAACTGTTACTACTACATTATATACAAGACCATTTGCACAACCGTTTGCTGCAAGGCTGTATGCATATGTTACATTTATTGGTGCCGATGTTGTGTTAACTAACACTTCATTCGGGTTGCCAGTACCGCTTGCTGCAGTATTACTAATGCCTGCAATAGCCGCACGGCTCCAATTGAATGTTGCACCACTTGTACTGCTTGTTGGCAGATAACTGAATGTGTTACCACTACAAATAGCCATTGGTGATAATGTACTTGTCAATACAGGTGTTGGCTTAACAGTTACCACCACATTATAAGTTATCGGGTTTGTACAACCGTTTGCACTCACTGTATAAACATAGGTTACATCTACAGGTACACCAGTAATATTTACAAGCATCTCATTAGGATTGCCTGTGCCACTACCCGCTGCATTACTAATGCCTGCTACTGCTACACGTGTCCAACTGAAAGTTGCTCCTGTTGTTACACTTGTTGGTACATAGCTGAATACAGTATTATTACATATAGATGCCGGCGTTAGCGTACTACTCAATTCAGGAGTAGGATAAACGACAACTGTAACATTCTGATTGTTACTACAACCATTTGCTGTAGTTGTGAATGTGTACACTACTGATATTGGCTGTGAAGTAGTATTATCCAATACTTCGTTGGGATTACCGATTCCGTTTGCCGCCGTATTGCTGATGCCTGCTATTGCTGCACGGCTCCATGCAAATGTAGTTCCGCTCGTAGCACTTGTCGGCACATAATTGAATGTTCCATTATTACAAATTGCCGCAGGTGTTAAAGTAGAACTTAAAGCAGGTGTCGGATTTACTATTACAACTACATTTTGTGTATAAGAACAGCCATTTAATGCTACCGTATATACATATGTCACATTAACAGGATTGGCTGTTGTATTTACTAATGTTTCATTCGGATTATCCGTGCCACTTGCTGCTGCATTACTAATGCCTGCTACCGCTGCACGGCTCCAGTTGAATGTAGCACCTGTTGTTGCACTGGCAGGCACGTAACTGAATGTTGTATTATTACATATAGCCGCAGGGCTCAGTGTAGTACTCAGGTTAACTGTTGGGTTAACAGTAACAACAACACTGTATTTTGTACCATTTGTACAACCATTTGCACTTACTGTATATATGTAAGTAATATTTACAGGGTTGGCCGTTGTATTTACCAATGTTTCAGCAGGATTACCTGCGCCTGATGCAGCCGCATTGCTGATACCTGCTGTCGCCGCTCTGCTCCATGCGTAGGTCGCGCCGCTTGTACTACTAGTTGGAGTATAATTAAATATTGTGTTATTGCATATTGCCGCAGGGCTTAATGTACTTGTAAGTTGTGGCGTAGGATTTACCGTTACTACTACACTGTACGTACTCGCGTTCGTACAGCCATTTGCTGATACAGTATATACATAGGTAACGTTTACAGGCGATGCTGTAGTGTTAACTAATGTTTCATTCGGATTGCCTGTACCGCTTGCAGCTGCATTGCTGATACCTGCTACTGCTGCACGACTCCAATTGAATGTTGCACCGCTCGTATTGCTCGTAGGGGTATAACCAAAGATTGTTCCGCTGCAGATAGCGCTCGGGCTCAGCGTGCTCGTCAGCTGTGGGGTCGGATTGACCGTTACCACCACACTGTAGGTACCCGCATTCGTACAACCGTTCGCACTTACCGTATATACATACGTTACGTTGATTGGTGCAGTTGTAGTATTCGTTAATGTCTCGTTCGGATTACCACTACCTGTCGCTGCCGTATTGCTGATACCCGCTACCGCTGCTCTGCTCCATGCATAGCTCGCTCCGCTTGTACTGCTCGTCGGCGTATAGCTGAA
>DATGXJ010000030.1:0-136654 GCA_035299045.1 Flavipsychrobacter sp.
TTAGAAAAAATAAAGTTATTAACCGAGCCACTTTTAGAAGGCACGGATATGTTTATTGTTAATGTTAAGATTAAACCCACTAACAACATTAAACTGTATCTGGATGCTGACGGTGGCCTGTCTGTAGGTAAAAGTGCAGAGATAAACAGGAAGCTATACAAGCTGATAGAAGCAGAAGCTATGTTTCCTGATGGAGATTTCTCGCTGGAGGTTTCAAGCCCGGGTGTAGATGAACCGCTGCTGTCTGACAGGCAATATAAAAAGAACATAGGCCGTACTGTACTGATAACGCCTGCTGAAGGGAAAGACATCCTCGGCCTGCTGAAAGAAGTACTGGAAGACAAGCTGGTGCTGGAAGTAAAAGTGCCGAAGAAGAAAGAAACAACCTTGGTAGAAGTACCATTGGCAGATATCAAAAAAACCGTAGTACAAATTACATTTTAATAACAACGCCCGAAAGGGCAAAAAGTGACAATAATGGCAAGTATCAATCTTATTGATTCGTTTCAGGAGTTTAAGGAGGCGGAAAATATTGACCGCCCTACCTTAATGAAGGTTATTGAAGACGTATTCAAAACCTTGCTGCGTAAGAAATACGGCACAGATGAAAACTTTGACGTAATCGTGAACGACCAGACAGGTGACCTTGAAATCTTCCGTCGAAGGGAGATCGTAGAAGACGGTATGTCTGAAGATGATAACCTGCAGATTGAATATAGCGAAGCTATCAAAATAGAACCCGATTATAGCGTAGGTGAAGAGGTGTATGAGGAAATGAACGTAACGGACTTCGGCCGTCGTGCTATATTGGCTGCAAAACAAACATTGGCAGCGCGTATCGGCGACCTGAAGAAAAATAACCTGCTGAAAAAATATGCTGATCGCATAGGTGAAATAACAAGTGCGGAAGTATATCAGATATGGAAAAAAGAAATCCTGTTGCTGGATGATGAAGGCAATGAGGTTATCCTTCCTAAATCTGAACAGATACCTACAGACTTCTTCAAAAAAGGCGAAGCTGTACGTGCTGTAGTAAAGAAAGTAGAAATGCGCAACAATGCGCCGGTTATCATCCTGAGCCGCACGCACCCTTCATTCCTGGAGAAACTGCTGGAAATTGAAGTGCCTGAGATTATGGATGGCCTGATAGTAATTAAGAAAATAGTGCGTGAACCGGGCGAACGTGCCAAAGTAGCTGTAGAAAGTTATGACGATCGTATAGATCCGGTAGGTGCTTGCGTGGGTATGAAGGGTAGCCGTATACACGGTATCGTTCGCGAACTACGCAACGAAAACATCGACATTATCAACTATACTGCTAATATTCAACTGCTTATACAGCGTTCACTGACGCCTGCGCGCATCAGCCGTATGGAAATAGACAGCGAAGGACTGCATGCAGATGTGTATCTGGAACCTGATCAGGTATCACTGGCTATCGGTAAGAAAGGTGTTAACATTAAATTGGCACAAGAGCTTACGGGTTATAGCATAGATGTTTACCGTGATTCTCAGGAAGAAACAGGTGAATACGACATCGATCTGGACGAATTCTCAGACGAAATCGACGGATGGGTTATCGAAGAGTTCAAGAAAATTGGTTGCGATACAGCACTGAGTGTACTTGGCTTATCGGTTGAAGAGCTGGTTCGTCGTACCGATTTGGAAGAAGAAACAGTACGCGATGTGCAGAAAATTCTGCAATCAGAGTTTCAGGACGGTCAATAGTAGTAATGTAGCACAATTGTAAGAAAGGCATTAGAAACAAGGATAGGAAAAGCCATTCGGCAAAAATGGCGTAGGTTTGTAGAACAGGCTAAGGACGAAAATAATTAGCGAATAATATTTGAGTATATACTGAATGTCAACAGGAACAAAAACACCAAGGTTACTGGCAGCGGCCAAAGAATTCAACATCGGTAAAGATACCCTTGTTGAATATCTGACAGGCAAAGGCTTTGAGATAAATGCCAGCAACCCGAACACCAAACTTACAGAGCAGATGTACGACTCTCTGCAGGCAGAATTTGCACAAGACAAAGCTGCCAAACGCAAGAGCGACGAGATTGCTTTGCCAAAGGGTTCTCTGGGCGATGCCAAGAAGCCTAAGGAAGAGGTGGTTGCCAAAGAGAAGAAAGTAGCAGAAGAGCCTGCACCAAAGGTGGAAGAGAAAAAGGTTGAAGAAAAACCTGCACCTGTACCAGAACCGGTAATGGAAGCACCGAAAGAAGAGGTGAAGCCTGTAGTGGTAGAAGCACCTGCGCCAAAACCAGAACCGGTAGCGGAAGCACCGAAAGAAGAGGTGAAACCTGTAGTGGCGGAAACGCCAAAAGCAGCACCTGTTGCAGAAACACCTGCAGCAGAAGAGCCTGCACACATAGAGGTAAAAGCACCTAAACTGGGTGGACCGAACATATTGGGTAAAATCAACCTCGATGAGCTGAACCAATCTTCAAGGCCTAAAAAAGGTACGAAGAAGAAAGAGGAGGCAGAAGAGGTGAAACCTGCTGAGGCAGTAGCACCACAGGAAGAAGTGGTTGAAAAACCTAAGAAAGCTAAGCCTGTAGAGGAAAAACCTGCACCGGTTGCAGAAGAACCTGTGCAAGCACCTGCACCAATTCCAACACCAGCACCGGCAGCTCCTGAAGAAGATGAGAAGCCTGAGCATATTGAAATGAAGGCTCCTAAACTGGAAGGCCCGAAAATCATAGGTAGGATAGAGCTTCCTGTTTCTCAGCCGGGTGGTAGCAGAGACAGTAAGGAAAAACGCAATCGCAAGCGTATTCCGGTTCAGAAAAAGCCTGAAACATTTAATCCGAACGATCCGCAAAGCCGTGGCCAGCAAGGTGGTGGTCAGCAACAAGGCGGCGGAGATCGCAACAATAATAATAACCGTGGTGGCGGCCAGCAAGGTGGCAACCGTGGTCCTGGTGGATTCAACCAAAACCGTGGTGGTGGTGGTCAGCAAGGCGGCAACCGTGGTCCGGGTGGTTTTAACCAAAACCGTGGTGGTGGCCAGCAAGGTGGTGGCGACCGCAGAAGGCAAGACAGAAATGCACCGGTATCTGCACAGCAACAAGAAATTGATGCTAAAGCAATACAGGAAAAAATACGCCAGACACAGGCAAAACTTGCAGGCGGTACACGCGGCAAGAACATGAAGTCTAAATATCGCCGTAACAAGCGTGAAGAAATGGCTGAAAAACGTGCGGCTGCCGAAGATAATCAGGCAGGCAACGTAATACAGGTAACTGAATTTATCTCTGTAAGTGAGCTGGCAAGCCTGCTGGATGTAAGCTTTGCAGAAGTAATCAGCAAATGTATGAGCCTCGGTATCATGGTGTCTATCAACCAGCGTCTGGATGCAGAGGTGATAGAGCTGGTATCAAGCGAATTTGGCTATGATGTAGAGTTTATCAATCTGGAACAGGAAGCTGATATCGAAGAAGACGATACGGACGATCCGGAAGATATGCTGCCACGTGCACCGATTGTTACCATCATGGGTCACGTCGATCACGGTAAAACATCATTGCTTGACTATATCCGCGAAGCGAATGTGGTAGCGGGTGAAGCAGGTGGTATTACACAGCACATTGGTGCATATCAGGTAACAACGAAAGATGGTAAGAAAATTACCTTCCTCGATACACCGGGTCACGAAGCGTTTACTGCGATGCGTGCGCGTGGTGCCAAAGTTGCCGATGTTGCAGTTATCGTAGTGGCTGCGGATGATGCTATCATGCCTCAGACAAAAGAAGCGATATCGCATGCGCAGGCTGCAAACCTGCCGATGGTATTTGCTATCAACAAAATAGATAAAGAAGGTGCCAACCCTGAAAAAATCAAGGAGCAATTGGCACAGATGAATATATTGGTAGAAGACTGGGGTGGTAAATTCCAAAGTCAGGAAATATCTGCCAAGAAAGGTATCAATATAGACCTGCTGCTGGAGAAAATATTGCTGGAAGCAGAGTTGCTGGAAGTAAAAGCTAATCCGGACAGGTTTGCAACAGGTAGCGTTATCGAGGCATCGCTGGATAAAGGCCGTGGTTATCAATCTACCATCCTTGTACAAAACGGTACACTGGAACAAGGTGATATGATAGTGTGCGGACAGCACTTCGGTAAAATCAAAGCCATGTTCAACGAACGCGGACAGCGTGTTGAAAAAGCAGGGCCATCTACACCTGTACAGGTACTGGGTCTGAATGGTGCACCACAAGCGGGTGAGAAATTCAAAGTTTACGAAGACGAAAACGAAGCAAAAGAAATAGCCAACCATCGTGCACAAATCCTGCGTGAGCAAGGTATACGTGCCCGCAAGCACATCACGCTCGATGAAATCGGCCGTCGTCTTGCATTGGGTAACTTTAAAGAACTGGCGCTTATCATCAAAGGTGACTTCGATGGTTCTGTAGAGGCGTTGAGCGATTCATTGCAGAAACTTTCTACGGCAGAGGTAGCGGTAAACATCGTACACAAAGGAGTTGGTCAGATTACAGAAAGCGACGTATTGCTCGCAACTGCATCAGACGCCATCATCCTTGGCTTCCAGGTTCGTCCTTCACTGCAAACATCAAGACTTGCAGAACAGGAAAATATCGAGATACGTTACTACTCCATCATCTACGATGCAATTGACGAAATCAAGAGCGCGATGGAAGGTCTTCTTGAACCTAAGATCGAGAAGAAAACAGTTTGTAACATCGAAGTTCGCGAGGTATTCAAGATTGGCGGCATAGGTACCATTGCAGGTAGCTACGTACTGGATGGTAAGATGACAAGAAATACCAAGCTGAATATAGTACGCGATGGTATTGTAATACATACGGGCGAGCTTTCTTCGCTGAAACGTTTCAAAGACGATGTGAAAGAAGTGAACGCAGGCTACGAATGTGGTTTAATGATTAAAAACTACAACGATATACGTGTAGGTGATATCATCGAAGGCTTCGATGAGGTGGAAGTGAAACGTACTTTGTAGGTAGGTTATATAATGTGAAGGTGAGCTTTGTTTTGAAACAAGGCTCACTTTTTTTAGTAACAGCGGCTTAATAGTTTAATTTTGCATGCTGATAATTTTTGACTCAATAATACGTTATACATGAGTTCTGTTCTGGGAAAACTGGAAGCTATCAAAGCAAGGTTTGATGATTTGGGGATAGCGCTTACCAATCCTGAAGTAGTAAATGACAATAAGCGTTTTTCGCAGGTGAGCCGCGAATACCGCAAGTTGGAAAAAATAGTAGATGCTTATAAGCGTTATAAGGCATGTGTAGATGGCATTGCATTTGCCAAAGAAGTGCTGGAAACAGAAAGTGATGCCGACCTGCGCGATATGGCTAAGGAAGATTTGGAAAAGCAGGAAGCACAGTTTGAAGAGCTGGAAGCCGAAGTGCGCCAATTGCTGATACCGAAAGATCCGCAGGATGAGAAAAATGCAATACTGGAGATACGTGCAGGTACCGGCGGCGACGAAGCAAGCCTTTTTGCAGGCGATCTGATGCGTATGTATCTGCGCTATTGCGAAAAGAAAGGATGGAAAGTATCGGTGCTTTCTGAAACGGAAGGTACTGTTGGCGGATATAAAGAGGTGCAGCTGGAAGTAGAGGGTGATGATGTGTATGGTACCATGAAGTTTGAAAGTGGTGTACACCGTGTGCAACGCGTGCCTGATACAGAAGCAAGCGGCAGGGTACATACATCTGCAGCTACTGTAGCTGTAATGCCGGAAGCTGAAGAGATAGACTTTGAACTGAAAGAAAGCGACCTGAAAATGGAAACCGCACGAAGTGGTGGTGCAGGTGGACAGAACGTGAACAAGGTGGAAACGAAAGTTATCCTCACGCACGTACCTACAGGTACCGTTATTACTTGTCAGACAGAGCGTACACAGCTGGGCAACCGTGAAAAAGCAACTGCCATGATGCGTACCAAACTGTATGAAGAGCAGGTGAGGAAGCAGGAAGAAGAGATTTCGCGCAGGAGGAAGAGCCTTGTAAGCTCGGGCGACAGGTCTGCAAAAATCAGGACGTACAACTTTCCGCAGGGAAGGATTACGGATCACCGCATCAACATGACTGTTTATAACCTCGATGAGTTTATGAATGGTAATATAGGTGATATGATAGATGCGCTGCAGTTTGCAGAGAATGCAGAAAAAATGCAATCGGGCGAAACAGTAATATAATACTGCAACGCCACGAGGATTGAATAATAATAGCTAAGTTTAAAGTTTCTAATAAAACATCCTAATGAGTACACCTCGTTTCGACATCGTAGATGTAACACAGACACTACGAAACAACAGGAAGACGATACTGATAGTATCGCTGGTTGCAGCTATTCTGGGTGCAACACTTTATCTGGTATCTGAAAGGCAGTATAAAGCAATTGGTGGTTATATCATGACCAATCCTTTGTATACAGACCGCAACAACCTGTTTCAGGAAAATGGTATTCAGTTTGTAGACTACTTTGCCGGTGACGACGATGTAGATAAACTGATGTCGCTGGTAGAGTCTGACACAATTAAGTATCTGGTTGCAGATAAGCTGAACTTGTGGGCACACTACAAGCTCGATAAATCGAAACCGAAGGAAGTAAAGAAAATGGTAGATGTATTTAAAGACAACTACAAAGTAGTACGCTCTGAATACAATGCTTGTGAAGTAAGCTATTGCGATACCGAGCCACAAACAGCCGCAGATGTTGTGAATGAAAGTATTCGCACCATAGAAAGCCTGTTCAGAGGCTACTACATCAGCCAACGTGCTAAGATGACACTTTCGCTGGAAAGTAAAATCAAAGACATGGACAGCTCTATAGCTTCTATGACAGACACACTCGCTGCACTGCGCGACAGGTATAAAATCTATGATATCATCAACCCTGCACGACAAAATATAATGGTATCTGGCGGCCATGGTGGTGGTGCAGGTTATGGCCTCGCAATGGAGCAGATACAAAACATATCTTCTTTGAAAGACCAACTGGTAAGCGACAGGGCTCGTTATACTTCCAGGCTGAATGAATACAAAACGACTTCTGTAACAGATAATATTCCTTTGCTGCACGTAACAGGTGTTGCAAAAGCACCTGTAAAACCAAAACCTCCGGGCCTTGCACTTACAATTATCTCAGCTGCACTGGTGGGTTTATTCTTCAGTAGTATATACATACTGATCCGTACATATTACAGGTCGTTAATTGCTATACAGCGTTAGTGTAAAAATGCAGACACCACAATTGTTTAATCATCCGTTGACAAAGGCAGTGCCTTGGGCAGTATTATTTCTGTGCCTGGCAGTATATGCCTATACGGGTAATTATATCATTGCCGCTGTTCCGTTTGCATTTTTGTTTATGTTGTTGGTAGGTGTAAACTGGAAGACAGCCTATTGGGTATTCCTTTTTACCATACCGTTCTCAATTGACCTCAATTTCTTTAACGATACGCTTGCCACATCTGTGCCTGATGAGCCTATCATGTGGTTGATGTTGCTCTTGCTTTTTGTATTAGCTGCAAGCAGGCCTGCATTGTTTCAGCGGGAATGGCTTACCAATCCGTTGGTACTGATAGTAGCGGCACAATATTTATGGCTGATTGTAGCTGTGATATATTCGCACATGCCGTTGTTGTCGCTCAAGTTTTTGGCAGCAAAGACCTGGTTTCTTGCGTCTTTCTTTGTCTTGCCAATGTTCATGTTTAAAGAGAAGAAGGACTACAGAACAGGTTTCTTGGTAATGCTGATACCAATCTTTATTACCATCCTGATAGTTGTTTACCGCCACGCAATGATTGGCTTTAACTTTCGCAGGATTGAGATAGCAATCGGTGATGTGTATAATAACCACGTAGACTATTCTACTGTTATGTCTATGTTCTACCCGCTACTATGGGTAGCCTTCCTGATGACAAAAGGGAAAGGCCCATTTGTAAGGGTGCCATTATTGTTGATTATTCTATTGTTCTTGCCTGCTATATACGTAACCTATGCACGCGCTGCTATGCTTGCAGTGGTGTTCGCATTAGGTTTAGCAATAGCCATCAGGCTGAAGCTTGCACAGTGGATAATGCCTGTGTTTTATGCGCTGATAGCATCGCTGATAATATACATGGCTACGGATAAGAAGTTTATGGACTTCCGTCCTGATTATCAGCACACCTTCATGCGCAAGAAGTTTACAGACCACATCGTAGCTACTTTCCGTGGTCAGGATATGTCTTCTATGGAGCGTCTGTATCGTTGGATAGCGGGTGTGCGTATGAGCCAGGACGAACCTGTGAAAGGTTTCGGCCCTAATACATTCTACTACTATTACAAGCCATATGGTGTAAGGTCTTTCAAGACATACGTAAGTCATAATTTCGAAAAATCGACCACACACAACTACTACCTGTATATGCTGGTAGAACAGGGGTGGCCTGCCATGATACTGTATGCCATTATGGTAATGGTAATGATAGCACAGGCACAGAAAACATACCATCGTTTCAAAGACAGGTTCTACAAACTATGTACTATGGGTGTGGTAATGATGTTTGGTGCGGGTTTCATCAACAACTTCTTTTCAGAGTTGATAGAAACACATAAAGTAGGTTCGCTGTTTTATCTGAGCATAGCTCTGCTGGTATTGCTTACTGCCAAGAGCAAGCAATTGGAGAGAGAAGAAAAAGAGACTGCCGCTGTTACACAGTAGCAGGTTCTATCCAAGCTTCGTTGTCTTTTAGTAGTTGTATCAGTTCGCTTACAGCTATTTCGCTCGGCACATTTTTCTTTACTACTTCTTTGCCTTTGTATAGGGTTATTTTACCAGGACCACTGCCTACGTAGCCAAAATCTGCATCGGCCATTTCGCCTGGTCCGTTTACTATGCAGCCCATGATGGCAATTTTCACACCTTTCAGATGGTTGGTAGCATTACGGATTTTTGCAGTTGTTTCCTGCAGGTCGAAGAGTGTGCGGCCGCAGCTAGGGCAGCTGATGTATTCTGTCTTGCTGATGCGTGTGCGCGTAGCTTGCAGTATAGAGAATGCAGTGTTATTCAGGAATTGATTATTGTTCTTTACTTCCAGATACGTACGCCCTGTAGCTTTAATGTTTTGTACTTCGCGCATGTGGTTCCAAAGCCATACGCCATCGCCCATGCCATCCAGCAATAATCCACCTGTTACGGTTGCAAAGTCTATCAGTTGTTCGTCGATGGTTTTGTCTTTGTTGTTGCAGCAAAGTATCACAGGCGATTTGATGTTGCGCAGCATCATCTCTGCCACCACACGCCTGATGGAAGGCATGTTATTAGCATCGGTATTGAACAGACAAATAACAGTGTTGTGATTGGCATGTGTGATGGTGTCGATAATGTTCTGCCAATCGCTGTTAGTATCCAGTACAACAAAATGCGGGGTATCTGGTAGTATAGTTAATGCATTGAAAGATGCAGCATCAAACAATGGCCTGTAGGCTGTTTTGTCTTCTGCTTGTTGCCATATATCGTAGCTGCATACTACTTTCAGTGTGCCGGGTAGTGCAAAGTTGATGGTCTTGTTGCCAAGATAAATATAATCTGCTGCTGCATCGCCAATGTTCCATTTGTCTGTTGCTTCATCATATTTATAACCTACTGCTTCAAGGTCTGCAGGTTGCAGATTTTCTTCTTCTTTCAGATTGGCAAGTACTACAGGTACATGGTGTCCGCCGATGTTTTCTACTGCATTTGTAGCTCTGCGTTTATATTCAAACGGATTGTATGGCAGGATGATTTTGTCTTCGTTGTATGGATGAATAATGCCAGTATTTGTTCTGTTGGTATAGCGCGATATGATGTCTTTACAAACAGGTATTTCAAACTCAGGGTCTTCTGTCAGCGATACACGTATGGTGTCGCCAATGCCATCTTCCAGTAATGTGCCGATGCCTACTGCACTCTTAATACGGCCATCTTCACCATCGCCTGCTTCTGTAACACCGAGATGCAGCGGGTAGCATTCGCCAAACTCTTCATCCATCTTTTGCACCAGTAAACGATAGGCTTGTACCATCACCTGCGGATTGCTCGATTTCATACTGAGTATTATCTGGTGATAATTTTCATCACGCGCTATTCGCAAAAACTCCATCGCACTTTCTACCATTCCTATCGGCGAATCGCCGTAACGGCTCATGATACGGTCGCTCAGCGAGCCATGATTTGTGCCGATGCGCATAGCAGTACCGTATTCTTTACAAATCTTTACAAGTGGTGTAAAGCGCTCGCGAATGCGGTCTATTTCGGCAGCATATTCGCTGTCGGTATATTCAATAAAGTCAAACTTCTTTTTGTCGATATAGTTGCCCGGGTTTACACGTACTTTTTCTATCAGGCGGGCAGCAATCTCTGCTGCGTTGGGTGTAAAATGTATATCTGCTACAAGAGGTGTATTATAGCCCATTGCACGCAGTTTGTTTTTGATGTGCAGCAGGTTTTCAGCCTCGTTTTTGCTGGGTGCTGTAATACGAACCAGTTCTGCACCTGCCTCTATGCAACGCACACATTGGGCAACGGTAGCCTCCGTATCCATGGTGTCTGTAGTCGTCATGGTCTGTATGCGGATGGGGTTGCCATTGCCAAGCAGTAAATCACCAATTTTTACTTCTTTGGTTTTTAGCCTTTGGTACGATGTGAGCGAAGAACAATAGTATTGCAACATAGAGCTGATATAATGCAGTGCAAATTTAGCAGAATGAATTGAAGCAAATTGTGAAAAAAGCTATGAGAATAGTTTATTTATTGATATTTTGATAACAACAAACAAAAGGGTAAATAGTTACCCGATTGGCGAAAAACTATAATTTTGCGGAAAACACAGTAATTTAGTACAACCATTAACGGCAACATGCAATACGAAGTAAAACAGAACGGTAAATTTAAATATGTAGAAGAGGGCGCAGGCGAGCCATTGGTACTGTTACACGGACTTTTTGGTGCACTTAGCAATTTTAAAGACCTCGTCGATCATTTTAAGCAAACGCATAAGGTTATTATACCTATGCTGCCGCTGTTCGACCTTACGATACTGGATACAACCGTTGGTGGCCTTGCCAAGCATGTGCAGAAGTTTCTGGATACAATGAACTATGGCAAAGTACACTTGTTGGGCAACTCTTTGGGTGGGCACGTAGGGCTTGTATACACACTGAAGCATCAGGATAAAGTTAAAACGCTGACACTGACAGGTAGCTCGGGCCTTTTTGAAAATGGAATGGGCGAAACATACCCTAAACGTGGTGATTACGACTTCATCAAAAAGAAAACAGAACTTACTTTCTACGATCCTGCAGTAGCTAATAAAGAGCTGGTTGATGAGGTGTATTCTATAGTAAACAACAGGCTGAAAGCCCTGAAAATAATAGCACTGGCAAAATCGGCCATCAGACACAATCTGGGCGATGAGCTCAAAGAAATAAAAGTGCCTACTTGCCTAGTATGGGGTAAGAACGATACCATCACTCCACCAATGGTAGCAGAAGAATTTAAAAAGCTGATACCAAACTCTGAACTGCACTGGATAGACAAATGCGGCCACGCACCGATGATGGAAGTGCCTGCAGAGTTTAATGTGATACTGGACGGATTCTTAGCAAAACACAAAGGATAACAAACATAATTGTCACCCTGCTGTTATATTTAATGCAAACAATAAACCTGATTTGCATTTTCTACGTTATATAACAGCAAAGGGGCATCAAACAAAATGGTAGTTGAACAACTGATATCACCGACAGTACCCACCCTGATTCCTACAGACACAGGAGACAAAGCTTTGACGCTGATGGACGAGAACAACCTCGCACAGCTACCGTTGATTGCCGATGAAAAATATGTAGGTCTTGTACAGGAAAATGACCTGCTGGACTGGGAAACACCCGACAAATCTTTACAGAATGCAGACTTTCTGGGTTATCGTCCTGCGGTACTGGCATCAGGGCACCCGTATGAAGCACTGCGCATAGCACACCAGCAAAACCTGGCGGTAGTACCTGTAGTAGATTCGGAGAATACCTATGTAGGGTCTATAACCAGAGATGAACTACTGCGCTACGTTACAGAAAATACAGGGCTGAATAATCCCGGTGGTATTATTGTGTTGGAGATAGACCCGCGCAACTACAGCCTGTACGAAATAGCACGCATTTGCGAGAGCGAGGAAGTGTTGCTTATCAGCACACAGATATTCAGCAACAAGCTGACAGGCAAGCTGGAAGTAACGCTGAAAACAAACAGAAACAGCCTGGGTGGTGTGGTATCTGCATTGGAAAGGCATAATTATAAAGTAAAAGAAGTGTTTGGTGATACAACAGATCAGGACAGCCTGCAAGACAGGTTTAACAACCTGATGAACTACCTGAATATGTAGTTGTATCTTTGCATCCATATTTTCCTTTTCAATGATTGCGATAGATAATGTTTTACTGAGCGACCAAGTGGTTGAAGAACAGTTTGTATGCGACCTGAATGCATGTAAAGGTGGCTGCTGTGTAGATGGTGACTGTGGTGCGCCGCTAACCGAAGAAGAAACAAAAATCATTGCAAAAGTATACCCGACAGTAAAGCCATATCTGCTACCCGAATATGTGGAAGAGGTAAAGAAACAAGGCACACATACCATAGATGATGAGTATGGCTTTGTAACGCCTACAGTAAACGGTGGTATATGTGTATATGCCTATACCGATGAAGTGGGTATTGTGAAATGTGCTTTTGAAAAAGCATACAACGAGGGTAAGATAAATTTCAAAAAACCGATTTCCTGCCATTTATATCCGATCCGCATCAAGCAGATGGATGGATACGAAGCCGTAAACTACGAGCCACGCAAGCAGATGTGCAAACCGGCCTGCAAGCTGGGTAAGCAGCTAAAAGTGCCTGTATATAAGTTTCTGAAAGACTCCATAACCCGCAAATACGGAGAGGAGTTTTATGATACGCTGGATGCCGTAGCTAAAAAAATGAATACGGATAAAAACCGTTAGTGTCTGCTGGCACGGATGATGTTTTTCATCACCTGCTTTATCTCGGTTTCCAGTTCGGGTGTCATTTCTGTAAGCTTTACGTGTTTGGCATGCTTGCCATCGCCTTCTATTTTCAGGCTCATGGTATCGGCAGTATCTGTATGGTGCAGGTATAACACGCAGTACTTATCTGTAAGCTGTATGCCAAACAATACATTATCGGGTTTGCCCTTGCTGTAAAGTGCCACCTTCGATTTTGTACCACCGTAAATCTGTTCGTTGATGAGCTTGTCAACGCGTAATGCCAAGCCTTTCAGCTGCATAGCGGTTTTTTGCAAAGGCTCAGGCCTACCCTCTAGTATTGCTTCAAATGTCATAATGGGGTGATGAATAAAATGGTGAATTGTACTACAATTCTTTGCGCAAACGTGCTACGGGAATGTTCAACTGCTCGCGATACTTTGCTACGGTACGGCGTGCTATGTTATAACCTTTTTCCTGCAGCATCTCTGTCAATTTCTCGTCAGAGTGTGGTTTGCGTTTGTTTTCACTGCCGATGATATCATTTAATATGGTTTTTACCTCTCTGGTAGATACTTCTTCGCCACTTTCCGTTTGCAATGCCTCAGAGAAGAAGTACTTCAATTTATATGTGCCGAACTCAGTTTGTACAAATTTACTGTTGGCCACGCGCGATACCGTTGAAACGTCCAGTGCCGTCATCTGGGCAATGTCTTTCAGAATCATTGGTTTCAGCGATGTTTCATCGCCACTCAGGAAAAACTCTGTCTGGAACACGATGATAGCCTGCATGGTTTGCAACAGTGTATGCTGCCTTTGCTTGATGGCATCGATAAACCATTTTGCAGAGTCGAGCTTTTGCTTGATGAACTGTACTGCTTCCTTCTGACGCTTATCTTTTTTATCGCCACGGTCGTATGCGCGCATCATCTCTTTATAACCGTCTGATATTCTCAGTTCAGGGGCGTTTTTAGAGTTGAGCGAAAGCTCCAGTTTGCCATTGTTGTTGAATACAAAGAAATCGGGGATGATGTAGCTTTCTGCCTTGTTTACAATAGCGAAAGCAGCCCCTGGTTTCGGATTCAGCTTGATGATGGAATTGATGACTTCTTTAAAGTCTTCATTATTCAGCCCCAGATGGCGCTGTATTTTGTCGTAGTGTTTCTTTATGAATTCATTGAAGTATTTGTCTATTACTTCAATGGCGTTTCTTGATGCTTTTGTTTGAGGGTCTATGCGTTTCAGTTGCAGCAGCAGACATTCTTGCAGTGTCCATGCACATAAACCGGGTGGGTCGAACTGTTGAATTTTTGCAATCAACGCATTTACCTCTGCTTCGTCGGTATAGATGTTTTGTCCGAAAGCAAGGTCATCTACCAAGGCTGTGATTTCTCTGCGCAGATAGCCATCCTCGTCCATGCTGCCAATAATCTGTTCTGCAATGGCATGGGCGCGGTCGTCCAGTTCCAGCATGCCTAATTGGTCCAGCACATGGTCGTGAAAGCTTGTTTCTACCCTTACAGGTGCGCTGCCACGTTCTGTATCGCCACTATTGCCATAGTAATCGTCGCCGTAATCTCTGCCTGTATCATCATCTTCATGACGAAGAAAATCATCTATATCTACTTTCTCTGCAGTATCATCACTCAGTTCTACATCATCTGCTTCTTCAAAGTCGTCACTGCTTTCATTATCCTGCAGGTCATATTCATCAGTCGCATTATCCTCGTTACCTACTTCCAGCGCGGGGTTTTCTTCCAGTTCTTCTTTTATTCTTTCTTCAAGGTTGGCAGTAGGTATCTGCAACAGTTTCATGAGCTGAATCTGTTGGGGGGATAGTTTTTGTAATAACTTCTGCTGTTGCGACTGTCTGAGCATAATCCTGTCTTCCTTACAAAAATAAAATTTAAGGCGACAAATAGGGCAAAGCGGCAGACTATTTCAAAAACCTGACTTTATCTTAACAATCATTTGGGTGTTAACAGGCTTCTTTTATCGAAACTTGTTTTGTACTTTTCTGCACAAATGTATCGTGGTTAGTGCATGAGTAAGAAGCCATATATATCGCCATCGTTTTCCTATGTTCCGCTGGAGGAAACACTGGAAATACTGCCTAAGAAGAAAGACCTTTTTATAGGAATACCTAAAGAGAGCTCTTTTCAGGAAAATCGTGTGGCGCTGACGCCGGAGGCTGTTTCAGTTTTAGTTAATAATGGCCACGATGTGGTGGTAGAACATAACGCTGGGGAAGGCTCTTTTTACTTCGACAGCGACTATAGCGAAGCAGGTGCACGCATCGTGTACGAAAAATCAGAAGTTTACAAGGCAACGACGATTATTAAGTCGGCACCAATATCTGAAGAAGAAGTAGCACTGCTGCAACCCAATCAGGTGGTGATATCGCCAATTCATATGCCTTTCCTGAAGAAGGAAATGATAGAGCATCTGATACAAAAGAAAATCATTGCTATTGCATTCGACTCTATCAAAGATGATTCAGGCACTTACCCTATTGTACGCTCTATGAGCGAAATAGCTGGTAGCTCGGCTATACTTACAGCGGCCAAATACCTGAATAACGTACACAACGGCAAGGGTATACTACTTGGCGGTATATCGGGCGTGCCGCCAGCTAAGGTATTGATACTGGGTGCTGGTGTAGTGGGCGAGTTTGCAGCGCGTACAGCATTAGGTCTTGGTGCATCTGTAATGATATTCGATAATTCCATTTACCGACTGATGCGTTTGCAGAATAATATCGGCAGGCGTTGTTCTACATCTGTAATAGAACCTGTAACACTGGCTGAAGAACTGGCCAATACAGATGTGGTAGTAGGTGCGCTGAAGCCCAAGAACGGTATTACACCTGTGGTAGTGACAGATGAGATGGTGAGCAATATGAAAGCAGGCTCTGTAATTGTAGATGTGAGTATAGACCGTGGCGGCTGCTTCGAAACATCGAAAGCTACCACGCACGAAAACCCGATATATAAGAAGTATGATGTGATACACTACTGTGTGCCTAATATGGCATCTGCAGTATCGCGTACCGCATCGCGCGCTATCAGCAATGTATTGATGCCCATTATGATGCAGTGTGCGGATATGGGCGGCTTTGAAAGCCTGATACAGGCAAAAGGCGGCATACGCAATGGGGTGTATATGTATAAAGGTTGTGTGACGAATGCGCCGATAGCCAAACGTTTTAACTTTAAATACACAGACCTGGATTTGCTGCTGGCAACCCAGAGCTAACTATAAGCTGAGGAATTGTATGCCCAACAACAGAATGAACAAAACCATTGCGGGTTACCATCTGCTGATGATACTGTCGGCGGTGGATTTTCGTATCAGCGCAGATGAGGATAATGTGATACGCGAGTATATAGTGGAGGAATTTCCGTTCAGGGTGAATCTTGATAAGCAGATGGAAATCATCAGCAATCTGCGCCACGATGAATGGGAGGCACATTTCCAGAAAGCATTAGATGATTTCTACGACGACTCAACAGAAGAAGAGCGCAACAGCCTGTTGCGTTTCGCCATCAAACTAACGAAGGCAGATAATGTAATCACTAAAGAAGAGAATCATTACCTGAATCTCCTCTTCAATGCATGGAAGCCTGAATAGTTTGATTACTTGTTCAATCCCAACAACAGCAGTACGATAATGCCCGCTATGATGCGGTAGATGCCAAACAGCCTGAAGCCATATTTCTGCAGGAAGCTGATGAATGATTTAATGGCAATCATGGCTACTACAAATGATACCAACGCACCTACGCCAAATATCATCAGGTTGTCGCTGTTCTGTGTCAGCATTTCATAGCCTTTCATTTCTGTACCGTTTACAGTCCAGTGTTTCAACACCAGCGAATAGCCAGTAGCTGCCGCCATAGTAGGCACTGCGAGGAAGAAAGAAAATTCTGCTGCAACACTGCGTGTCAGCTTTTGCTGCATACCACCTATGATGGTTGCCGCACTGCGACTGACGCCCGGTATCATAGATACACACTGCCACAAACCAATGACAAAGCCATTTTTGTGCGTGATGTTTTCTTCGGTCGTAATAGTAGGGTTATTAAACGCCTTATCTATAAACAGCAATACCACACCACCTAATATCAGCGATACGGAAACCGTAATCGGACTTTCAAGCAATTCTTCAATAGCATCGTTGAACAGAAAACCGAGTACAAGTGCAGGCACTACTGCAACTATCAGTTTTACATAAAACTGCCATTTTTTGAAATCGAAAAACTTCTTCCAATATAACACTACAACAGACAGGATTGCACCCAGTTGTATGCATACTTCAAACAGTTTGGTAAAGCTATCTTCCTGAATGCCCATGAAGTAGCTGGCAAGTATCATGTGTCCTGTAGAAGAGATAGGTAAAAACTCTGTAATGCCCTCTACGATGCCAAGGATGATTGATTGGAATAAAGTCATTATGGTATGTTGATGTATTTATGCGTTTGCAAAGACAATTGCCATTGCGGATGTTGTTTTATATAGTCGATGATGAGCGGTGTCATAGTTTCTATGCGGCTCCATTCGGGTTGCAGATACAGCTTACATTGCTTGCCTACTTTGGCAGCATGTTCTTCTGCCCATGCAAAGTCCGATTTGTTGTACACCACTATCTTCAGCTCATGTGCCAGCTCCATGTTTTCTTCAAGCGGAGCTTTGAATTTTTTCGGAGACAGTGTTATCCAATCGAGCTTCCCACTTAGCGGATGCGCGCCCGATGTTTCTATGTGCACTCGAAAGCCTGCATCGTGCAGCGATTGGCAGATAGCCACAAGATTGTGCATCGCAGGTTCGCCACCGGTTATTACGGCAATACGTCCAGGGTTTGCAGATGCTACAGTAGTAATTTCTTCAACCGTCATTACAGGATGTTTAGAAGCATCCCAGCTGTCTTTTACATCGCACCACACACAGCCCACATCGCACCCGCCTAGGCGAATGAAATAGGCAGCCTGCCCGCTGTACATACCCTCTCCCTGAAGCGTGTAGAAATGCTCCATCACCGGATATGATGTTATTTGATTGGTAGTAACAGACACGATATTATATATGTTGTTTCGCTGCTTCCAGTGTGTTTTTCATAAGGCCGCAAATGGTCATTAAGCCCACACCGCCCGGTACAGGTGTTATATAGCTGCATTTTGGTGCTACGTTGTCAAAGTCAACATCACCTACCAGGCGAGAGCCACTTTTCTTCGTTGCATCATCTATGCGGTTGATACCTACGTCCAGTACAATTGCGCCTTCTTTCACCATATCTGCCGTTACATATCGCGGACGGCCTATGGCAGCCACGATGATATCTGCCTGCAGGCAAATTTCTTTCAGATTTTTTGTTTTGCTGTGGCAAATAGTAACGGTAGCATTGCCCGGGTTGGCATTGCGACTCATCAACACACTCATTGGCGTACCAACTATGTTGCTGCGACCTATTACCACACAGTGCATACCGGCAGTGTTGATGCCATAATGTTCCAGCATCAGCAGCATGCCATAAGGTGTGGCAGGCAGGTAGCCAGGTTGTCCCAATACCATCTTGCCTTGCGATACCGGGTGGAAACCATCCACATCTTTGCTCGGGTCTATGGTATTGATAACCGCATCATCGCTGATGTGCTTTGGCAATGGCAACTGTACCAGTATACCGTCTATGCGGTTGTCGCTATTCAGTTTTTTAATTTCCTCGAGCAGTGCAGCTTCCGATATGCTTTCGTCAAAACGGAGTAGAGTAGAGCCAAAGCCCAGTTCCTCGCATGTACGCACTTTAGAACCTACATAGGCTTCGCTGGCAGGATTGTTACCTACCAGTATGGCTGCCAGGTGTGGCACTTTGCCTGTCTTGGCCTTCAGTTCTTCGGTTTCTTGTTTAATCTGCGCTTTGATATGGGCGGATACCGCTTTGCCGTCGAGTAATTGCATGGCGCAAAGATAAGCCTTATGTGTAGTTTTGTGCTAAAGGCTATATTTACGGTATATGATTTTTGTAAAAGACATCATGGCAGCCATAGAGGCGTATGCTCCTGTGGTATATCAGGAAGGGTATGACAATAGCGGTCTGCAGGTAGGCGATGCCAATGCGGCTGTTACAGGCGTGCTATTAACACTGGACGTGACCGAGGCTGTGCTCGATGAGGCTATCGAGCGTGGTGCCAATATGGTAGTGGCACATCACCCCGTAATATTTTCGGGGCTGAAGCGCATCACAGGTCGAAACTATGTAGAGCGCATTGTACATAAAGCCATCAAAAACGATATACATATCTATGCAGCGCACACCAATCTGGATAATGTGCGGGCAGGGGTAAATGCCAAAATAGCCGAAAAGCTGGGGCTGGTGGATACCGAAATACTCTCTGTAATGAGCGGTACACTTCGCAAACTGCATACATATGTACCCGTTGCCGACCTTGATAAGGTACGTGATGCCCTTTTTGCCGCTGGCGCGGGGCAGATAGGTAAATACAGTGAGTGCAGCTTTGGTACAGAGGGCAAAGGCACTTTTCGTGCGGCGGCAGACGCCAACCCTGTAGTAGGGGTGGCCGGTGGTGCCAGAGAAGTAGCCGATGAGGTGAAGCTGGAAGTGCTGCTGGAAAAACACAATGAAGGCAGGGTGCTGAAGGCACTTTTTGAAGCTCATCCGTACGAGGAGGTAGCATATGAGGTAGTAGCGCTGGAGAACAAAAATCAGCAAATAGGGGCCGGAATGGTGGGTTTTTTGCCAAAACCGATGCCTGAAAGCGAATTTTTGGGCTTTTTGAAGGGAAAAATGCAGGTTGGCTGCATTCGTTACACAGCGCTGAAAGGTACAGATATAAAGAAAGTGGCAATATGTGGAGGCTCAGGCAGCTTCCTGTTGAAGGATGCCATAGGTGCAGGGGCAGATGTTTTTGTAACGGGCGACTTTAAATACCACCAGTTTTTTGATGCCGAGGGCAGGATAGTAATAGCCGATATAGGGCATTATGAAAGCGAACAATACACCGTAGAAATATTTGCCGATATAATTAATAGAAAATTTCCTAATTTTGCCGTCCTTGTATCAATTACTAATACAAATCCGGTAAAATATTATTGCTGATGGCTACTGTTAAAGACTTTTCGGTTGAAGAAAAACTCATCGCCGTTCTTACCCTGCAAAAGATTGATTCTAAAATAGATGAAATCAAAACGCTGAAAGGTGAACTGCCGATGGAAGTGAAAGACCTGGAAGATGAGATTGAAGGATTGCAGAAACGCGTACAAAACATTGATGCTGAGATAGCAAGCATCAACGAATTTATCGAGCAGAAAACTGAAGGTAAGAAAGAAGCGCTGGCGCTGATAAAGAAGTACGAAAAGCAACAGGACAACGTAAAGAACAATCGTGAGTTCGAAGCTATTAATAAAGAAATGGAGCTGCAGGAGCTGGAAGTGAAGCTGAACGAGAAGCACATTAAAGATGCCAACTTCGAACTGAAAGACCGCGCTGTTGCACGTCAACGTACGGAAGATAAAATCAGGGACGTTGAAGACGTACTGAAAGGAAAGAAGAAAGAGCTGGAAAAAATCATCGGCGAAACAGAGAAAGAAGAAGCTGTACTTGCTGAAAAATCGAACGCTGCAAGAGAAAAAGTAGATGCACGTCTGCTGTCTGCTTACGAGCGCATCCGTAGCAGCTACAGAAATGGTCTGGCAGTAGTGCCTATCCATCGCGATTCTTGTGGTGGTTGTTTCAATGTTATCCCGCCACAACGCCAGAGCGAAATTCGTCAGCACAAGAAAATCATCGTGTGCGAACATTGTGGCCGCGTACTGGTTGATACAGACCTGAACGACAAAGTAGAAATAAAGTAAGATTTATATAATGTATTGATGAAAGGGGCTTATTCAAGCCCCTTTCTCTTTTTAAGTTTTACCAAATCTGTAAGCTTTACATTCGTTCCGATGTGATTTTTGCCGTACTTTTGCCAACCATTCGGGCTACATATTTGTAGTTTGTATTAGTATATCAAATCTCGAAATCTGATGAAGATATTAGTTTGTATAAGCCAGGTGCCTGACACAACTACCAAAATCGCATTCAGCGACAACAACACGCAATTCAACACAGCAGGTGTAACACTCATCATCAACCCGTATGATGAATGGTATGCACTGGTACGTGCTTTGGAACTGAAAGAAGCAGGTATTGCTACGGCTGTAAATCTGGTAACAGTTGGTAAGGCAGATGCCGAACCTGTTATCCGCAAAGCATTGGCACTGGGTGGCGACGAAGCTATCCGTATAGACACAGACAGCAACGACCCTTATGTGGTAGCTGCGCAAATAGCTGAATATGCTAAGAGCGAAGGTTATGACATGGTACTGTGCGGTAAAGAATCTATCGACTATAACAATGGTGTGATGGGTGCTATGCTGGCAGAACTGCTTGATATGAATTACATAGGCTTTGCATCTGCACTGGAAGTAGCAGGTGGTGTAGCTACCGTGAAACGCGAAATAGAAGGTGGTGAAGAAACAGATACTTGTTCACTGCCATTGGTAGTTTCTTGCCAGAAGGGTATGGCAGAAGCTCGCATACCAAACATGCGCGGTATCATGGCTGCACGTACCAAGCCGCTGAAAGTAGTTGCACCTGCAGCTATTGATGCACTGACTACTATCGCTTCTTACGATTTGCCACCGGCAAAAACAGGCGTTAAGATGATAGACGAAAACAACATGGATGAACTGGTTGCATTGTTACACAACGAAGCAAAAGTTATCTGATTTGTTCAGTAGATAGTCGTAAGTATTAAGTAGAAAGTAAACATTAATCATATCCGGTTCATTCCGGTTCAAATAATTAAGTATGTCGATTTTAGTATTAGCAGAAAACGCACAGGGTTCTTTCAAAAAGAAAACCTTCGAAGCGGTTCAATACGCTGCCGAACTGGCACAGAAAATGGGCACCACTGTTACAGCGGTAGCATTGGGTAATGTAAACGATGCTGCCATGCAGGAACTGGGCCAATATGGCGCAAGCAAAGTATTGCATGTAGCAGATGCACGCCTGGATAACCTGAATGCACGTGCCTATACAAAAGCACTGGCTACTGCTGCCGAAAAAGAAGGCGCAAAAGTTATCGTTTGCCTGCACGATGTAACGGGTAAAGCAGTAGCTCCTCGCCTGTCTGCACGACTGAAGGCGGGTATGGTAGCAGGTGCTGTATCGCAGCCTGATACAAGCAATGGCTTCATCGTTAAGAAAACAGTATTCTCGGGTAAAGCATTCGCTTTTGTGAATATCACTACCGATGTTAAAATCATCAACCTGATGCCTAACACTTTTGCAGTGAAGAAAGGCGAAGGCAGCGCAGCAGTTGAAAAACTGGATGTTGCTTTTGATGATAAAGACTTCGGCATCACTGTAAAAGAAGTAAGCAAAGTAACAGGCGCTGTACCATTGAGCGAAGCTGAACTGGTAGTAAGCGGTGGCCGTGGTATGAAAGGCCCTGAAAACTGGCATATACTGGAAGCACTGGCTACAGAACTGGGCGCAGCAACTGCTTGTAGCCGTCCTGTAGCAGATTCTCACTGGCGTCCTCACCACGAGCACGTAGGCCAGACAGGTGGTACCATCCGCCCGAACCTGTACATTGCTGCAGGTATCAGCGGTGCTATTCAACACCTGGCAGGTGTTAACAGCTCTAAGACGATTGTTGTTATAAACAAAGATCCTGAAGCTCCGTTCTTCAAAGCGGCAGACTATGGTGTACTGGGCGATGTAATGGATGTACTGCCTCGCCTGACAGAAGCAGTTAAAAAATGGAAAGCAAGCCAAAGCTAATTGAGCAAAGGCTTTAATGATATAATGAAGGGTAGCAATTTGCTACCCTTTGTTGTTTTTAGAGGTTATTGAGAATTGATCACAACTCTTTCGGTGTATATGTCTGTATCTGTTTGAACAGTGCAAAATATAATGCCTGTATGGTTGAATATTGAAGAGGTGTTTACTGTAATGCTTCTATGATTGAAGTAGAGTTCTTTTAATATTCTTCCGGTAATGTCTTGTAAAATGACCTTCCGAATGTTTGCAGTACTACCGTCAATATTAATAACTCCATTTGTTGGGTTAGGGTATACTTTAATGGAATGCAAAAGTTGATTTTGAGAAATAGTTACAGGTATAGTAGGTAGTGTATCTCCGCATGCATACTGTATGTAAATAGTAGAATCTCCATACGGATACCCAGGTAAGGAGCTATACATGGTTCTTGTATTAAAATTTATGTTATAAATATCAGGACGATAGCCATTAGTGGATAGTTGTTGTTCATGATTGGAGTATAATAATACAGTGTCAGTTGAATTACAGTCTGTACTTGTATCGGATAATTTGAAGTAACTAAAATAGCCTGTTTGCCTTTTTGCAAACATCCCGCTAAGAAATGCGGTATCGTTATTGTAAAGTACTGAATTAACAGTCTGCATAGTGTCAGACAAAATACGCTTACTATATTTAATAGTATCGTTTAGAACTATTGTAAAGAAGCTTTTCTTTAACAAGTACAAGTAATTATTAGGGTTTGCTTTTTCGGTGCTTGGCATAAAGGCAAAAGCCTGATAATTTGTGTCATCAATATTGACACATGTTACGTTCATTTTGTTGTAATTCGGGAGGCCGAATAAAAGGCCTTTAATTGTTTGGTTTTGTAGATTGAATTTACCTACAAATATTGCTTCATGGTAATTTGTATCAGTTAATCCATTGTTACATAAGCTACTGAATATAATACTATCCCCTTTTTGTGTAAGATTTTGGATGCCACTGAAAAAATAATACTCACCATTCAGCATGCCGGCTGTATCAAGCCTGTAAGAGTTTTTAATTACACCATTACTATCTAATTGCATTAGTGCTACGTATATTTTAGGGTCATTAACTTCTTTAGCAATTACACTTGTATAAAAATGCTTGTTAATGTAAAGAAGCCCATTCATCCATAAGTTAGACTGTCCATCAATGGTTTTATTACTATATTTTTTTGCCCAAAATCCCCCAATATAAGTAGTGTCCAATTTAATTATGTAGCCAGATTGGCCTTCAAAAGAAGTTGCAAACCTATTTATGCCGCAAACTGATATACCGTTCCGTGGTAATTCGCAAATGGCCGTTGTCCTTTTGTTGCCATTTATATTAAAAGAATGAGACCAAAACTTTACACTATCGTCAAAGATTGAGGAAACTCGACCTAGTAGTCCTTGCCCATTTTCGATGTAGTAATCTCCATTCTGTGTAAACTTAAATATGCCTCCTTCTGCACCCCAGTGTTCAAAAGAGTACTGTAAGATGCCTTCTCTGGACGTTTTACACAGGAAATGGCTTGAAAATGGTTCTGATCTGCCGAAATGGAGTATACCCCCATCTTTGTCAAATACGGATTGGATAATTGAAGTGGAGCTAATGGTAGATTTACTCGCAAGAGTAATGCTTCTGCTTTGGGCAAAGCTCGTATATGAGAGAATTATCAGGATAAGAGATATAAGAGGTTTCATATTTATAGGAGAAACTGTTTTAAGTACGATTAATAAATTGGGGTAAGCAGTTTAATCATTATTTTACCTGCTTGTATTCCTGTTTTTTGACTACATCCGTCACATAGCCTTCACTTTTGGGAACACGGTTCCAGTTTTTGCGTTTGCATTCCAGTTCTTTCTTGTCAACAATCAAGGGAGATTTAGTTTTAGGCTTTGGGGCTTCCCTGCATCCAGCTATCAGCAGTGTGCATACAAGCAGCTTAAGGAATATAGATTGATAACGCATGTTTCAGATGTGAATGTATGAATATACATAATAGTTAAACGTAAAACCTTTTATGTCTATTTATATAAAGTCTACAGAATAATGTGGTGACATATAGTATTTTGTCTCGCCGTTTCCCCCTTTTCTAGACGGTAATATGCTAAACGAACAACCACTAAAAATAAACTGGCGCATCATCAATGCACTGAGAGGGTTTGCTGCACTTGGTGTTGTTGTAAACCATGCGCGTGGTTTGCTTTTCTCTGACGATGTGCTGTATGCTACACATGTACATGCTAAGCAAAGCTGGCAGATATGGGAGTGGGTATTAATGCTGGCTACCCAGTTGGCAACGCTTGGTTCTGAGTTTGTGATACTGTTTTTTGTCTTGTCGGGCTTTTCTATAGCACATAGCTTGTCTGCCAATGTAGATACTGCAGGGTTTTATAAACGCCGGCTGGTACGCCTTTATCCTACTTATCTGATAGGGTTGTTGTGGGCATTGGTGGTGTTTTGGTTGATACGGTTTTTCTGCTCCGATGTATTCTTTAAAAGCGTAGATGGTAATACGCCTTTGCAGGAATATTACTACAGGTTTATTTCGCTGAAAAATATATTGTTGTCTGCCGTTTACATTCATGAAGAAAACTACCTGACACACCAATACTGGTCGCTGCCCCTGGAAGTATTGTTTTATCTCGCTGCGCCATTTATCATCAGGAAAATGAAGGTATGGTGCATCATTGTATTGCTGATATACACTGCATTTCTGCTCTATGACGGGATAGTGTACAGAGACCCTGATGACAGCAATGTCTTTCTGCAATTGTTTGCAGATTACGGCGTATACTTTTTGTTAGGTATGCTGTTCTATAAGTATCGCGATATGCTTGTAAAGTCCTTCCCGATGGGCAAGGCAGCATGGATAGTTTTTGCATTCATTTTCTTCCTGTTACTAATACTTGTAAAAGGGTATGTATTTCATGAAAAAACCAACAAAGTAACAGGAACTATGACAGCGATATTTGCATACTGGTTGCTGTTTGGCGCTATGCGGCACAATTTTGTTGTAGGCTGGCTCAATAATATCGGGCATTACAGTTACACATTGTATGTAACACACATAGCAACAATTTTCTGCATCAAAATACTCACCTACCATCTTGGTATGGGCTTTTACCTGATAGATAATCTCTTTGTGTGGTATGCAGGCATATTGCTTTCATTGGCAGTGGCATACGGGCTTTATTTTCTGGCAGAAAGGCCTAGTATAAAACTGCTTGAAAAGATGCGTAATAAATGAAAGGCATTTTCGCCTTATCTTTAACATGCAATGCTGTATGCGATAGTAGATATTGAAACGACGGGGAGTTATGCCGCAGGAAACGGTATTACGGAAATAGCCATTGTAGTGCACGACGGTAAGCAGGTAGTAGATTTTTATGAAACGCTCATCAATCCCAATGCACAGATTCCTTACTTTATTCAAAAGCTTACGGGTATTACCAACAGCATGGTAGAAAATGCACCACGCTTCAGCGAGGTAGCAGCACGTGTACACGAATTACTGAAGGATAAAGTATTTGTTGCCCACAACGTCAATTTCGATTACTCTTTTGTAAAGCATCACTTGGAAGCCAGTGGGTATGAACTGGGTGTAAAGAAACTGTGTACCGTACGCATGGCGCGCAAGATATTGCCTGGTAAAACAAGCTATAGCCTCGGTAAGCTATGCGTGCAATTGGGTATCAATCATGCTAATCATCACCGTGCGGGTGGCGATGCTATGGCAACGGCAGACCTGTTTGCCATGCTGGTAGCAAATGATGCAGAGGGTGTTATAAACACAATGCTGAAAGGCCGCAATCGCGAACAATATTTGCCGCCGCATGTGCCAGTAGAGCAGGTAGACAGCCTGCCGCATGTGCCAGGCGTTTACTACTTCTACAATGTTGGTGGCAAAGTGATATATGTGGGCAAGGCAAAGAACCTGAAGCGCAGGGTAAAGAGTCATTTCAGCAATAATAAAACAGGCAAACAGAAGCAGGATTTTCTGCGCGATATACACCGCATCAGCTATAAAGAATGTGCTACCGATTTGATGGCACATATACTTGAAAGTACTGAGATACGCAGGTTGTGGCCGATGTACAATCGCAGTCAAAGGGGCTACCTGCCAAAGTTTGGTTTGTTTGTGTATGAAGATCAACAGGGCTATAAACGCATTGCTATAGAAAAGAATAAACAGGTGCTTAAGCCATTGCATACATTCAATACAATCATAGAGGGGCATAACAGAATACGCGAGATGATTGCAGAGTTTGGTTTGTGCGCACGCCTGTGCAATCTTGCCAAGAATGCAGACTGTACCAACGGTGTGTTTGCAGATAGCTGTACGGGTGTGTGTGGTGCTACCATGAAAACGAAAAGATATAACCGCAAAGTAGATGATGCCGTAAAATGGCTGCATAAAACATTGCCAACATTTGCACTGGTAGATAAAGGTATTAATGATGATGAACAGAGTTGCATCTTCATCAACAAAGGTTCATTCTATGGCATGGGTTATCTGCACGATGGCGTGATGCCCGATAATATTCTGGAGCTGCAGGAAAAGCTGGAGCCGATGCCTGATAATGATTACATCCGCAATATTGTGTACAAGCACGCAGCAAAAAATCCTGATAAATGTATCAGCTTCTCTAAGTTTGAACTAATGCTGCCTGAAGTGCGTTAAGCTGATTTTTCGAAACTATTATTGAGCTAACCAGTATTTGCGTAGCAGCCATTCTGCCACCGCAAATATGAGTATCAGCAGGAAATACCATTTCCAATCTACCAATGGTACAGACTGAATATTGCTTTGTATTACAGGCTTGATGTTGGTATTCTTCTTAATGCTATCTGCTAATGATGTAATGCTTGCAGCAGGTACAAAACCACCATTATATTTCTTAGCAAGAGTAAACAGCATGTTGTAGTCTGCCCCTGTTTCCATTTGCTCAAGCGGCATGTGCTCTACCACAAAGCTGCCATTGGCAGTATAAGTAGTACCGTTGTAAACTACACGCGCTGCATAGTTGTATGTGCCCGCTGCCCATATACCTGTGTTTAGCCTGTAGCTGCTGCCGCTCTTTTCAAAGCTGAAGTTTTGTTTCCTGCCAGTGGTGTCTGTTATTATCAATTGCACATCTGCATTATTTACCTGTTGGTTGGTAGCATTTAGCAGGTAGGCATTCATGCCAATATTTTCCTGGTCGCTCCATACATATTTGGGTAGCTGTATGTAAAACGGTTTTTCGTTGCTGTTGGCTGCAAGGAAAGAAACCGTCTGGCGAATACACTCATCAATGGTATTATGTGTGTTGAAGTTTTTATACTCGTACATTCTCCAACGCCACATGCCCTCACCTGTTGTGATGGCTGCAGAAGGATTGCCCTGTTGCAGCGCCCACAGTGGCTGTTGCTCGCCATCGCGCTGACGGAAAAGTACATCTGCATTTGGCTTTGCCTGTATAGTACCTTGCGGTACGCTGAGTGGTGGCATCTTGTCCATCACTGCCTGCATGTTTTGCGGTACAGAGAAGCTATTGAATGTTGCGTTGTATGCAGGGTATAAATCTCTTGATGCAAGCGGGTTGATGCTCATCTGCACAGGAGATGGCAGCTGCATTACTGCCGCAGGGTTTGTCTGGCTGCCCAGTATATACCATACAGGTTTGCGCATGGTAGCAATATCGCGGCTGTTGTTGAGGAACTGTGACGGCAGTTGGTGCAATATCACTACTTTATAGTCTTGAAGCGATGGTATTTCATTAGCCATAGCTACAGTTACTTTGTAGCTTTCCATAGTGCCCAGTGCTTCCTGTAAAGCTTTTATGTCAGGATGCGGTGCAGCAGCAGCTATCAGTATTTTCTTTTGCTCATCTACCACTTCTACAAATACATCTCTGCGGTTGTTTGCAGTGTTTTGCTCGCCATTTGCTGTTGGTGCTGCGATGGTATAATGATGCAGCCCTGCTTTAGTTGCTTTGATGCTGAACGAGATGGTGCGGTCGTACTGATTGTTATTAATGCCGAGAGGAGATGAGGCAACAACCTGACCACCCTCGGTAAGTTGTATGCTGTTGCTATACCCATTGCAAAGTGTAGCAATGATATCTGCACGTATTTCAAAATTGCTATTCAGCGATACTGTTTTGTTGCTGTATACCTGTGCTATACGAAGGTCTTTCTGTTGGCTGCTGTCGCCTATGCCAACTGTGTATAGCGGGCTCTGCAATGATAATTGCTGAAACAATGGATTGCTACCCTGATTGTACTTGCCATCGGTAGCCAACACAACTGCTCCCAGATTTTGTGCTCCGTAATATTCTTGGACGTTTTCAAGCGCTTTAGATATATCTGTGCTTTGGGTGGTGTAGCGAAACAGGCTGTCTGCAGTAGTATTGCCGTTCAGGTTCCATGTTATCACTTTATAGTCGCCCGAAAGCTTGTCAATTAATGATTGAGTGTTTTTCTGATAGGCACTGCTGTCTTTGCCAAGTGCTGTAGCTATAGAGCTCGAATTATCCTGCACAAAAACTACCACGGGTTTCTGTGTCTCGTTGCTGGTAATGCTGATGACAGGTGCAAGCAATAATAAGAGTGCAAGAAATACTACAATGCCACGCAGTGTTGCTGTAAGCCACGGGTAGGGTGTAGCGCGCTTTTTGTCTGCACGATATACCCACCATGCGGCACCTGCCGAAAGGATGATTGCTATGGCCCAGAGTAGTACTTGCATATCCTTGCAATCTAATGAAAAATGAGCGCAGATAACATTCGCAAAAAGAGCTATGTGTGTAATAGTCTTGTTAAATAAATTGAATTAACTGATTGTAGAATAAACAATTGCACTGCATAGATGGTTCTATGACAAAAATCTAATTGCTAATTTTGTGCCTATGAGAATGCATTTAGTAGCATCCGAAACGGATAAGCAGGCATTTTTAGCATTACCCAACGCAATTAATCAAAACAATCCCAACTGGGTGCGCCCGTTGGATAAGGATATAGAAGAAGTCTTTGACCCCGCCAAAAACAAGTTTTTCAAAAAAGGGGAATGTGCAAGATGGTTGCTGAAAGATGATAACGGCACTGCAATAGGCCGTATCGCTGCATTTGTAAATACGCAATACAAAAATGAACAACCTACGGGTGGTATCGGTTTTTTTGAATGTATAGATAGTCAGAAGGCAGCCAACTTTATGTTCGACCATTGTAAGCAATGGCTGCAGGAGCGTGGCATGGAAGCAATGGATGGCCCCATCAATTTTGGCGAGCGTGATAAATGGTGGGGGCTGCTGGTAGAAGGCTTTCAGGAGCCTTTGTATTGCATGAATTACAATCCCGAGTATTATCCCAAGCTATTCAGCAACTATGGTTTTCAGGTGTATTATGAACAGATATGTTTTGCACTGAAAGTAAAGAACCGCTTGCAGGATAAGTTTTATGAAGCATATGATAAGTATGCCACAGACCCTGACTATAGCGCCATGCACATCCGCAAAGACCAATTGGAGAAATTTGCAAAAGACTTTACAGTTATATACAACAAGGCATGGGCACGACACGGCGGTGGTAAAGAGCTGGAGGAAAAGACGGTGATAAAGATGTTCAAAACCATGAAGCCCGTGATAGACGAGAGCATACAGTGGTTTGTATACTACAAAGGTGAACCGATTGCTTTCTGGGTGAACCTACCCGACCTGAACCAGTATTTCAAACACCTGAACGGTAAGTTTGGTCTGTTGCAGAAACTGCAATTTTTGTGGCTGAAGCAATTTGGTAAATGCACACGCTTTGTAGGGCTGGCATTTGGTGTAGTGCCCGAATTTCAGGGTAAAGGGGTAGATGGCTATATGATAATGAGCGGTGCAAAAGTGATACAGGCTGCCGCCAAATACGAAGACTATGAAATGCAATGGATTGGCGACTTCAACCCAAAGATGATAAGCATAGGCGAAAGCTTGGGCACCTACCGCAGCCGCAGGCTACAAACCTTGCGTTACATGTTTGATAGGACGAAGGAGTTTAAACGCCATCCAATACTATGATGAAATGATTTAATGATGGCTATGAATTTGAATGGTTTTTGTTTTGAGGAACATTAACCATCCTTCTTGTAGTCTGTAAATCCAATCTGGTTGCCTTTCTTTAGTTGTTCTTCATTTTTCATCACCCGCTTAAATTCTACCCTGAC
Organism: Flavipsychrobacter sp.; assembly: GCA_035299045.1. Lineage (GTDB taxonomy): Bacteria > Bacteroidota > Bacteroidia > Chitinophagales > Chitinophagaceae > Polluticoccus. The sequence goes on from DATGXJ010000030.1 coordinate 31,061, forward strand.
AGAACCAAAATTGATAAGTAATCCTACTTCTAATTTAAAGGCTTCGAGGTAGTTTATTGCTTGCGCCAGATGAACATCTTCAAGTTTCGATACGGCTTTCAGCTCTACCAATACATTATTTTCTACCAGAAAATCAACCCTTCTCTCGCCAATCTGAATATCTCTGTAATAGATAGGCATTTCCTGTTCACGTATGTAGTTTAGCTTTTCATAGTCCAATTCTATAGCCAATGCCCTTTGATAAATTACTTCCTGAAAGCCAGCTCCTATAGTATTATGAACATTGAAAGCACATTTAATAATTCTTTCTGTGATGTCGGAATGTTTATAGTTGTTGTTTATCATGTATAGTTTGTGTTTTATAGATTGAACCCAATCACTACTACAATAGTGCTATCTAAAACATCATAGTAATCATTTAATCATACCCATCAGAGTGATGACCTCCATCGCTTCCTTTACATCATGTGCTCTTAGGATGTTTGCGCCTTGTTGCAGGGCTACCATGTGTAGTGCGGTAGTGCCGTTCAGTGCTTCTTCTGGTGTGGTGCCGAGTGCTTTCCATATCATGCCCTTGCGCGATATGCCTGCCAGTACAGGCTTGCCAAGTATGCGCAGGGTGTGCATATTGCGTAGTAGTTCGTAGTTGTGCTCCAGTGTTTTACCAAAACCAAAGCCCGGGTCTATAATGATATCTTTGATGCCTGCGACTTCACATTGGTCGATTATTCCTCTCAGGTAGTTCAGTATATCCAGCGTTACATTGTTGTATTGCGGGTTTTGTTGCATGGTGGCAGGTGTGCCTTGCATGTGCATGGCTATGTAAGGCACTTGGAGCTGGGCTACAGTAGCTATCATATTGCCATCTATACTGCCGCTGCTTACATCGTTTATGATAGATGCGCCTGCGTTTACAGCCGCTGTTGCTACCGTGCTATGATAGGTGTCCACAGACAGCCAGGCTTCGGGGAAACGCTTGTGCAGTGCTTCTATCGCGGGTATTACACGTTTCAGTTCCTCGTCCGGTGCTATGATGGCACTGCCCGGTTTGGTGCTGGCACCCCCTACATCCAGTATCGTAGCTCCCTCGCCAAGCATACGCTCTGCATTGCGCAGTATGCTGTCCGTATCGCTGTCGCGGCCCTGATTGTAGAAGCTGTCGGGCGTGGCATTGAGGATACCCATTACAACAGGTGTAGATATGTCCAGCAATCTGCCCCTACTTTGCAGGGTGGTTTCTACGGGTAAAACTGTATTTTTGAAACTCATAGCACTACAAAGAAAATGCAGGATAGCGTAAGCGCCAACATAATGACAAATACTTTAGCACAATACAGGGCCGTTGTAGGCCGCTGCAAGGATATGTACGTGAAAAAAGCCAAAGACTACGGTACATCGTGGCGGGTGCTGCGCGGCATATCTATAGTAGACCAGATATACATTAAAGCATGGCGCATACGCCAGATACAGGAAACAGGGCAGCAAAAAATAGGCGATAGTATAGAGAGCGAGTTTGTAGGTATCGTAAACTACGGTATCATAGCCCTGATACAGAATGCCATGCCTGCTGATGCACCGATAGACCTAAGCTACGAAGAGGCTAAGCAATGGTATGAGGACAAAGCGCAGGATATAGAAAACCTGATGCAGCAAAAGAACCACGACTATGGCGAGGCTTGGAGAGAGCTTTCTCAGCAGTCTTTCGTAGACCTGATACTGGTGAAACTATTGCGCATCAAACAGATACTTGCCAACGACGGGCAGACGATTGTATCGGAAGGGGCAGACGCCAATTTTCACGATATTGTAAACTATGCCATTTTTGCCCTCATCAAAATAGACGAAGGCAAAGCATAGGCTTTAACAGTTTATTTCAAACCCATTTTGCATATTAGCGGTCAATACTAAACGCACAAACCAACTTATATGAAGTACATACTCTGGCTCATCAGAATTATTGTAGGCGTTCTGTTCATTTTCTCAGGCCTTGTAAAAGCGAACGACCCCCTGGGCCTTAGCTACAAGATGGATGAATTTTTTGAAGTGTGGAAAATGCATTGGATGATGCCATACTCGCTGACGCTTTCTGTAATGATGATAGCGTTTGAGATAATAGCAGGTGTGGCGGTATTGTTGGGCTATGCGCAGAAAGTATTTTCTGTATTGCTATTGGCGCTGATAGTTTTCTTCACTTTCCTGACAGCATATGTACTATTCAGCGGTAAGATAAAAGAGTGTGGTTGTTTTGGTGATTGTATAAAAATAAGCAACGAAGAAACCTTCTGGAAAGATGTGGCGCTGACGGTATTGGGTTTGATACTGTTCATCTACCGCAAAAGAATACAGCCAGTATTTTCTGGCAAAATAAATACGCCGCTGATGATACTGACGGTGGTATTTGCTTTCGGTATGCAATGGTATGCACTGGGCCACCTGCCATACTACGATTGCCTTCCGTACAAAGTAGGTGTGAACCTTGAGAAAGACCGTAAGATACCTGAAGGTGCCATACCTGATGTATATGAGACAGTACTGGTGTATGAAAAAGATGGTGTGAAGAAAGAGTTCAATACACAAAACTTCCCTTGGCAGGATACTACATGGAAGTATGTAAGCAGCGAATCGAAACTGATTAAAAAAGGTAATGCAGAACCGAAAATCAAAGACTTTGTAATCTCTGATTACGACGGCAATGATGTAACGGAGAGTGTGCTGACAGCGCCGGGCAATACACTGCTACTGTTTGTAAAAGACGTAGAAAAAGCGAGCACAGAAAATATGGATAAACTGCACAACCTGATAGAAGATGCAGAGAAAAACAATGTGCCTACTTACATACTCATCTCTACTACAAAAGACAAAGCAGAAGCCTTCCGCAAAGCAAATAATATAGAAAAAGGCATCCTTTATATGTTTGATGGTACGGTAGCTAAAACTGCACTGCGCGCCAATCCGGGGCTTATGCTACTGGATCAGGGTGTGATACGTGGCAAGTGGAGCTATAAAGATTATCCATCTACACTGGCTGCTGCAAAATCGGGTAAATAGTGCTGCGCTTTCTGGCACGGCGCATACGTTACAGCCTGCTTGTATTAGCGGGTGTTATTACCGTAGTGTTCTTTCTGTTCAATGTACTGCCCGGAGACCCAGCAAGGCTCACCATGGGGCAGCGTAGCGACCTTGCATCTGTAGAAAATGCAAGACGCGAAATGAACCTCGACAAGCCACTTGCCACACGCTATTTTTTATATCTCAACGATATATCGCCTATAGGCTACCACAAGCGCGATAGTACAGACAAAGCCAAGTATGGCTATGCCACGTTGCTGCCACTGGGCCGCCATGCAATTGGGCTGAAGGCTCCCTATCTGGGGCGCAGCTACAATACCAAACGAGAGGTAAATGCGGTGCTTACAGAAGCACTCCCTGGTACTATCATACTCGCACTGGCTGCTATGATCATTGCTACTATCTGCGGTATTCTGCTTGGTATAGTAGCTGCATTGAAAAAAGATACATGGCTCGATACTTCTTCCATTGCCGCAAGTGTGGCCGGTGTATCTATGCCTTCGTTTTTTGCGGGTTTGGTAATTGCTTATTTCTTTGGCTATGTATTGCACAGCTACACGGGGCTGAATATGACGGGCAGCCTATGGGAGTACGATGCCATCACCGGCAGGCATCTGGCACTGAAGAATCTGATATTACCCGCTGTTGCCTTAGGCATTCGCCCGTTGGCTATCATCACACAGCTTACGCGCAGTGCCTTGCTTGATGTGCTTTCGCAAGACTATATCCGCACCGCTTATGCAAAGGGATTGTCTACTACCAAAGTGGTGTTTCGCCATGCATTGCCCAATGCGCTGAACCCTGTTGTGACAGCCATTTCGGGCTGGCTGGCAGAGTTGCTGGCAGGTTCCTTCTTTGTAGAATACATCTTTGGCTGGAAGGGTGTAGGCAAAATAACCGTTGATGCGCTCGATAAGTTTGACTTCCCTTTGGTGATGGGTTCTGTGCTGCTCACCGCCTTTATCTTCATCATTGTAAATCTGGTAACAGATATGCTCTATGGCTGGCTGGACTCGCGGGTGAGGTTGCAATAGTTTAGTATCGCAGATACACAGACGTACTGTCTTTGTATTGATTGCCGTTTACAGACTGTGCCTCTGCATAGAAGGTATATAAACCTTCTTTCAATTCTTTATTGGGTAGTTGTTTGGTTATGAAAAAATCTGCTCTGTAAAATAAATTGACTTCATCAGGTATGGTTAGTATTCTGCAAGAAAAGTAATTGGAAGTATAGCCCGTAATATTTGACTTGGCAGGTATTGTAATGTCAGGCAGTACTATGTCTTTATTGCTATATATTTTGAGTCCTGACACTAATACACCATTGTTATATCTGCGGTCAGCGCATGTTGTATTATAACCACCCATAGTGTCATATTTTGAACATAGGAATAGTATTCTGTCAGGTAAATTTTGTTTGAGTTCTAAGCGAACACTATCGGAGTGAATGAAACCAATGCCCGAAAAGTTTGTTTCGAGTGTAGGCATATAACAAGTAGTTTTTTTCTTGCATGCTGTTGTTGTGAAAATAGAAATCATCATCAGCATAACTGCATAATATTGGGTCATTTGGTTGTGGATTGGTTACAATGCTCTAACGCATATCTACCTGAAAATATTGTAGCCTACTGTATCACCATATCGCTTGAGTCTCTGAAAATGCCATTGTTATCAGTAGATGCCTGCACATAAAAATGGTACTGCCCTTTAAACGTATTGGTATCTATTAACTTACCAAAATATATGGTGCAGTGGCTAAAGTTTCTGTAAGAAGTATCGTAACCTGATATATCCAGTTGTTTGTATTGCAGTAGGTTTCCACCTGCCGGGATGGTTACAGTGCGTAGTTTCAATTCCTTATCTGCGTATATTTTTACTGTACTGGTGCGCAATGGATTTCGATAAGATATAACAAGATTTTTATAGTGGCACTTTCTGTCTCCTTTCTCTGTTACGGTTATTCCCTGCACCTCTATGCCAGGCATAGACGATGCCGCACTGTAGCTGGCAGGTGTAGTCATATCTATACCCGTTGTTGTTATTATTTCGTTTGATCCGCCGCAATTACATGATGCCAGATAGAGCGCTGATGCCACAAATAGGGTTGGAATTAGTAGTTTTCGCATAAGGTATTTTTGCACTATAAAGCAATAATCGTGCTAAATGCAACCTATTATATAGGAAGGAAACTTTACAAAACAACTTTAACTCCAATGTTACCAAATTATTAAGTGTTGATTATTAATTTCTTACGGAATTGTTACCAAAATACATTTGCGTCCAGAAATTTTAAAACCAAAATGCGTAAACTTTTACAAGCAGGTATTGCAATCGTATTATCGTTAACATCGTCTACAGCAGTTTTTGCACAGAAAGGCGAAGCTATGGAGCTGAAAACAGATGCGGCACCCAAAAAGAAATGGTATGAATCTGTAAGCATCAGGGGATATGTACAGGCAAGGTACAACCGTCTGCTGGAAACAAACGACAAACTGAGCTGCGAACAGTGCGACCGTAGCTGGGGCGACAACGGTGGCTTCTTTCTGAGGCGCGTACGTATTATCTTCTTCGGGCAGATAAGCAAACAGGTATATTTTTACATTCAGCCCGACTTTGCAAGCTCTGCATCAACTACAGGTTTACATTTCGGCCAGCTGAGGGATGCCTACTTTGATATAGGGGTTGATAAAAAGAACCGTTTCCGTTTCCGTATAGGTCAAAGCAAAGTGCCTTATGGTTTTGAAAATATGCAGTCGAGCCAGAACCGCCTGCCGCTTGACCGTAACGATGCATTGAACAGTGCAGTTAGCAACGAGCGCGACCTGGGTGTGATGTTCTACTATGCGCCTGCAAAAACAAGAGAACTGTTCTCTAAACTGGTTAATGACGGGTTGAAAGGCTCGGGAGACTATGGTGTGGTAGGCTTTGGTGTGTACAACGGACAAACTGCCAACAAGCCAGAACTGAATAACGACCGCCACGTGGTGGGCCGTATTTCTTATCCTTTCCAGATAGGTACACAGATACTGGAAGCAGGCGTACAGGGTTATACAGGTTTCTATACATTGGCATCAGACCAGCTTTCTACAGGTGTTAAATACAGGAAAGACCTGACATATATCGACAAAAGGGCTGCTGCGAGCGTAACACTATATCCTAAACCATTTGGTGTGCAGGCAGAATATAATATAGGTAAAGGCCCTGAATTCAACACAGCTACAGACAGCATCGAAGCTAAAGACCTGACAGGTGGTTATGTAATGCTGAATTATCAGATTAAGTTTAAAAATCACCTGTTCTTCCCATTCACAAGAATCCAGTACTATGAGGGGGGTAAAAAACATGAAAGAGATGCGCGCAGCTACAAGGTAAATGAGTTTGAAGTAGGTGTTGAGTGGCAACCTGTGAAGCAGTTTGAACTGGTAGCAATGTACACTGTTTCTTCTCGCCGCTTTGAAGATTTCGCGAAGCAAAACAACCTGCAGGAAGGCTCTTTGCTGAGATTGCAGGCACAGATTAACTTCTAAAAATCAACTCAAAGTCATTAAATAATTAAATAATATTAAACTCAATGTTAAGGAATTATTAAGTGTATGTTACCGATTCCATAGCCTTGAGAAACAAAAATACATTTGCGGACAATTCAATAATACAGATATGGGTTTTGCCTCAATTATGAAGATTTTCCTGCCTAAAGACAGGGTATTCTACGGCTTGTTTGAAGAAGTGAGCAGCAACCTCACACAGATGAGCGATATTTTCAACAAAGCAGTAGCAGAGAAAGATGTGACAGCGCGCAACACACTGCTGAAGAGCCTGGAAGAGTGGGAGCACAAGAACGACGAGGTTACACATAAAATATTTATAGAACTGGGCAGAAACTTCATCACGCCGTTCGACCGTGAGGATATTCACTATCTGGCAACATCGCTGGATGACATCGCAGACTATCTGTGGGGTGCATCAAAGCGTGTGATGAACTATGGTATTGACGATCTGGATGATATAACAGTAGAGTTTGCATCTATTATCGCAAAATCTATCACTGCACTGAACAAAGCAGTATATGGCCTGCGCGATATGAAAGACCTGCGCTCGCTGACAGAAGCCTGCGTACTCATCAACAGCCTGGAGAACGAAGGTGATGATACACTGGATAAAGGTATGATGCAACTGTTCTCTTCAGGCATCAACCCTGTAGAAATTATTAAGAAAAAAGACCTGTACCAGATGCTGGAAATCGTAACTGACAAGTGCGAAGACGCAGCTAACGTGATTGAGTCAATCATTATCAAATACGTTTAATTCCAATCGGTACAAAACAGACAGTATGTTTACTTTCTTAGTAGTAATAATAATACTGGCCTTGGTGTTCGACTACATCAACGGCTTTCACGATGCGGCCAACTCTATTGCCACTATCGTGTCGACAAAAGTACTGTCGCCGTTTCAGGCGGTAGTATGGGCTGCGGCGTTCAACTTCGTGGCTTATTTCATTTTTCAGGACCATGCTGTTGCCAACACAATTGGTAAAACGGTGTATCCTGAGTTCATTACCCTTCCAGTAATATTTGCAGGCCTTATTGCAGCCATTGCATGGAACCTGCTTACATGGTGGTACGGTATTCCGTCATCATCATCGCACACACTGATAGGTGGCTTTGCGGGTGCTGCCATCATGCACGCCTACATGACCAAAGGCTTTGTGGCATTCAGTTCTATCATCGAGATAGAAAAAATCTCTAAAACAGTTCTCTTCATCTTCCTTGCACCGCTTATTGGTATGGTGATATCCATGTTCATTACATTGGTTACCATCATGCGGAATGTATGGCTGCGTATAGGTATCATGATAATTTCTACGGCTTTTACATGGATGCTATTCAACAATTTTGAACAAGGCAAAATCAAAGAAAATGTTGCCAAGCTCTATAAAGTAGATAAGTACGAGAAAGAACTGAAGAAACACCCTGAAGATGAAAAGGCAAAAGAGAAACTGGAAAAAGCGAAGGGTGAAGTAAAAGAAGTAATGGCAGTTGCTAAATACTACGATGCACTGGGAGCTGGCAAAGTAGCAGATAGTGTTGCAAACCTAGGCCTTACAAAATCTGTAGGTTACAACAAGGCAAAAGACGAGGTGAAGAAAATCTATTCGCTGGACAGTATAAAAGCTGTGGCAGGTGTAGATCCTTCTGTCAAGCCACTGGCCGATAGCCTGAACGAAGTAGTGGAAAGCATTAAAGGCCTTGCGAAAATGTATGGCTCTGTTCCAAACGAACAACTTGCAGACAGCATTGCAACCGTATTGGCTATGACAGACGTGCAACGCGAAAAACTGACAAAAGGCATAGATAAAATAGATGTACGCAAAGAAGTAGTGAAGACACTGGAGAAAGGTGATAACTCGCTGCTGATGTACGGTATCATGGCAGTGGTTGCAATATTTGTACTTAGCTATATATATGTAGATGTACTGCGCGACCCGAGTGCAAGCCGCAAGGCAAATATGTTCAAACGCCTGCAATTGTTGTCATCTGCAGCATTCAGCCTAGGCCATGGTGGTAACGATGCGCAAAAGGTAATGGGTATCATCTCTGCCGCTTTCGTAGCATACAATACACAGAAGTATCCAGACATAAGTACTGCACTGAAAGACCTGGGTTGGGTACCACTGGCATGTTACACTGCTATAGCAGCAGGTACACTGAGTGGTGGCTGGAAGATTGTAAAAACAATGGGTTCACGCATTACCAAAGTAACACCGCTGGAAGGTGTGAGTGCTGAAACAGCAGGTGCGCTTACTCTGTTTATGACAGAACAAATGGGTATTCCTGTATCTACTACACATACCATTACAGGTTCTATCATTGGTGTGGGTGCTACAAAACGCCTGTCGGCAGTACGTTGGGGTGTTACTGTAAACCTGCTGTGGGCATGGGTATTAACCATTCCTGTCAGTGCGGTGATAGCAGGTATCGTATATTCAATCACATCATTGTTTGTATAATATATCACATTAACGAGAATTTAATTAGAAAAGGCGCTCAAGTGAGCGCCTTTTTCCGTTACTTTTGCAGATTGCCTTTTTCGGATTGGAAAAATCGCAGATCGCTGAACACAGAGATACAATAGAATGTCATTACCTGCACTGCTAAAGCACGTTTACAACCATGGGACAGAAGAAGTTATCCGCCGTGGTAAAAAAATATTCTACACTGCCGGTGTGCAGATGTTAGATGTAGATCATCTGCTGGAGCAGGTGCGCTTTCGCGTGCGCAATGATGTGTACCAAAACTATTATACGGTTACCATCAACAAATACCTGGATCATAAGAATCTTGCAGTGCGCTGTCAGTGCCCTTACAACATGGGCGATATATGCAGACACGAAGTAGCGGCATTGTTTCAGCTCAATGATATTCTGCAAAGTGGCTTCTTCGAAAATGCTGATATCACTTACGATCAGAAACACTCTGTAGTGCGCATGCGCCAGGTGAGCCTGCAAATGCTGCGTGTATTTGCATCGACAGAAATCATAGACAAAGCAACCATCTGGGCAAACAATAAGAAAGTAATATACACAGGCAATAAGACCGACCGTGTGGAAGGCGAAGTGCCTGATGGTGACCATACCTACAAAGTAGTACTGAAGCAAAACGACGAGCGCTACTTCGATACATCGTGCGGATGTAATGAAAAGAAATATCCGCTCTGTGTGCACAAAGCCGCTATGTTCATTCAGATACTGAACGAGCAAGGTTCGCAATACTTCCAGACTGTACGAGATTGGGATGAGCAAAAAAATAAACTACTCGCATTGTATGGTTTTAGTTTGAAGGATGACCTGACGGGTAAGTTTGAATTCATCTACCAGAATGGTAAACCCTTCCTGCGTGTGCTCGATACTACTATCAAGAAAGTATCAACACAGCCTACATATCATGCGGCATCTTCTTCCAACGTTGTAGTGAAGAAAGAGGTAGAGCCCGTAAAAGAAGTGCAGGTAGAAGACCCTAAGCGACTGGGTATAGTGCTGGATGCAAAAGTGAGCTGGTACCCGTTTGTAAACGTAACACTGGTAGCAGGCGAAACAGATGAAGATGCAACGAAGTTTTTGAGCGGCCTGCAGCAGCTGGATTTGCAACAGTATGTAAACCCAATGGCATTTCGCGAAGATGAGCGCGAACTGATACCTGTAGTACGCAAGTTTTCTCCTGAAGAGATACTACGCTATCTGAAAAAGAATCTGCCGTTTGGCGATTTTTTGGATGACTACACAACCGTACTGAAAGAAACACCTACAGAAGATGTAACAGAGCAGGTGTGGGAATACCTGTTGCCCAAGTACCAGAAATTGCTGGAGCGTTATAAAGACCATACGCTCAGCTTCATCAAAAGCAATACAAAAACACTCAGCTCTAAAACACTGGAAGCAGTAGCATTCTCTCCGTACAAAGCACAGCCGCAACTAAGCGCGGTGAAGCTGGAGAAAGGTGGCTATCGTGTAGAGCTATCGTGGATAATAGAAGATAAATATGTGCCATTCAAAGATGTGCAGGTATTGAATGCCGGACTCATCATGCACGAGTACAATATATATGCCGTCGCAACAGTGCCGCAGGCAAGGCTGGTAGAACAGTTCCTGCCCGATGGCACCATGAAAGTATCTGCCAAAGAATGGCCTACATTCCTGACAGATAAATTGATGCAGTGGAGCCAGCTGATGCACGTAAACTTTGGCGATGATATAGTAGAGCATGTAGATACGGTGAAACCGCAATACAGGCTATACCTTACCGAAAAAGAACAGATGCTGGTATTGCAACCTGCATTTGCCTACAACGGTGTAGAAATAAAATGGGGCTTTTTTGGCGATGTGATAGAACCACTGAATGGTGTGGTGAAAGTAGTGAAGCGCAGCGAGCCGGAAGAGCAGGAATATGTAAACATGCTGCGCACATTGCACAGCGATATGCAGCATAATGTAAAAGAACACTTCTTCTACATACCTGCAACATCGGTATTGGCAAACAACTGGTTCTTCCGTTTTGCAGATGTGATGAAGGAATGGAACGTAGAGCTCTTCGGTTTCGACAATCTGAAGAACCTGCGCATTAGTACCTACAAGCCCGATACACGCATACAGGTAAGCAGTGGTATAGATTGGTTTGATGCTACTGTAGAAGTAGTATTCGGAGACCAGTCGGTATCGTTGGTAGAGGTGAAGCGTGCGCTTGCACAAAAACAAAACTTTGTACGCCTGGGCGATGGCAGCATTGGTTTGCTTCCCGAAGAATGGCTGAAGAAATATGCCTTGCTCATAAAAATGGGCGATACAAAGGGCAATACCGTACGCCTGAAGAAATTCCACTTCAGTGTGCTGGATGAACTGCTGGCAGATGTTGATGAAGAACAACTGCAACAGGAGTTGGAAGACAAGAAAGAAAGGCTGACTAATATTATAGACAACGACTACAGCAGCGTTAGTGCACCCGAAGAATTGAAGGCTACACTACGTCCGTATCAGTTGGCGGGTTTCCAGTGGTTGCTGTTTCTGAAAGAAGCAGGCTGGGGTGGTATACTGGCCGATGATATGGGGCTTGGTAAAACCGTACAGACACTTACCTACTTACTACACAACAAAAAGGAAAAGCCCGATGCGAAATTTTTGGTGGTATGCCCTACCACACTGATGTATAACTGGGAGAACGAGATAAAGAAATTTACACCGTCGCTCACACACTTTATACACCACGGGCCTAAGCGTATGGCATCTGTAAAGGCTTTTGAACCATACGATATCATCATTACCACATACGGCACCATGCGCAGCGATATCAAAATCCTGAAAGACATGGAGTTTGATTACATCGTATTGGATGAAAGTCAGAGCATAAAAAATCCGCAATCGCAGGTAGCAAAAGCATCGCTGCTGCTGAATGCAAAACATAAACTTGCACTGAGCGGTACGCCTGTACAGAACAATACATTCGACCTGTTTGCACAGATGAATTTCCTGAACCCAGGCATGCTGGGTAGTAGAGAATTCTTTATGAATGAATTTGCAACACCAATAGATAAGTTTCAGGAAGATGAAGTGAAGCAGCAATTGCGTAAACTCACATATCCTTTCCTGCTGCGCCGTACCAAAGAACAGGTAGCAAAAGACCTGCCTGAAAAAACAGAAATGATTCTGTACTGCGAAATGGGTACAGAGCAGCGCAAGATTTACGATGCGTATCGCAATACCTACCGCGAGCAGATAATGGGTATGATAGAAGAGCGTGGTGTAGAGCGTAGTACCATGCACATCCTGCAGGGCCTTACACGCCTGCGCCAGATATGTGACTCGCCTGCCATCCTTAACGAAGCAGAGCGCTACCATAACTATAGTGTGAAGCTGGATGAACTGACGCGCGAAATAGATGAGAATGTAGGTAAACACAAAGCGCTTATCTTCTCACAATTCCTGGGTATGCTGGCGCTGATACGCAAAGAGCTGGAAGCAAAAGGAATACCATATGTTTACTTTGATGGTAGCACCAGTGCAACGGCGCGTGAGGAAGCCATTAGTGAATTCCAGAACAATCCTGATTGTAAAGTATTCCTGATATCGCTGAAAGCGGGTGGTATAGGTCTTAACCTAACTGCGGCAGACTATGTGTACATTGTAGACCCATGGTGGAACCCTGCTGTAGAACAACAGGCCATAGACCGAACACACCGTATAGGGCAAACAAAGAACATCTTTGCCTACCGCCTGATATGTAAAGACACGATAGAAGAGAAAATGCTGATTCTGCAGGAACGTAAACGTGCATTGGCAACCGAATTGGTATCTGACGACAATGCCTTCCTGAAACGACTGACGAAGGAAGATATTGCTTACCTGCTGAGCTAATATTATTGCAATAAAAAAGGACGCTAACACAGCGTCCTTTTTCTTTTATGTTGTTATCGTTTATTTCTTGTTTATATAAGTTTTTAGCTTATCGCAAGTCATGTATTCAGGTTCTATCTTCACATAGTAGGTAGGCGATTTTTCTGCTACCCAGTCTTGCAGCTTTTTCGATTTCTTTTGCTGCAGTGCTATCTCCTGTATGCGTGCATAGTCATCTACCAGATTTGCCTTGTGTGGTTTGGTAATGTTTTTCATATACACAATGCGGCAAGAGCGGTCGCCACGGCCATTGTCAAATACCTGTGGTTGAGAGTAGCTGCCTACTTTCATGGTATCTACCATCAGTGCTATAGATGCATCCAGCTTTTCAACTTCCATCAGTGATGAGTTGGTTTGCTGGTCCAGTATCATACCGCCTGTACGGTTGCTCATTTCGTCCTGAGAGTATTTGCCTACCGCTTCCTGAAATGTAAGCTTGCCTGCTACCAGTTCGTTACGGATAGAATCCAGCTTTACGAAAGCAGCTTTGAAGTCTGCCGATGTATGTTCGGGTTTAATGAGGATGTGCCTTACATCAGCCTCATCGCCACGGCGTTTTATCATTTGTATGATGTGGTAACCGAATTGTGTTTTAACAATCGGCGATACCTCCCCGTTTTGCAGTTTGAATGTTGCAGCCACAAATTCTGCAGCCCATCCGCCACCTTTGCGGCTGATGCCATCGTAACGGCCACCGTTGTTGCGGCTGCCCGGGTCATCGCTGTAAATGCCGGCAAGCATCTCAAAATCTTTCTTGTCTACCACTATCTCTTTACGGATACCTTCCAGTTTGGTGCGTGCATACAAATCAAGCTCCGGGTTGGTTGGCGGGTTGATGACAATCTGCCCCATCTCTACCATAGCAGGGAAGAAAGGCAAGCTGTCTGTAGGGATGGTTTCGAAGAATGCACGAACCTCAGCAGGGGTAATCTTTACACCCTGCAGTATCTGGCCCTGCACTTTTTCAGCCATCATATTTTCGCGGGTCATATCTCGGTAGTCTTCTTTCAGTTGAAAGATGGTTTTACCCGATACTTCTTCCAGTTTTTCTTTGCTGCCAAACATGCCTATGAAGTAGCGCACCCTATTGTCAAGCGCACTTTCCACTTCTTCCTCACTTACCACAAGGCTGTCGCGCTCTGCCTGTTCTACCAGCATCTTTTGCAGTATCATCTGCTCCATGATGTCGCATTTCAGCGCGGTTTCGTCTGCAGTAGGGTCGCTTTGTTTTGTATTGGCTACCTGTACATCTATTTCAGACTGCAGGATGATGCGGTTTTTACCCACTACGGCTGCAATCTTATCCAGCAATTGCGCATTTGCAGCATTGCCCGCAAGCAGTGCAGCAACGGCAAAGCCGAACTTTAAGACAGCGCCATATTTATTATACTTCATATTTGTGCTAAAAATCGTGTTCAAATGTATAAAGGCAAACGTTAAGGTTTTGATATAAACAGCTTATTGTTCACCTCTTATGCCTTTATTTTCTTTTCTTCTTTTTGCCTTCTTCTTCGTTGTCTGCTTGTATGAAAATGCCTTTAACGGCCTTCGCATTGTAATAGTCTGCCGCTACCGGGCGGTACGGGTGTTCTTTCAGCCACTGTTCTATCTTTTCCATCGCCTCGGGGTGAAACTTCGTCCATGCATCAAATTGCTGCGGGTTGTCTATATTGCCAAATACCCATTGGTTGTACATATCGAAATAGCCGTCGCGCAGCATATCATCCATTCTGCCAAACATGCTGAATGGGTAGCGTTGTGCATAGGTCTTTACCCACTCCATCATAAAGCGGGTACGCAGCATTATCAGGTTTTCGGTATTAATGCCATCACTTACCACAGGCGATAACTTCAGGTAGGTATTATATACCGCATCTTCAAAGCCCTGAATATTGCTTGTTGCTGCAGTGCCTTTGTACTTGGGCAATTCTTTATTGGCCATATTGGCAAACAGGCGCATGTAGGCACCCAATAGCATGTCTTTGGTTTCTGTAGCCCTGGGTGTGTGTTGTTCTATATTCAGAAAAATCTCTGCATAGATAACAGCCCATACAGGCTTGGTAGTGCCCATATACAGCCTGGCGGCATCGTAGTAGTTTACGTGGTAGGCAGGCTCTTGCTCTATACCCGTCAGCAGGGTAGTGAGGGCAGTTTCAGTATCGTTTTCCTGCTCCTGTATTTTAGATAGCTGATTGTATAACATCCCCGAATGCTGATAACGTTTCAGGGCATCTTGCAGTAATGTCTTTGCTTTTTTTGTTTCTTTTTTAGATGCCAGGCATCCAGCAGCTATGCTGTAAGCCTGTTCATCGGCCTCGCCGCTTTTCAATATCGGTTCAAGCGTAGCCTGTGCAGCGTCAATATCCGAAGACAGGTATTGTGCATGTGCAAGGTCGCGATACAGCACCATTTTTTCGGGTGCCAGTTGTATAGCCTGTTTGTAGGTAATAATAGCTTGCTTCAGGTCGCCCTGCATCATTTGTGCACGGGCATTATTATACATCTGCTCTACCTCGGGCGATGGCCAGCTGTCCTGAGCCGATGCAACAAGGGGTAGCGCACATATAGATAATATAGTTATGAGGTGTTTCAGCATGTGTAAAATCTGCGCAAAAGTACTCTGAAAAAAGGGTTGAAGTAATAAAAAATAATATTGAATATGTATTAATTGCGCTTGTTTAACATTTTATTATTCCCATAATGCTAATCTTGCCATGTTTTTAGCGTTAATTTGTAGTGGTGAAAAGGTTTCTCGCATACTTTTTTTTAATAATATTCAGTTTTCAGGTGCTTCCCGTTAAGCAGTTGGGCAGGATATTATATAAGGGTATGATGACCGAGGAAATACATGAAACACATGAAGTGGAAGATTGTCCTGACGACCACTCTGTTAAATTGGGTTCAGACCCCATCAAAGAGTTTTATGCAATAGCACCTACGTCTGAGGTGTATATTCATCATACAGATGAGGCTGTGAATGTAGCCATACACTTAGCCGAACAGGTACCGATATCGCACGTTACAGATATTTTTACGCCTCCTCCCAATTGTTAATTCCAAACCCGACTAAAGGTTGGTTATAATGCTGCATAGGTAAGTACTGCCTTTGCCTGCACTATATGGTATTGCAGATATTACAGAAATATTCTCCCCCATTTATAATGACAAATAAGAACAGTGGCAACATGTTTGCCCACATTAAAAATGATTTTGTATCAGGCCTTATCGTATTCCTGATAGCCTTGCCTTTGTGCCTAGGTATTGCACTGGCATCGGGCGCTCCGCTTTTCGCAGGTATTGTTGCAGGTATAATAGGTGGTATCGTAATAGGTGCGCTCAGCGGTTCGCAGTTGAGCGTTACGGGTCCTGCAGCTGGCCTTACTGCCATAGTACTGGTAGCCATTGGCGAGCTGGGTGCTTTCGATATTTTTCTGTGCAGTGTGATAGTGGCGGGTGCAGTACAATTTTTACTAGGCGTACTGAAGGCGGGTACCATTGCCAATTACTTTCCGAATAGTGTGATAGAAGGTATGCTTGCGGGTATAGGCCTTACTATAATCATCAAACAAATACCCGATGCCGTAGGCTATACCAAGCAAAACCATGACAGCATGGTGGATGCGGAAGACGGGTTTAACGCAAATATTATAGAAGACGCATTGGAGCATATAGAACCGGGTGCGGCGATCATAGCTCTGGTAGGTATTGTGATACTGATATTGTGGCAAACAAAAGCATTCAGCAGGTTGAAGATGATACCTGCGGGGCTGGTTGTAGTAGTAACGGGTGTAGTGCTGAACGCTGTTTTTAAGGGTGGCAATCTGTATCTCGATGCCACACATCTGGTAAGCCTGCCCGTGGCAGATAGCTTCAGTAGCTTCATCAGCAACTTCACCATGCCAGATGTCAGTGGGTTTGCAAACCCTGCTGTTTGGAAGACAGGTGTGGTAATAGCCATTGTAGCATCTATAGAAACACTACTTTGTCTTGAAGCAACAGACAAGCTGGACCCCTACAAACGTTACAGCCCTACTAACAGAGAGCTGCGTGCGCAGGGTATAGGCAATATGCTGAGTGGTTTGATAGGCGGTTTGCCTGTTACATCGGTTATTGTGCGTTCTTCTGCCAACATCAACGCAGGTGCGCGTACCAAAATGTCTGCCATAATACACGGTGCATTGTTGCTGATATGTGTGGCATCTATACCCATGGTGTTGAACCTGATACCGAAAGCATCGCTGGCAGCTATATTAATATATACAGGTTACCGTTTGTGCAAGCCTGCCGTATTCATACACATGTGGAAGCATGGTGGTGTGCAGCAGTTTATACCGTTTGCAGCTACGGCTATATGTGTGGTATCGCTCGATTTGCTGAAGGGTGTAGGTATAGGTATGGTCATCAGCATTTTCTACATACTGCGCAACAATATGCGTATTCCGTATTACTATCAGCGCAGCAGCTTCAGCAATGGCGAACTGGTGAAACTGACACTGGCGCAGGAGGTTTCTTTCCTGAACAAAGCCAGCATCAAAGAAACACTGGAACACCTGCCTGAAAATACCAATGTGATAATAGATGCAAGCCAGACAGAGTATATAGATTTTGATGTGCTGGATTTAATAAGAGACTTCAACGATACCAAAGCACAGGACAAAAACATCAAAATGTCGCTGATAGGATTTAAGAACTCTTACAAAGTGCCGACTGCGGTATCTGAATGGGATGTAGTGTCTGAACTGGCAGATGGCAACGAAGTACCCAAACGTAGTGCAGGGGGGTATAAAAAACTCATAAAACAACTGACTGGAACAGACTAAACAGAAGAATTAATCAACTAAAAAATTTCAAAAACGAATTACAATGGCAACAATACATAATACACAACCGATACCGCAAGATATTAACCCTGCACAAGCTGTACAGATATTGAAGAAGGGAAATTTCCGTTTCGTAAACAACCTGAAAGTGAATCGTGATTTGCTGGAACAGGTGAATGATACCAAAGACGGCCAGTGGCCTTTTGCAGCTATCCTCAGTTGTATGGATTCCCGCACATCTGCAGAGCTGATATTCGATTTGGGGCTGGGTGATATCTTCAGCATACGTATAGCAGGCAATGTAGTGAGCGAAGGCATACTTGGCAGCCTTGAATATGCAACGGCTGTAGTAGGAAGCCGCCTGATAGTGGTACTAGGCCACACGGGTTGCGGTGCTATTAAAGGCGCATGCGATAATGTGCAGATGGGCAACATCACAACCGTGCTTGATAAAATACAATCATCGGTACGCAACGAGAATACCATTACAGAAAACAGAACCAGCAGCAACGGTGCTTTTGTAGATGCAGTAGCAAAACTGAATGTAGAAAACTCTATCAATAAAATAATGGAGCAGAGCAGCATCATCAAGCAACTGGTAGAAGAAGGCAAAGTGGGCATAGTAGGTGCTATGTACAACGTAAGCACCGGTAAAGTTTCATTCTTTGACAACCATTTGGTGCCTGCTGCTGTTAATGAGGACGAAGCAGCCAACATAGCATAATCAGAACTATTTGCAATACCTGCTTGCTGCTAAGGGGGCAGTAAGCAAAGCCGTTACTTTTCAGTAATGGCTTTTTTGTGGGCATGAAAAAGCCTGCACATAACTGTGCAGGCTTCTATAAAAATACCTCTTTATAGTTTAGTTGTGCAGATAGTATATGTTAGTGATATACTGGTTGCTGTCTGTAGTTTCGCCCGGCCCTTTGATGTATTCTTCAATAACCAGACCCATTGTTTTGCCATTGGCAGCCATGTGTGCACCAAGTGCCTCGTGTGCTGCTGCACTGCCCGAATAACCACCTGTGTAAACAATTTTGTATGCTGCAGAAGCAGGTACTTCTACAATAGTGCCACCAGCTACAGGCGCATTGTCTGCAACAGGAAAGCCTACATGCATATCAGCCTGTTGGTTAGCCTCGTCCCACTGATATACGATATCTGATGCAGGGCCTACAATGCGGCTACCCAATGCCTGCCCCATAGCAGCATAAGTATCGCTGTAGAATTTCATCATGTCTGCCCACTTAATCATTTTGCGAACACCTGCATAGATGTGTGCGCCAAACTGTGTATCTTCTATCCTGAAGGGACTAACAATAGCAGTGTCATCTCTGTGTGCTTCGCTATATACTTTCAGTAATTCGAAACCACGATTGAACATTTTTGTCAGCATGCTTTTGCCCATCAGTGCCCACATGCCGCGCATCATGAAAGATGTTTCCTGATTGTAGGTCATGGTTACTTTTGTCTTACCGCCTTCGTCACTTACTTTATAAATACCATCAGCCTTGCCTTCCCATGGTTTTATAAAGTCCATGTGGTATTTCATTTCCATGCCGTTTACACCCATGTTGGTGCATACACCTTCGCCTGCATCTTTACCTATGTAGTGATATTTTGCGCCTTCCTGACCTGCAGGACCGCTTGCATCTGCCACAATGGTAGTATCCATTTCTTTCCATGGGCTCCAGTTGCCCCAGTTGTTGAAGTCAGATACCTGTTTCCATACTACAGATTTCGGTGCGTCAATAATAGCGCTTGCCTCTACCTTTCCCTCAGCCGGAGAAGCAATACATAATACCAGGTAACCCACCACTAAAATCAGGATGAGTATCCCCAAGAATTTGAGTACTTTTTTCATAATGCGATTTGATTTTGCCGAAAGCTAATAAAAAGTTTTGTTTAACTATTCTTCCCGTATGTCATTTTTACTAAAGTTTAATTTGCTGGTAATGATTATAAATTCCATTTATAATGTGTAACGTACCTTTGCGCTATGAAAAACATACGGAACAGCAGCCTGCAAGACCTTGAAACCCTGTTTGTTGGGTGGGGAGAGCCTAAATTCAGGGCCAGGCAGGTATATGAGTGGATATGGCAAAAACATGCAGGTAGCATTGATGAAATGACCAACCTGCCCAAAAGCCTGCGTGAAAAGCTGAATGCCGATTTTCATATTCCGAAGGTAAAAATCCACCACAGCCAGTTTAGCAGCGATGGCACCATAAAAAACCGCCTGCAACTGCACGATGGCCATTTTGTAGAAAGCGTACTGATACCTACAGAAAAAAGGCTGACCGTATGTGTATCCAGCCAGGTGGGCTGCTCGCTTGCATGCAAGTTCTGTGC
The DNA here is from genome assembly GCA_035299045.1 of Flavipsychrobacter sp. Classification (GTDB taxonomy): domain Bacteria; phylum Bacteroidota; class Bacteroidia; order Chitinophagales; family Chitinophagaceae; genus Polluticoccus. The sequence continues at coordinate 51,242 of DATGXJ010000030.1, forward strand.
TACGGGCTTCCTGCCGCGCAAGCGCAATATGGACTTTGACGAGATTGTAGACGAAGTAACACTTGCCAATCAGCAAGCGTTGGAGCACTACGGCAAGGGTATTACCAATATTGTATTTATGGGTATGGGCGAGCCATTGCTGAACTATAACAATGTGCTGAAGGCTATTAATAAGATAACAGCACCTGCGCCCGATGGACTGGGTATGAGCCCGCGCCGTATTACAGTATCTACCGCAGGCATCAGCAAGATGATACGCAAACTGGGCGATGACGAGGTGCGCTTTAAACTGGCACTGTCGCTGCATGCGGCAAACGACAGGAAACGTGATGAGATTATGCCCATCAACGAAACTAGCAATCTGGATGAACTGGTAGATTCGCTCAACTACTTCTACCAAAAAACGAAGAACGAGATAACGTTTGAATATATCCTTTTCAACAAGTTTAACGACAGCCAGACCGATGCTGATGAGTTGGTGAAACTATACCGCCGTGTTCCGGTAGATCTGGTAAATATTATAGAATACAATCCGATAGAGAAGGCAGACTTCAGCAAGCCGGATGAAGATACTACAGACAGCTTTATGGCATATCTGGATAGCAAACGTGTAAACGCCCGCCTGCGCCGCAGCCGTGGTAAAGACATCGATGCTGCCTGCGGCCAGCTGGCCAATGTAGATAAGGCGGAAGGGTAGTACAGTGTGCAATTATTGATAAGATTTAATAACAAAAGGAGTATTTAATGACTGGATTTATTATTACTGGCAGAAACAATGAAACAATACGCTTCAGATATTACGAAGATGCACCTGTAACATCAGCCGCCTTTGCAGCTCTGCTACCGTTTACCCGTACATTTATGCATGCAAGGGTTTCCGGGCAGGAAGTGTGGATTGATAATGCTCCACCACTGGATATTATTCAGGAAAATGCATCTGTTATGACAAAGCCCGGAGAGGTAGTATATGGCCCCATGAAACCTACAAGAGTAGCTACTGCCAATTGTATGGGCGTATATTATGGAGATGGTAAAGGCCTGGATGCGTGTAATATATTTGCTGTAGTCTTTGAAGAAGACAGGCATCTGTTGCAACAATTAGGAAACGATATTTGGGCAAACGGTAAACAAGAGCTAACAGTTTCTGCACTGGACTAGTTAATGAGGAGTGCGGTATATTTCATAAATTAGTATTTATGAAGAACGTACTATTGATGCTGCTCGCATGCATGCTGGCAATCAGTTGTAAAAACGTTGCCAACTATCCTATTACAAACCCCAAAGATGGTGTGAAGGACGACCGCATTATAGGTAGGTGGAAGTTTGAAGAAGATACCAATACCAATAACTTCTACGAGCTCTATACTGCACATAAAGATTATCCCAACCAGTACCATATACGATTCTGGAATCGTGGAGGCACTAATCCGACCTACGAATCGAACCTGCACTTTTCTGATGTGAATGGTGTACGCTTTATCAATGTGCCGTACTTTGGCAACGGGCCGCTGCAATACGGCTTTCTGAAAATACTGGAATCGAACAACGACTTTACAAAATTTACAGCTGCAGTAGTAGGCGATGAAAAAATGGAACACATAAAATCGCTAGAGAAACTGAAAGCACATATCATCAAAAACATCAACAACCCGAAGTTCTATTCAGACACGGTGCATTTTTATAAACAATGATAACAGCAGCAACTGCCCGCAAGCTGGCAACCGCATTTGACGAAGTAACGGAAGAACCGCATTTTGAAAACACGGCATTCAAAGTGAAGAAGAAAATCTTTGCCACTATAAATGAGCCTGAAAAGCGAATGACGGTAAAGCTGTCTCTGCTGGACCAGAATGTTTTCTGCACCTTCGATGCTGCGGTGATATACCCTGTGCCCAATGCATGGGGCAAACAAGGATGGACGCATGTGAACCTACGTAACGTACGCAAAGAGATGCTGCAAGACTTGCTGACCGTAGCCTACTGCACCGTTGCACCAAAGAAGCTGGCAGACAAATACAGGGTAGAGTAGGATTATTTCTACATGTTTGGTTGCATAAATTATTGAAAACCTATATCTTTAGTACAATTCTATTTACTTATAAAAAACATTGTATGAAGAAAATTTTGACCCTTACTGCATTTGCAGGTTTGCTTGTTTTCGGTACCTCTTGCAGCAAAAAGTACGATTGTACTTGCACAGATTACGCATCTGGAGATCAAACTGTAGAGAAAATTGGTGGAGCTAACAAGGATGCTGCACAAGTTTCTTGTATTGCTAAATCTAATAGCAATAGGGCTTGTGTTATTCCTAACTAATATTCTTTTCTGATAATGGCTGTAGTGTTTTCATTACAGCCATTATTGTGTCCGGTAGTATTGTAGAGCTTCTAGCAGTATTGCCGCTATCTTTTCTGTATCAATATCCTGCTCGGGGTCTATGAGTAGTATCTTCATCTTAGCACGTTTTTCCAACAGCAGGTCCGGGTGGTTTAGCTTATCGCCTTCTACTATACCTATATAGGGTTGTTTGTATTTTTTGTGCACCCACAGGTAGCAAAACATCTTGCCATTGCAGTAATAAAAAGGCAGCTTATATTTCCATTCTTCGGTAATGCCGACATAGAGCGAGGGAATAAAATCTCTAAGAAAAAGCATAGTGCTTTTTATAGGTTCATCAAGGCTCAGGAAATAACTGTCAATCGGGCGAAGCATATTGCTAAGATACGGGTTCCGAGGCTTCAGTTGTTTCACCGGTTCTGAATCCGAAATACAGTAGTACACCACTGAAGAAGAGCATGGACAATGCAAGCAAAAAACCAACGCCGAAGTATGCCCAGGGGTGGCTTATTATCTTGCCGCTGATGTAGTCTATAAAATCGCTGACGAGTGCAAAGAATATCCACAACCCTGCACCTGTAGCCAATATGCCAAATGCTTTATACAACCACTGCCTGTGTATGATTACAGGTAGTGCACTTAGTATCAGCACACCAATTTCCGGGAAAGAGAAATGTTGAAAGCTGATGGTAGGTATGGCAAAACAGGTACCTATCAACAAAAAATAAACAGTAGCAATACGAAGTAAGATGGACGGCTTTTGCATAGGTGTATGGTAGTATGACGTAAAGTTAAAGTTCAAATTGTATGCCTCAGCATAACAAGGTGAAAATGACATAACTATGAAAGTGTCATACATAGTATGACTGATGTATAAACGGGTATGGTTGGGTAAAAAGTATGTTGCATGATAAGTGTCATGAACAACAAAAAAGCCTGCACAATGGCAGGCGTGGATTATTTAAGTTCTTTTTGCTTTAGCTGGTGTTGTATATACCATTCTTTGGTACGGAACCATGCTGCTGACGAATCGGGCTTGTGTGGTGTTGGATAAAACACGTATCCTGTAGTGTCTTGTATATACTTTGGTTTGTGGTATTTATTACGGTTTTCTCTTTCCCGGATGCTATATTCGAACAATGTATCTCCCGATAGCCTGTATGTACGTTTATTTATTTGCCATGACTGCAAAGTACTTGAGCGATCAGGATAGGATTCAAGATAGAGGGTGTCATTTCTTACAATATAGAATCCAAACATACCATTGGGGTTGAAATAATTTTTGTTTTCATCAATCAGGTAGTCGATGAACGGTTGTTGCGTGTAGTACACATCTCCTACTGTAGAATTGTGTACATCTACGCCTTTGCAATAAGTCCCATCAGCATAAAAGAACAGTGTTTTGGTAAATGCCCATTTGATGTTCCCTTTTTGCACGTAAATGCCATCTGTCCTGAAGGGAATATTGCTTTGTACTACAGGTTTTACTTTGTGCAGTGTATACAGTTTTTCTTTCTGGGCAAAAGCCATAAAAGGAAAGCACAGCAATACTATAAACAGGCGTACAGGCATATATCTAAAATAACAAAAAAGCCTGCACAATGGCAGGCTCTTAATATTTTATTTATACGATTTAAACTTTACTATTTAAGACTATACTTAGCACCATCGTACGCCCATTTGATGTAGGTAGCACCCCATGTAAAGCCGCCACCAAATGCAGCGAGCACTATATTGTCGCCTTTTTTCAGTTGCTTCTCATAGTCCCACAGGCACAGTGGCAATGTACCATTGGTAGTATTGCCATAGCGCTCTATGTTTATCATTACTTTTTCTATCGGCAGGCCCATACGTTCGTATGTAGCTGCTATAATGCGCAGGTTGGCCTGGTGTGGTACCAGCCATTGTATATCGTCTGCCACCAGATTGTTGCGCTCCATTATCTGTGCTGCAACATCTGCCATGTTCTTTACTGCAAATTTGAAAACCGTCTGCCCTTCCTGATACACAAAGTGTTCTTTGTTCATCACCGTCTCTACAGTAGCAGGTTTTACAGAGCCGCCCGCTTTCTGGTGCAGGTGTGCACGGCCTGCGCCATCGCTGCGCAGTACGGCATCTACCACACCGTAGCCTTCAGTATCAGGCTCCAGCAATACGGCACCGCCACCATCACCAAATATGATGCAGGTAGCACGGTCTTCATAGTTCAGTATAGAGCTCATCTTGTCTACGCCTACTACTATTACTTTCTTGTATGTACCGTTGGCAATGAATTGTGCACCGGTGTTCAGTGCAAACAAAAAGCCGCTGCATGCGGCATTTATATCGTACCCGAAGGCATTCTTCAGGCCTGCTTTATCGCAAATAACATTGGCTGTTGCCGGAAACTGAAAATCGGGCGTTGTAGTTGCACATATCAGCAGGTCTATATCGTCTACAGTTATGTCCGGGCGTTTTTTCAGCAGTTCTTTTACTGCTTCTACAGCTATATCGCTGCTGCCCAGGCCTTCGCCCTTCAGTATATGGCGTTCTTTAATGCCTGTGCGTGTGGTTATCCACTCGTCGGTAGTATCTACTATCGTCTCCAGTTCTTTATTCGTCAATATATAGTCAGGTACATACCCGCCTATGGCTGTAATCGCAGCTGTTGTTTTCTGCATTAAAAAATCTTTAGAGATGCAAAGTTAGTGGAATTTGGTATTGGGTAGGAAGTAGGCAGGAATTTGGTATTGAACACTGTTTGAATTATATTTTTTTCTAATTCTTGTCCTGAACGCCAAATTCCTGCCGGTATTTTATGTGCACATAGCGCCACAGGCATTGATAACCTGTCCGCTAACGTAGCTGCTCATGTCTGATGCCAGGAACAGTGCCACGTTTGCTATTTCTTCAGGCTTGCCAAAGCGTGCCAGTGGTATTTTCTCAAACCATTTCTCCGCACCACCGTCTTTCAGGTAGTGTGTCATGTCTGTTTCTATAAAGCCCGGTGCTATGGCATTGCAACGTATGTTGCGGCTGCCCAGTTCCTGTGCTATACTCTTTGTAAAGCCTATGATGCCCGCTTTTGATGCCGCGTAGCTGCTCTGTCCGCCATTGCCCTCTACGCCTACCACGCTGCTCATATTGATGATGCTGCCTGCGCGAGCTTTCATCATTGGCTTTATCACCTGGCGTGTCAGGTTGTACACAGACTTCAGATTGGCCTGCATCACATCGTCCCACTGCTCGGGCGTAAGGCGTAGTAGCAGGTTGTCTTTAGATATACCGGCGTTGTTTACACATATATCTATACCGCCAAAGTCTTTTATTACATCGTTTGCCAGTTGCTCAGACGCTGCATAGTCTGCCGCGTTGCTTTTATAGGCTTTGGCGTTAACACCGTAGCCTTTCAGTTTTGCCTCTAATGCCTGTGCTTTTTCGTCGCTGCTGAGGTAGGTAAACGCTACGTGCGCCCCATGCTCTGCAAACTTGATAGCGATAGCCTCGCCAATGCCACGGCTTGCACCGGTAACGAGGGCTACCTTATTTTCTAATAATTTCATCAGAAAGGTGGATTTGTGCCGCTAAAGTAATAATAATCGGGGATTTGGGTAAGTATCGGTTCTATATTTGGCTGAAAACATCAACAATGCCAGACCTTCAATAATTGTTTCCGCTTTTAGCTTTATTTTGATACCCGGAAGATTAGTAATATGGAAATGTATAAGGCTGCACTCGCATCTATACAAGCGATATGTGGTTTCAGCAGTGCAGAACTGGATATGATAGCGGGCATCATGCAACAGGTACACTTGCCTGCAGGCGAATTCTTGCTGAAGAAAGGAGAAACAAGCCTCATTATGTATTACCTGCATAAAGGCAGTGCGCGCCACTACTATATACACGAAACCGATGATATAGATAATGATATAACCATCGGGCTGTATACACCCGGTGCATGGGTTACAGACCATTTCAGTTTTACATCCAGGCAGCCTTCCGGAAACAATATTGTGGCTTTTGAAGATTGCGAACTTGCAGCACTGCATGTGGAAGGCGCACATAAGCTTATTGCAACATCGCAGGCCTTTTTGAAGCTGGGTATGATGCTGAATAAAGTACAGCTTACAGACCATTCCCAAAGCCTGCTTTCTGCAGAAGAAAGATATCTTGATTTGCTGAACAACAACCCGCAGATAATACAAGCATTCCCGCTGAAGTATATAGCTTCGTATCTGCGCATCACCCCCGAAACCATCAGCCGTATACGTAGCAGGATAAAATAGTTTGTTCACCTGCTCATTAATTGATTTGTGTCAAGTGATGGTGCAAATGTGGTAAGGTAGTATTGCAAAAAAACAATTGCAATATGAATGAGAATACCCGAAAAGGTGGTTGGTTGCTGATATGTGGCAGCCTGATGTGTGCTGTAACAATGGGCCTGCATCCCACAGGTGGCGATGCCCGATACCTGAGTAAAATGGCCCCTGTATTTATGGCAACACACTATCTGGCTATCATTGCCCTGCAGATACTGATAGCAGGTTTTGTAAACGTAAAAAGGTTGTTGCGAAGCGATACTGCGTTTGTATTTACCATAACAGGTTTTAGCGCGGCTATAGTAGCAGGTGCAATAAATGGTATAGCACTACCGTTGTTTGCTTCCAAATTTCCCGCACCGGATGCCGAACAGGAGCGTATGGTGTATGTAGTAATCAAATATTGCCTGACGCTGAACAAAGCATTCGATTATGTAATGACAGGCTCGCTATGTGTGGCGATTGCAATGTGGTCTGTAGCTATACTGCAGCAAAAGTTAAAAGCCGCATGGGTAGCCTATGCGGGGCTGCTGCTCAGTTTTTTGATTGTGGTAAGCTTTATGGCAGGGTTTGTTTTCACAAGCCTTTCCGGCTTCAGGACGTTATCTGCCGGCCTTATTATATGGCTGATATTATTGGGTACTGCAATGGTGCGAGGCAAGTTGCACGATAACAGTTAGTAATCCGTAGCATAAAAAAAGCCCCGCATATGCGGGGCTTTAAATGATAATGTCGATATGAAATTAGATAACGCGAACGTTAACTGCATTTAAACCTTTCTGACCATTTTGTACTTCGTAAGACACACGATTGTTCTCACGAATCTCGTCGATAAGACCTGAAACGTGAACAAAAATGTCTTGACCACCTGCTGAAGGTGTGATGAAACCGAAACCTTTGGTTTCATTGAAGAATTTAACTGTACCTTCTTGCATTGTATTTAACTTTTAAAATAAGGAACAAATGTACAAAGATATTTTTAAATTTTGTAATTTATTTTTTTAAAAGCCTGTTTTGGGTGTAATAAATGAAAAAAACGGTGCCTGCCTCAGGGAAAAGTACATTAAGTGAGAGAGAGCTAACACATGTACCGGCAAGCATCCGTTTTGTGATGAAGATGATAGGGTTTGTTGCTAAGGACAAATAGCATTTGTCATAATCACCCCGATTGCTATTCAACTACTCAAAAATGTAGGCCATGCTTCCCGATATAACGTTAGTACCGCTGTGTTTCTGGTCTTTTACCGCCGTCCCGTCTACAAGTATTGTCATGCGCAGTGTGCCTGCTCCGTATGCATTGAAGGCATAGGCAAGGTTATCATATCTTTTTACTGTGCGTGTCAGTTTTTTGCTGAACGGGAGTTTTATGTTTTGTGCATTGCTGGTACCACCTGTTTCGTTGGTATAGCCGATAGTGCTTACACTGTCTACACCAGATTCTGACGTCAGCTTATACTCAATGGTTACCGTCTTTGGGTAAGCCGCTGGTGTTGGCGTAGGTGTGGTTGTGTTGTTGTTGCTGTCTTTTTTGCATGCAGCAAAGCCTGTCATCAATATGGCTGCACCTGCAATAGCCATCATGTTTTTTGCGTTCATTTTCATAACCCTCTCGTTTAATTGTTTAAAAAAATCTATAGGCAAAACTACCCTCTATGATTGTCCAAGAATTTGACTTATGTCAATTTCCGTCTGATTCTGCTGAGCCGTTCCTGTGAAATACCCAGGTACGATGCCACGTGCGATAATGGTACCAGATTCAGTTTTTCGGGGTGTGTTTCCATCAGCCGCAGGTAGCGTTCTTCTGCCGTCAGCGATATGGCTTCTATCAGCCTGTTTTCCACAATGCCTATATAGTGTGTCAGCAAATCGTTCAACATCTGTTCGTGTTTTTCATTGCCAGGCGTTTTAAAATCTTTATAGTCGCACACCAATACTTCACTTTCTTTTACGGCCTCTATAGTATAGTTGTTGGGTATGCCGCTGAACAATCCCTGCGGACAGCAGTCTATATCGTCCTGAAAGGTGAAACCGATGCCGTATTCTTTCCCGTTTACCACCGTATAGCTTCTGAATACACCACTGCGGATGTAGAAGAAGAAATTGGAATAGCTGCCATGCCTGATGATGGCTTTGCCCTTTGGTACCGTCATAGGTTTGCCTATGCGCAGTATAGTTTCGTACAGTGCGTTGAAGTTGGTATTGCCTTTGCTGATTGTAAACTCGGGACTGAACATGCTTAATGGCTGAAAATTGTTTGTTTTGTCTGGATAGGGAATGTCTGCATTGTATAAAATATATACAGACGATAATTCGCCATGAATGCTTGGCAGTATTGCGAGCAATTATATTTGTAATCGTTTTTTTTCATAACATGCCAACGTTTTTTGTGAGTAGTGTATATGCACACTTTCTCTGTCAATGCTGTATGTATTTTCAGCACCAACATATCAGTCAGCAAAGCCGGTACGTTTGCAGCAGGCTATTGGGAGAGATTGACGCTGCGTTTTGTTGTGGCTAACAACCTGTTACAAATTTAAAGGCTGTGGTTTGAGTATTTTTTGACTAAAGTCAATTAATCGGTATCTGCAAAAGAAAAAGGCAACGCACGCAGCACCTGTTCATACGTGCTATATGCATTGCCTGTTAGTGTAGAAGGCGTTTGTTCGTTTATATAAAAAGACTGCCATGTGCAGTGTGTGCCGCAGCACATCTTGCTGTTCACGGTGCAGGTGGGGCTGTCTGAAAAAGCTCTGCAGCTAAATGTGTTTGTGTTGTTCGTACGTTTCTGTACAGGGGAAAGATGAAAACGCAATTCGTTGATTGCAACGTAAAGCTACATACACATTTACACATTGCCATTGACCAACATCAATTTCTGCAAACAGTATTTGTGTAAAACACCTATAGAGCCTACATGCGGTATGATACTCGTATATAGGTAGGGGGAAAGTAAATGATTGTTGTACAAACAACAGGTGTCAGATGCCGTAGTCTTGCATATCGGCTTCGCGCAGCTTACGTTGCTTGCGTGCTTTGTACCACTTAATGGTTCTTTCTGTGCCTATTATGATGCCTGCAATGCTTATCAGTATAAGCACTACCCAGCCCATATCTTCTGCTGCACCTCTCATAGTTTTTCGGTTTTATATGAATTTACGAAGAATACATTACGCAAACAACTATGTTTATATTACAACAATGTTAAAAAAATAAAGCCCCGCTAATCAGATTAGCAGGGCTTGTTGTAGTGCAGGTAAAAGGCAATTATTTAGGTTCGCTGAAGGCAGGATTTGTCAGAAAATCATTGTCTGTCAGCGTTTTAAGGAAAGCTATCAGGTCTGCTTTTTCTTGTGTAGTAAGGTTTAGCCCCGTACCGAAATCGGGCATGTGCTCGTCTATATTCGGGCTGCTTTGCTGCACTTTGCTGTTGTAGAAGTCTATTACTTCTTCCAGTGTTTTAAAGCGGCTATCGTGCATATACGGCGCCGTCTGTGCAATATTGCGCAGGGTAGGTACTTTAAACTTACCCCTGTCTTCTGCCTTGCCTGTGTACTTCATATACCCATCGTCTTTCGGGTTGGCATCCAGCCCGTTGTTGCGCAGCACCTCGTCTGCCAGTTGGGTATTCATCAGGTGGCAGTTTTTGCACAAACCTTTTCCTTTAAAGATGGCATAGCCATTCTTTTCCTGTTGGTTGAAGACGGTGGTATCATTGCCATAAACATACTTGTCGAACTTGGAATTGTAAGATACCAGCGTACGCTCAAACTGTGCAATGGCTTTGGTTACCAGATTGCTATCTACGGTACGGGTACCAAATGCTTTGAAGAAAAGATCAGGGTACACCGTGCTGTTTTGCAAACGTTTTACCACATCGGGCCAGTTGTTAGCCATTTCTATAGGGTTGGTTACAGGATCGTGCGCCTGTCCTTCAAGTGTTTGCCTGCGTCCGTCCCAAAAGAATGTGCCGCTCCATCCCAGGTTGATGATGGCCATTGCATTCCTGTCGCCAAATACACCATTGGTACCCTGGCTGAATGGGCGCGGGTCGTCAAAGGCATTCTCCTGCTTGTGGCAGGTAGCACAGCTCATGGTCATATCGTTGCTCAGCATCTTTTCGTAAAAGAGCTTTCTGCCCAGATACACACCCTCTACCGTCAGCGGATTATCTGACGGGTGTTTCATCTCTCCCACATAGTTTTTTACCCATGCAGGCACTGTTACGGTCAATGCCGTAGGATTATATACATCGGGAGCAGGCGTAGTTTCCGGATCTTTATTACAGGCATAGATACCGGTGGTAAGTACGGCAATTGTTATGATTGTAAACTTCTTCATGCTTCAATTATTCTTTAATGAATTTTGTAAAACCTGTTTTTCCCTCCGCATCTGTAAGGCGGATGGTGTAGATACCTGCAGACAGATCTGCTGTATTGATAACAGGGTTTACTGTACCGGTACCCAAATCCATTTCTTTTACTACCTGTCCGTTCAGCGCAGTGATGCTGATGCTTTTTACAGCCTTTGCATAGTTGATGCTGATGGTATTGGTAGCAGGGTTGGGAGATGCGCTGAAGCTGATGTTGTTGGCAAGATTGCTGACAGATGTAGCCTTCAGTGCGCTGTTGATAGCTGCGGTAATGCCCGACAAATCGTTGGTAGCACTGTTCTTTTTGTTGTAGTATATTTTGTGGTCTGTACCGCCCATTACCACTACGTGTGGCATACCTGTACCACCAAAGTCGCTTTCTTTAATCACATTGCCCGAGTTGCTGAACACCGTCATGTTGCTGAGCGTGCCGATGCTGTTGCTGGTAATCCATGTATTCAGGTCTGTGCAAGATTCATCACCCAAATCATCTGCCAGATAGTACACTACTTTGCCGGGATGGCTTGTTGCAAAGCTCTGCATGGCATTATACGCAGCTTTTGCACCGTTGATGCAAGAGCCGCATGGCATTACCCATACCATTACCACTATCTTGCCGCTATTGAGTGCGGTAAACAGATTTTTGCTGGTGCTGCTGCAGTCTGTAGCTGTCCAGTCTGTAGCTGTAGTTTGTGCAAAAGATGCGCTTGTTGCCAGCATCAGCGATGCTGCGATAAATAGTTTTTTCATCGTAGTTGTTTTTTTATGTGAGTGTTATGCAAATGATTATTTAATGCCTTTCAGCTTCATACCGCAAACGGGGCATGTGCCGGGCTTATCGTATGTTTTTTCCTGTTCGCATTTCATGGGGCATTGGTATTTGCTGAATTTCTCTTCGCCGCAAGACGAGAGTGCAAATACGCTGACCAGCGTAGCGACAATGACGCGCATAAACAAATTCATGCTGTTGTGTTGTATTTAGTATTAGTAATGCTGCAAAGAGTGACAGCCATAAAGATGCGCAACCCTGTATACAAGGTTGTGTAATACTAATACGGTATCAGATACGATATACGGAATGGAGTTGATAAAGCGGGATGCCCGTTCGTTCGGGTGGTGGCCGCAGCAATTGCTTTGCTTTGGTACCTGTAGCAGGTTGTACATCTGCCACATGGTATGTATGATATACCGGCAGGGCTACATCTGTTTGCATCTTCTGCAAATCGAGCGTGTAGTATGCCTGTGCTTTATCGTCTGTTTTAGAGAAGGTTACTTTCTTGCTTTTGCAGCAATCGGGTGGCATAGGTTTCTTGCTGTCGCAGCATTTCACCTCGTGGTCGTCATCATTATTTACAGATACATAGGCCAGCTCTCCGCCGCAATGGTGGAAAGACAAACTGATATTGAATGCGCAGAACGCATAACAAACCAGTATCAATATGCCGAATACCTTTTTCAAAACCTGAAGTCAAATGTAGCGTATTTTTTTATTCGCAATTGTCAGATTTTTAGCATGTGTACTCAATTGTTATTGTTGTACGTACAGCTGTTGGATAATTATTTAAAGGCACGATTGTTGCATTATATAAGCTATACTAAGCCCTTTGTATATGGATGGGAATATCTTATTGCATATAACCGCACTGCTGTGTATGTTGCTGATAGCAGTGGGCTACAGGTATAATAAGCCATTTGCCATGGCAAATGGTGCTACCTATTTTGTAGGTGCCATACTGCTGTATATACGTCTTAATACCGACAGGCATTTTCCTGATATGATATGCAATTACATAAACCTCTTATTCTTCAATGCATTGTTTATAGCCATCAGTACCGTGTATCTGGTATGCCAATTGATGAAGAACAGGGTAGTAGGGTAATGTGTCCTATTTCAGCGAATCTCTTTTAAGGCTGCCAACTTCTATTACGGGTATGGAGTGGCTGCTTTTTGTATTGTATTTTGATATTTGTTGGTTTGCCAAATGTAGGTAGGACAACAGTACGGTTCAGCCGCCAGCACAGGTATGCATATTCATAATGTCCAACTCTTCCTGCTTGTTTTTCAGCTTCCAGCAAAGTGAGTATTGTGTCTGCATATAAACGCGGTGTTTGCAGGATAACAAGCTCTACATTTCCCTTGAAGCCATACCTGTTGATAGAAGGGTAGCCGTATTTGTTGATGATTTGTATCAAACGTAGCATGTTAGGTAAGTGTTTTACAGTAAAATCACCTATCTGTTCGTACTCGTAGCGTACATTTCTCATTTGTCTTAGCTCTTTTGCAAGCAATGCACTATCCCGCAAAAACAATTCATCCTTTGACTGTGCGAAGGATAGCATTGGTATGAATAGTAGCAGTAGGGCAAGGTGTTTCATAAACGAGTATATTATTTGCCAATGTTTTGTGGCAACGAAGCTAAATAATCTGCCCGCTCCAGTATGTGTACAGCACAGTCATCATTGCCAAAGCGGCGGTACTCAACAAATCGGTAGCCCATACGTTGGTAGAAGCGAATAGCTTTTACATTACTCACCAACGGGTCTATCAGTATGGCAGTAACAGATGTGTCGGCAAAACAACGTGCTATGGCAAGCTGCATCATAACTGTGCCATAACCTTTGCCAATATCATCAGCCATACCCATCCATATGTCTATAGCACGCAGGTTGGGTGCAACATCGCCCCAGTAATGTGTTTCTTCCTCTCTCGGGTCTATGATTTGAATAAAACCTATAGGCCTGCCATCCAGTTCTGCCATCAGTTGTTCGCGCCAGGCAGGGTAGTATTGCAATTCGGTTTCCCAGTCCCAATCGTCACTCGGGTCGGCATCAATATTGTGTTGTTGCTCATCCCACAGTTGTAGTATCGGCAGGTCGTGTATGGTAGCGGTACGTAGTGTTATGTTATGCATGTTATCGTTCACTTGTCAGCAGGCGTTGGTGCATGTATTGGATATTGCGCGTGTCTGGTTTTATGATGCCCGTTTTGGGATTGTCCATATCGCAGATGGCGAGTATGGCAAGGCTGGTGAGGAATGTATAGAGTATGGGTAGTATGTACGATTTATAGCCCTGTGTAAAGGTATTCATGAATCCCACTAACAATCCTATCAACAGCGAGCCAACTATCAGTAGGAACATGATGGTGCTTGGCGTACGCTCTGTATAAGAAAAAGCATTTTTGTAAAAATGGGTACACAGGCTGTTGTGGTAGCGTAGCAGCGTGGTAACGTTTGCCTGATTGACAGTGCTGTCTTTGTGTAGCTGCAACAGGTAATCTACAAACTGGCCGTTGATGCTGGCAATGGTATCAAGCATTTGTTGATGCGTCCAGTGATTGTCGTTTATTTCTGCATGTACGGCGGTGAAGTCTATGAGATAGTGCCTTACCTGTTTGCGAATGGCATTATCCATAAACAAGCTCTCTCTGCGCATCTGTGCTACTACGTCCGACTCTGCATTGAGGTTGGCAGTGCGGTTGCGGTATTCAGTGTTCGATGAATTGAGCGTGAAAGAAAGTATTAAACCAAAGATGGCTACTACAGATGTCTCCAGCCCCGCAGGTTTCCAAACAATATTCTTTTTGTGGTATCGCCGCTTGGCTATAAAGGCCCCCAGCCATATAGAGCCTATCAGCAATAGCGGATATATAAAATAGAACCACGTAGTATTGGTAATAGCTGCCATAGCATGTGTTTGTGCAATACTAAAATACGGTTTTAGAGTTCTTTATCATACATCTTCAATCCACGGGCAAGGCGCTCTATTGTCTTTGCCATACGGTCTATTTTCGTTTCCTGCTTTTTGGCACCGTATATCCACTGTATGTAGTATTTCTTTTCGCTGTCGCTCAGCTTGGTAAAGAAGCGGAGTGCCTGTGGTTCGTCCTCCAGGCATAGTTGCAGTTCGCTGGGTATTTCTATGGCACTATCATCGGGGTACAGTGTGATGTGTACTGTATCGCCCGCTTCTTTTTTAATGGCTTTGCGTATCTCTGCCTTTACGGGCAGGAATAGTCTGCCATCGCCCATGGGCATCAGGGTGTATTGTTTGATGACATAGTCGTCTATGCTGCCGCAAACTTTCCTCCACCCGAAAGGTTTCTTCACGTTTTCGCGAATGGTATCGGGTAGTACGGCATAAGTCCACCCGCCCTTTCCCGGGTATTTTTCAAGCTTGTATTTTTTATCAACGAGTGGTTTCATTGCAAGGTTCTAAGATAGTCAATCTCTGAATACCTGTCTCACATCACGGCATTGTCATTTTGTGGGCAAATTTTATTTGGAAGCTGTGTATTCGTTGCTATATCATTAATTTACAAAGATTAAATGCAGGAATATGAAACACTTACCGATACTGTTTGCTTTTGTAATGATGGGTGGTAATGCTATGGCGCAGGGCTGTGCCGATGCCGGTTTTTGTAGTGTGGGTGCTATGCAGCATGGTAAGCAAAAGACAGATACCCTGCATAATACTGTAGGCTTTTCTGCGGCAGTAGCCAGCGGAGAAAAATTGTCTTGGGTCATTAGCCCGCAACTGGAGATAAAAACATTCGTTGACCAGCGAAGCTATCTGGAAGTAAAACTGCCCTTTCAGATTGTGACGGGCAATCTGGGTACCAATCTTGGTGTGGGCGATTTGATTGCAACTTATACACATCGCGTCAGTACAAAGAAGACAGACAAACAACTTTATTATACAATTGGTATGCGTTTCGGATTGGGTAACGGAGACGATGCCCTCAATGCAAAGCCACTGCCTATGGCATACCAGACAAGCCTTGGTACCACAGACGTAATATTGGGGCTTAGTACCAATATTGGCAAATACATAACGCTGGCGGCAGGCATACAGCAGCCCGTGTTGCAGTACAACAGAAACGGGTATCATACCACCGCCGACAGAGATAGTATAGAGACGGTCTATTTTTCATCGCGCTATCTGCAACGTGCGGGTGATGCACTGCTGCGTGTAGAGGCAAAGAAAGACTGGAAGCACAGCGGCATACACGGAGGACCTTTGGTATTGTATCATCTGGCAAATGATAAGAGTATATTGGCCAACGGCGATAAGATTGAATTGCAAAACAGTGCGGGTTTTACAATCAATGTAAACCTTGGCTACTATTACAGCACAGAAAAATGGGTATTCGATTTCACGATTGCCGCACCTGTATATGCAAGAGAAAACAGGCCCGACGGGCTGACACGTAATGCCATCGTCATTCCGCGCTTTACATTCAAGCTGTAGTAGGGTTTGCTATTTATCAGTGGGTAGTTTTTAAAAAGAGAACATCATTTGTATCTTGCGGGGCTTATAATTCCGAATTATGTACAATACCCGATTAACACTTATAGCCCTGCTGATATTGCAATGTCTGCACAGCCATGCACAGAAGTATTCCTCGTACGGTGCAGTGAAAGATAGTAACAGAGCAATCATCTACCGTACTGATTTTGACAAAGTGGATGAGAATAATATGGATTGGGAAGAAGCCCAATCTAAAGAAACACACGATTCACTTGTTTATGCCTGTATCAAAGATGGAATACTGGAACTAACAAACAATACTACCACAGGTACTTATGCTACTGCATTTCCTTTTACGTTCGATTATACAAGAGACTTTGAAGTTGAGTTTCGTGTTAGAATGGCGGCACAGTATAAGGATTGGGCTTCTTTGGTATACTGGGGAAGAGATAGTGTGAATGAGGAGCCAAACGGACAGTGTCTTTATTTTTATCCAAGTTCAGCATACAGCATGGCATATTGTAACGGTGCTATTACAGAACCTTGCAATTATGAGAAGATTAGGCATGTCGGAAGACCCAAAAAAGAAGCAGGTAGGTTTAATACCTATACTGTTCGAAAAATAAAAGACTCATACTACGTGTTTGTAAATAGCGAGTATTCACATAAGTACAGTTATACGCCACTATATGGTCAGACACTTGGCTTTGGTACAGGTAGTAAATCTGTAGCCAATATGGATTACATACAAGTCAGCTATCTGTTGTTGGATTAGTACTTAACGTTTTACTATTCTTCGAAATCAACAAGTCAACCAATAAACAAATCAACCGGTCAACAAATCAACTCGCCCTTCCCAAATCCTCGGGTTTTATCTTGCCGCGTGCTATGGCAAGGTCTTCATCTATTTTGCGGCTGCGTTCCATTTCTTCTTTGTGTCTGCGTAGGGCTTCTTTGGCACTAATGCCTTCGGGCGCGGGTGGTAGTGCATATTTTCCTTTGGGCTTTTGTGCATCGGCAGCAGGGTTGTAGGTTAGCGGGTTTTCTGTTTTTACATCGTGATGCCCCAGCCAATTGCGGAAGTGCTTGCGGTAGTCGGTATCTGTCTTTTCGGTTTCGGCTGTGTAGCGCAGCCATTTGTTGAATGTCGTGAGCCAGTTGCGTAGTTGTTCGGGAGTTATCTTTTTTAATTCAGTAGTTAGCAGGTTGAAGTTATCATCAGCCATACTACGTTCCAGCAATTGTTCAAGCGTATAGTGTGTATCATTGGGTGTTAGGTGTTTAGTATTATCAGGTATAAGGCTTATAGCCGTATTACCACCAACAACAGTAGCAATCCCACCATCCTTTGCTGTGCTGTTGTGTGCTATACTATTATATTCTGTTCTATCCTCTGTTGTCCTCTCCTTGGTTGAGGTTTGGTTAACCACTGGTACACCACTGGTTGATAAATCGTTGTCTGTCAATGTCTTTGATTTCTTAGCTGCTGCGGCACGTTTACCTTTATCACTTAACTCCTTTCTTTTTCTGTCAAGCGCACGTAGTTGTTCGGTCATTTCTTCGTGATAGATGCAGCCGTTTTTTAGTTTCAGTAGTTTGAAGCGGTTGATGCAATCATCTATAAACTTGCGTACCTCATCGGGTGTCATTTCTTCCAGCAGGCGGGAAAGGTGGGTGTAGGCAAATTCTTCGGTAAGGTTGTAGCGGTAGCCTTCGCTGCCACGCAGCACTTCCATCAGTGCCCACCATATGCCGTAGCCCTTCATGCCATATACGGCTTTCAACGACATCAGTTTAGGGTCGTTCATAGCATTCTTGTCGTGGGCAAACCAGTGGTTATCTTTCTGTTTCATGGTGCAGATAGGTTTAGGTTGATAGTGATAATTTTATTAATGCAAAAATACAATAAAATAATCATTCCACGCAAAAAAATAAAGCCCCGCGTTGGCAGAGCTTCTGTATCTGTTGAATATGGTTGTTAAAATCCTAATGCCAAACCTACACCCTGATTGTTCGCTACCAGTTTCAGTTCTGTTTGTTTTGGTTTATGGTGTATGGCAGACCAGCTTTCCTTCTCGTGATTGTTGCTGATGATGGTAAGCGGTATGGCAAGCCCCACAACACCCACACCCGCCAGCGATATCAGCCAGTTAGGTTGTCCGCCTGCTATAAACACACCCACGGGGTAGAACATAAGTCCCGCACCTATAGCGCCCAATACATAAGCCCCTACACCTGCGGCATCTACATCGTTTCTGTAATTATTGTAAGGTGGTAGCGTAGCAGGATAGTTGAAGCTGATTTTATTAGACGGATAAGTAGTAGCGCTTACAGGGGAAAGTCCTATGCGTGCATTTGCCATAATGGCTTGGCACATCAATAACGCAATAAGAATGTACTTCATAAGGTTTCTAAGTTTTTAGCAAATGTTAAATTAGCCAATTGCCCGATACTGTGCAATATGTTTTGTTTATCTTTTTCTTCTAATCCGCAAAGTATTGAAGCCACTCCTTACCATAGTCCTGCTCTTGTTTACCAACAGCCTGTATGCACAGCTTTTCGACGATGAAATGCTTTTTAAGATACGCGGCACGGCAGACTCGGTATCGGTGGCTAGCAAGCTGGTATGGCCACCCGGTAATGAGGAGACCGAAGAAGAATACAAACTGCAAGACAGTGCGATGTATCACTATCAGGCTGCCGATACCATACAGGCTACACAATATCATTACGAAACCCATTTCAAAGACCTGCTGTATGTGCTGAATGATGAGGGGGATATTAACTATATGGAGAACAGGATGCCCGGTGCCAAACAGGCTGTAAGGTTTAGCTACATCCGTAAGCCAGCAGGCAGTCCGCAACTGCACAACTATATGCAGCCTACCTTCTACATTGTAAAAGATGCAGGCAGACGCACAGATACTATGCGTTACTACATGGCTTCGCAAAAAGTAATAGCCACAACCATCCGTAAATATGATGAGCAGGGGCGTGTAGCCGAAGAATGGAAAACGGGTATTACAGAACATACCACACACAGTATGTACGAATACGGACTCTACAACCTGTGTACAAAATCGGTGAACTACCAAAACGATACGCTGCTATCAACCGATACCTATGAGTATGTGTTTGACACCCACGGCAATTTTACCAAACGCAAACGTTATACCAACGGAAGTATTATTAACGTTTTGTATAGACGCATCTATTACAATTAATACTTAATTTTAAAGAAACGCTTATACTATGACACTGATTAATCCTAAATTTAAAAGCCTTATGATGGCAGTGGCACTGCCTTTTCTTTCTTTTGCAGGTGGTAAAACAGATACTACAGGACTTGCAGCAATAAGCCGGAAAATGTATAACGAAGGCAATCATAAGTACATACTGGCAGATGCCGTGAAGGACGGGCTGCTACAAGATCGTAAGCCATTCAGCTACGAGTATGATAACGGCATGCTGAAAATAAACGGTAAAGAAATACCTGAGCGATATAGGTTGAAATATGTACAAAAGATGGAAGCATTTTTGCTGAAAAAGCAAGGTAATACGCACGCAAAGTTTTCTATGTATGCCAATAAACTGAGCCTTGATAACTTAGTAAGAGAAGAGGGTTCTTACAAAAAAGAAGAAGTGCAGATGGCTGAGGTAAATGAAAGACAGGAAAAGCAGAAAGAACTGGATGCACTGGTAAATGAAATGGCTGAAGACGGACTGGTAAAAGATAAAGAATACCTGAAGATAAAGTGGAACAATAAGGGATTGTATGTAGATGGTAAAAAACTGGAAGGAGCAACAGAAAAAAAATATGCTGAAAAGATGGAAGCGGCAGTAGGCTTCAAGCCTAAAAAAGCTTCCGATAGCTACTATTACACGCGTAAGTCTCACAACTAGATTTTTATTAAAGCGCCTTACGCAGGCGCTTTTTTTATGCCTGTTATTTTGGGTGTTTAAAAAAAGTTGACAACTTATTTGTTTTCAGTGTTTTCGCGTTGTACATTTATTAAAAGCGGCAAGCTTATCCCCCAATGCTGCTTCTCAATCAACGATTTACAGGTATGCGGCTGTAGTGCTCTAAGGGCATGATAGTCAATTTATTGCACCAAAAATGCAATGGCAATGTGTCTTTAGCGGCACAGTATGCTGTGTAGCAGGTTGAATAATATTTGAGACCAATAAATAAGATCATAACAAATTGAAGACACTAAAGAACACCAAGCAAAAATAGAAACACACGTGGGCTTTGTATAGATGGCCAATATGCTGTAGGGGGTAAAGAAAATTTTTACAGAGAACGAAGCAATCATAGCGAAAGCCATGAACGCTGCAAGCAGCTATTGATATTTATAAACAGGCGCGCGGTTCGTAAATGGTTTGAGAGTAACAGGAAAGGCACCCCTTACAGGGTGCTTTTTCTGTTGAGGAAGTTTCGTAAATTCATAAAAAAACATATTTCCTATGCTACCATCTACCCGAAAAATCAGCATTATAGTAGCAATGATTGCGCTACCTCTCTGCACATTTGCCATCAGCAAAAAAGAAGCAGCAAAGCTCGAAGCCATCAGTAAAGAAATGTATGAGCGAGGCAATGAACAATACATATATGTAGATTTCTACAAAGACGGGCTGCTGAAAGACGGTGAGGATTATACGATGACTTTGGATAGCAATAGTATTGTGCTGAATGGTAAACAGCTACCCGAACCATACCACACAACATACAAACAGAAAAGGGCACAGTTTAATACAGACCTACAACTATACACTGTAGGAACAGCAAGAGCTATTGGCAAACTACAAGTAAAACACATCTACGATAAAAAGAGCTGCTTCAGAAAAAGTATTGGCCCTAAACCGATGACGGCTGTATTAAAAGTTTTCCAAACAATGGCAGTAGAGGCTGTGCTTGATGACATGAAGAAAGATGGCGTATTGAAGGATGCAACGAAATTCCACTTTCAATGGAAAAGAAATACCATCCGTATAAATGGTGAAAAGCTGCCTAAAGATGTGGCAAAGAAATATATTGTCAGGCTGGAAAAGATTGAAGGGCTGCTCACAGGTAATAGCTTCGGTTTTACTCAAAATATGAATCAGTAAGTACCATTTTATTAATAATAAGAAAGCACCCGTTATGCGGGTGCTTCTTTGTTTATAGCATTAGCGTCTGTTGCCTTTATTTACATTCACCACCGGGCTCGCACACTGTGGCATCACCGCCAACTACTGTCAGTTTAGGATTGGCCTTTTCATATTCTGTCCACGCTTGTGTCAGTGCCTGCAGAAATGTTTCTGACGGTTGTGCACCGCTTACGGCATATTTATTATCCAGCACAAAGAAGGGTACACCACGCACACCTATCTGCGATGCGCGTACTATATCGGCCTCTACCTCGGCTGCGTATTTATTACTGTTCAGCACATCAACTACTTCCTGCTCGGGTATGCCTATATTTTTTGCCATAGCAATCAGCACATCGCAGTTGGCTATGTCTTTGCCTTCGGTAAAATACCCGCGAAACAGTTGCTCTTCCATCGCATCGCCCTTACCATATTTCTTTGCCAAGTGGCTGATGCGGTGTGCATCAAAGCTATTCGCTATCACAGCCTTGTCGAAGTTGTATTCCAAGCCCTCGCCCGCAGCCATCTGCACCACTTGTTTGTGCATCTGTTTGCTTTGTTCTACCGTCATGCCCTTGCGCTCTGCCAGGTAGGTATATACATCTTTGCCGGGTTGTGGTGTTATATCAGGGTCCAGCTGAAAACTGTGCCACTCTATTTCTATGTCTTTTCCGTTGGGGAATTTTGCCAGTGCAGCCTCAAACTTTCTTTTGCCTATGTAGCAGAAGGGGCATTGTACATCGCTCCAGATATCTACTTTCATCTTTTTACCTATTGTTTGTACCTGTTGCTTTGCGGGTAGTTTTTGTACACCCTTCTGTGCAGTGGCAGGTATTGCCATAGCCACAGCCATTGCAGTCGTCAGCAGGTATTGTTTACAAATCATTTACCCTGCAAAGGTACGATGCATGTGTGTACAACAGCCTGCGCTATACTCGGGTATAGCTGTAATGGGGTATAAGCGAAAGTTATTTAGAAGTATTTCTACTCCCAGTCTCTATACATATCATTCTTAATGTCTTTGTAATAGGCGACTTGATCTGATATGGCATCAAGTAAATTGGCAAGTTTGTTAATCACTGATTGTAAATTTGAGATGCTAATTCTCTTTAATTTAATAGTGTCGTTGCCATCTTTATCAACAGGGTATCTGAACGCCATTGATAATGGGTCGATTTGTGATAATTCATTAATCAACCTTCCTCCGTTGTTTAATACATCACTATTATTTTCTTCACCGATACTTTTATATAAGAATTTAAAGTCTTTCCATAGTATATCTATTTTATGGTGCTTGGGGAAGCTAGGATCATCACCTAAGCAATACTTTAATCCGAAAATGATTTCTTTTAAACGTAGTTCTATGTATTGACGATACAAGAAAACCATAGGGTATATCAATATGTCGTTTAGTGTATGATCCTGATAACACTGGTCGACTAAGGCATTTGCTCCATGCAGGTATCCGTCTGCATAAAATGATAGTTTATTGGTTACGTAATCCAATAATGCATCGTTTCTCCATTCTCCTATATCATCTCGGAAAATCTTATCATAGTCATTAGGTAATTCAAAGGTCATATTTGCAATTTTATTTACAAGTAAAATTACTTACAATAGTTTCATTTACCGTTCATCCACAGCAGCGCATTGTACACTGCACGGTGCAGAATGGTGAGGTGTGTTTCCTGTGGCATCTTAGCCAGTTTGATGCGAGCTTCTTTGCTTTTGTATTGTTGCAGCAGTGCGGCAAGTTTGGCAGCATCGCCTTCCATGGTTGCACCTTCTGTGCCTACAGTTATGTATAGCTGCTTTTTGTTGGTATAGGGTGTTTTGAGCAGTGCAGGCGCAGCACCCAGCAGCGATTCGCCATCCCACCACAGGCTGGGGCTTACAATGATGTAATTATCAAACAGGTTGGGTTTCTTCAGCAGTATCTCTGCTGCCAGCAAACCACCCAACGACTGACCGATAAGTGTAGTAGTGCCACCTGTTTTGTAATGGTTGTTGATATAAGGTTGCAATTCTTTTTCTATAAATGATATGAACTGCGGCGAACCACCAGCTACGGGTGCAAGTTGTTTTTCGAGGTAGGCAAGGAAAGTATCTGCCTGTTTCTTTTTGTTGGTATTGATGGCAGGGAAAGTGAAATCGTGTTTGCGGTTTATGTTGGCAATGCCCACCACAATAGTTGGCTGCATATAGCCTATCATGGTTAGGAACTGTACATTGCCAACCGTATGTACAAAGTCTTCGTTAGCGCTGCCATCCAGTTGGTAGATGACGGGGAAGTTCTTTGCCGTGTCATCATGATAACCTTCGGGCAGGTAGATGTTGATGGTGCGCTGCTGTGCAAGTGATGCGGAGTACAGGCTATCAACTACGCCCAATACAAAAGGCTTGGTGCTTTGTGCAGATGTGGTGATGGTACCTGCAATGAGCAGGAGAATCGGTAATAGTTTTTTCATAAAAAGCCGGTCTTATAATGCTGTGGCAAAGCTATCAAAACCACTGCCTGCAATCATCCCCCGCGGTGGGGTAATATCTGTGACGCAGATCATTACACCGATTGACCTAGGTCATATTCCCCGCCATCTGCCTGTTGTTATTTTGTATCAGGGAACAAGAGATAAAAACACTAAAAGGTTGATTAAATAGTTTTTTCGAAAACTTGGTGTGTAGTATAAAGTAAAAGGGAGTTTTCACTCCCTTTTTTATTTCACCCTTGTATAAGTAAGCGTATTGCCGCGTGCTGTGTAGATGAAGGAGAGGTTTTTCTCGCTGGCATCTACTACTATATAGCACATATCGTCTTTAGGAATATAGAGGTAGTAGTCCTCATTCTCGGTACTGTCGGTGCAGCTTTTATGACTGATGGTGTAATCGACTGTATCGTTCTTACTGCCTTCATAGCCCAGTATGTATTTGTCTTTGGTGATGATGAGTGTAGCCTTCGGGTCTTCCACACTCACCCAGCTGCCCTGTATCATTTGCGGTATGGCTGATGCCTCTGCAACAACCTCTGCCACTTGCCCCAGTGTCGGTGATTGTGTAGCCGCTATGGTTGCAAGGTCTTCCCCTTCGGTAGAATTGCCCGCATCACCGCTGCATGCAGACAGGTATAATACTGCAGATAACAAGAGTAGCTTCTTCATACGGCAAAATTAAGGAAACGGTTTATGGGTATTAATCTTTTTTAGACAAAGGATATTTTTGTTGTGCCTCTTTTCGTGCATCTGCACCAGACATGCCTGCTTTCATAAGCGTTTGAATATAGTCTGCACGGATACCTGCGTTGTCGTCATATGGATAATGCCAGAGTGTGTTCTTGATGTCTGCTTCAGCCCTGTAGCCCCATTTCTCACTCAGTGTTCGCATTAGTTTGATTTGCATTGCAAAGGATTGTCTTCTTGAATCTTCTCCTGCTATTCTGTTTAGTACTTCATAATCAGTTGCCATCATAAATGTTGCATCCTTAAATACCTGAAATAGTATCTCGTCCATATCTCTGCCAGATTCGTTTTTTAGTTCTTGTCCACGTTCTTTAATTACGTAGTATAGTCTTCCTGATAAATCTATATCGAGATAAGCACCCTCGCCTGTGGATTCCAACGCGGGCAAATACTTTTTATCCATGCCAATGATTGCTGCATAGCGCATCATCGTTTCCACACAATCATTGAATTTCTTTTCGTTGGGAGTCATCAGGTATCTATTTACTTCTTCAGATAAACAACAACGGGGAAATGGTCGCTGTAGCCATTGTTCCAGTATGTGCCGCGAAAACTACGGAAAGGATAGTTGCGGAATTTACCACCTTCCTGCCGCAGGAAAGGGCGATCGTATATCTCTGCACCTGCATACTGTATGCCCTTGCTTTTTACAAAGCCTGCAGATAGTATCACCTGGTCAAACAAATCCCACTTGCGCTGAAACACAGCCGTACCCCTGCCGCTTGCATAGATGCTCGTGAAGGGATTGTACATCGTGTTATTACCCACCGCATTGGCATCTGCAATGCTGCCCAGTTCTTGCGTAAGGCTGACATCTGTAGGGTTATCATTCAGGTCGCCCATCATCAGTATGCGTGCATTGCGGTTAGTGCGGCGAATCTCGTCAATCATCTTTCTGTTGGCAGTAGCCATCTCTCTGCGTTTATATTCCGTTTCGTCTGCACCTTCTCTGCGCGATGGCCAGTGGTTTACCAATACATGCACCGTATCGCCCGCCAGTATGCCTTTTACATACAATGGCTCGCGCGCGCCTTTGCGCACAGGCAGTTGTTTAGATGCTAATACTTTAAAAACTGCAGGATTGTACAACAGTGCCACATCTATACCCCGCGGGTCTGTACTATTATACCACACATACTTATAGTTGCGTGCTTTCAGTTCCTGTGTATTCACAAGGTCGTTCAGTACTTTATTATTCTCTACCTCTGCAATGCCTATCAATGCAGCACCATTAGGATTTTTGTCTGTACCTGCACGTTGCAATGCATATGCCATGTTGCGCAGCTTCTGGCTGTATATCTTGTCTGTATACCTATAGCTGCCATTGGGTGTAAATTCCTCATCATCCGTCAGCGGGTCATCTGCAGGGTCAAAAAGATTTTCAAGATTGTAGAACACAACAGGGTATACCTGTGCGTTTGCTGTTGATAAAGCAAAAAGAAAAAAGCAAAAAGAAAAAATGAGTTTGTTCAATTGTTGATTGGTTGAGTAGCGTAGCAAGTTATGAAATTCCACCTTAGCTGAGGGATGTGGTGCAAATGTATGAAAAGCTCCCCTCCTGTTTTTAGGAGGGGATATTGGCAGAGAGATGCGAAGCATGTCGTTGCCAATCGGGGTGGTTGGCTCGTAGCGAGTGTTGACCACCTCCCCCTCGTTTCACTCGGGTACTCCTCCTAAGAACAGGAGGAGAGCTTAATTGTTATTTTTATACAACTGCTAATGCGCACGACACCGTATAGTATTTAGAAATTAGTATTCCGATATTAGTATCTACACCGCCAGCACATGTATCATCTCTATCATGTCTTTGCTGATGATGGCGTTTTGTTTCACACAGCTTTCAAACGGGGTGTAGAGAATCTCTCCGTTTACTATGCCTGCCATCACCTGTGTTTTGCCCGTGCGTAGTGCCTCTACCGCAGCATGCCCCAAACGGCTTGCCAATACCCTGTCTGCACAGGTAGGGCTGCCACCACGCTGTATGTGGCCCAGCACGGTACTGCGTACATCCAGCATCGGGAACCTGCGTTGCACTGCAGCATGCAGTTCTTTGGCACCACCAAAATCATCGCCCTCTGCAACTACTATGATGTGCACATTCTTTTTGCGGCGCTCGTCCATATCAATACGGTTCAGCACATGGTTGATGTCGGTTTCTGTTTCGGGTATCAGTATGTCTTCGGCACCACAGGCTATGCCGCTGTGCAGGGCAATATAGCCCGCATCGCGCCCCATTACCTCTACAATAAACAGGCGATTGTGTGCCTCTGCCGTATCACGTATTTTATCTATCGCCTCTACAGCGGTATTCACTGCTGTATCAAAGCCAATGGTATAGTCTGTACCTGCAAGGTCTTTATCTATCGTACCGGGCAAACCAACGGCAGGTATGGTATAGCGCTTAAAGAACTCTACCGCACCACGAAAAGTACCGTCGCCGCCTATCAGCACCAGTCCGTTGATGCCGTGTTGCTGCAACTGGTTGTAGGCTTTCTGCATGCCTTCTTCGGTCATGAATTCTTTGCTGCGGGCAGTCTTTAGTATCGTGCCACCGCGCTGTATGATGTTCGATACATCGGTTGCTTCCATGCGGTATATATCGCCCTCTATCATACCCTGATAACCACGGCGAATGCCATACACTTCCATGCCATGATAAATAGCTGTGCGCACTGCAGCACGCACCGCAGCGTTCATCCCAGGGCTATCTCCGCCCGATGTCATAATACCTATTTTGCTGATTGCCTCCATAGTACCTGTTCTTGTATTGTGAAAGTAGCTAATTGTATAATTCGATTGTTGACAGATGCAGAGAATTAACAAATAGGGGTGGATAAATACTTTTAACAGTTCGAAAGCAATGCTATAATTGATATTGCGAATATTATTGCAATAATGCCTACTACACGGCTGCTGTATGAATACCCATCACTAAGGAGAAGTTGTACGCTATTTTTACATCGAGATAAGATGTGTCTTATCATCGCACCTATTAATTCAGCTAAGTGTCTAAAGAACATTTATAGATAATATTAGATGTAGGAGGGTATATAAAAAGCCACTTTTACGGTGGCTCTATTGCAGTTTATACTTTTGTTTTACTTCGTTCAGTATCCTGTGTGCTTCCTCCTCGCTATATGCCACGAGGTAGATGGTTTTTATGGTGTACGTGCCATCAATGGTTTTACCCTCTACGCTTATGCCATCTACTTTTTTATCGGTTAGCTGTATGCCCTTTACCACACCGTTCACTACTTCTGCTTTATACTTGTTCAGCGTGCCCATATCGGACATGTCGAAATCTTCATCATTTGTTCTAGCCATAGAATATGAAGGTACTAAAAAGGATAATTATTTGTGCTTTTTCAATGTAAAGCATACTTTACATTGTATTTTTGCGTTATCATAACAAAATCACTTTACTATGATACAAAAACTCTTATTACCGCACCGCTACAAAAAAGCAGGTGCATGGATGGCACCACTCGGGTTTGTTGTATGGGTAGCTATACAACAGGGCGCTTTGGATAGTGCATTGCCAGCAGGTGGTAGCTGGCAGCTTGTTACTTTACTGGTGCTTAGTTTCTTCTCATTCCTGTTCGGGCTATACTTTCTGGTATTTGCCAGAGAGCGCAATGAGGACGAATATATCAACAACCTGCGGCTGAAATCTTTCCAGACAGCAGCCTTCAGCCAACTGGTATTTCTGATACTTGCATTCGTATATATGTTCGTATCGGGTAGCGAACCTGCGGGTGACGCAGGTCTTGAGCTTTTTCTGCTCCTTATCTTATTTCTTTTCTGGATATGTTACATCGTCCATTTCAACTATACCATGTATCGCCTAAAAGGAGCCATGCATGAAGAATAATGTGCGGGAAGAACGCCTGCGGCAAAACCAGACACAGCAGGAGCTGGCAGATGCCATCGGGGTATCGCGGCAAACGATATTTGCCATAGAAACTGGCAAGTATATACCCAGCGCCATAGTAGTGTTGAAGATAGCCACCCACCTGCGCAAGCGGGTAGAAGATTTGTTTTTGCTAGAAAAAGGAGATTGACCGCAACGCAATCTCCACCCTGTTTTTTCGTTATTAGGATTGCTGCGCTTATATTCGCAGACGCTTATACTGCCTGATGAAGATATCGGTTATCATTGTTAATTATAATGTGAAGTACTTTTTGGAGGTATGCCTGCACAGTGTGCTGCGTGCTACCAATGGGTTTGATGCCGAGGTGATAGTGGTAGATAATAACAGTACCGATGGTAGTATGCAGATGGTGGCAGAGAAATTCCCCACCGTCATCCGTATAGAGAACAAAGACAATGCGGGCTTTGGCAGGGCCAATAACCAGGGTGTGGCAATAGCCAAAGGGGAGTACATCCTCTTTCTGAATCCCGACACGGTAATGCCTGAAGATTTCTTTACCAAAACCATCGGCTATATGGATGCCCACCCCGAAGCGGGTAGCATAGGTCCAAAGCTGTTGGATGGTAAAGGACAGTTTGCCCCCGACGGGAAAAAATCTTTCCCTTCGCTATCGGTAGCTATCTTCAAGACAACGGGTATTAATAAAGTATTCAGCAAATCTCCATACTTCAATAAATACTACGCCGTACACATTGGTGAAGATGAGACGGCTGCGGTAGATGTGCTGTCGGGCTGCTGTATGCTGGTGCGTACTGCTGTACTGCCCAGTATAGGTGGCGCGTTCGACGAAGACTATTTCATGTATTGCGAAGACGTAGACCTTTCTTACCGCATACAGAAGGCAGGCTATCAGAATATCTATTTCCCCGAGGCTACACTGATACATTATAAAGGAGAAAGCACGCGCAAGGCTACACTGTCTTACGTACGCATATTCAACGAGGCGCTCTCAACTTTTGTGCGCAAGCACTATAGCAAGGGCAATGCACAGTTGTTTACTATCTTTATCAACATAGGCATTGTACTGCGAGCCATACTGGGTGTGATAAAGCAGGTTCTGAAAGTGCTGCGCATGCCAATGTTTGATGCACTGATAATGCTGGGCACGCTGTGGTTTATGAAAGAATTCTGGGTGGTGCATGTAAAGAATATAGAGCCTATACCGCTCAATTCTGTACTGGCTACTTTCCCTGTATATATTGCGCTGTGGGTGGTCAGTTTGTACATCAATGGTGTGTACGACCAGTCGTACCGCGGCCTGCGTGTGATACGCGCTATGGTGATAGGTACTATTATGATACTGGCATATTATGGTTTGCTGCAGCCGGGCTTGCGTTACTCTCGTGCTATTATCATATTCAGTGGTATATCGGGTACGGTTATTATGCTGGCACTGCACGAGCTGTTTTTTCGCTTGGGTATCTTCAAGTTCATCCCTTACGATAAGCTGCCACGTAAAGCCGTGATAGTAGCCGACGAAAAAAACTATGCCGATACTGCCAATACACTGCGCCGTGTACACTACGCACCAGACCTGAACGGACGTATTGCTACAGAAAATAACAAGGGTACGGCGCTGGCAGGTATCAACGAGCTGAAGCCTTACCTCTTTACTGCAGGCATCAACGAAGTGATATTTTGTGTAAACGGCCTCAGCTACGCACAGATATTGCAACAGATGCAGTATTGCGGTGGTGCGTACGAATACAAGATACACCTGCAGGGCAGCGAGAGTTTTGTGGGCAGTAACAGCAGCCACACTGCGGGCGATTTGTACACGCTCGACAAACGTTACAACCTCTCTAAATTCTCACTGCAACGCAATAAACGCATACTGGATGCGGGGCTGTCTGTCATCTTCCTGATAATGTGGCCATTGCTGCTGCTGTTTGTAAAAAACGGACTGCAATTCTGGGTAAACTGCATACTGGTGCTGACGGGCAGAAACACATGGGTAGGCTATACAACTGCCAACAATCAACTGCCTGCCATACGTACAGGTATATTGCCGCCATATTTCATTGCTGCAGACTACGAACCCTCTGCCACAGTGGCTTCTCAGCTGGATAGCATCTATGCGCAGCAATACACGGCAGGCGCAGATTTGACACTGATACTTAAGAATTTTAAATATCTGGGAATAAATTCAAAAAAGATTTTGCAGAAATAAGAAAACGTTTATTTTTGCAATCCCAATCGGGGAATTACACTCCTCCTTAGCTCAGTTGGTTAGAGCACCTGACTGTTAATCAGGGGGTCTCAGGTTCAAGTCCTGAAGGGGGAGCGAAAAAACAGAAGGCTTACGGAAACGTAAGCCTTTTTTGTTTTTAGTGTTGCTTTGAGGAGAAGATAAAGTTGTGGATGTTCTTCATCTGCGACTGTTTTGTCGTTTCATCTA
The DNA here is from genome assembly GCA_035299045.1 of Flavipsychrobacter sp. GTDB lineage: Bacteria > Bacteroidota > Bacteroidia > Chitinophagales > Chitinophagaceae > Polluticoccus. The sequence goes on from DATGXJ010000030.1 coordinate 82,189, forward strand.
CAAAGCACATGGTATTGTTTTGTTGCCGCAATAGGTTATCTATTGTTGTATGCTAAGTTTTTGCTGATGAACAACTTTGTTATTGCTATAAACCTGAACTACATACAAACCACTTGCCACAGCAGGCAAAGACATATTGTACTCGGCACTAAGAGCCTCTGCAGTACCGTTGTACAGTTCTTTTACTACCTGCCCCTGTATAGTAGACAGCACAATTTTTACATTAACATCTGTAGCTATATCGCTTGCCAGTTGTATGTGCAGCGCATCTGATGCAGGGTTAGGGAAGATGGTTGTCTTAGCATTTTGCAACCTGATGCCTGTAGATGTTCTGTAAACAGGGCTATTATCAGGGCTATGTTGCAGGCCTGTACAATCACCAAATTTATCGTACAATGCATTGTTATATATAGTAGGGGTATTGGTGCCACAATAGATAAATAATGATTGGTCGTTATCATCATAATCCATACCTGCATAAGGAGGTGTGCCAATGATACCTTCTATGTCTTCAGGAATACTACCCATTGAGAACTTTTCTACACATCCCCCATATGCTATATCTTTATCTTCGTGATGCGCAAACATAGCTTTAAGTCCCAAGAATGACGTAATATTTCCACTGGCTAATCGTTTGCCGAATTTTGGGGCATTTAAAACATAGTCTTGTCTTACATCTGGTTCGTACCTGTCAGCAAAAGTTGGGCCCCACAAAACACTGGAAAAATCGCTACCCATTGTCAGATAGTTATTCACATCTGTACCCACTATACCTGTACCTGTCTGGTTTACATAGGCAATGAAGTCTTCATTGGGTGCGAATTTACTAGGTGTAACTGCGCTCAAGTCATTAACTGGTCTTATCGTATTACCAATAAAACTACCTGTAGTAGCGTTGCTCCATGCTGGCTGAACATCGAAGAGGAATGGTATGATATTGTTATCGCTAGGTGGCAATATCATAGAAGTTGGTGCATAGGGGTCTGTATGCATCATGCCGGCTATAACAAAACGATGGTCGTAATTGCCAGAGCTAAGGACATTGGGATGTGAACTTACTAATGTTTGTAGTGCCCATGCACCTGAGCGAAACTTAAGACGTTTATTGGGGGCGGCTGAATGTACAAAGCCCCACTGATTGGCATGTGCAATAGTAAAAGCTTCCGGTTTATAATTAAAGCCACCATAAGCAGTTGGTGCCCAAGTGACATAAGAGGATGGCGAAGATGGGCCAAAGCCGCTAGGAGCTCCATCATACTCATTGCTGACAATATAGTTGTCTATACCATTGCTTCCCTCTACAAAAGCTACACCATATTCACTTTTACCCATCCCATCTACATTCCCCATTGCAATGAATGGGTTGTTACCAAATACATCTACATTCAGTGTAGCCGGGTCTATAAACAAATTCATAGTAGCGCTCCGAATAAAAGTAAATGGTTTAGGCCCGGTTGATGTATTAGGACCATTGCATTCACCTGTTTTGGCTGTTACACTGCCTGTAACATGAATATGTCCTGCACGTGAATTGGCAAGGGTAGCACCACCATAATTGGCCGATAGTTCTGTCATGTGCATGGCCATATCAAAATCGTACTCTATGGGATTGGTAGTGCCCCCGTGGTAGTTCCAATTGTAATATCTGCAGTTTTGCAATGTCGGGGTTGCGCCGCCTACATCGATACTTAGTACGAATGCCTGCTTGGTAGATGTAAAATCGGGGTAGGGCAGTGCTATATTTATGCCTGTAGGTATATGGGTAAACGTACCGGTGGCGGGGCCTACGGTAGGGTCCATGGTTACATAGCCACATATAAACAAAGTTTTAGTGCTACCTACTACTTTGTATAGCGAGTGGGTAGGGTACATGCTAAAGCCTGCTGTACCGTTGATATTGCGTGTATCGTGCAATATGATGTCAGGCCCGCTGGAAGCTCCAGAATAGTCTGTTTGAATAACACGTATCTGGTCTCTGCGGGCACCGGGCTGGCTTGCATCTTCCCTTGCAGAAACGGTAATGAAACATGCTTGCGATGTGGTATTGTTTTCGCCAATGGCAATGTCTACAACACGCTGATGATAGAACTGAGCATCGGGAAAAATAACTACGTCTGAAGAACCCATAGGGTCTGGGTAGGCGCCACCAATAGGGTTTGTGTTAAATGTAGTACCATCTAAAAAATGGACAAAGAACGGGATTCCCCACTGACTGTTGGGGTCGTAGAGGGTGCCCGCCATTACACTTTCGCGGGTCTTGTCAATTACTTCTGTAGAAAAACCTTTAGCATCAGTAAAGTTTTCCCAAGCTGTGTTTCTGGGACCATACAATCTGTAGAACTGGGAATTGGTGCCACCTAATTGAGAGAAACCGGAAAGAGGAGAGAGAATACAGGCCGCGATAAGGGTGCGGGACAAAAGGCTGCCACATAAGGACAGCCACGAGCCTTGCCGGCTCAGCGGATTTTTTTTCATCAGGTTTTTTGGTTTTATTGGGTTGTTAAAAAATTTCGTGGTTTAAAGTGTATTCGGTATTGCATATAAATGTAGGTAGAATAGTAATATGATACCTGTGTAATTGCTATTTTTTTTGTGGGGGAGGTAATAAGAAATTAATACTACTGTCATTTTGGGCTAGGAGATGTTTTTATATTAATTGTAATAGAACATACAATTATTAAAGACTTTAAGTAATGCTTTAGGGAGAATTAAAGATTCGGCCTTTAATCTCGTTAAATGGTATTAGTTATTAATCAGGGGGTCTCAGGTTCAAGTCCTGAAGGGGGAGCGAAAAAAACAGAAGGCTTACGGAAACATAAGCCTTTTTTACTACACTCAAAATCACAATAAACTGTCCTTTGTATTTCTATTCGCTGATTTTCAGTACTACGTTACCTTTTTTTCTTCCAGATTCTACATATCTGTGTGCAGCTACTATTTCATCCATTTGAAAAGTCTTGTCAATAACTGCCTTTAGTTCTCCTTTTTCAAATAGCGCTTTCAGCAAGTGTAATTGTTGTATGGTTTCCGAAGCGTAAACAGAACTGACAGTCTTAAATATTCCGTTTTTGTTCAACAGCGGTTCGCATTGCTTTTTGTTGAATTTACCAACAGCGTCAAAAACGATGTCAAACTTTTCGGTCTGTTTTGTAAAGTCTTGCTTGTCGTACAATACAATCTTATCGACGCCAAGTTCCCTTACAAGTTGTTCTCCTTCGGTACTGCAAACTGCGGTTATGTCTGCTTTGTATTGTCTTGCTATCTGTATGGCCGATGTCCCAACCGATCCTGTTGCGCCGATAATCAGGATTTTGGGATTTGCCTTTTCGGCTATCTTCGCTTTCTCCAAAAAATATATGGCTGTCTGCCCACCAAAAACAATAGCAGCAGCTTCCTGAAATGTTGCATTATCGGGCATTGCAATTACATTGCTCTTCAGGCTGACTGCAATGTATTCTGCATAGGTGCCGAATTTCAAACCTGTCATACCAAACACCTTATCGCCCACATTGAAAGTAGAAACCCTGCTACCAACAGTTTCTACAACACCTGCAAATACGGTTCCTAAAATGGGCTTTCTTGGTTTTGAAATACCCAATACCAACTGCATAATTATTTTTGTAAAGCCCTTTACATCCAGTCTTCTTACTCTTACATCTCCTGAGTTTACGGATGTTGCAATTATCCTTACAAGTATTTCATTGTCTTTAGGTATGGGTGTGGGTACTTTTGCCAGTTGCAAAACATCAGGCGTACCATATCGGGTACAAATAATTGCTTTCATTTGATTCCTGTTATGGGTTTAGAAATTATATACAATATGCAGCAGTCCGGGCATTTTAGATTCCGGTGCGCGGCCATTTCCATGCATAGCGGAGAATCAAAACAAGGAGAACAACTTCTACAGCAGCGCCCAATACCATATGTGCCCAAGCCTCTCCTGCCAGATTAAACAATATAAGGGGGATATTCACCGCTGCTGCAATGATGTTTACTACGCGGTTAGGTTTTGCAGGCATTGCAACAGATAAGAAAATCATCAGTGCAGGAATTGTTACTACTGTAAGCCCTCCTACAAGAAATCCCTGCGTAATATCGAATACAAATACTCGGCCTGTCTGTATGCTTTTCATCATGCCGGGCATATATAATGCGAAATAATCAATGTAGATTATGAGAAACATTAAGCTCGTCCACAGTGCAGCAAGTTTCAGTTTCACATTTACTTTGATGTCTTCAAATGAGTTTTGTGATGTGTTTTGTGTGTTCATAATTTATCAGTTAAAAATTGTATCCAAAGTGTAGCCCCGGTTCAGGTGTCCATTTCGGCCACTTGTCATCTTGTTCTTTAAATCCTGCAGGCATTTTTGTGTAATAAGCACGGCCTGCAACACCAATTGATGGTTCTATAAAAAACCTGTCCTTCAGCAGCTTAAAGTGATAGCCAACCCTATACGTGTTGAATATGATAAAGCCGCTACCTACTTTATCGCCGTTGTCATTCTTAAAGGTTTGCCACATAGGCATTGCATGCACGGCTGCGTATAGCCCTTTCCAAAAATACCTTTGATAAGCCAGGCCTATACCATACTCGCGTATATAACCCGGAAACTTCTCTTCTGGTTTTCCATACGACTTATTGTAGAACGGATTAATGCCAAGTGGCCAGGCATGTTTCCATGTTATAAGTTCCAGAGAAATAACATCTCTTCTCGTAAGGCGATAACCCAGATTCAACTGCGCAAATCCCGGAGGATTGGTAGTTGAAAAATTGCCCAATAAAAACAACGTGCTACCTACGAAACACTTTTTGTAAGTGCTGTCTGTTTTGGCATACTGTGCTTTCAGGTGGGGCGTACATATCATCATTAAGGCAATACCAAGCAAGAAATTTTTCTTTTGCATATCAATTCTATTTGTTTTAAACATTGTTGCAAAAATAGATTGACTTGATGCCACAACTTATTCACTTAAGTTAAGAAATGAACTTACTCCGAATGCTTGTTCTTATTGTACTCGTGATTGATGCTGTGTATGGATAATGTATTAATTGAAATTATACCCAAAATGCAATCCCGGTTGAATAAAGTAGTTATTCCATTTTTCTTCAACCTTTTTAAATGATTCCGGTACATTAGTCCTGATAGGCCAGTAGCTGCAGCCGATAGCCGGTTCAAAAAAGATGCGGTTTTTAAAGAACTTAAACTGATAGCCTACGTGGAAGTTCAGATATAAAGTATATCCATTACCAATCTTCTTTTTGTTCTCATCCATATATTTTTCAAAAGCATTCAATGCATATACCGATGTATAGGCTCCCTTCCACCAAAAGCGCTGGTAGCCTACGGTAGGGGCAAGTATGCGGGCACGTCCGGGATAGTTTAGTCCGGGTGCGTCAAAAGATGGACCGAATGGAATACCTATAGGCCAGGCATAAACAGACCTTTTAAACTCTACGGAAACAACATCTTTAGTTGTTACCCTATAACCAAAATTTAATTGTACATATTCAGGCCTGTTTTTGTCATTTGGGATAAAATTCCCTAACATATACAGGGAACTGCCAATGTAAAACCTTTTAAAATTGTCTTTTAGGGAAGGTTGTGCTTTGAGGTTTAATGCACTTGTCATTATCAAGACAAGGCTCATAAACAAGATTTTCTTTTGCATATCAATTCTATTTGTTTTTGAATGATATGCAAAAGTATATGGGAGGGGGGCTGCAACTCGTTCACTTAAGTTAAGAAATGACCCTTAGCCTTTATTTTTGTCTGCTATTCTTGCTCTTACCCTGCTTAGTGATTCGGGTTTGATGCCTAAGTAACTTGCTAATTGATACTGCGGCACGCGTTGTATAAGGTCAGGTCTTTTCTCCAATAAATTCAAGTAGCGCTGTTCCGGAGAAGAAGTCTTAAACTCGTCAAAGTCTATCCGTTGTTTTGCCAAAAGCTCTTCGGTCAAAATCTTACACATTATATCAAACTTTGGAAACTTACTGTTTATTTCTGTTTCCATATCAGAATTTGAAACTGTAATTATAGAATCCTCTACACAACTTATGTAATATTCAGAAGGTGTTTTGCTTACTACGCACGGTGGTGTTAAAGCTTCCATTTCAGTGTAGAATCCGGTGGTTTTTTCTTCGCTATCTATAACATAATAGGTACGTATGCAACCCTTCAGTACAAAGTAGCTTTCTTTCGTTTTTTGTCCTTCTTTGAGTAAAATTGTTCCTTTCTTAACAGTGCGAAATATATCTAAAGAAAGTAAGATGTTCTTCTCCTCTTCTGTCAGCGAAATGTATTTTGACATAAAGTCAAATAGAATGTTTTCCATTGTTTTTTGTATAGTTACTTTATGCCTTCTGTTCTACTTGCTCCAAAGGGGATGTTTGTGCATTGTCAATGACATGTTTCACCTTCGGTAAAATTGGCTGAAAGTATTGTGCTTACAGCATCATTAATGAATATTCAAAATTAACGTATAACTACTACAAACACAAAATTCTGACTGTTAATCAGAGGGCTGGCACCTACAGGTGTCAATAACAACAATAATAAGCCTATCTTGCGACAGCATCAGGCTTTTCGGTTGGATAGTTTTAATATGCTGTTGTAGGGTAATGAATAATAAGTATGATGCGTTTATCGGTAGTTTTATCGATAACAAAATAGGGATATCCACTTCTTTCCTCTCGGCAGAACTATCGAAAAACTTACGAACAAATCTAGAACAACTGGATCGGGAAAACAGAATGGTGCCAGCAGGTATTGGCAATAATTTGATAAAAGACCAGCACCAGCAGAAAAGGCGGGATAAGATATGCTGGATAGACAAAAAGAACAATAATATTCACGAGCTCGAATTTCTGGAAGAAGTAGAGTGTTTTATCGACTACTTGAATAGGACTTGCTACACAGGTATCAATGCGTACGAATTTCACTATGCGTTGTACGATACAGGTAGTTATTATCGCAGGCACAAAGACCAGTTTAAAAATAACCAAGACAGAAAGTACTCATTGATAAACTATCTGAATGATGACTGGCTGGAAACAGATGGTGGTGCGCTGATAGTGTACCAAGACGACAAGAAAGAAACGATATTGCCCGATATGCAAAAAGCCGTATTCTTTCAAAGCAGTGAGCTTGAGCATGAAGTATCCATTGCGCATAGGCCACGCATGAGTATTACAGGCTGGCTGAAGAGGTTGTAGAATTAAGAAAGGCTTACGAAAACGTAAGCCTTTGTCAATTCTATTGTTGTAGCGTTTTTACTAGTAAGTGCAAACACCACCAGATTTTTCCTCACAATTAGCACGAATTTCGTAGTCGTCATTGCCATTTACACTCAGTGATTTGCCGGCAGGGCAATCACATTTAGTTAGTTTTACGCAAGAGCTGAAAGATGCAACGGAAAGGGTCAACAAGCTCAAAAGGATAATTTTTTTCATAAGTTTTATTGGTTATCTGACAATATTAATAAATGAGATTATTTAATGCAAGTACGGCTGCAAATATTGGCAGAATTGATTACTATCTATGGTTAGTAATTGAATTTATTAAATAATGGCTCACCTGATTTGAGCCATTATTTTCAGAGTATGCTATGTTTAAATAGAGTATTCAATTAAGATTTTGTCTTACTTCTTTGCTTCAGCTCTTCGTTCTGCTTCTGCACTTTCAGGTTATTTTCTTTCTTAGTGTTGGCGAGCATTTTCTTTAATCTTGCATCGCTTATAGCCAACATTTCTACAGCAAGCATACCCGCATTGTGTGCGCCATTTACAGCAACGGTAGCTACGGGGATATCATTTGGCATTTGTGCTATCGATAGCAGAGAGTCCCAGCCATCCAATGAGTTGGAAGATTTAATAGGCACACCAATGACAGGAACTGTTGTAAGTGCTGCAACCATACCCGGTAGGTGAGCAGCGCCGCCTGCACCCGCTATTATTACTTTGATGTTTTTCTTATCAGCCTCAGATGCATATTGGTACATCCATTCAGGGCTGCGATGGGCAGAGACTACCATAAATTCGTAGTCTACTTTGTATTGCTGCAATACGTTTACTGCTTTTTCCATAATGTCGGCATCTGATATGCTGCCCATTATAACGGCTACTTTATTCTTGGCCATATGACTCTTTTAGTATGTTGCGGATTGTTGTTGCGTTGGTAAGTGCTTTTTCTACTGTGTCTTCAGATATGGTAATGTGCCCCATTTTTCTACCCGGTTTTCCTTCACCTTTTCCATACCAGTGAACATGTGCACCTGATATACGAAGTATTGACTGCATAGCATCATTGATACTCTTCTTTTTATCGGCAGCAGGCTCAAAAAGATTAATCATTACACTGCTGCTTTTTAGTTTTGTATCTCCCAATGGCATGCCCGTTATGATGCGTAATAGCTGCTCGTACTGAGAAGTAATACATGTCTCTATGGTATGGTGACCGCTGTTGTGCGGCCGTGGTGCAAGTTCGTTTACAAGCAGCTTGTCTTCTTTTGTCAGGAACATCTCTACTGCAAGAATACCCACCATATTCATGGCTTCTATTGTTTTAACAGCCAGGTCAAACGCTTCTGTTATCTTTTCTTCAGTCATGTTTGCAGGGCACAGCTGATAGTCTAACACCTGTTGGTTATTGAAAACCATCAGAACAGGGTCGTAACATATCACTTCACCTGCTTCATTTCGGCATACTATTACAGATATTTCATGTTTTATATCTATCAGTTCTTCAAGAATGCAAGGTTCGTCAAATGCATTTTCTATATCAGCAGGGGTGTATAACATCATTACGCCCTTGCCATCATAGCCATTTTTACATTTTTTAAGACAGGCAGGCAACATTTCCAGATGCTGTGCCAATTCTGCTTTATTATTTATCTGTATCAAACGAGGCACTGCAATGCCTTTGTCTTCCAAATATTTCTTTTGCGTGTATTTGTCCTGAATAATCTCGATAACGTCTGCAGACGGGTACACTTTAACACCTGCTTTTGCAAGTTCTCTTAATGCCTGCGTGTTGACAGCTTCCATTTCTATGGTAATGATATCGAGCTTACTGCCGAATGACATTACGTCGTCGTAGTTCATAGGGTCGCCCACAACAAAAGAGCCTGAATATCTTGAGCATGGGGCATTGGGGTCTTTGTCTAATACTGCAATATTCAGCCCATAATCTACTGCATGCCTCATAAGCATAGCTCCAAGCTGACCGCCCCCTAATACTCCGATTTTCAGTTTATCTACCATACCAATATTTTCCGCAAATATAATACTTAAATACAGCTATCTGTTTTGATAGTGATACTATACTTTATCGCAGTATTTATTTTGTTTATATTGATAACTACTTTACAAATGTTAACTTTGCTATCTCCCTTAATTCGGTAATATGGAACTACAGTTGCAGATAAAAATGAATCCTAATCTCTTTGTCAGAGACCCTGAGACCTCAGAACTGGGAAAGAATATCATTAAGCATGGTATATTGATGATTCATGAAATCGGTTTCGAAGATTTTACATTCAAAAAGCTTGCGCAGAAGATAGGTACAACTGAGGCTAGTATTTACCGCTATTTTGAGAATAAGCACCGTCTGCTAACATATATCACTACTTGGTTCTGGACATGGATGGAATACCAATTGATATTTCATACCAACAACCTGAGGGATAGCAAACAGAAAATAAGCACGATTATTAATTTATTAACCTTTCAGGAGAAAGACCAGTTCTTTTTAGAACACATCAATAAAGATATACTACACCATATTGTAATTGCAGAAGGTAATAAATCTTATCTGACAAAGCATGTGACAGAAGATAACAAGTCTATGCTGTTCAAGCCATACAAAGACTTATGTCATCGTATAGCCGAAATATTTCTTGAGTATAAACCTGGTTTTCAGTTCCCGCACTCGCTGGCAAGTACACTGATAGAAACAGCGCATCATCAGATGTATTTTAAAGACAATCTACCACGCCTTACAGATTTTGGCCTTGCTAAAGATGTAGTACTGCTGACTAAGTACCTGAATCACATAGTATATAGTGCGCTGGACACTGTGGTAAAGAAGAAATAACTACCCAAGTTGGCCTGCCGCCCACAGTAAGCCTATGTAAGATTTTTGGAGTTTCATCTTCAACTCAAGTAGTTTAAGCGATGCCTCCAGTAGTTTGTTTTCTCTGGAGTTGAGTATGAACAAAGAGCTTTCTCCGTTATTGAAACGAAACTGTTCGCCAAAGAAAAGCTTTTGATTGTTTTTATATACTTCGGTATATATCTCTATTTGTTTTTGGATAGCCAATACCTCGTTGTAGTAGCTACGTATCTTATTTTCAATTAGCAGTAGTTGATTGGTTTGTTCCAGTTCGGTCTCTGCTACTTTCAGTTTCGCCATTCTGAACCCACCTATCGCATCTCTGTAAAACAGTGGTATGTTCAGTGTTGCACCCAATTTATGATTGTTCTCCAAAAAGCTTTGGCTGAGCGTAAAGTCTGTGTTATAGCCTTTGCTCAACATGTTAGCACTCACAGATAGTTTAGGTATGAAATACTGTTGTTTCAATTTTCTATCAACCTTCAGGATGTCGATTTTTGATGCCAATACTTCTATTTTAGGATGCTTGTCTACAAGTGTCAGCAAATTATTCAGTGGTGGTGCAGCTATTTCCTGCATATCATTTGTGTCGGGCAGTATACGCTCGTTCCACAACACAGGGGTATTACCATCTGCCCACAAATAGTTGGATAGAGAAAGCCCTGCATTCGTATATGCTAACCTTGCCGCTTCTTGTTGCACATAAAAACCCTGTAGCTGTGCTAATGCTTCGGTTGTATCTATGGCAGGCCTGCTACCTTGTTGATATTCTGTTCTTGTAAAAGACAGGCGCGCTTCATTAACCGATATTACATCTGTGATGATTTTGTAGTTTCTGTACTCTCTTACCCAATTCCAATATGCACTAACGGCATCATACATCACGTCGTTTATTATCAGCCTTCTTTCGGCTTCAGATTGTTGCCTGAATAGCTTTGCCTGTTGTAGTATAGCTCTTCTGCTATCAAAAAATAAACTGTTCGATGATAGCTTAACACCTACATAGCTTGTTTGCCCAAATGTAGATTCGCTGGAAACCCTATCGCCTATTATTTCTTCAACACCTGCTTTTACATCTATACCATACCATGTGGGTACTGTAATTTGTGGATTGAAATAACTGTAATAAAGCTTGCCGTCAAATGTCTTTCTGTCAAAATCTGCTTCAGCAACAGGGTCAAACACACCTCTTGATTTCAACAGGTTCGACTTTGCTTTTTCCACACCAATATCTGCCTGCCTTACAACAGGGTGGTATGCTTTTACAATGCTTACAAATTCGTCCTTAGATAAATAACGGGTAGTATCTGAGGCATAGGATTGTATGCTACAACCAATAAATAAAAACAGCAGAAGAATTTTACTTTTTAGCCTTGTCATTCTCCTTGTTGTTTGATTTATAATAGTCAGGCGGGAAGCCGTTAATATTACGCCACAGTTCATACCATATTGGTACATCTTTCAGCAGAGCTATGCCCTGTGCGCCAGAACCCATACGCAGGTTTTTAGGCCAAGGCTTGTACGCAGCATTTTCACTTACCAGAATTCTGAACATGCCATTGTTGCTTACAGAGCTTTCAACTGCTACAACCTTGCCGCTGAAAGTACCATATGATGCCTGTGGCCAGCCGCTGAATACAATGGCAGGATAGCCATCGAACAGGAAGCGCACCTCCTGACCTATTGACAATAATGGTAAATCGAGAGGACGAACAAATAATTCAACAGCATAGTCAATTTTATCAGGTACTATCTCCGCAATTTTCTCACCTTCTTTCAGTATTTCGTTGATACCCGATTTATTTGCCTGTACTACCTGTCCGCTTTGTGGTGCTATGAGGAAGTACATGCCATTACGTATTTTGTAGTTAGAAAACTGATTTTCTAGTTTCGCGACTTCAGCAGCGCCTGTTGCGGCATCGCTTTGTGCAGATGCTCTATCTCCTTGTGCTTTGAACATCTTTTCGGCATACTCCTGTGTTACCTGATTCAGCTCAATCCTCGTATTCATCAATTTAACCTCTGCGCCTGTTTTCTTTGCGAGTGCAGATTGGTAGGATTGGTTGCGTTGCTCCAGTTGTACCAATGATGCCAGACCGCTGTCTCTCATTATACGTTGACGCCTGTATTGCTCTTCGGCTATTTTCATATCATTGGTAGCAGCAATGACATCCATACTGTCGCTAATTACTTTCATCGACAGTTGTTTCAGTTTCAGTTGCAATGCCTGTTGCATAGCTCCCAACTGCGCATCTGTTGCCGATATTTTTGTATTGTAAAACTCTATGCTTGCTTTTTTTGCATCTATCTGTTCCTCTGTACGTTTCAGTAGTTCAGGGTCCAGATATGCATCTTTTACCTCGCCCAATTGTGCAATTGTATCACCCGCATTTACATAGTCGCCTTCTTTCACATACCATTTAATAATTCTACCCGATATGATAGAGTTCAGCTCCTGAGGGCGCTGCTCTTGTTTGAGCGTAGTGATATATCCTTTGCTACGTATGTTCTGTGTCCATGGCAAAAAAAGGATGATAATAAGTGCAAACAGGATGATATAAAACCAATACTTTACCCTGCTTTGTTTGTCAGACCTGTAAACGGTGCTAAAAGCATTGAACCCTACATCAGGATTTTGCGATTCTAATGTGTCTTTTATCTCCTTCATCAGTCTTTGTTTTGTACAGTTATCAGTCCGCCATTTTCAATCACAAACAATTGGTCGCACTGTGCTGCAAAATTATTATCTCTTGTTACTATTACAGCAGTTGTGTTTTTCAGTTCATTCAGAATGTAGTTCTGTATAGATGCTGCATACTCATCCTCAAGACCCATCCACGGCTCTTCCAGCAGTAGCAGCGATGGGTTGTTGATTAATGCTCTGCATAACAGTATCTTTTTGATAACTCTATACGACAGATGTTGCCCCAATGGTTGCAGCTCAGTTTCATAACCGTCTTTCAGTCCGTCTATGTACGATTTCAAACCTGTAATGCCTGCAATTTTATCAAGATGAGCATAGGATATAGAATTGTCTCCCAGGCATATATTTTCGTGCAATGTACCTTTAAATATCTCTTGTATGTTCAGCAATATCCCTACTCGCGCTCTCAGTGAATGCATGTTGTAGTTGTGAATGGATATTTCATTGATATTCAAAGTGCCTTCAAAGTCTTTATAACTGCCACTTATTACTTTCAGCAGAGATGACTTACCTGAACTGTATGGCCCTTGCAGACATATTTTTTGTCCGGCTCCAATATTGAAGTTTATGTTCTTCAGTACCGGTTCGTCGTTTGAATAGCCAAAACTCAGATTTTGTGCTTTTATAGAAAATGCACTGTGTCCGGTAAGCTCTAAATTGCCGTTTTTCTCCAATGGCTTTTCGGTAACCTTTGTTATTTTTTCTACAGAGGTAAGCACGTCATACACATTGTCAAGGTTCACAATCAGTTTTTCTACAGAATCAATAATCATGATAATTACTATTTCCGCGGCAATGAACTGACCTATATTCAGTTGCTGATTTACCAACAGGAATGCACCCACAATCAGCATTGCAGCGGTAACCAATACTTTAAATACAATCAACGTCCAGTATTGAAATAACAGGATATTGAAGTGGGAAGTGCGGGATTTCAGATAGTTTGTTACATAGTTATCGGCTTTTGTAATAGGTAGTTGTGTGTCTCTGCTGAATTTATAGGTTCTTACTACCCTGGACATTTCCTGCAAGTGTGCGGCTACCTGATATTTATAATCACTTTCCTGTACACTGGTTTGCAAGCCCCTGTTACCCGTTATTCTCAAAATCATGTACACTATGAATAGCAACAGAATACCAAAGAAGATGAACACCGGGTGGTAGAAAGACAGTAGTATCAGCCCGAATAGTATCTGTATGGTTGCTGCAGGTACATCCAGCAAAAGTTTGGCAATGCCTTTTTGCAATGTAACAGTATCAAAGAAACGATTGGTAAGCTCAGGCAGGTAATAATCGTCTACATCGTTCAGGTTTAGTTTAGGAATATTATTAGCATACTGAAAAGAATAGCGTACGAATAGTTGTTGCTGAATTTTTTCAATAATCTTCATCTGGTTTACCTTCAGTAAGCCACCTGCCAGCACACCCGCTATCACCACAATTATCAGTATCACCATAGAGGTAGATATAGCCCCACCCAGTACAAAACTGATGATGGATTGGATACCTAATGGCAAAGAGAGCTGTATAATACCTGCAAGAATAGCATAGATGTATATGGAATATATCTCTGCTCTTTCAAACTTCAACAGGTTCAGAAATTTGACTATAGTATTGGGCGACTTCTTTTGCATTGGTTCGTTTGTTGTGCAAACATAAGTTGTAAATTGTTAAATGATAGTAAAACTATCATAAAACATGATTATGCTATCATTTGTTAATGCTATAACCTGAAAATCAATGAGGTATTCCAGCTAATACGCCTGTTATCCAAAGGTATATTACCCGTATATACTTTGTGATTGTCAAATGGTTTCATCTCAAAAATATATTGGGATTGAACAAAAATATTCTTTGTTAATGGAATTACGTGTGTGTAACTAAAGCCTAATAAGCAGGAATAGAAGGCATCTCTGCCACCGGATGCTTCGTTGTTGTTCCTTGCCATGTGTATTCTGGGTGCAATAGACAACCCGACATAGGTTTTTGTATGCTTCAATATAGGGAACATATAGCCAAGTAAAGGATAGGTAACGTCGTATTGAAGGCTGTTTTTGAGTTCTACAACATCCTCGGCATAGCTGATGTCTGTCTCGCTGTATGCGTAATAAAGCAGACTTTCTTCAAGTACAAATTTGGGTGATAGTGTTATTCTTGTGGTTATGCCTTTATCATATGTAGCTGTTTGCCTTTCTGAAAAGGATAAACTGCCGCGCCCATAACCGCTTTTTGTAAGCCACAGGCTAATACCATGTTTTATGCCTATATGGGTTTGTGCATGCAAACTGTTGATAATGAACAACAAAGACAGTAATATGGTTGACAGTTTTAGCATTAGTTATTGTAAATAACTGATTATTGACCAATAAAGCGGTAACCCTAAGGTAAGATTTAATGGGAATGTAACGCCAAGTGCCATTGGGATGTATAAGCCAGGGTCGGCTTTAGGTGCTACCTGGCGCATGGCGGCGGGCACTGCTATGTAAGATGCACTGGAGGCTAATATCGCCAATAGCAGCCTGTTGCCTTCATGCATTGGAAATTGAGCGCTGATAAGTATGGAGAGTACACCGTTGAACAATGGCATGATCAATGCAAATAATGTAGCAGACTTGCCATAGCTTTTGAAAGAATTAAACCTTTTGGCAGCAACCATACCCATTTCCAGCAAAAAGATGGCAAGAAATCCTTTGAATATATCTGTAGTAAATGGTTTGATGCCCTCCGCCTGCTTTACATCTGTTATGATGCCTATTACCAGGCTTCCAAGTATCATCAATACCGAACCGTTGGTGAATGACTCGTGCAGAATAGATTTAAGGCTCTTATTATTTTCTTCTTTCGTGTATTTTCTCATCAGTAACACACCAACTATTATTGCCGGGCTCTCCATCAATGCCATTGATGCAACCATGTGTCCGCCATAACTGATGGCTTGGTTTTCTAAAAATCCTGTAGCTGCAACGAATGTCACTGCACTTACTGAGCCATATGCGGCTGCAATTGCCCCCGCGTTGTACACTCCAACTCTTTTCCTAAGCAGAAAAAAACTGTAAACCGGTACAATAAGTGCAAAAGCTACAGACAACAAAAGTGTAGTCAGGATTTCTGCGTTTACCCCGCTATGGGCAAGCTCTTGGCCACCTTTAAAGCCAATAGAAAATAATAGGTACAGGGAGATGAATTTTGAAGTAGTGGCAGGTATTTCAAGATCACTTTTTACGATGGTTGCCACAATGCCAAGTACAAAGAATAGTAGGGTAGGGTTGGTAAGATTACTTATTAGTAAATCATACTTCATGAGAGTAATATTTCATACAAAGATAGTAATACTATTATAAATGATTGTGTATAACATATAGTGTTTGCTTATTGCAGTATAAGTGTAAATCAAATTGATGTCATTATCAGTGTCTAAAAACAGCTTCATAAGCATAGGTCAAACATGCATTTAGAAGGAAATGCTATGTATGGTTCAGTTATATCACCGATTCATATTTTATCATAAAATGGTAGCTGCTCTTTTCAGTCTATCATTGATGGCAATTCCCAATCCTGTCTCTGGCAATAGTTCAGCAACGATACATTTCAGATTGAGTGCATCAAGGTCGTACAAGTATTTGTACAGATTTTTAGCAGCTTCTCTCATATTGGCTGTTGGCGATAGGTTAAGTACAACTTTGTATTTCTCTGATTGCCGCTCATAGCCAAATGTCAGTAGTGCAGTGTTATTGTAGTCGATATCAACAATATTATCAGTAGATAATATTACTCGTGTATTGGGGGAGTAATGTTTTTTGAATAGCCCGGGAGATTCAAGTTTCTTATCTGGCTTTCCTATCATGATGTTTTCACTAAGCTGTTGCAACTCTTCTATAGTTACAGAACCTTGCCTCAATACTGTTATTATGTCTCTTTCTACTTTTACTACAGTAGATTCTATCCCATTGTCAGCTTCTCCGCCATCCAATATATATGGTACTAATCCTTTTAATTGTTGGTGTACATGTAATGCACTTGTAGGGCTTACCGACATAAATTTATTGGCGCTAGGTGCAGCAACCGGGAATGGTAAAAGCTCTAATAGCTGTCTTGTAAGAGGGTGATTGGGTATACGTATAGCCACACTGTCATTGCCTGCAGTTACAATGTCGGGTATATGATTGCCTTTGGGTAAAACAATACTCAAAGGCCCTGGACTAAAGCGTTCGAATAATCGGTATGCCAAGTCAGGTACTTCTGCAGCAATATTCCCAACTGCATTAATATCGTAACAATGTACTATTAGCGGATTATTAGTTGGTCTGCCCTTAATATTAAATACATTTCTTACTGCACTATCTGAATATGCATTGCAGCCAAGGCCGTAAACTGTCTCTGTCGGGATGGCAACAGCCTCTCCTTTTGCCAATAAGCTCGCCGCATGGTATATGTCTGTCCCGATAATAGTCTCTAACATAACTTATGGATTACAATTGTCACAAAACATCGGGTCTTCCTCTGTTTTGCCTTTCGGATAAAGTATTTCAGATGAATGATTACATTTCTTGCATCTGTACACAAGGCTTCTGATACTTTTAGTAGGTAGTTTACAAAGGCTACATGGTAACCCTTCTTTTACATCTGTAACGTCAAACCCCGGAGTTCCGCATGATGGACAACAGGCCTTTACTTTTTCAACCAGCTTTTCGGTAGCTAGTGCTATTATCTTCATCCTGGTAGGATTGAGATGTGCACGCATATCAGTTTCTGCAAACGCACTGCTTTTGAATGTTAATATATCCCTGAATTTGTTTTCTAATTCACTCCAGGAGGTTATGCCTTTACAGATGTGTTCTTTTCTATCCTTTGCATCTCTCAGAATCAATCCGTGTTCAGGAAAGCCTGCGTTTGTAGCAAATGTTTTCAGTGCTTCCCATGAGTGTACTTCTTCTCCTCCGAAATTGGTGTTAGTGCTTGTTATATGCGCTCCGATTTCAAAATCATTAAGTGTGTCTTTCAGCAAAATCAGCTCTTCATCTGCCGGTATAAACATAAGCACAGGATGTGGCCCGAATGAGCCCTCGCTTGCTACAGCGAGGGTTTCATTCATAGCCTTGCAGGCAGCAATACATTTTTGTCTCGCTGTTTCCACAGGGTCAAGTGTACGTTCTATTTCCCCTGAGAAAGTGCCGAACATATCTGTATTAAAGTTGCTAATGTCCGGTACAACCACCTCTACACCTAATGCCTCTTCTAAAATCGGAGCGATGACTCGCTCCTTACCATGCATAGTGGCAATCACCAATCTTCTGCCTTTGAATAACTCCATCAGTAGATTAGATTTTCAACGAAATATCTGCACTTATGTCTATCATGCCATTTGCAGAACGGACAGTTTGCAATAACTCATTTCTATAGTTCTGCAGTTCTATTATCCTCTTTTCAGCGTTCTTGATGTCTTCTTCGTTCTGCAGTCCGTTGATTTTGTCTTTGTGAAACTCAATTTTCACATCTACCAGGCTCGTAATTAAACGTTCTGCCTGCAGGTTGTCAAACCGTCCATTTACTAATTTCATTGCATCCATATGTTGTTTAGTTTATTGGCCTTGAGCTGCGGTAAATGCAGGTTGTCCATCAAGCAGATACAGATTTTCGGTTTTTATTATTTCCAGATTTCTGTTCTGTATTTTTTGCAGCAGGTCTATCACCGCCTGATAGCTAACACCGTTCTTCATATCATTTTTAAACCTACACCTCCAGTGGTCTGTACAGAATGTTTCAGGGAAACCATTAGGCCATACTTTTGTACCTCTGTTTGTAATCATGTTCAGTTGTAATCCTGCAGATTCAAGGTCTTTAATCTTAGTCGCTAATTCTTCTGCGTCTCTGTTTTTGTATTGCAGGAATACATCTACACCTACAAGTTCTTTTACTGCCTGTTTAGTAGGTGTTACTTTAATGTTGAAGCCTGCTCTTGCTTTAGAGTAGTCTACGGGTTTTAAGATGGATGGTTTTTGCCCAAGCCTTTCAATTACTGCCTCTGCAAATTCTTTGGTTCCCAAGCATTTTACAGAGGTGCCTTCTTTGTAGATGTCGTATGTGTGATGTCCGTCTTCCAGTGTTTTCAACCAAGCATTCTGTATTTTTTCAGCCACTGCTTCCTGTCCAATGTGCACCAGCATTTGGATAGCACCTAATAGTAGACCTGAAGGGTTGGCTTTGTTTTGTCCTGCAATTCTTGGTGCAGAACCATGTATGGCTTCAAACATCGCAAAACCTTCGCCTATGTTGGCACTACCAGCAAGTCCTACTGATCCTGTTATCTGTGCTGCAACGTCACTCAGTATGTCACCATAGAGATTAGGCATCACTATCACATCAAATTCTTCAGGTGTGTCCGCAAGTTTTGCTGCGCCTATATCTATTATCCAGTGCTCTTTCTCTATTTCAGGATATTCTGCACCTATCTCGTCAAACATCTTATGAAACAGACCATCTGTCATCTTCATAATATTGTCTTTCGTGAAGCAGGTTACTTTCTTACGGCCGTATGCTTTGGCGTATTCAAAGGCGTAGCGTATTATTTTCTCTGTACCCGGTTTTGATATAAGTTTCAGACACTGTATTACTTCGTCTGTTTGCTGATGCTCTATGCCTGCGTACAGATCCTCTTCATTCTCACGTACTATTATCACATCCATTACCGGGTGCTTGGTTTGTACAAACGGGTGGTAAGAAACACAAGGCCTCACGTTGGCATACAGCCCCAGTACTTTGCGTGTTGTTACATTCAGACTCTTGAAGCCGCCGCCTTGTGGTGTAGTGATTGGTGCTTTCAGGAATACTTTTGTTTTCCTAAGAGAGTCCCATGCACTGTTGTCGATGCCCGCAGAGTTGCCGCGCATATACACTTTTTCCCCAATTTCGATTTCTTCAATTTCTAGTGCTGCACCTGCCTTTTTCAGGATGTGTAATGTTGCTTCCATAATTTCAGGGCCAATGCCATCGCCGTAAGCCACTGTAATTGGTACAGATGTAGTCTCAAGTTTCGCGTTCGCAGTTGCGTTCATTGTGCTTGTTTGCATATCTATTGTGTATTTAAGTGCATTAAAAAAGCGAAGTATAACTTCGCTTTACATTCAACATTTTAAAATCTACCTCTTCAACAATTAATACTATGTCAACTACATTTTCAACAAATGCTGTTGAATTGCCATAGCTATGCCAGGCTGATAAGCCATAGTAATTCAATTTTATCCTAGTGTTGTCCATAAGAGCCTCTTAATATGTGGCGTATCATTGTTGCTTTTGAAAGCGCGTTTTCAATTGTGTCTTCTGTTATGTTAATGTGTCCCATTCGGCTACCTGCATTGCCTTCTTTTTTGCCATACAAATGCATGTGTACGTCGTTTGAGCAGAGTATCACCTTCAGTGCATCTTCTATACTTTTCTTTCTGTATGCTGCGGGTTCAAATACATTTAGCAATACACTGCTGTTTTTCAGACCTGTATCACCCATTGGTAATCCTAGCATTACGCGTAATTGTTGTTCGTACTGAGACGTGTTGCAGGATTCTACTGTGTGGTGTCCGCTGTTGTGAGGTCTTGGGGCGAGCTCATTTACCAGCAATCTGCCATCCGTAGCCAGGAACATTTCTACTGCAAGTATGCCCACCAGATTCAGTGCTTCAGCCGTGTTGATAGCAAGCTTGCAAGCTTCTATGGCTTTATCTTGTGGTATGTGTGCAGGGCATAGCTGAAAGTCTAGCACCATTTGTTGTTTGTTAAATATCATCATTACAGGGTCGTAACATTCAACAGTGCCCTTCTCATTTCTGGAAACTATAACCGATATTTCATGTTTGATGTCAATCAGCTCCTCCAGAAAGCATGGCTCATCAAAAGCTTTGTCTATATCTTCCTGGGTACGTAGTATCATACTACTCTTGCCGTCGTGGTTGGTTTTACACTTTTTGAGACACCCTGGAAGCCTGTGTATATTTTCTGATAAATCTTTTTTGTTGAGTATGGGTATAAGGGATGCTACTGGTATATCGTAAGTTTCAAGGAATTTCTTCTGTATATATCTGTCCTGTATTATATCTATTATATCAGGCGATGGGTAAACCTTCACGCCCATTTTTACAAGGTCTTTCAGTGCATGTGTATTTACAGTCTCCTTTTCTATTGTTATGATATCCAGATCTCTGCCAAATGCTATTACATCGTCATAATTCATAGGGTCACCTACTTTGAACGAACGGGTATAGCGTGCCCCTGGTGAGTCAGGGTCTCTGTCCATTACAGACACGTTCAGGCCATAGTCTATGGCATGCCTTATCAACATAGTACCCAGCTGGTCTCCGCCAAGTATTCCTATCTTCAGTTTGTCTATCATAACAGATATTTAAACCAAAGGTAATAATGCTATCTGTAGTAATAGTAATACTATTATTTATGGGAGTATTTATTTTGTTTATACAGTGCCATTACAGGATTGGAAGTTGTAAAAAAACATTTCTGTATATGCAAAACGCCTCCGGTATTCCGGAGGCGTTTCATATTATAGTATTAGCTATTAACTATTAACTACGTTGTGTGTATGCATAAACTCTGCAACACTCGTCAGTATATGAATGCCCAGTTTGTTCAGTAGTTCAGGATTGTCCAGAATCTGCGCTATTTCAGATCCTTTTATCTGCCCGAATTTATTGTCTGTAGAGTGTGTAATAAAGGTCATGGCATTTTTTAGCGGCAGCCCCGAGCGTTCTGCGTAAGAGTTGATGAGTGCACGCTGATAATTCATCTCGCTGGTTATGCAGTTTCTGAACTCGTCATAATTCATCTTCATTGGTGGGGTGATGCCGCACCAGAAGTTGCGCTCCATGTAATGAGAGTATGCACCCGCACCATGTATTACAACAAATACATCGTCGGCTATGGGGTTGTCGGGGTGCAGCTCTGCAGGTACAGGCGTGTTTTCTGCAATCACATCAAAGTCTGCACATGCACGTCCGTGAAGATTTGCACGTAGTTCTGCACGCTTTTCCAGTTTGCGTGCCTTACCGTTTTCAAGAATAAAGAAATCGAAATCAAGCCCCAGGTCTGTAAGTGTACCGTTTTCAGAAACGCCCGTAGTCATTGTTACAATCCGTGTGCCGTCTCTGTTTATTTTTATGTTCGATACTTTGCCTATCAATACCTCTGCATTGGCCACCAGCCACCTGCCAGGTTCTGTATCTATACTTTCAGGCAGTGCGGTACCTTCTTCTTCGTAAATGCGATCTATCAGAGGCAATATATGTGCGCTGTAATGTGCTATGGGTAGTGCAGGGTCAAAACCACCGCTCAGGTTTAGTTCTGTTACCGTAATGCCCAGTTCTTCTTTCAGCTTTCGGCTTAGTATGGCAGCATTGCGCACACCATAGTCCCACAGGTTGGGATTGTTAGAGCCACTGCCCGGGTGGAAGGTAAAGCCTGCCACCGTCATGCCTGTTGCGTTAATGCTTTCTGCAAGCTGCATGGCTTGCTCATTATCTACACCATATCGTTTGTTGAAAGACTGGCTATATCCGCCGCCCGAACTGCTGCCCTCGGCATTGAACAGCCTTATCTGCAGGCGAATGTCTTTCTTGTTCAGTTGCAGCTCTCCTGCTACTTCTGTTATGATTCTTACATCATGAATATTGTCTGTGGCAAAATTGCGCACACCATCGCGTAGTGCTTTCTTTATATCAGAGCGTTCTTTCTGCGTTTGCCCGAAGTTTACTTTCTTGCTAATGATGTCTCTTGTCAGTCCGCATTCTATCAGCAGGCGCAGTTCGCTATAGGTAGCTATTTCAAATCCTGCACCCAGTGCTATCAGTTTTTTCAGTACAAAAGGTTCGGCACTGGCTTTTACTGCAAAGTGTATAGTGCCTCTCTGCCCGAAATGTTGGTGAAATGCCTGGTAATTGTCTGTAACGGCTATGTAATTGCAAACACGGTAAGCATGCCTTGTCAGTTGTTCCAGAAACTTCTTGCCATCTACCATGTGGCTCCAGTCTGCAAAGCTTTCCGTTATGGGGTGGTTTGTCAACGGGCCTCTTTCAGACGCTTGTGTGTTATTATTCATATAAAAAGGTAAGCAGTTTGCAAAGGTACAATGCAAAAACTACTTACCCTTTATGTTCTGTATCCTTATGTATTATTACTTCTTTGCTTTCTTCAGCTCCAGTACCTGTACGGTATTGCTACCATCGGTCGATTTCCATTTCTGGTACTTGCGTTCATTTTTCACAATTATCCATGTTTTGTTTAGCTGGCTCCCCTCGCTGGTGATGGTGATGTTATCACTTTCTTTTTCTTTAGCCCATTTGAAGCCTGTATTGTCTTCTACCTTATTTTCAAACAGGGAATAGTTGATTTTCTTAACGCCTGTTTTATTGCGTTTGAAATCGATAGTACCAATATTGGCAACTTTAATTTCCTGCCCGTTAGGCGATTTGGATTCATAGCTCGCAATATTCCAAGTGCCTGTCAGCTTCGGCGAACAACTTGCCAAACTCATTGCGGCAATAACAATCAATGAGGCTTTTGTTTTATTTACCATATTCTTCATAATTACAACCACCATTTGCAAATGCTGTGCCAAATGGCAAGAAAACTTGTAGAATGATTAGCGCTGGTGTATTGTTAGTGATATATAAGCCCTTATTGTATGATAATGCGAGACTAACATATTCGTTAAAGATTGGTTTTGTATGGTATATATTGTTTTTGTAGGTTTCGCACCATGATACATACAGTGTTGATACAGTTGCCGTTAATTGCAATCTTCTGTATGGTTCTATTCTTATCAAACAAATCAACAGTTGTAGTAGTACCCTCATCTGGCCGTTTGTCAGGTTGAGGTGTGTTTCTTAATGCCGGAATCTATGATTGCTTCAAGTTATTATACAGTCTTTGACAGACTGTTGGAAGGTGTGCAAATTATCTCTCCTGAAGGGGTATATCTATATGTAAATGAAACTGTTTTAAGGCACAGCGGAAAAGCGCGTGAGGAAATGTGCGGCTTTTATATGGGAGATGTTTATCCGCATATAGAAGACACAACGCTCTACAAGCGTATCATGGATACGATGAGCAATCGGCATACACAGCAGTTTGTTACAGTATTCCAATTTCCAGATGGCAGAGAGGGCCAGTATTTGCTGAAGCTGCTACCTGTAGATGAAGGTGTGATGATAATGTCTTGGGATGTTACGGATTTTACGAACAACAGTGCCGTCATAGCTGAGCATAATGAAAAGATAGAGGCGGAGATAGCACAGGCTACCGCACAGCTTACAGAAGAAAAAAGAAAAACCGATGCGAAGCTGAGTGATACTATTGCCTTGTCTGAAACACTGCAGGCCATACTGGATAATAGCACAGATAATGTGGCCTTGATAAGTCCTGAACACAAGGTTATTTGTTTCAATAAAATCATTCAACAAACATTCAGGCAATTTTTCAATAAGGAGATAAAGCAGGGCGACGACTACCGCGATTATGTTATTGACGGAAATATGGAACTATACCTGCAAGGTGTAAATGACGCGATGGCAGGGAATACGTTTATTGTAGAAAATGAAACTTTCGGAGATGGCTTTTCAATATGGTTTGAACATAGGATGAAGCCTGTGTATAATGATAGAAACGAGTTGCTGGGTGTAGTATTGAGGGCTAAAAATATTGACAAACAGAAAAAAAGAGAACTGGAGATAATAGAGAGAGAGCAAAAAACACAGCTATACTACAGGCAGTTGTTTTTGTTGAATAAAATTAATGATATCATACTGACTTGCCAGTACAAGCCTGAGCTTTACAAAGAAGTGTGCGATTGCATAGTAAAGTCAGGTGGTTATAAGCTGGCATGGATAGGGCTGAAGCCACTGCCCGTCGAAAATCAGGAGGTGAAGGCTGTTGCAGCAGCAGGAGAGGTTGGCTATCTGGATGAAATAACTATTTCACTATCAGATATCCGGTACAATACAGGGCCAACAGCTACTGTAATGAAAACAGGAGAAATAGCCATTACAAACAATGTTAAAGCATCTGCCAATTTTTTGCCGTGGCTAAGTATGGCAAGTAAGTATGGTATAGCGGCTTCATTGGTATTGCCTTTGTTTGTGGAGGGAGAAGTTTTTGCTGCCCTGAATATATATGCAGATAATACAGACGCTTTTGATGAACACGAACTGGATGTGCTGAAAAGAGTTGCACATAACTTGTCTCTGGCTATCAGAAACATTAGAGTAAGACGACAGAAAGACGCTGCTACATACGCGTTGAACGAAAGGGTAAAGGAAATGTCTACCATATTTTACCTGAATGAACATCTGAAAGATGATAAGCAGAGCAAGAAGGAGTTGTTTATAAACATTGTGAATATGCTGCCCAAAGGCTGGCAATATGTTGATGACTGTATAGCACGAATTCATTTTGATGGGGTAGATTATGTTTCGAACAATTATACACAACCTGTAAATAGCCTGAAAAAAGAGTTCAGGCTGACGAATGGAAAAATTGGCTACGTAGAAGTGGCCTATATAACCGATAAATCGGATAATGATGGCGGCGCATTTTTGTCTGAAGAGTACAATCTTATTAATATCATAGCCGAAACAATAGAAGTATATCTGAATAAAAAACTGAATCAGGATGCTTTGGCAAAATCTGAAGCAAATCTGAGGTCTATATTCGATAATACTGATACAGGGTTCATGTTAATGGATAACGAGGGTTTTGTTGTTGCTGTAAATGACAGGTTTACAAGCGGCTATGCGGAAGAGTCAGGGATATCTATTAGTGTCGGAGATAACTTCTTGAAAAAATTATTGCCCGACAGGCGGGATAAAGTGCTGGAGATAGTAAAAAAAGCAATGATAGAGCGCAGGAATATCAGCTATGAAACGCAATATTCCAACGGAGGTAATACAAATTATTACAGGATAGATGTAGTGCCTGTACTAACTGAAAATATTGCTATTGGTGTGTGTTTGAGTGCTAATGATATTACTGCTATTAAGAAAAGCGAAATGGAATTGAAGGTAGTAGTAAATGATTTAATAGCCAGAAACAGAGATCTGGAACAGTTTTCGCACATATTGTCGCACAATGTAAGGGCACCATTGTCTACCATATTAGGTCTTACTGATTTATTGAAAGGATCATCGATGGATGACATTGGGCAACTGATAGAAGGTGTAGACCACTCGGCTCAGCAGTTGGATATGGTAATAAAAGAATTGAATAGCATATTGCAGGTGAAACACTCTTTATCAGAGGCGAAGAAATTAGTTGATTTGGATGCCATAGCTACGGAGGTAAAAAGCTTGTTGCAAAATGTTATCACCGAAAAATCGGCAATAATAGAAACTGATTTTTCAGATTGTCAGCAAGTGTTTGCAATACCAGCATATCTGAAAAGTGTATTTTATAATCTGATTTCGAACTCCCTTAAATATAGTAGAGGGACCATAGCACCCCATATTAAAGTACATAGCAGGCAAGATGCAAACTCAATTACTTTATTTTTCAGTGACAATGGGAAAGGTATGGATATTGAGAGGAATAAGGATAAAATGTTCAAAATGTATCAGCGTTTTGAATATGATACAGAAGGGCGCGGTATTGGGTTGTTTATGGTAAAAACACAGGTCGAAAGCATGGGAGGAACGATAGGTGTTAAAAGCACACCTGCAGTAGGTACTGTATTCACTATTACGTTTAATAAATAGTTTATGACGGTATTTTCGTTTCAAAGATTTTCCAGGGTTTAGGTAATGAGTGCAGCATAACAATCATATGCCACGCCACTTGCATATTGATTTATGCTGGCGTGGAATAATGAATGTCTATTGTAATTGCAGCATTACTGCTATTACAAGCTTACCAATCCTGTGCGCAGGCAAAACAGTACAAGATCTGTCCTGTTTGTCAGCGAAAATTTTTCGAACATAATGTCGCGATACCAATCCACGGTACGTGTGCTCAGTTTCATCTTAGTAGCCATATCATAGTATGGCAGCTCCGTGCAGCACCATTCCAGAAAAGTTATCTGGCGGGGTGTCAGCACTTCCGGCTTGTTCTCGCGCGATTCTTCTACCAGTGCCTTCGGTACCAGCTTGCTGTAGTGATAGCCTTTCACATGCACATCGTTTACTGCTTTCAGCAATGTTTTCTCATCTGCATCGGCAGCTACAAAGCCACGTGCGCCAAAGTAGAGCATATAGCTCAATGTATAGCTGTGCGTGTGCGGAGATACGAATACAACCTTCAGGTTTGGGTATTTGCCTTTCAGTTCTTTCATCAGCATGAAGCCATTAATGTGCTTCAGTGAGATGTCTGTAACCAATACATCTACCTGTGGTTTGGTCTTTAATTTGGCAAGCAGCGCTTTGCCGGACTCTGTCTCGAATATCACCTTACAGCCGCCTGATGCCAGTGCGGACTTTATACCCGCACCCATCAGGGTATTGCCATTGGCAATAATTACCTTAATAGGGGCTTTACTCATAATAAAAACAGTTTGTTGAGTTTGTTTGTACTGCGAAAGTATATATGATTTTTGTATGCAACATCACTATAATTAGGGATTAACAAGTGATGGGTGGCAAAAACAACAAATACTGTGTAATTCAGATAACAAGCTATTAAGACATGATAAAAGAAAAAGCCACCTTGATTACGGTGGCTTTTATTGTAAATATGTAGTAGTCAATTTGTTATTGATGCTCGATAGCAATCGTCATTGTACTTACGATTTCTTGTTCAGTTGCGCACGTATATCCCTGCTGGCAACAGTATAGCCAATGTATTCAGATGCAGAGGCTGCTTGTTTTTTAACAACTTTACTGATAAGAACCAGGTATTTTTTAGTGAAGCGTTTGTTCATGATTTTGCCATTCACCCATACATCGTCTGTATTGTACCTCAGGTGCACATCCATTGGTTGCCTTATTATCATATCGCTGCACAGGTTTTTGGCAAGCTCTTCTATGTCTTTCAGGTTGGCAAATATATCGCTGAAGGAATCTTTCATTTCTTCACGCGCTTTCAGTTGCTCTTCGGTACTTGCAGGTTTTGATATTACAGGCATATACCTTTTTACAAAGACCCTGCAAACCGCATCCATATCCAGCTTGTCACTGTGTATTTTTATTGTTTGCAAATCAGCCGCTACTTCATATTTGTTCCAGTATTCATTCAGCTTAGTCGCGTATTTTTTCCCCAGCTTTGCGGGTAGTGCTTTGCCATTTACCGATACATTGGTTTTATATACGCTAATGTCATAAGGCTTGCCTTCTTGTATCAGTCCGTCGCTGTATGCATCTACAACCAGAAAATTGTCGTTTATATTGTAAAGAAATTCTTCGCTCAGCGAGTCTAGCGATATGTTATTGTATTTCTTGCCTTTGGCAATGGTCAGAAAGGGCAGTACTAATACTGCAAGGGTTAGTATGCTGCGCTTCATACGTAGTTGGTTTAATAGTGAAATTACGGATTAATTGTTATTATACGAATAGCTCACCCGCTATACTGTCTGCAAACAGCTTACCTGCATCTGTCAGTATCAGTTTATTGTCCTTCAGCAGTAGCTGCCCGCGTTCTGCAAAGCGTTCTGCACCGTGCAGTATTTGCTTGCTATAGTCTGTGCCCCATGTAGCGGCAATCTTACTCATATCGCACCCCCACATGGTTCGCAGCGATGTCATCAGGTATTCATTCAGTTGCTGCTCTGTAGTCAGTGTTTCTGTTTCCAACGGTATTGTGTTTTCTGTCAGCATGCTTTTTATATACAGGGCATTGTTGGCTATGTTCCAACTGCGGCTTTGCAGGTTGTAAGAATGTGCCGAAGGCCCGATGCCTATATAGGGCACACCCATCCAGTAGTTGGTATTATGCACTGCATGGTGCCCCGGCAGTGCCAGGTTCGATATTTCGTAATGGTCATACCCCATATCTGCAGCTGCTGCCATCAGTATTTCAAACTGGCCGGCAGCTTGTGCGGGATCTACAGGTGTTGTCTTGTTTCTTTTGATGTTATGATGCAGTAAAGTGCCTTCCTCTACCGTCAGTGCATAAGAGCTGAAGTGAGGAATGCCGAGCGTTTTTATCATACCCAGGTTGTACTTCCAGTCGGCATCAGTCAGACCCGGTGTGCCGTATATCAGGTCTATTGTCAGATTGCCGAAGCCTGCATCCTGGGCAGTTTTTATAGCCCTGTCTGCCTGTTGTGCATTATGCGCGCGGTTCATGTATTGCAGGTCTTCATCTCTGAAAGATTGTACCCCGATGCTGAACCTGCTGATGGCAGTATCTCTCAACTCTTTTAGGTATTGTGCCGTCAGGTCGTCCGGGTTCGCTTCCAGTGTAAACTCTTTCAGGTTTTCAACCTTGTATAGTTTGTATATCTGCTCGGTTATCTGTTTTATCTCGTCGGCCGATAGCACAGACGGGGTGCCGCCGCCAAAGTAGATGGTTTCAATAGGCTGTTCGGGCAGGTAGTCCCGGCGTACTTCCAGCTCGCGCAGTATGGCGGCTATCATATCATCCTTCATCTGCAGGCTGGTAGAAAAATGAAAATTGCAGTAGGTGCATGCCTGCTTGCAGAATGGTATATGTAGGTAGATGCCTGCCACTTTTGTATCGTTTGCCGCAAAGCTACATGCTACAGACGGTAATATGTATTTGTAAAAAATCTGATTTGGCATTGGCAATATTTGAAACGCCGTGTTATTTTTAATATCGGAACATACCGATGCAGATGAAAAGGCTATTCTTTACAGCATGTATATCGGCTTCATGGGCTTATTGCCAAGCGCAAGACCTGAAGCAGACAACCTATTATATGGGCTTGCCCAATGTGTCTAAAGCTGCTAAGGATATACACGCAGGTGTAGTAAGGCCTACAGACGATGCCGTAATGGCAAGTATTGCCGATAGTATGTTTACCGAGAACGAGGATACACGCCCGTTCTATATTTTTCTGGTATCGAAAACGCTGTACAATACGCAAAACAAAAGTCTGAAGCTGATGCTGGGGGCTGCGTGCCGCAGGTGTTTGCAGAATTATCCCAACGGTGCGTTGGAGCTTTTGTTCTCTAAAAGCGTGAAGCCAGTTTATAAAGAAGCGTGGGCAGCAGCTATTGCGAATGATATTGACGGTAATTGCGAAGGTGCAACTTTGAAGGATTGCTACAAACAGTCGCGTATGCTGGCGTTGGAGGTTTGCAAGACAGATAACAAAGACAAGCTGGAGATTGTCTATAACCTTATCCGTACACGTCTGAATATCGGTTTCAGATAAATATGTCATCTTAATCCCCGAAATGTAACTTTGCCAACGGCACTATGTCTCTGAAACGTTTTATATCTCTTACTGTATCAATGGTTTTGCTGCTTGCGGGCACTGCTTTTGCGGGTGTCAACCTGAAGCAATTGCCATTTGCACTGCCCGATAAAAACGTACGCATGGCTGAAGCAAGCCGTCTTGCAGATAGTATGATACGCAGCAACCCTATGCTGAACAGCAAAGTGGTGTACAATGCGGTAGAGAAAGTGCATGTGTTTCAGGATAAGACGCTCGATTTCTATGTAATACTGGTCATTGTACTGATGCTTGGCGTTGTACGTTATGCCAATCCTAAGTATTTCCACAATCTCTGGAGCACATTTCGCAGCCCCGGTCATTCTCACGCCTCAAAAGAGCAACTGGAAGTGGCGGGTTTTTCCAACCTGTTTATGAATGTGTTTTTTGCCATGGTATCGGGGCTGTACGTGTATTATCTGGTACGTGCCAATACTCCCGATGCCACTACCGCCAGTATTCCGCAGGGTTTGCTGATGTTGATGCTGATGGCAGGGGTAGGGCTGATATATCTTGCCAAATATGTTACTATCAGCTTTGGTGGCTGGGCTTTCAAGCTGGATGCGGTTTCCAAATCATATATTTTTAATATATTTCTTGTTAATAAGATAATGGCGATGGTATTGTTGCCATTTGTATTGCTGATAGCCTTTGCGGCACCTGTGTACGCAGGTCCTGCCCTCATCGTTTCGGCCATTCTGATAGCTCTGCTGTTTGTCAGCAGGTACATCAGGTCGTGGCAGGTATTCGGCTCGTTCTTCCAGTTCAGCAAATTCCATTTTTTTACGTACCTTTGCGCCTCAGAAATATTGCCGCTGGCAGTGTTAATGAAACTACTCGTACGTGGACTGCTTTATTGATATTTAATGAAGTTCCCTGTGCGGAGTGTTAACATAAAACATCCGTTTTTAACCCAATATGGCAAAAGCTGAACGTTCACAGACTAAAAGCACAGGGAAAAAAGATACGCAAAAGGTTGGTGCTATACTTATAACCCAACCACGCCCGGAAACGGAAAAGTCCCCGTACTTCGATTTGGCAAAGAAGTATGAAGTGAAGCTTACTTTCCATCCTTTCATCAGGGTTGAAGGCCTTACTGGCAAAGATTTCCGCAAGCAAAAAGTTGATATCGGAGAGCATACGGCTATCATTTTCACCAGCCGCAATGCGGTAGATCATTTCTTCCGTATCTGCGAAGAACTGAAGGTGAAAGTATCGCAGGATATGAAGTATTTCTGTATCACCGAAGCAGTTGCGTTGTATCTGCAGAAATTCATCTTGTATCGCAAGCGCAAAGTATTCTTTTCTGCAGACGGTACTACAGACGGCCTGCTGGAAGTAATAGCCAAGCACAAGCACAACGAGAAGTTCATACTGCCTACTGCCGATAACGGTAAGAATGATATAGGCCTGTTCCTGCAAAGTCACAATATTCAGCATTCTGAGGCTACATTATACCGCACGGTGTCGAATGATGTAACGGAGGTAATGAAAGAGCATCACGATATGATTGTGTTCTTCAGCCCGTTCAGTGTGCAGACATTGTTCGATTTCGACCCGAAATTCAAACAAAACGGTACATTGATAGGCGCATTCGGCCCTACTACATCAAAAGCAATCGAAGATGCAGGCCTGAGGCTTGATATCAAAGCACCGGCACCAAATGCACCATCTATGGTAGCCGCGCTGGAACAATACCTGATACAAAACAAGAAGTAACATTGTTCTCCATATTTGTTGAAAGCACCGCTCCACAGCGGTGCTTTTGCTTTTAAGGGCTGTTTAGTGCGTACATTTATGCTGCTAAATACAATGAAGCAATGCCCAACAGACTGATAGAAGAATTGAGCCCTTATTTGCTGCAACACGCCCGCAATCCTGTAGATTGGTATCCATGGGGCGATGAACCGTTTGAACGTGCTAAAGCGGAGAATAAGCCCGTAATAGTGAGCATTGGTTATGCCGCATGTCACTGGTGTCATGTCATGGAGCACGAAAGTTTTGAAGATGCCCCTACGGCAGCTTATATGAACGAGCATTTTGTATGTATAAAGGTGGACAGGGAAGAACATCCTGCTGTAGATCATATGTATATGGATGCCGTTCAGGCTATCACTAGCAGCGGTGGCTGGCCGTTGAATGTGTTTGTAACACCCGATAGAGTGCCGTTTTATGGGGGTACTTATTTCCCGCCAAAGCCACTGTACGGACGCTCTTCATGGATGCAGATATTGGAGCGCATGAACGAAATATGGACAAACAGGCAAGACGAAGTAGCGCAGCAAAGCACACAAATGCTGCAATACCTGCAAAACGCTTCGAAAGTGGGTACGGCAGGTGCAGGCAAGCAGTGGGATGCTGCTACCTGCAAAGAAATGGCAGAAAACCTCTTGAAGCAGGCTGATAAAGAACTTGGGGGCTTTGGCAAGGCGCCTAAGTTCCCCGGTACAATGGCTATTGGCTATTTGTTGCAACACTATGTGCTAACGGCAGATGAACCATCACTGCAACATGCAGTAAAAAGTCTGAATGCTATGCTGGATGGCGGCATTTACGACCAAATAGGCGGAGGCCTTGCGCGCTATGCTACAGATGATAAATGGCTGATACCACACTTCGAGAAAATGCTGTACGATAATGCACTGCTGGTAAGTGTATTGTGCGATGCTTATGCTGTAACAAAAAATCACCGTTACAAGGCTGCTATTGATGAGATAATTGCTTTTGTGGAAAGAGAGCTAAAAGACACTACAGGTGGATATTACAGCGCATTGGATGCAGACAGCGAAGGGATAGAAGGTAAGTACTATACATGGACATGGGAAGAATGGCAAGAACTAATAGGAAGTGACGAAATATTGATGTCGTATTTTGGTGTATCTGAAAAAGGAAATTGGGAGCATACCAACATACTGCATGTGGCGCAGCCTGCCGAGAATATTGCTATGCGCATGTGCCTGGGTTCTGTAGATGTGTTGAATCATGTGACTGCAGCAAAAAAGAAACTGTTTGAAGCCAGAGAAAAACGCATACGCCCGCTTACGGATGATAAAAGCCTGCTGTCTTGGAATGCACTGATGAATATTGCACTCAGCAAAGCCGCTATGGTACTAGCTAATGATGCTTATGCCACGCGTGCTTTGGAACATATGGACTGGATGCACACAAACTTCAGGAAAGAAGGGGAGTGGTATCATACATGGAAGGCAGGACAGGCAAGGATTGCAGCCAATCTGGAAGACTACGCATATTTGCTGCAGGCTATGCTGCAACTGGCATCTGCTACAGGGCGCAATGAGTACATTACACAGGCATCAGACCTGTTACAGACAATTCACGCAGATTTTATCAATGAAGAACAAACGTTTTTCTACTATTCATCCGTCCTTCAGAAAGACATACCTGTCCGTAAGACGGATATATACGATGGCGCACTGCCATCTGCAAATGCAGTAATGGCGCACAACCTTCTGCTGTTGGGGCTTTGCATGGATAACCCTGCATGGTTAGAGCAGGCGTATGCCATGTTGCTTCGTATTGCAGGCACAGCACATAGATATACATATTCATTCAGCTACTGGGCTATATTGCTGCAACAATACACTATTGGTTATAAGACAGCAGTTTGTACAGGAGGGCAGGCATCTTACCTGCATCAAAGGCTACTTCCTGCCTTATATGCCATCACTTCACAAAAAGAAATATCTGATATCCCATTATTGAAAAACAAATTTGAATGGTCTCAAGACAGCATATTTATATGCACCACAGATAGCTGTTTGCCGCCAACAAGGCTTGCAGCCGATGTTTTGAAATATTTGCAAGTGTTAAAATAAAGCAGTATTTTCAATCCCCTTTTCCTTAAAAGCAGGCGGAAATTCTTAACAAATTTTTTTTTGAAACTTGCATTTCTGGAAAAAACTTCAAATATTGTGCAACAGTTCTGTCAGAAAGTTTCTGGCAGAACCAAAAAATTACTTTATTTGCCAATAGCAAAAACAATAACAATAAGTAGTATGAAACAACTTTCCCTGAAGATCTCGGCTGTAGCATTACTAGCATTGGCTGCCGGCTGCGGAAAACCAGGCAATGGAGGTCAGCTTGTAGGTGAGCCTAACATGATGACATACAAGCCACCGGTTCCGATAGGCATGGTGTATGTACCGTCTGGTGTTTTAAAAATGGGAGCTAGTGATGAAGATGTTCGCGGGAAAAATGACGCGATGATTCGTACCGCTCAGTTAACGGGCTTCTACATGGACGCTACTGAAGTAACAAACGCAGAGTACCGCCAGTTTACCAACTGGGTACGTGACTCTATGGCTCACGCAGCACTTGGTGATGTGATAGACGATGCGGATGGCAACCAGCGTTTGGATATGAGGAAAAAAATCAACTGGAAAGATCCGGATTTGCAAGAACAATTAGGTTCTTTCTTCATCCCTGCTGATCAGTCTGGTTGGGGTAAAAAAGAATTTGACAACTCTAAGCTGATTTACCACTACACAGTTTACGACTATCGTGAAAATGTGTTGAATCCGGGTCAAGCTAAGACTTCATTTAATAAAGAATATAATGTAGCTATCTATCCGGATACTACAGTATGGGTAAGGCAATTGCAATATTCATATAATGAACCGATTGCGTTGCAATACAACTGGTTCCCTGCATTCAACCAATATCCTGTTGTAGGTATCAACTGGCATCAGGCAAATGCATTCTGTAACTGGCGTACTATGCTATGGAAGCAAGATCGCGAGAAAAACAAAATGTACTTTGAAGGTGAATTCATGCTTCCTAACGAGCAACAATGGGAATGGGCTGCTCGCGGTGGCCGTACAGAGTCTCCATATCCTTGGGGTGGTCCGTATCTGGTTAACAAAAAAGGTTGTTATCTGGCTAACTTCAAACCTCAACGTGGTAACTATGCTGCTGACGGTGGTTTGTACACTGTGCCTGTAGACCGCTACTGGCCTAACGACTACGGTCTGTACAACATGGCTGGTAACGTTGCAGAATGGACTCGTGATTCTTACTTCGGTACTGCATATCAAACAGTTGCTGATATCAATCCTGAACTGAACCACAAAATGCGCGAAAGCGATCCTCAATGGATGAAGCGTAAAGTATTGCGTGGTGGTAGCTGGAGAGACGTAGCATTCTACCTGCAGAACGGTACTCGCGATTTTGAATATGCTGACACTGCAAAAGCTTACATCGGTTTCCGTTGTATCTATCAGCAAATCGCTCCGGCTTTGACTAACAGACGCTAATTATTAACTGTTAGGCAATAAAACACAATAAAGAAAATAACCAAGCGTTTATAAAGTAGTAAAAGATTTTTTCAACCCTTTAGAAAAATTAAAGAAATGAATTCAATATCGCTGTTTTTCGAAACCAAACAGGGTAAGTATATTAAGAACCTGATTATCGGTCTTGGTGCATCTGTAGTATTGATGGGGGCGCTGTTTAAAATCCAGCACTGGCCTGGCGCCGGTCCGATGTTGACAGCAGGTATGTTGACTGAGGCATTCATCTTCGCTCTGTTGGGTCTTCTCCCACCACATAAAGATTACTACTGGGAACGTTTTTATCCGAATATTGACGAGAATCCACATGTAGAAGCTTATAAAAAAGGTACTAAGTTTGATTCTGGTGCAGGCAAAATTTCTCCGGGAGCTTCTCTGGATAAAATGATGGAAGATGCACAAATCACTCCGGCTAACATCCGTAAACTTGGTGAAAACTTCCAACGTTTTGGTGTAGTGGTAGAGCAAATCAAAGATATCTCTGACATTACATCTGCAACTGGTGAGTACTCTCAGAGTGCACGTGAAGCAGCTAGTGCATTGGGCGAAATGAAAAATACTTTCATAGGTGCTTCAAACACAATGGCTTCATTCAACAACGCAGCTGATGATACTGCTAAATTCCACGAACAAGTAGTTGTTCTGTCTCGTAATCTGGGTTCTCTGAATCAGATATATGAAGTGGAACTGCAGGATGCAAACAACCACCTGAAAGCTATGAACAAATTCTATAGCAATCTGGTAAGTGCATCTGATGCAATGGCTTCTAGCGCAACTGACGCCGTAGCTGCAAAAGATCAGATTTCATTGCTGTCTAAGAACCTGACAACGTTGAATTCAATATATGGAAACATGCTTGCTGCAATGCAAGGTCGTTAATAGTAGCTACTACAAACAGGTATTATTAATAAACTAGAAACAATTTAGATAACTCGTAAATTTTTTGCAGCATGTCAATGCCTAAAGAGCCACGGCAGTTAATGATCAACCTCATGTACTTGGTGTTGACTGCGATGCTGGCGCTTAACGTGTCTTCGGAAATTCTGCACGCTTTCGAAACAATCAATCAGAGTATTACTTCTTCTAACAAAGCAATTGAAGAGAAGAATGGTAAACTCTACAAAGGATTGGATGATCAGGAAGCACAGGAAGCTTCTCGCGACCGTGTGAAACCTTATAATGATAAAGCAAAGCAGGTGAAAACTGCTGCTGCTGATATGATTAAATACCTCGAAGACTGGAAAGAAAAAGTAGTACAGGAATCAGGTGGCCGTGAAGTAGACGGCGACATCAAACGTAAAGATAACATCGATGCATCTACATTATTATTAGTAGAAAAGAAAGGCGGCGATGAAATCAAAAGTAAACTTACACAGCTTCGTGAAATGATGTTAGGTGTAGTTGCCGCTGATGCAAAAGAGCAACTTTCTAATGATCTTCCGATAAGAGTTGTTAATCCTGCTAAGACAGACAATAATCCTCAAGCGGATTGGGCAACAGGTAATTTTTATAACATGCCTACTATGGCTGTTGTTACACTACTTGCTAAATTCCAAAATGACGTTCGTAACAGCGAAGCGGTTATTATCAACCAATTGGCTAAAGAAGCGGGTGACGTTCAGGTTAAATTTGACGAAATTCAAGCTATCGCTGTACCTAAAAACAGTTATGTACTTGCAGGCCAGAAAGTTGAAGCTAATATCATGATTGCAGCTTACAACAAAGCTGTAAATCCACAGGTTACTTCAAGCGGTGGCCGCGTAGCGAAAGTAGAAAATGGTGTTGCAACTTGGGAAACTACTGCAGCAGGCGTTGGTCAGCAAACAGTTCGTGGTACGGTAACATTGGATCTCGGACCTCGTAAAGAAACTAAGCCTTATGAGTTTACTTATATGGTGGGTTCAGAAGGTGCCTCGATGCAGCTTGACAAAATGAACGTATTCTACATAGGTGTACCTAACCCGATTACAGTTTCAGCTGCGGGTTATTCACTGGAAGACGTATCAGTTGATATACCTGGTGCTACTGTTAAAGGTGGTGCTGCAAAAGGTAAGTTTGAAGTTACAGTTGCTAAACCAGGTAATGTAATGGCTAATATCATGGCCAGAACTGCTGCCGGGATGAAGAAAGTGGGTTCTATGGAAATACGTGTTAAACGTATCCCGGATCCGGTTGCTAAAGTTGGTGGTATCAATGGTGGTGCAATGTTCTCAAGTATATTTAAGTCTCAACTTGGTGTTGTTGCAGCGCTTGACAACTTTGACTTCGATGCTAAATTCGTAGTTACAAGTTTCGAATTCAGTGTTGTTCCAAAACGTGGTGAACCAATTGGTCCATTCCCGGTTAGAAGTTCAAGATTTGAAGCTAATACGCAGGTAATGCAAGCTATTGAAAGAACTAAGCCTGGTGATAAAGTGTATATTGAAGAAATTCAGGCACGTGGTCCGGACGGAACAACTCGTAAATTGGGTACTGTAGGTTTGACACTTAAGTAATTTTATATAATTTTATTAATTAGCAAATAGATTCAGGATTATGAGTATCCTCAAGACATATAAAATCGCAGCTTCTACCGCATTATTATTCATGGGTGGCGTAGCATTTGCTCAGAACGATCCGGCAAGCAATTTCAGCAGCTATGACGGTGTAACTAAAGATTGGAAACCTTCTTTAGTAAGAGACGGTGTTTATGATCGTGTTCAGCACATCAATACACCACTTCGTCCGCAAGAAGTTCGTGAGAATGACTTGATGTATAAAAAACGTATCTGGAGGGAAATCGATATCCGCGAAAAGCAAAACATGGCTTTCCGTTACCCTGGTGATGATTATACAGGTGGTGGTCAGTTTATCGAGATCATACTGGATGCAGTAAGCAAAGGTAAAATCAAAGCTTACTCGAACATGGATGACAGGTTTACAACTGCATTGACGAAAGAGCAAATCATCGACATGCTTGTTGGTCAGCCTGATACTACATGGGTTACAGATCCTGAAACTCAGCAAGAGAAAATGGTTATCAAAAGAAGGGAATTCAACCCTGACGTTGTTACTAAATATCGCTTGAAAGAAGAATGGTATATCGACAGGAACATCGGTCGTATGCAGAGACAAATCATAGGTATCGCTCCATTTAAAGATATCTACAATGATGACGGATCTTTCCGTGCTTCTCAGGCTGTGTTCTGGTTATACTATCCTGAAATCACAAGCATGCTGGCGCAGTATGAAGTATTCAACCCTGATAACGACGTAGCGCGTATGTCTTGGTACGAATTCTTTGAAGGTCGTTACTTCGCTAGCCGCATCATTAAAGTTAGCAACCCATTCGACTACTCTTTCAAAGAAAAAGGTATGGGTAATCTGGAAGCACTGTACGAAGGCCAAAAAGCTACAGAAATGCTCTTCAACAAAGAACATGATATGTGGGTATATTAATACCACTTTCAAAAGAATATACAAACGCCACCAATATTTGGTGGCGTTTCTTTTTCATCAACTCTCTATTTGAATTATCTTGCACTGTTTTTAAGAAATTCTGAATGGCTACCCATACATTACCAAGGCTGGAAGTTTGCTTATCTCCTGCATTATTGCATCTATACGATACCAAAGGTGCAGTAGTTGTCATCATAGACGTATTCAGGGCAACATCTACCATTGCTGCAGCACTGCATAATGGTGCCAAAAGTGTTATACCAGTAGCTGCAGTGCAGGAATGTATAGAGCTTGGTAGCCAGATTGAAAACAGCATTACAGCTGGCGAACGTGATGGTAAGGTAGCAGAAGGTTTACAATATGGTAATTCACCTTCCGAGTATCCTAAAGAGTTTATTGAAGGTAAGACATTGGTACTGACTACTACCAATGGTACGCGTTTATTGCATATGGTTAAGGATGCAGATACCATTATCACTGGCTCATTTCTCAATCTTACTGCTGTGTGCGATTTCCTGATAGCTAGCGGCAAAAATGTATTGCTTGGCTGCGCTGCGTGGAAAGACAGGTTTAATCTGGAAGACACACTTTTTGCCGGCGCTGTTGTTAATCGTATTAAGGAACATTATACCATCAATTGCGATAGTGCACGTGCTGCCAATTACCTGTATGTACATTCTGCAGAAACCAGCTTTATTGAGTTTTTAAAAGACAGTTCGCACTACAAACGCCTTTCTGCTTACGGACTGGCTTCTGATATGGAATATTGTGCCACGCCCGATTTGCACCCTGTAGTGCCTATACTGAAGGGCAGAGAACTGGTTATACACCAATAAAACATTAAAAGGGTAGCAATTGCTACCCTTTTCTATATAGAAAGCCCATAACTACAGTTCTCTTTTCTTTACAGGCTTATTGAAAATGATATGCGTAGTGGTTGTTTTGCCATCGCGTTGATACTGCAATGGTATTTTCTGGTTGCGTTTTGATAGTGCAACACTTTCCTGTAGGTCATCTACAGAGACAATTGTTTCATCATTCAGCTTTCGGATGATGTCTCCCTTATGAAGCCCTGCAGCCTCTGCTGCAGAGTTTGGTTGCACGTCAGCCACTTTTACACCTTTGCCATCCGTCAGGTCTTCGGCCATTATACCCATTTTAGGTGCATCTGCATTTGGCATATCGCTGATGTCGAAGGTAAAAGGACGAACCATTGGGTTTGGTATAAAACGTTCGTTCATATCATTCGGATATCTGAAAACCCTTGCTGTGGCAGTATTTGCTTTAGATAGTTCTGCATCTGTCAGTTTCGATTTACCGTTACGCTCATAGGTAATGCTCACCTTTTCTCCTGGCTTGAATGCTGCTATTTCATCAGATAGCTGTTTGCCATCTTTTATGGCAATATCGTTTATGTGTGTAATGATATCGCCACTTTCCAGTCCTGCCTCATCTGCCGCAGAGCCTGGCATTACTCTTTCTATTTCTGCACCGTTAATCTTTTTATCGCTACGGGTATATACGCCCAACATTGCTTTGTTGCCGCTTGTAGTTTCCCTGTCAAAGAACGGATGCATTGGCTCAGAGCCTATTCTGTCATCATTATCTATGATGATTTTCTTTTGCAGATTTCCGTTTTCTGTATTAGCTACTTTTTCCCCGTTTATGAAAACCTCACCATCACGCACCTCTATGGTTGTACTCGAACGCTTACCATCTTTAATAATAATGGTCTCTTCGCTTTTTATCTTTTCTGCCTTTTTACCGGATGATTGTTGAGAATAGCCACTTGTGGCAGAAAGGCATACTGCCAAAGCTGTAGCTGTTACAAATACTGTTTTCATATAAAAAGCACGATTTTATGGATACGAATTTAGGTACCAACAAAACCGGCTGGTGTCAAAACTCCGTTAAAACGAATCTGAAGAACTGTTAAAATATGCTAACCCTGCAGAAAGGGGTTGTAAAGCTTCTCATTGCGGATGGTAGTGTTTGGCCCGTGCCCGCTATATACCACTGTTTCTTCCGGCAATACAAAAAGCTGTGTTTTGATACTGCTGATGAGTGTGTTGAAGTCTCCACCAGGCAGGTCTGTGCGGCCAATGCTGCCGTTAAACAGTACATCGCCCGCTACCAGCCATTTGTCGTTGGGGCTGTAAAAGCTGATGCTGCCGGGTGAGTGCCCTGGCGTAAAGAGTACCTGCACATCTTCGAGCCCCGCAAACGGGCTGTTGCCTTCAGTAATAAAGAAATCGGGCTCAGGTGCTTTGCCAAAAGTAAAGCCAAACAGCATAGCCGCACCTGCGGCACCGTTCAGCACCGGTGCATCTTTAGCGTGTATGCCAAAGGGGATATTATAAGCCTCTTTGATAGCGGCAACACCGAATATGTGGTCTATGTGTGTATGGGTATTGATGATGGCTTTGGGCTTCAATTGGTTATCAGCAATATACTTCTTCAAATGCGTTACTTCTGCCGCATCATACATGCCCGGGTCTATTATCCAGCAGTCTTTTCCGTTATTATGAATGACATAGGTATTTTCCTGAAAAGCATTAAAAGTAAAACATTCAATATGTAGCATTGCTTAAGCTATTTTTCATTAATTTAGAACACAAACTTAAAGCTTAGAAGTCAATTAAACCGAGTAATAACGCAAGGTTTCTTTAACAGTATTTCGTTTATGAAGATCAACCCTCAGTACAGGGCGGCTATACTATCTGTTGCATCCACTATTTTGCTGGGTAGCAGTGCGTATCAGCTACACGCACAAACCAATCTCGAAACCTTCGGGCAGAACAGGGTTCAGTACCGAAAATTCGACTGGAAATATTTTGATACAAAGCACTTCCGCATATATCACTATGACAGAGCAGGGCGAGACCTTGCAAGGTATGTAGCCGAGCAGGTAGAAAATGATATTCGTGTTGTAGAGCGCAAGATGAGTGGTAAGTTCCCGCACAGGTTCAAGATAGTAGTTTACAACACATACGACGATTATCGCCAAACGAATATCGGCAGAACATTTGCTTCTCAATTGCAGGATGCGCCTGCCGGTACTATAGACGTGGTGGGCGATAAACTGACGGTTTACTTTAGCGGTATACACACAGACCTGCGCCGTCAGACAAGGGAAGGCATGTCGCGCGTTATCATGGAGCGTATGCTCTTTGGCGAAAACTTCCGTGAGATAGTACGCAATGCTTTGGTTTCTAATATGCCGGGCTGGACTGCTTATGGCTTCGTTTCTTATCTGGTAGATGGTTGGGATGCAAAAGAAAATAGCGATTGGAAAAATATACTGGAAGCACATCCTAAATCCAGTTTTTACCAACTTGCTGAGAAATACCCCGATCAGGCAGGTAAGGCTTTCTGGAAATATATAGCAGATAAAAATGGCGACAACGGAGCTAAAAACCTGCTATACACTATACAGTCTAAGAACAGCCTGAACCAAGGTGTGAAAGCAGGTCTGGGTATAGGTATTAAACCCGTATTTGATTCTGCGCTCAATTACTTTAAAACAATCTATCAGCAAGACGAACAGTTTCAGGAACAGCCTGATACCAATAATCTGCTTGTAGAAATACCGGTGCCAAAAGACGGATGGGTACTAAGAAATTTCAAAGTATCTCCAACCGGTTCAGATGTTGCATACATTGCTTATCGTAACGGTGAATATGAAGTGCGGATGACTAGCTCTCGTGCAGATAGGCCTACTATAGTGATGTTGAAAGGAGGTAAGCTCGATTATAATGAAAAGCAGCCGGATCCTGACTATCCGTTGTTAGCTTGGTCTAATAATGGCTACAAGCTGGCTATCATGTACAAGGTGAAATCGAATGTATTGTTGCGTGTTTACAACTCTTACAATGCAAGGATAGAGAACTATAAAATACCCGGCAATCGTTTCGACAGGGCACTCGGCCTTACGTTCAATGAAGACGATGATAAAATGGTATTCTCTGCCATTAAGAAAAGCCAGACAGATTTGTTCGAGTTTATCATCAAAGGTGCTAAGCTGAAAAATATTACCAATGATGTGTGGGACGATGTGCAACCACAGTTTGTAAGTGGCGGCTCTCGCAGAGGTTTGCTTTTCCTGTCAAACAGAACAAAGCCAAATCTGGATGTGCCTTTGCAGGTAAATGAATTGCCAAACGGCCCGATGAATGTGTTCTTCTACAACACGAAGACCAAACGCAAAGAGCTGTTGCAAATGAGCGATGTGAAAACAGGCAATGTGACACAACCTACACAATACGGTACAGACAACTATGCATTCATCTATGATAGCAATGGTGTGCAAAACCAATACATCGTAGAGATGAAAAAGAATGCCAGCAACAAAGAGTATGCAGTATCAATGCCTGTTACCAACCACACAAGAAACCTGTTGGCGCATCAGTATAACCCGGCAGGCAACAAAGTGGCAGATGTATTGCAGGTGGGTGATAAATATAAAGTGTACTTCAAACCTTTACTGATACCGGGTAAAACGGCTTTCCCGAAACAGTTATCGCCAACATTGTTGAAGCAAAGCGACGACCATACTGCAAAAGATAAGGAGTCTCGTGAATCTGAAGGAAATGGTAGTGTGATGAAGAGTGGCAATACTTTCCAGTCAGAGTTCAAAGAAGATGAAACATCAAAAGCTGCACGCAGAAAGCAGAATAAGATAAACGACGATACAGGCGCAGAAATTAATGTAGCACAGGCTGCTGATAGTGAGTACCTGAAAATGAAAGCGCAGCCATACAAATTGTCTTTCAAACCAGATTTTCTATCCTTGAAGCTTGATAACAGTGTATTGTTCAATCGCTATCAATCTATGGATCAGACTGGCGGTCGTTGGGTTAATCCACCGCTTAGTGGGATGCTTGCAGTAAGCCTGAACGACCTGATGGAAGACCACCGCATAACTGGTGGTGTAAGGTTGCCACTATCATTGACAGGGTCTACCTATTTCATGCAATATGAAAATGCTAAACGCAGGGTAGATTGGAGTATAATGTATCTGCGCAATTCTTCATTCAGTAATTTTAATGTTCAGTATTTAGACTCGTCGAATAATGCTATTATTGAAAGGGAGCAGTTAGGTAAGACAGTTACCAATATGCTGCAGGCATCGGCAGTGTATCCATTTGACAGAAGGAATAGCATACATATGCAAATGGCTTATCGTCATGATGCTATGCGTTTTAAAGCACAGGAACCACTAAGTCTGTTGTACGATGTACAGGATAAAAACCAATCTTGGATATTGAGCCGTGCAGAATATGTTTATGATAACTCTATTTCTCCTGCATTGAATATTCGTAATGGG
Source organism: Flavipsychrobacter sp. (assembly GCA_035299045.1). GTDB lineage: Bacteria > Bacteroidota > Bacteroidia > Chitinophagales > Chitinophagaceae > Polluticoccus. Next base: position 126,455 of record DATGXJ010000030.1, read on the forward strand.
GTACGTTACAAATTATTTGCAGAATATATGTACCGTATGAATGGTAAAACGGGTGGATTCTATGGTTTTGGCGCAGATGTGCGGAATTATACCAAGATTCATAAAAACTTCATCTGGGCTACAAGGGTAGCGTTTGCTTACTCCGGAGGAGATAAGCGTATTATGTATCAGATGGGTGGTGTAGATAACTGGATAAGCCCGCAGGTTAGTGAATATACGCCAATACGTCCGCAGCAGGATTATGCATTTATAGCACAGGCAAATAACATGCGTGGCTATAAACAGAACGCACGTAATGGTAACACATATGCTTTGGTAAATACTGAGTTCAGATTGCCTGTACTGACAACTTTCATGAAGAGGCCGATACAGTCTCCGATGCTGAAAAATCTGCAACTGATAGCATTTGCTGATTTGGGTTCGGCTTGGCAGGGGTTATTGCCTACAACTGAAAAACTACAGAACAACACATATTTGCCAAGTTTCGGTAGTAACAGTCAGGTTACTATGCTGATAGTTGATGACACAGGAGGTGTTTGCCTTGGTTATGGTGGTGGTATCCGCACATCAGTATTCGGATACTTTATGCGTTTGGATGCAGCCAGTAATGTAGACGATGGAAAGTTATTGTTCCATTTCTCTATCGGTACCGATTTCTAGTATTGAAACGATATATACTCAAAGAGCCTCTTGCAAAAGAGGCTCTTTCTTTTTAACAGCTTAGTTTCAGGGTATTGCGCTGCTTTTCATTACTTTTGCCAAGTATATATTGCACTTATATCGCACCTGTATGAAGTTTTCTAAAGAAGCAAGAATAGGACTGTTAGTCGCCGTAGCACTATTTATATTTATAGCCGGGTTTTATTTTCTGAAAGGAGCTAATCTTTTCTCAGGAGAAACTGAATACTATGCTTATTTCGATGATGTGCAGGGGCTGCAAACATCTTCCGGCGTTCAGGTAAAAGGCCTTACAGTTGGTAGGGTTGTAGCGATAACGCTGAATGAAGCAGACGGGAAAGTAAAAGTGTTACTTGCAGTAGGCAAGAAAACAAAAGTAACGGAAGGTTCTTCAGTAAAATTAGCGTCTGCCGATTTGCTGGGTACTAAAGTATTGAAACTGGATATTGCAAAAGGGGATAAAGAGCTGGCTGAAGAATCTGTACTGCCTGCAATAGTAGAAGGTAGCCTTATCGATAATCTTTCTGGCGAAATAGCACCACTGGTTACAGATATTCGCCACGTAGTTTCTACGCTCGATACTGTATTGCTGGGTGTAAACAATATGCTGAATCAGGATACCCGTCAGCATCTTGCAAACAGCATGGCATCGCTGGATGTTACATTGAAAAATTTCTCTGCACTGTCTGAAAAACTGAACAACGAAAGCAATCAACTTGCATCTGTTATCCGCAATGCTAACAGCATAACTACAAACCTGGCCAATAGCAATCAGCAGATAACCAATATCATGAAGAACGCTGATAACATCAGCGGGCAGCTGGCAAACGCCCCGATTGAAAGAACGGTGAAAGACCTGCAAGTAACCATCAAACAGTTGAATGGTATCATGGCTAAGATTAATAACAACGAGGGCTCGTTGGGTATGCTGGTAAATGACAAAGCATTGCACGATAACCTGTCAGAATCGCTGAAAACACTGAATGCGCTGATGGCAGATATCAATGCACACCCATCGCGCTATATCAACGTTACCATCTTTGGCAGAAAAAATAAGAATAAGTAATAAGTGCCGCAATATTCAAAAAGACTGTTTGGTAATACTGTGTTGAAAGCAACGCTTTCTGTTGTTTTACTATGCCTGATTACCTTCTCAGCATCTGCACAGAAAAAGGCAGACTCTACTACCAAAGTAGAAATTGTAAGTGCACGCTCTCTTGTACACGTTACCACAGATAGCGGGGAAATAGATAAGCTGATAGATACTGTAGTTGTAAAACAGGGTGAAACCTTTATGTATTGCGATAGTGCTTACTTCAGCCTTGCCAAGAATACCATGGAAGCTTTTGGTAACGTGCGTGTGATACAACCCGGCAGCGAGGCACAGAGCGACTACATGCGTTATGTGGGCAATCAGAAGACAGGCTTTATGAAAGGCAATGTGATGTTGACAGATGGCCGCAGCCATCTGTGGTCTGAAGATCTGACCTATAACACAGGGACCAAAGTAGGTGTGTACACACAAGGGGGTACATTGCAGGATAGTACAACTACCTTATCAAGCAATGCAGGCTCTTACAATACCAAAACAAAAGATGCTCGTTTTACGGGAGAGGTAATCGTTACAGACCCGCAGTACAACATTGTGTCAGACGATATGGGTTACAATACAGAGTCAAAGATTGTAACATTCTTTGCACCATCTGTGGTAACCAGCGATAGTTCTGTACTTACTACCAGTTGCGGTAGCTACGATACTAAGAATGAAATAGCACATTTTAAATGTCGCTCGTCTATCCTTAACAGCGAGCAGTATATAGAAGCCGATACCATTGATCATAATCGTAAAACTGGTGTGGGCTTTGCCAAAGGCAATGTAATAGCACTAGATACGGCACAGCACACAACGCTATACTGTGGCAGGGGCGATTTTGACGAGAAGAAGAAAACAATGCTGGCTTCAATAAAACCTGTGTTGAAGCAAGTGAACAATAAGGACAGCCTCTACATTCGTGCCGATACTTTCTATTCATTTCCTGCAGGTAAAAAAATAGACTCTTCAAAACAGAAAGCAACAGCTAAAGGAAAGAAGAAACAAAAACAGGTGGCAATAGCAGAAGATACAACATCTGTCAACAGTAAAACACCGCGTTGTTTTATAGGTTTCCATCATGTGCTGATATTCTCAGACTCTATGCAGGGCAAATGTGATAGCATCAGTTATACGCAGGCAGACTCTACCATGCGTCTGATGTACGACCCTATAGTATGGTCGCGCAAAAGCCAGATAACGGGCGATACCATTACCATGCTCTTGGATAGCAGTAAAGTGCGCCAGATATATGTGCCGAACAATGCATTTATGGTATCACAATCGGGCCCTGATAAAGCACAGTTGTATGATCAGGTACAGGGCAAGACCATGACTGGTATCTTCAAAGACGGGCAGGTAGACTATATGTTGGTAAAACCCGATGCGCAGACTATCTATTATGGCAAAGACGACAACGGTGCGTATATAGGTGTAAATGAAGTGACGGCTACCAGAATGAGGATTTACTTCAAGGATGAAGGCCTGCATAAAATAACCTACGAGCAGGATGTGAAAAGCAAGCTGACACCAATGGATAAGGCCGATTTGCCCAATATGAAGCTCAAACGTTTCAGGTGGTTGATAGATAAAAGACCTACATCAATTGAGCAACTCTTTCAGTAGTAAATTTGGCAGATTTAAAAATATATTTACTTTTGCACCCGCAATGATGCACAAAATGGCATATAAGAAAGACATAAAACGCATACCATAGGGTAGGCCGATTTCTTATGTAGCTACAACATAGTTTACAGAGGCTTACCCCAAAAAGGTAAGCCTTTTTTAATACGCATAAACAACAACAACATGAGTAAGCTTAGCCGTCTGGCGGAAACATTGATAGGCTCTGAAATAGTACGCCTGGGTAATGAAATTGCGGTACGTGTGAACCGTGGAGAGAAGATTTACAATTATACCATCGGCGATTTCGACCCGCAGATATTTCCTATTCCGCAAGAGCTGGAAGATGCCATTGTTGATGCTTATCGTAATAAACAAACAAACTACCCTCCCGGCGATGGTATCCTTGAACTGAGGCAGGCCGTAGCGTCTTTCATCAAAGACAGAGAGGGTATAGAATATGCTGCCAACGAAGTGCTGATAGCAGGTGGTGGCCGCCCGCTGATATACTCCGTATTCCGTGCTATTGTGGATGCCGGTGATAAAGTGATATATGCCGTACCATCTTGGAACAACAACCACTATACACACATGAACGATGGCGAGCATTGTGTGATAGAAGCTACAGTTGAAAACGACTTTATGCCAACTGCTGCGGATATAGAACCGCATATAAAAGGTGCTGCACTGCTTTGCTTGTGTACACCGCAAAACCCTACAGGTACTACACTGGCAAAGGCAGAACTGGAAAAGATATGTGACCTGGTACTGGCAGAGAACGTACGCCGCGGTGCTGATGAAAAGAAGCTCTACCTGATGTTCGACCAGATGTATTTCACCCTTACATACGGCGAAACACAACACTACAACCCTGTATCGCTGCGTCCTGAAATGAAGCAATATACTGTGTTTGTAGATGGCATATCAAAAGCATTCTCTGCAACGGGTGTACGCTTGGGTTGGTCGCTGGGCCCTGCGCATCTGATAGGCAAAATGAAAGCCTTGCTGAGCCATATAGGTGCATGGGCGCCAATGGCAGAACAGAAAGCTACTGCAAAATACCTATTGCAAAAAGATGCGGTGCAGACGTACCTTACATCTTTCAAGCAAGAACTGGAAGACAGGTTGTGGGCTATCTACAATGGCTTCAAAGCACTGAAAGAAAAAGGATATCCTGTAGATGCAGTAGCACCACAGGCTGCTATTTATCTTACCATCAAGATAGACTTGAAAGGCATGCAGGCAGGTGACAAGCAACTGGAAAATCAGGCAGATGTTACCGAATACCTGCTCAGCGAAGCAAAACTGGCAATCGTTCCGTTCTATGCATTTGGCGCAGACCGTACATCTCCTTGGTATAGGCTTAGCATCGGTACGTGCAAGAAAGAAGAAATAAGCGAAATGCTGGGCATGCTGGAAGCAGCATTGCAAAAGCTTATGGTACTTAGCTAAAGATTAGGGTTTACGTTTTTACTTTTTTGATTTTTTACTTTTTATACAATGCAGGTTTACAAATTTGGTGGTGCTTCTATAGCAAGCCCTGAAAGAATGACGGCACTGTTGCCGATTATTAAAGATGCAGAACATCCCATCATCATGGTGGTATCTGCCTATGGTAAAACAACAAACGCGCTGGAAGCAATCGTAGCCAACGCCTGCAAGGGTAAGAAACAGGAAGCACAAGATTTGCTGAAAGCACTGGAGCAAGCCCACCTTGATTACTGTAAAGGTTTGCTGAACGATGAGTATTATGCACAGGCTGTAAAAGGATTGAATGTTTTCTTTACAGAACTGCAATGGGCGGTAGATGATGCTACGGCTGATAAATACGATTATTCTTACGACCAGATAGTGTGCATGGGCGAATTACTCTCAACACGCATATTCGGTTTCTATCTGCAGCAAAGCGGACTGCCTTTTGAATGGGCAGATGTGCGCGATGTGATTCGCACTGACGATACATACCGCGATGCGCGTGTAGATTGGGATTTCTCCAAGGCGAAAGCCGTAGAATTATTTTCTCCGATATTGAGTTCAGGTAAAAGCATCATCACACAAGGTTTCATTGGTGCTACTGCCGATAATGCTTCTGTAACACTGGGCCGCGAAGGCTCTGATTATACTGCCGCTATGCTGGCAGCTATGTTAGGTGCAAACGGTGTTACAATATGGAAGGACGTGGAAGGCTTGCAAAATGCAGACCCTAAGCTGTTCCCGAATACAGTAAAGATTGAAGCAATCACGTATCACGAAGTGATTGAGATGGCATATTATGGTGCGCAGGTTATACACCCTAAAACCATCAAGCCATTGCAGAACAATAATATTCCGTTGTATGTAAAATGCTTCCTGGATAAAGACCTGAAAGGAACAGTGATACAGAACGAGGTGAACAGCATCTTCTACCCACCGTTGATAGTACTGAAGAAAGACCAGGTATTGCTGCAGGTAACTTCTAAAGATTTCTCTTTTGTAACAGAAGATAACCTGAGCGAACTATACAGCATCCTGCACGACCTGAAGATAAAAGTAAACCTGATACAAAACGCTGCCATCAGCTTTGTAGCATGTATAGATAACAAAGAGGAGAACGTGAAGAAGCTGGTAGATGTACTGAGTAAAAACTACAAAGTACTCCGCAACGATGATGTGAGCCTACTCACCATCCGCCACTACACACCGGAGATTGTATTTGAACTTACCAAAGGACGCTACACACTCCTCGAACAAAAAACAAGACACACCGTACAGGTGGTTATGAAATAAATAAAGGCGGGTATCTTACCCGCCTTTATTATTCTTATCATTACAAAATCTTCTTCCCTTTCATTGCATCTTTCAGTGCGGCGTCCATTACGCGTTCTGCAAATGGTCGGCTTACATCGTTCAGTTGCTCTGTTTCTTTCTGCACAAGGTCTTTGTTATTGGCAGCTATGGCATCGCGCAGCTGCTGCATGTGCGTTTGTGTGGTAGCTATTTCTTCTTCTGTAAGTAATTCACGATGCTTGGTAATAAACTTCTCAGTTGTTTCCAGCATTTGTTCTGCTTCTGTTGTTGCTTCTACCAGTGCGCGTGTTTGTATATCTTCTTTAGCATGCGTCAGCGAGTCCATCAGCATCTGCTCTACCTGCTCGTCAGTAAGGCCGTACTGTGGTTTCACCTCAACACTTGTTTCTACACCGCTGCGTAGTTCTTTCGCAGTTACTTTCAGTATACCATCTGCATCTATCAGGAAGTTCACTTCTACCTTCGGCAATCCTGCAGGCATAGCAGGTATGCCAGTCAGGTTAAACTCCGCTAATTTGCGGTTGTCCTTCACAAGGTCGCGCTCACCCTGATATACAGAGATGCGCATACCGCTCTGTCCGTCTTTATGTGTAGTGTATTGGCGGCCTGCACGTACCGGTATTTTAGAATTGCGTGGTATCAGTACATCCATCAGTCCGCCCATTGTTTCAAGACCCAGGCTCAACGGAGTAATATCCAACAGCAGCATATCTGTATTGTTGCCTGCCAGTATATCTGCCTGCACCGCAGCACCCAGTGCTACTACCTCGTCAGGGTTCAGATTATCATATACTTCCCTGCCAAAGAATTTGCTAACACTTTCTTTTACCAGCGGTACACGTGTACTGCCGCCTACCATTACTACTGCGTCTATCGCACTTGTTTGCAGTCCTGCATCGCGCATCGCATTCTGGCAGCATGTTATGGTGCGGTCTATCAGTGGTTGTATCAGTTCGTTGAAAGCCGCTTTTGTAATGCCCACTTTCTCGCCTGCTACAGCACCTTCAAAACTATCGTTACTACTCAGGTGTTTCTTTGCTTCTTCTGCTGTCAGCCTCAGCTCCTGCGCCAGCGATTTGTGCTGTTGCAGTTCCTCGTCGCTTATGCCCAATGCTTGCTGCCAGTGTATAGCCAATGCACGGTCCAGATCATCACCACCCAGGTAGGTATCTCCATTGGTAGAGAGTACCTCAAATATGCCGTTGGTTATTTTCAGTACAGATATATCAAACGTACCACCACCAAGGTCGTACACTGCAATTGTTTTTTCTTCATCAGGGTTCACACCCATACCGTATGCAAGGCTAGCCGCAGTAGGCTCGTTTACGATGCGCAGTACATCCAGTCCTGCCAGCCTGCCCGCATCGCGCGTAGCCTGCCTTTGTGCATCGTTAAAGTATGCAGGTACGGTTATCACCGCTTTATTCACAGGGGTTTTCAGTATATGCTCGGCACGTTGCTTCAGTTCTTTCAGTATGAAAGAAGACAGTTCTATCGGCGAATAAAATTTATCACCCACCTGCACTTTCACAAGCGACTCTGTATCGTCATCTATCACTTTGTAAGAGAAAAAGCCAGCATGCTCGCTGATATCTTTGTAAGACTTACCCATCAGGCGCTTGGCGCTGTATATAGTGCGGTTAGGTTCTGCTATCAGTTTTTCTTTGGCGGTATTGCCCACGGTTGCACCACCATATTCGTCAAAGTGTACGATAGATGGTACCAGTGTTAGCCCGTCAATCTCGCGCAGTGCCAGTGGCTGACGGGTATCTTCACGCACTATTGCTATCAGGCTGTTGGTTGTGCCCAGGTCTATACCTACAATGGTTTCTTTCTGCTGCAGGCTGCCTGTGGCTATATTGATGGCTACTTTGCCCATATACTTATTTTTGGAGGCACAAAGGTAGCGCATGCAGCGCAGTTCTTCAGCTATTATTACCTATCAGCCAATAAAGGGTATAATATTCCTGTAACTTTCACGTTTCTTAAACGATTCAATAGATATATTTGAATCATTGTACTGCAAAACTATGCGTCCCTTAGCATACATATCTGCCTTATTGCTTGTTACAGGCCTTGCATCCTGTAGCTGGAACAACCGCGAGGAAGCCATCAAACTATGCAACAGCCTAACGCGTGTCAACGACTCGCTGAATGTAATGGGCAAAGACTGGATGGATGAGTTCAAACCGGCAGTAAATACCAAGGATTTTACCTTTCTGCAGCCTAAAAGGCAGCATATACAAGACTATATAACGCAGCAGACTACCTATGTAAAAGGGCTGAAGGATGTAGGTGGCTCTGAAAAACTACGTGCTTCGCTACTGGATATACTGCAGTTTGAAAACGACGTTGTGCTTCCCAAGATGAAAGAATTTGAGTCTTTCAGCGGAGAAACATCAGACGATACCATTCAGAAAGCTTTTAACGAGCTGATAGTTACCACCAAAGAGGATATGGCAAAACATGAGGTCATGTTTAAACACCTGGATGAATACGCCGAAAAGAATGAATTCCCTAAGCCGATAGAATAGCGCTACTCAGGCAATACTTTAAATCGCAGTTTCAGGAATGGTTTTTCTATCACGTAGAAAGATACCAATGCCACTATGGCTATCAACAACACATTAAGCGGAAACATATCTGTAAACCCCAGCTTGGTAGAGAAGAATAGCTGCTGCCATATATACAGGCTGTACGATAGCTTGCCGATATAGTCCAGTGGTTTAGTATTCAGCGTTTTGAAAACAATATTATTGCTGTAGTGGATGGTAATGAGGATAATGAAGCCGATGGCAATATCTGCAATAGTGCCTGTGGTATTGCCAAACGGCACTATCAGCCAGCCCAGATGCATATCATAATGGTGGTTGATGAGCGATAATGCCGATAAGGTAGGGATGGCTAAAAACGGTATCCACAACCAGAACTTTGCTTTGGCAGCCATGCGCTGCGTAAACGCCAGCAGCTTACCGTGATACATGGCAAAAACGCAACCCCACATAATAGCATCTACCCGTTGGAACAGGGTCAGGTCGTTCATCCATTCATACTGGGTTTTTACATATAGCATCCTCAGTGCGGGTACTATTAGTATGATGGCAAAGGCAAAATGCATCCTGTACCTTTTCGCAAATTTGAAAACAAAGGGCCACAGCAGGTAAAACTGTTCCTCTATAGATAGCGACCACAAGTGCCCCATTTCCCAATCGGCATGCCAGTTCAGGTATTTGGTATAGGTAAGGGCGGTAAGCCAGGATTGTGCAGTGAATTGTAGCAGTCCTATAAGTTGTAGCACCAGATATACTCCAAGCAGGGTATAGTATATCGGGAATATGCGGAAAGACCGCTTGATGTAGAAGCTTTTGAGCGATATGGTTTGGGTTTGCGCTTCTTCCTGCAGTAGCAGGGTAGTTATCAGAAAGCCCGAAATCACGAAAAATACATTCACGCCAAGCTGGGCATCTATCAGCATAGGCCACCTGCTATAGAAAAAATCGTTCAGGTTCTTTTGGTCAATATGCCCTATTATCACCATCAGGATGCTGATGGCGCGTAGTCCGTTCAGGCTGGGGATGTGCTTTCTCATTATCTGGCGGTAAAACTAATATTTATAAGCAGTGTATGTATATGCGAAATGGTTAATGGGTGGCAAACGCTAAAATTTCTACAGGTATATTATTAATATTTTGCACTTGAAGGGTGCTCACATATTATTATTCCCCACATTGCTAACAAATGTGCTGTATATCTATAATATACCCTTGACAAACGGGCGAAATGTCTAAATTTGTCATCCCCACAAAAACTGAAAAATTGCGTTTAAAATCGTTGGACATAAAAGGATTCAAATCCTTTGCAGATAAGACCCATGTGCTGCTCGATCACCCCATTACAGGTATCGTAGGGCCAAATGGTTGTGGTAAGTCGAACATCGTGGATGCTATCCGCTGGGTTATTGGTGAGCACAAGATTAAAGCCTTGCGTTCTGATAACCTCGAAGACCTGATATTCAATGGCTC
>DATGXJ010000031.1:0-85430 GCA_035299045.1 Flavipsychrobacter sp.
GAAGGGTGAAATGCATCATACTTTTCTACATTGGAAATGAACACTACTTCTTTTCCCTGTTTCTGCCTCGCTACGCCATGCGTGCTCATTTTCCATTACCACCTCGTGTATGTGCAGGCCTGTTTTGCGGCACCAGTGCAATAAGTCATCAGCTTTGTCTATCGGGAAGGGTAAATCAACTTCATTGGCACCGCTCCCTTCCTCTGCTTCCTTCACCACAAAGCCACCACCAATAGAATAGAATGTTTCAGCTATCTCCTCTCCATTATTAAACGAGCAAAGGAATGTAACAGCATTGGGGTGAAAAGGCAGACTTTCGTCCATCAGGAATACCACATCTTCCGCAGGGTCAAAATTTATAACCCTTGACAGGCCGAGGTTTATTTTCTTTTCTGCAGCTATCTGGTTGAGGCGTGGCGTGATTTCGTTTACATCAAACGTTACAGGGTCTTCACCATTCAAACCAAGTATTACGGCAACATCGGTACCGTGGCCCTTGCCGGTTTTAGCCAGCGAGCCATAGAGCAATACTTTTACCGACTTTACATTGTCTATCCCTTTTTGCCTGATAGTATCTACGAAACGCAAAGCTGCGCGCCATGGTCCAAGTGTGTGCGAACTGCTGGGTCCTACTCCTATCTTAAATATATCGAATACCGAAATACACTCTTTTTTCACCGTCAGATTTTAGTTAAATAAAAAGGGGGAATAAAAATTCCCCCTAAAGATACTATGAAGCTTACAAAAAATCCGTCCGGTGTTACACATTAATTATGGTAACAATACGTGATCTATCACATGTATCACACCATTCTTCTGATTTACGTCTTTAATCGTCACTTTTGCCACACCACCTTTAGCATCTTTAATCCATATCCAGTTGTCTTTCCACATGAAAGTCAACTCTTCGCCCTGTACTGTTTTAGCTTTATATGAGCCACCACCTTTTTTAATGGCTGCCATTATTTGCGATGCGCCCCAGTTGCCGGGTACTACGTGGTAAGTTAGTACGCCCGTTAGCATGCTTTTGTTTTCAGGTTTCAGCAGATTATCTACTGTGCCTGCAGGCAGCATATCGAACGCAGCATTTGTTGGTGCAAATACAGTGAACGGACCTGCACTTTGCAGTGTTTCTACAAGGCCTGCGGCTTTTACCGCAGCTACCAGTGTAGTGTGGTCTTTAGAGTTCACAGCGTTTTCTACAATGTTTTTAGAAGGATACATTGGCGCACCGCCAACCATTACCGTTTTCTCACCTTTCGCCATTACCATACCCGGGGTAAATGCAAACAAAGCCGCTGCTATCGCAGGAATTAACATGATACGTTTCATACAAGTTGATTTTAGATTGTTTCTGAATTGTTTTACAGATACAGATACGGCAGCTTTTGTTTTTCGGTTTTGTGAAGGGCAAAAAATATTTGTACTCACTCAACGTACAAGATGGGTTTATTATAAATTAATAAGGCTCTACATTTTAAAGTAGAGCCTTATTACATTCTTGAAAACGTCTGTTTATCGGGAACAGCACATGTAGCACTATTGCGTTAACTTAAGCACGTATCCGTATGAAGATAGGCTATTGCTGACGATAAACACTATTTACTTATACAGCGGTAATATGCTGACCAAAAACACAACAGACATAACTATTATATTATCAGGGTTGAATTTCTACACGTTCATAGTCTGCAGGTAGTTGTGCTGTAGAAAAACGCTCATCCTTTACATTATCAAACTGATAAGACTTTATTGTAAAATGTTCATACTGCGTACCGCTATCATCTATTACCCACTCCTCCCAATCTACAAGCATATAATCTCTCTTGTTGACATGCCAAAGCCAATGTTCTATAGGAGTTTTCACAGATTTTATCATGATGCTGTAGCAATTACGTTTGTTGATGACTGTATCATTCAGCATAGAAATACTGTAATCACTTCCTGCAAGCTTTTTTATCTCATTAGTTTTCATAAAAGGCTTCCATACCATACATTCAGGCAATACCTCGAACATGAATACAGGTTTTGTGATGTGCGGGTCTTGATAAAGTACCTTTTTATATTCAGAACGTACTTTATACGCATATTTCAAATCATAAAACATAAATGTACCGGGTGCATATACCAGTCCAGCTGCTTTACCAACCGGCGACAACCAAACCATCCCACCCATTAGGGTATCTTTTGCAACCCTCAGCATATCTACATGTGCTGTAAGCTTTGAAGTATCAGATGCACCTGCACTTTTTATAAAATATGCAATATCATAACTAAGGCTCTGTTTACTGCGCATTGTATTGGCGACTTGTTGCAAAATATCACGACCGTTTTTTTGTGCATAAATATTACCTGCTAAGAATAGAAATGTAATTACAATCAGGTATTTCATGTTCAAGGTAGTTTAAAACGCTATAAACTGTTGATATGAAATTAATCAATGCCTCAGAATTTTAGCATTCTTACAAATTAAAAACGCCCCTGCAGTTGCAGGGGCGTTTACTATCATAGTATTGCGTAACACTATTTTGTTTCCATGCTGAATGGCATCATAGCCATAGCAGCACCGTTCATTCTGCGCAGTTCTTTCAGTTGTTTGTACCAATCGTACTCTTTACCAAATTCTGCTTTCACCATTTGCTCTGCAACACTTGCATTATTGCCTTTGAAGCGGCGCATCAGGCTTTCAAATTTATCTACAGGTTCAGGATAGGTAACCACATCGTAGTCTTTCAGTTTTGCCAGCGATGCAGCACTTGCTATAGCACGGTCCAGATCGCCCAGTCCGTCTACCAGTTTAATGCTCAAAGCATCTGTACCACTCCATACACGGCCTTGCGCAAAGCTATCTACAAGTGCAATGTCCATTTTACGGCCTGTTGCTACACGGCTTTTGAATATCATGTAGATATTATCTACAGAGCGCTGCACTTTTGCAGACTCATCAGCCGTAAGTGCGCGTGTACCATTCGGGAAGTCGGCATAAGGAGCGTTCTTCACGCCATCAAATGTTACACCCAATTTGTTGCGCATCAGTTTTTCTGTATTGAACATCATGGTGAATACACCGATGCTACCTGTGATGGTATTAGGTAATGCAAAGATGCTATCTGCCTGACAAAGGATGTAGTAACCACCCGATGCAGCCACATCGCCCATAGAAGCTACCAATGGCTTCTTAGCTTTCAGCAATTGCAGTTCGCGCAGTATCACTTCTGATGCCAATGCACTACCACCGCCTGAGTTTACACGCAGTACCACTGCTTTCACTTTATCATTATTGCGCAGTTTACGTATCTGCTCTATCATGTTCTGAGAAGCTATCTGATAATCGTCATCGCTTTCGCCATCTACAATGCTACCCTCTGCATACAGTACCGCTACCCTGCTATCGCCTGCACTACCTTCATTGATGGTAGCCGCATATTCAGACAGGCTTACGTATTTTACTTTATCTTTTTCTTTACCACCTGTTTTTGCTTTGATGCGGTCTTCTACCTGATCCCAATACAGCAGATTAGATACCAGTTTGTTTTTCAAAGCATCCTGCGGAAACTCGATAGCACCGCTTGCTGCCAATTGATACAATGTAGCCGTATCTTGTTTAGAGAATGTAGATGCAGCATTCAGGAATTCGCTCCAGAAATCTTTCTGAAACTCAGCTACCTGTACACGGTTGGCATCGCTCATCTTATCGGCACGGAAAGGCTCTGTAGCACTTTTGAATTTACCCGCATAGAATATTTCAGGTTCCAGTTCCAGTTTATCCAACGTACCCTTGAAGAATGCAAGGATAGTAGCAAAACCTTTCAACTCCATATCGCCCATCGGGTTCAGATAGATGCTATCTGCCGCGGTAGCCATATAGTAAGCACCTTGTGTGATGTTCTCGCCATAAGCATATACAAACTTGCCGCTCTTGCGGAAGTCAACTATAGCATTGCGCAATTGCTGCATAGTAGCCCAGCCGTTTGCACTCGGGTTCAGCTTTATCAGTATTCCTTTAATCTTGCTATCGTCTTTTGCTTCCTGCAATGCTTTGATGGCATCGTACACACCTGCACTGTTTTCATCGCCATCAGAGAATACTGCCAGCGAATTGCGCTCACTGCGCTCGTGCATGGTTTTAGACAGGTCGATAGTGAGGACGCTGTTGTCTGCAACGGTTGTCTGTGTTTCAGATTTGCTGCCTTCTTTTACCGCAGCTACTATCAGCCCGATAAACACACCGAAAATGATAACGCCTGTTACAATCATCGCCAACAGCGACGCAAAGAACATCTTAAAGAATTGTTTCATCAGTTATTAGTTTGAGATTGGTGTTATTCTATTGAATAACGGCACAAATATACAGGTAAAAGAATGTGCATATATCCTGAAAATCGGTGAACGGGGGTAGATAGTAGGTGAACTTTTCTTTTTAACTTGCCAACAAACCTACAACATCGGTATGCGCCACATATTATGGATACTCTTTATTGCTATCGGCAACACTATTGCCCATGCACAAGATGTAAAGAACCCATTGATACCACCTGCAGACAGGGTATGGCGCTCTTACCAGATACTGGAAAAGAACAGGCTGGCCATCATACAGCAGCTCGATTTCCTGAATAATTTCCCCAAAACAAAGCAGGTATTTATAGATGTGTTTGACCCCGACGACCGCAAACAGCTATACTATGTATATGACCAATACCTGACCGCCTTTCAGGATGCGGGCAAAATGCTGCCGGACAGTGTGCTGAAAATAGGTGTGGGCATCTGCAAAGACATGAAATGGAGCAACGGCGTGAGCGATAAACTGCAACATGCCGTGCTTAGCGTAGCGGCAGACCACCCTGAAATATTTGTAGAACAAGCCTACAGGCTAAAGCGTAAAGAACTGGAAGCACTGATAGATTATCTGGCAGATGTAGAGAGCAACCCACTCTGCGCCATCTACCAAAAACTGATAGCCAACCTGCACGAGGTGGGCGCCTACAATCTGGAAGGTATGCTTACAAGGGCGAAGAAGGAAAATACGCATTAAAGCAATACGACCTCGGAGATTATATATTTTATGTGGTGGAGAAGTAGATTGAACTTATATTACTGTACATGCTTACCAACTTTGAAAACAAATTTTTCTTCTGACATTTCCATTTGAAATACTGGAATTTTCTTTTCCCTAGCTATCCGTAATAGTTGATTTTTCTTGTAAGTACTATTTGTATCAAATCTCGCACCAAGATAAACAGCTTTCGGTGTGGGAACATGCACTATATTATAGTTGTAATCTTCAGGCAAATTATTTCGTTTAAAATTCGTAAACCTCCATTCTTTTTCATAACCCCATTCTTTTGACTTGATTGTGGAATTCATGACTGCAGTTAGTGCAGTCATTTCATCCAGAGATCTTATCCTATTAAAATCATTGCAATAATATACTGGATGCATAAGTAAACGAAAATCATTGCAGTTTATTAAATCATATTCTATACAAATTCCTTTGTGACAATCTGCGTAATGTGCCCACATTACTACAGAATTATTTACTTCACTGAAACTACAGATGTAAGTTGTTTTCTTAGCTGTTTCTTTGTATTCATTCCATTTATCTAATTCACTCAATTTTGGAATACTATCTAGCGCTATATTAATATTATTTCTTTTACAAAAACTTTGATATGCTACAACAATATCGTCAGCTTCTATTATTTGGTCTATATCCTCTTCGGTAAATTTGTAATTGTGTAAATCATAAAAAGTTTTTTGAAAGTTTTCACTTTTAAAGAAGTTTATCAACACTTCGTTGTCGTCACTAAGCAAAAAACATTCATACGGGTCATTTAAAGACTCAATATCTGCAACCCATAACCTATCCTCTTCCAAACTCTCCAAGGTATAGTCATTTAGTCCCCTATATTTATAAAAAGTGTCTGGAAAATTATTAAGCTTTAATGGTATTCCTTTTTCTGGATTATCTTCTATCATTGACTTAAAATAATCCACAACCCATTCTTTTCCCATTTACATTGACGTTTTAGCATTACTAATAGTTACTTTAAAGATACCACTATCTTTGCACCTCACTAATGGCTAATACAGTTTACCTGCTGCTGGGCAGCAACGAGGGAAACCGCTTGGAATGGTTTGAAAAAGCAACATTGCTGTTGCAGGATGCCCGTTGCAGTATAGTCAGCCAATCGGCCATTTACGAAACTGCCGCTTGGGGGCTTGAAGACCAGCCCGATTTTCTGAATATGGCTTTGTGTATCGAAACCCCACTCAATCCGCAGGGTCTGTTGGCACTTACCCAAAACATAGAGGCACTGCTTGGCCGCCAACGTACTATCCGTTGGGGTCAGCGCACGCTGGATATCGATATATTATTATTTAATGATGATATTATTAAGGATGACAATTTGCAAGTGCCTCATCCCCAATTACAAAATCGCCGTTTTGCCCTCATTCCTCTTCATGACATTGCTGCGGGCTACATACACCCTGCCCTGCACAAGACGATAGCCACATTATTGGCCGAATGCCCTGATAAGCTGGAGGTCAGGACTTACAAATTTTAACCTGAAGTTAATTTGACAATACCGTGAGGTATTGCATATCTCTTTTGATTTTCTTAACTTGATAATCGTTAATTTCGCACACCTTTCGCCAAAGGCCTCTGCTATAAGAACGATTTCATATAAAGATTGCGGATGATTTGAACTTTACGTTAGGTTAAAAATTGTGATATATGGCTGCCGTTACCACTACAGGAAAAGTGAACCTCAAGAAAGCCTTGCAGGAGCACTTCGGGTTTGAAGCATTTAAAGGAGAGCAGGAAAAGATAATCAAGAGCATATTATCTGGGCAAGATACTTTCGTTATCATGCCTACAGGGGGTGGCAAGTCGCTTTGCTATCAGCTGCCCGCATTGCTCAGCGAGGGTGTCGCTATCATCGTATCGCCCCTCATAGCCCTGATGAAGAACCAGGTAGACCTGATACGCGGCTACAGCAGCAAAGACAATGTGGCGCACTTCCTCAACAGCACCCTCACAAAGGCACAGCAGAAAAAGGTAAAAAGCGACCTGATGGACGGTAGCACCAAAATGCTGTACGTAGCACCCGAAACACTTACCAAACAAGAAAATATATCCTTCTTTGCCGATATGAACATATCGTTTGTAGCGGTAGATGAGGCACACTGTATATCTGAATGGGGACACGACTTCCGTCCTGAGTATCGCAAACTGCGCGATATGATAGACGAGATAAACCCCGAACTGCCTATTATAGCCCTTACGGCAACAGCAACGCCAAAAGTGCAGGACGATATTGTTAAGAATCTGGCACTACGCCAACCCAATATCTTCATATCATCCTTCAATCGTGCCAATCTGTACTACGAAATCATGCCGAAGGGCAAGAAAGAAAGTGTACTGAAAAGCATTGTGAAGTTTATACATGGCATGAAGGGCAAGAGCGGTATCATTTACACGCTCAACCGTAAGACTACTGAAGAACTGGCACAGACACTGCAGGCCAACGGCATATCGGCCGTAGCCTACCATGCGGGGCTTGAAGCAGGTATACGCGCACAGCGTCAGGATCAGTTTCTGATGGAAGAAGTAGATGTGATAGTTGCTACCATTGCATTTGGTATGGGTATAGACAAGCCCGATGTAAGGTTTGTAATACACTACAACATTCCGAAATCGCTGGAGAACTATTATCAGGAAACAGGCCGTGCAGGCCGCGACGGGCTTGAAGGTAAATGTATGCTCTACTATTCTCACAAAGACGTACAGAAGCTGGAACACCTGATGCGCGACAAGCCATTGAGCGAACGCGAAATGGGTGCACAACTGATATCTGAAACCGTTGCCTATGCCGAAAGCGGTGTATGCCGCCGCAAGCTGTTGCTGCACTACTTTGGCGAAGAACTGAAGCAGGATAACTGCGGCAATTGCGACAACTGCCTGAACCCGAAAGAAAAACTGGAAGTACGCGACAGCTCTAAGATTGTACTCGATACCATCAACGAGCTGGATGAACGCTTTAATATAGACTACGTAGTAGACATCATACTGGGTAAATCGAACCCGCAGATAAAGACCTTCCGCCACGACAAGCTGAAGTCTTTCGGCAGTGGTTTGATTATGAAGATGGAAGACAATTTCTGGCATTCGCTGATAAGGCAAATGATGCTGGAAGGCCTTGTGCGCAAAGACATTGAAGAGTATGGCCTGCTGAAGATTACAGACAAGGGACACAAATTCCTGAAGAAGCCATTCTCTATCATGGTAGTGCTGAACCACAACTATGTAGATGCCGATGGCGATGATGAAGAAATAACAGGTGGCAGTGGCGGCCCTGCAACGGTAGACCCTGTACTGTTTGATATGCTGAAAAACCTGCGCAGGCAGGTGGCAAAAGAAAAGAGCCTTCCACCGTTCGTTATCTTCCTCGAAAACTCACTGGAAGATATGGCCATCAGCTACCCTACCACAATGGAAGAGCTGGAGAAGATACAGGGTGTGAGCAAGGGCAAGGCACTACGCTACGGACGCAAGTTTGTAGACATGATAGCCAAGTATGTAGAGGAAAACGACATTACCCGTCCTGACGACTTTGTGATGAAGAGCGTGGTGAACAAGAGTGGCATGAAGGTATTCATCATCCAGAATATAGATAAGAAGATACCACTGGAAACGATTGCCAAAAACAAGGACCTGAGCCTGCAAGACCTGCTGGTAGAGATGGAAACAATTGTGGCAAGCGGTACCAAGCTAAATCTTGACTACTGTCTGGAACAGGAACTGGATGAATATGAACAGGAAGACATTTTTGACTTCTTCCGCAACAGCCACGATGATACGCTGGACAGTGCATACGAAGAGTTCAAAGACCGCGATGTGACGATAGAGCAACTGCAGATGATGCGCATCAAGTTTATGAGCGAATACGCCAACTAAGAAAGATTGAATAATACAGATAAGCCGTAACTATTGAAGGTTACGGCTTATTTTTGAAATAGCACTAAGACCACACAAACGAATGAAACTATTTGCAACGCTGCTGCTTGCTGCACTTGCAGGCACTGTATCTGCACAGCAGTACGACTTTACACGCAAGCCAATGCACAATGTAGAGTCTGCCACAGACAATACCAACCAAAGCGGCATTGAGCGCTTCAATATACGCGGACAGGCAACCTATATCTATCAATACATGCCATCTCGTAAAAGCATTACAGATAGCATGGGCACAGATTTTGGTGATGGTGAAAGCCAGAATACCATAACTGCCACCCTGTTTGCAGGCCTGCGTTTGTGGAAAGGTGCAGAGGTATATGTAAACCCCGAAGTATCGAGCGGTATGGGGTTGAGTAATGATATTGGTATGGCGGCACCAAGCAACGGCGAAACATTCCATATCAGCAGGCCGCAGCTCTCCCTGTTTCTTGCAAGAGCATACTACAAACAAACATTTGCATTGCGCAATAAACGTGCACGCAAACTGGGATATGTAAACAGTACAGAACTGGAAAGCCTTGCCAACCAACTTGCAGGGTATCAACCTAAAGACTATCTGCGTTTTTATATAGGCAAGCTGTCATTGGCCGATATATTTGACAGAAACGATTTTGCTAACAGTCCTAGAACGCAGTTTATGAACTGGGCAATGATGAACAATACAGCATGGGATATGGCAGCCAACTCTCGCGGTTATACCTACAACTTTACTACAGAGCTGCAACTGGGCAAAATGAACTACAAAGCAGGTATCGCTGCTATGCCTACAATTGCCAATGGCGGTACATTAGAAACAGACTTTGGTAAATCATACTCAGCGATAGGAGAAGTAAGCAGGCAATTGACAATCAGTAAACGCCCGGGCACGGTTCGCTTGTTGGGCTATTACAATACAGGCACGATGGGCAATTATGCTACAGCCGACAGCCTTGCACAGCCACGCGTGATACTTACAAGAAAGGCAGGCGCTTCAAAATATGGTTTCGGGCTCAATATGCAGCAAGAACTTAGTAATACACTTTCTGCATTTGTGCGTATAGGTTGGAACAATGGCAAAACAGAAACATGGAGCTATATAGAAGCAGACCAGAGCCTGTCTATAGGCTTGTCTGCTAAAGGCAGTGGCTGGAAGAGAGCAAATGATAATCTTGGATTTGCAGTAGCTGTCAATACACTGTCTGCAGACCATAAACGATACATAGAACGTGGCGGCTACGGACAACAGATAGGTGGCAAGACACAACCCTACAGCCCCGAAATGACAGGTGAGCTATACTATAGCTTCAGGCCGTTGAAGACCAAATTGTGGTTTACGGCAGACTACCAGCTATGCCTGAATGCAGGCTATAATAGCAATCGCAGCCCCTTACACGTCTTTGCACTACGCGCACATGTACAGTTTTAAACAGATTACTATTCTATAAAGAAGAACGCCCCGCAATGCGGGGCGTTTGTATTATGTATTAAATGCTAAGCCTGTGCCGGCGGGGTTGGCGGAGGTGGAGGTGTCGGCCTGTTGTTGTTAGGCTTGTTACCGCCGCCCTGCTGTGGTGGTTTATTGCCACCTGCTTGCTGTGGGCGTGGCCCCCTGTTATTATTCCCCGCGTTATTACGGTTTGGCTGATTGTTATTGGGCCTTGGCTGTCCGCCTTGTTGTTTTGGCTGTTGTTGCCCTGCATTTTGCTGAGGAGCATTTGCAGGGCGCTCGCCTTGTTGTTTTGGTTGCTGCGGACGATTGCCACCACCTTGTTGTTGCGGTTTGTTGCCACCTGTCTGTTGTTGTGGCTTTGGCTGTTGTGGCGGGCGGTTTTGCTGCGGGCGATTACCACCTTGCTGTGGTTTGCCACCCTGGTTGCCACCGCGTGCTTCCTGCTGTGGCCTGTCACCACCTTGCTTGTTGCCACCACCGCTTTTCTTCTTCTTATTGCCGCGTTCCAGTGCTTTCAGGCTTATCTGCCCTACGTCGTTCACAAAGCCCATATCTACCTTCACGGCAGTTTTGGCAGTGTTTACCACTTCCAGTTCTACCGGCTGCAGTTCTTCAGGTTTGATGCCCTGCTGGTTGGCTTTCAGTATTTCCTTTACACGTGTTATAGACAATGGGTATTGCTTGTTGCTATCGCTGAAGCTATACCACATCAGGCTCTTGAATATATCGCGTTTTTGCAGTGTTGCCCTACCCTTGATGGTTTCCAGTGTTTCCGCATTATCTGGGAACACACGGAGTGCATCCATGTAGGTATCCAGTTCATAGTTCAGACAGCATTTCAGCCTGCCGCACTGGCCACTCAGTTTTGTCTGGTTGATAGACAGGTTCTGATATCTGGCAGCAGTGGTGTTCACGCTCTTGAAGTCGCTAAGCCATGTACTGCAACAAAGCTCCCTGCCGCAGCTACCAATACCACCCACTTTCGCGCTTTCCTGACGGGCACCTATCTGCTTCATCTCTACACGCACTTTAAAGTCGCCTGCATAAGATTTAATAAGCTCGCGGAAATCGACACGGGCATCGGCTGTATAGAAGAACGTAGCTTTTTTGCCATCGGCCTGCAGCTCTACCTCACACAGCTTCATTTCCAGTTTATGATTGCGGGCAATAACGCGCGACTGCGTAAGCATATTCGGTTCGCGGTCTTTGCTTTTGCGGTAGTGCTCCATATCCTCCTCTGTAGCAGGGCGGAGCACACGCTTCATTTCGGCGTTTTCAGATACGCCATATTTCTTCATTTGTAGCTTCACCAGTTCGCCCGTCAGGCTTACCTGACCTATATCAAAGCCGCCTACGCCTTCTACAGCAATCCAATCGCCTTTTTCAAGCACATTGTTTGTGTTGTTTTTGTAGAAGTCTTTTCTGCTGCCTTTATTGAAACTTACCTCAATTATCGGGTAAGGTTTTGCACTATCGTACAAGGGCAAGGAACTTAACCAATCGAAAACGTTCATGCGGTTGCATCCGCCTGTACTACACCCACCATTTCCTTTGCAACCACCGGGTTTTCCATTGGCTCCTGTGCCACAGTTGCCACATCCCATTTATATATATAATTTATGTTGACTGCAATCAATCAAGTGCATCTGTCGTTTTGTTTACCCCTTCTACACGGCACCTATCTTTTGCAGGATGTTGCGAAAATAACTTTTTTTAGTGATGAATACCACAAAATATTAAACATTTACAACATACATCAAATATTATTTCAGAACTAATAAATGAGGCTGTTTGCGATTGTGAATATCTTTTTCTTGCAGACGTATGGTTACAGAAAAACCGTAACCGTTTGTAACCATTTTGCGGAGCGACACCTATAATGGATTTATCATTACAAATTTACAAAATATACACGTTTTATACAAAAAGATAATGGCGCCCGAAAGGGACGCCACTACTGCATATTGGTTAGTTGGTTTTAATTATTTGTTGTTGTCCAGCGCGCAATCTGTAACATATTTGTTATTACCCAGATAGTACTTTGCACTTTCTTCCTCGCACTTGGCTTTTGCCACGCCTTTGAAATTTTCTCTTTTCTTGGACGCTGTACTTGTTTTGTATGATTCTTTAGAAACGGTGTCTGTGATTTCGGTTATACACTTACAGTCGTATACTTTAGAGCAAGAGCTTGAAAACAAAGCACCTCCTACTATAATAGCACACAACCAGATCGTATTTTTCATATAAATAACCCTATTTGGCTTATAAAAATGGTAATTATTGGTTGAATATGCAAGGGCGAGACTAAGAATGTTTGTTTTTTGTGGGGATAAATAGGTTTTGCGGTAAAAAAATAAGTCACATAACAAAGCGCCTGATACTGTATCAGGCGCTTGCTCTTTTGTTCTGTATTCCTCTATTGCTTCAGCAGTTTGCCACTGTAGCGGCCATCGGGGCTGTAGAGGGTATAGTAGTACAATCCTTTTTCAATGCCTTGCAATGGCAGGGTTTGTTTGTTGCGTCCACTCTGCCAATTGATTTGTTGCATATACACTACCCTTCCTGTAATATCTGTAAGCACACACCAGCCTGCACCACCACGCACCACATCGGCCTGAAGGGAAACTTGCGATGTGGCGGGATTGGGGTAGAGCAGCACATTCTGCGGGCCTGCCAATGGAGAGACAGCAACAGGGGTATCGATACTGCCAGTATCTACTTTATAGTAAATTTTCAGGTATGGTCGGGTGCTTACAGCCGTATCATCGGACGAGTGGGCATAGAAAACGACCGCTGCATTGTTGCAACCTACCGTAGGGGATTTGATAACAAAGCCATAATTGGGCACTACACTGTCGCGCCACAGGCGATAGGTTTCGGTTATATTGTATTCCCTTGTGCCAAAACTATTGGGGAATGTAATATTAATAGGTCCGTAGAAAGCAGTATCGTTAGCTGGCTGATTGCTGTAGTTTACCGAGTCTTCGTACCAACGTTGGGTAATGCGGTGAAAATAGAAATCGGCATTGCAATTGGAATAGCAATAAGACGTGTGGTCGAAATGGGTAAAGCCGACAAATACCGAGTCTACTGTATCAGGTAGGTTGCCAACATCGAATTTGATGAAAGACAGTGAATGCGTACTGTTACAATTGCTGATAGGCGCAGTGTATATAGCCGGGTGGTCGCCATAATTGGTAGTTGGATATGGTTCCTGTGCCAAAGCGTCCATACCACCGTTCGGCCCACCATTATCGGTTGTGTCGTTCAGCCCCGGAGCCGGCCTGAAAATCATCACGGTGTCCTTCTTACCAATACCTGCAAATGATGTAAATACTGCAAAAAATGAGGCCATAAAAGCCAATAAAATTCTCCCTCTCATAGATTGTGTTTTTTAGTTTATACAAAGTTCTGAAGAGGTGCCGGGGCTACATATGATTGCAAGCACTATACATTATGACATTTGTCATATAAACACTATTCGTTTTCAAATGTTTGACTTTAGTTAAATAGTTTGCAACAATCAACGTATCAGTAAATAAACTAATCAACCTATTCAGAAAGGCCTTTAACTTTGCGCATTCGTTTATGATAACAGTAATAGCCGGTACCAACCGGAAAGATAGCATGACACTGAAAGTAGCAACCCTGTATCACAGGTTGCTATCTGCCAAATATGATAATGTAAAATTGCTGAATCTGGAAGGTAAGGCGGTATGGGAGCGTGGCGATGAGATGAAAAAGATAGAACAGAACATGCTGATACCCACAGAGAAATTTGTACTGGTAATGCCCGAATACAACGGCAGCTTTCCCGGCATCCTGAAACTGATGATGGACAACAGCGACATACGCAAAGTATGGTGGTACAAAAAAGCTATGCTGGTAGGTGTGGCAGACGGGCGTGCAGGCAACCTGCGCGGGCTGGACCATATGACTAACATACTGCACTACCTGCGCATGCATATACTTTACAACAAAATACCCATCAGTCGCATAAACGAAGAAATAGGCGAAAACGGGGAAGTACTGAAACCAATGACGCTGCAAGCAATAGAAACACAAATAGACGAATTCCTGAAGTTTTAAGCACAATAAAAGACGATGACGAGGTTTCTTATTTTCTTAGGCCTTATACTATTGGCAGAATACTACTCTTACGTAGTAGTACGCAGTGCCATGCGCACATTGCCGCAAAATGCCAAAACCATCATGACGGTAGTATATATACTGCTGACGGTGATAACATGGGCAGGTTTCCTCAGCTTCAAGTTTATAGACTGGGCAAAAGTGCCGCACTTAGTGCGCAATATATACATAGCTTTTACCATGGGCTTTTTGCTGGGCAAAGTAGTAATACTGATTGTGATGCTGGGCGACGAGGTGCGCCGCTTCTTTGTATGGATGTGGAGCGTATTCAGCAAGCCTGCCATTGCTGCTACTTCTATACCGGAGGCTACCGGTACGGGTATCAGCCGTTCTATCTTTCTGCAACGTACGGCACTGTTATTGGGCGGTACTATGCTTGGTGGTTTTATGTACGGCATCAGAAACAGATACAACTACCGTATTCGCAGAGTGCAGCTTTCTTTTAAAAACCTGCCTGCTGCTTTCAGGGGCATGAAGATTGTGCAGATATCCGACGTGCACAGTGGCAGCTTCGATAGTCACCATGCTGTGCAGAAAGGTGTTGAGAAAATAATGGAAGAGAAACCTGACATTATCTTCTTCACAGGCGATTTGGTAAACAATAAGGCAGACGAGATACAACCATACACAGACATATTCTCTAAACTAAGTGCGCCACTGGGTGTATATAGTACACTTGGCAATCACGACTATGGCGACTATGTGCAGTGGCCATCAGCTGAAGAAAAAAAGAAAAATCTGGATTGGCTGAAAGAAACACACGGAAAAATGGGCTGGCGCCTGCTGATGAACGAACACGTGGTGTTGGAAAAAGGTGAGGACAAAATAGCCATTGTAGGTATAGAGAACTGGGGTGCCAAAGCAGGCTTCCCTAAGTATGGTAAGATGACCGATGCCTTTGCAGGGCTGCGCGAAAAGAATGTTCCTTTCAAAATGCTGCTATCGCACGACCCATCGCATTGGGATGCGGAAGTACGCAAAGACTATACAGATATAGACCTGACATTTGCAGGCCACACGCACGGTATGCAGCTGGGTGTAGAAATACCCGGGCTGAAATGGAGCCCTGTACAGTATGTGTACAAGAAATGGGCGGGCCTCTATCAGGAAGGCGAACAATACCTGTACGTTAACCGCGGATTTGGTTTCCTCGGCTACCCCGGCAGGCTTGGCATACTGCCTGAAATAACGGTTGTGGAATTAGTTTAAAACCCTTTGGAACAATTGCGCCATAAATTCGGGGCGCGGTTTCAGCAGGTCGGCTGCGGCTTCCTGCAGGAAAGGTTTCATGTCTTGTACCAAATCTGTCAACACCTCGCTTTTCAATTCTTCATTCAGTTTCATTACTGGTTGGTCGGGCGTTTTTTCAGGGATTCTTTTGAGTAAAGTTTTCTTCATTAAGTAGCTTTTGCAATTAAAAACGCAGCCAGAGAATTATTATTGTATTGAGTTAGATTTTTTTAACAGTTTTAGTCTAACTAAATTGAGCATGGCAACGTCTATGCGAAACAAAAGCGCCTGCATGTTGTTGTAACTATATGAAAACGATAGGCATAACAGGCGGTACAGGGTTGGTTGGCAGGGTTATTACCAGGCTACTGGTAAATAAGGGCTACAGGGTTATCATCTTTACCAGGCATCTGCGCCCCGAAAGTGATGGTGTCAGCTATGCCTTTTGGGATGCCAACAAACAAGACATCAGCATAGCTGCATTGCAACAATTGGATGCCATAATTCACCTGGCAGGTGAAGGTGTTGCAGACAAAAGGTGGACACCACAACGCAAACTACAGATACTGGAAAGCCGTACTATCGGCACATCATTTATTACCAACAAAATATTGCAACATGCACCCAACTGCAAGGTTTTTGTAGGCGCATCAGCTATAGGCTATTACGGGGCAGACAAAGGGGGCAGACCATTTACAGAAACAGACAATGCTTCTACAGATTTTCTGGGCAGCACCTGCAAAGCATGGGAAGAAGCCAGCGAAAGTATAGAAGGGAAAATACGCCGTGTGCTGATACGTATTGGCATCGTACTGAGCACGGAAGGTGGCGCGTTTAAAGAATTCGCCAAGCCTGTAAAATTTGGTGTAGCACCACTACTTGGCGGTGGTAAGCAAACCGTTAGCTGGATACATATTGAAGACCTTGCTGCACTGTTCGTATATGCACTTGAAAACGAAATGATGCAAGGCGTATATAATGGCGTAGCCCCTGTACCTGTAGCACAAAGCCAACTGATGTATTCCATCCGCAAAAACAGCAAGGGCATCAGCATACCGATACCAGTACCTGCATTTGTATTGAAAATAATGCTGGGAGAAATGAGCATAGAGGTACTGAAAAGCGCAACCGTAAGCAGCAATAAGACTGAGCAGGCAGGCTTTCAGTTTCAATACACCACTATCAACAAAGCTGTGACAGCATTGCTTGGCAATGCCTGATACTACATCAATATTTTATTGACTGGGGTTAATGGCTGCGGCAGGTCTTTTTCATCTAGCATGTCGCGCAGGTCTATTTCTATAGTGCGGCTGAGGGCCGATATAGGCACATCGTTCGCGCTGCCTTCAAACGGATTTTCTGTAGCCTCTCCCACTCTTTCCATAGATGTAAATACCCATGTTACTACCAGGCTGAAAGGGATATTGAGCCATATCATATTGGCACCCAATTTCTGAAACTCATTGAGTAAACCGAAAGGCACAATAAAAACAAACAGGCGAATAAAGAAGAGATTGATAGACGCAAACTGACGAGGGTAAGGGAAGTTTTTAATACGCTCACATTTGCCCTGCTGTTCGTAAAGGTTCACCAACAGGTTTTCCATCTCTACATAGTTGAGCGATGTGATAAACCCTTGCTGATGCAGCGTTTTTATATGTGCCGACTGCATGGCTATGAGTTGCGCAGCACGGTTCTTTTTACTCAACACATAGGCTTCATCTTCTGCAGAAAGGTATTTCTTTAGTTCTTCTTCAAGCGTTGTTTGTTCTTCGGGCACGGTGAAGTACTTCTTGTATTCTTTGTTGTATGGCTTCA
Organism: Flavipsychrobacter sp.; assembly: GCA_035299045.1. GTDB lineage: Bacteria > Bacteroidota > Bacteroidia > Chitinophagales > Chitinophagaceae > Polluticoccus. Next base: position 17,646 of record DATGXJ010000031.1, read on the forward strand.
CCATATTCTCCCAACTGCGTGGCTCGCGCAGCTGATAACGCAGTGCAGTGAGCCATGCAATATGCCTGTAGATGAGGGTGCGCTGTGCATCTTTATCGCCCACAAAATCGCGCGACATGATGCCCCAGGAACGGCTGCTGTTTACAATAGCACCATATATCTGACGGGCTTCCCACAGCCTGTTGTAAGTCTGTGTATTTTTGAAACCTACAATGAAAGCTGCGGCTGTACCTATCATAGCAATTGGCACCCAGGGTATGGTGAGCCAACTGCAGCCACCTACAGCATATAAGACGGTAGGCACTACGGCCATTATCAATAGCCTGTATATATCCCTCCTCGTCCACACGAGGAATTCGGTAAGCGAATAATGATCTCCTGTATGCATAATGGTTGCTATTACCAAAGTAATAATACAGAAGTATCAGTACATGTACAATAAGCTTTATTTATAAGCGTAATCGCTGAGGTACTCGTAGTTAGGAGTAAGCTTGCCATCCTCGCAGATAGTAGCGCGGCGAATGATATCGCTGTTGCCACTCAGTAGCTCTTTCAGAATAAACTTCTCGAAGTGCGCACCGAAATACTGTGAAGCATCGCGTGGCAGCTCGTTTGGCAGGTTATCTACCGCCATCACATCTATCACATCGCGCGTATTCAGAAACGGATTTACTTTCGCTAATGTTTTGCGATCTATACCATATACAGGGTCTGCAATGGTAGATGCACCAACGTTGATAGGCACAGAACCATCAATATCACAAGTGATATCTGCTATCACACTCACGCGCCAATCATTGCGCTGAATATCCTGTTTTTCGAACAGGCGAGCAATATCATTATCCCAATAGATACCGTTCATCAGGATATCTGTCTGCGGAATGTATTTTGAGAACAGACATTTATATGCATGTGGATTGGCGTGGAAGTCATCGCGCGAAAAAAGGTCGTTGTCTTTACGTGCATAGAGGTCGCCACCTTTCAGGTGCGTATATACAGGGTAATCGTACTGGTGTGTAAGGAAGTCTTCAGGCTCTACAGATTCTATATCGAAATGCGTCATTACCTCTACAATACCACTTGCCACTTTTCCCGAGCCTGTAACTACTATTTTGATATTGGGCAGCTTTACTTCTGAATAAGCATGCAGCAGGTCTGAGAAACCATCTACATTGTGTGCTGCGGGCAAATCGTACAGCCCGAATTTTTGCCCATAGGTAAGCAGCCCGTTGTGTGCGCCTACAACACCTGCATAAAAACCAAAACCGAGGATGCGCTGCTCATCAATATGTGTAAGGCATTCGTAATCTACCATGCGGATGCGCTTTTCTATGAGGGCGTGCATCAGCTTCTGGTTGTATGGCTGCTTCTTTTTGGTATGAGAGAAGAAGAAATAAGTCTTGCCGGGAATCAGGTCATCTACCCTTACCTCTTTGATACCGAGCAGCACATCGCAGTCACTCAGGTCGTGCTTCAGCTCTATACCGGCAGCCGCATAATAGGCATCGGGTATACACCTGTCGGGCGATGGTTCTACAACAATTTTCAAACCGGGGTGTTTCTGCATTATCTGGACACATTGCTCAGGTGTCAGGGCAACACGGGTGTCTGCGGGTGATTTCCTTTCGCGTATCAAGCCTATACGAATCATCTTACTTACATTTGTACACTCAAAGATAAGATACTGATTTCGCCGCATGGTTAACTATTTTGAATTATATGACATCCCTGTGAGTTTTGCACCTGACGCAGCAGTGGTAAAAAAGAAGTTTTACGAACTGAGCCGCAGGTATCACCCCGACCGCTTTACACTGGCGGGCGATGAGGAGCGTGCGGAAGTATTGCGCATGGCAGCATTGAATAACGATGCCTATAAAGTATTGCAGAACACAGATGCTACGATGGCATATATTCTGAAAATGAATGAACTATTGGAAGATGAAGAGAAATATAACCTGCCGCCCGACTTCCTGATGGAGATGATGGACCTGAACGAAAGCATCAGCGAATATGAAATGGACCCCGAAAACGAAACCTATAAAAAAGATGCCCATAATATGCTGAATGCCCAACTGGACGCATGGAAAGCGGATGTGGAACCATTGCTGGAACAATTTGAAAAAGGGAACACATCAAAAGAAATTCTACTGCAAATAAAAGATTATTACTTCCGCAAAAAATATTTGTTGCGGATTTTAGAAAGAATAAATACATTTGCAACCCGCTGAACAAGCACGCCCAGATGGCGGAATTGGTAGACGCGCTAGACTCAAAATCTGGTTTCAGCAATGGAGTGCAGGTTCGATTCCTGTTCTGGGCACTGAAGTCCTGAAATACCCGCTCAATGAGCGGGTATTTTGTTTTTAGATAGTTTAGTCTTCAACAATCTGTTTAGTAGTTATCTGCGTATTTGACTTAAGTCAACTAATGGGTGTTATCAATGTTATATCATTGCATCGCTAATTAAACAACCATATCACCCATTCAATACCGAGGCAATAACAAGTACACAAAACACTAAAATGAGCGTAGAAAAGACAATAAACTATCTGACAGGCAAACCGCGAATAATGCTATTGATTGATGCTATTGGTGCACTTACCACGTCATTAATGCTGGGCATTGTATTGGCAAAAAATGTAGACCTGTTTGGCATGCCCACAGACGTATTGCAACCACTGTCAGCCGTTGCCGCATGCTTTGCTGTATATTCATTTTGCGGTTACCTATTTGCAAAGAAGTATAAATTGTACATCCGTATAATAGCTTTGGCAAACCTCAGCTACTGTATTGCAAGTGCGGCATTAACAATAATAAACAGGCATACACTTACAAGTTTGGGCATAGCGCATTTCATTGGGGAGATCATTATTATACTGTCAATATTCTATATAGAATGGCGTGTTGCAAATAATGTGAACTGACAGATATAACAAACGCATCCCGATATGGGATGCGTCGCTTTGTTTTAGAACCCTGCACTATTTTACAGCACTATACACTTTATCGTCCTGCTTTATCAGCTGACGATATGATGCATCGAAGTATGCTTTTTGCTCATATTGTCCGTTCATGTCTTTTCCCGTAAACATTACTTCCAATACATTATCGGGTGATAAAGACAATGCTTTGCCATCGCAATACACATCGTATGCCTTGGTGCTGATATCGTATCTCCACGTCATATATTGCACATTGCCACGGTATATATCTTTTGTAGTGAAATAGATTTTGCCACCTTTAGTATCGGGTATCATATTTACTACAAATTTCACAACATAGCCTGTCTCACTCTTCATTCCCACACTCACAACATCAGTCGTTTTTTTAGTATTCACATCGTAGACCTTTATTGCACCGTCACCATCTTTACTGATGAAATAAATCTTTTGTTGATAGTCCATAACAGAAGCTGCATCCGTATTATTTGATACGGTTGTCTTTGCATCATTCTGCAAAACAGTAATACTGCTACCCTCTTTTTGCAATTGATAAGACTGTGCATTTGCATCGGCAAACAGCATTACCATAATAACAACTACTAATTGTTTCATACAAGCTTTTTGTTTGATTAACGAATCAGAGAAATATCTCCTTTTATAACGATTCTCTCTCCCGTTATACATCTCGTTTCTATTATATACACAAACACATCAGGTGTCAGCGCTTTTCCTTTAAAAGTACCGTCCCAACCTTTGCTTGGGTCGTTCACAGGTATATTATACGCCTCAAATACTCTTTCACCCCAGCGATTAAACACCAGCATTTTATCTACGATAATCCCACCTTTCGATATTGGCCAGAACATATCATTAGCCCCGTCTCCATTCGGAGTAAACGTATTTGGTAATGAAATGATAGATTCATCGCACTTTACATTGATAGCTATGTCATCCGTTGCCTTGCACTGCTCGCCGTTATATACTACCACTTTGTACACTATCGATTTATCTACAATAGCAACAGGATTGTAGCAATCAACACAGCTGAGCCCTGTTGGTGGCAGCCACTCTATCTTATTAACATTCGATGTTTTTGCATTCAGCTTGAAAGACGCACCTACAACACCATCAAGATCAGGCCCTAAGTCTACAAATGGTTTTGCACGTACGGTTACGTTCTGATACAAGGTATCTGTATAACATTCATTCTGCTTTATGATAGCCATGTATCGCGTTGTTTGCGCTGGGGTAGCAACAGGCGCACTACTCTTATTATCATTCAATGATTGTACTGGGAACCAAGTGTATTCCTTACCACCGTCGGCATGCAATTGCGCCTGATCGCCCTCGCATATTTCAAGGTCTGCACCAACATCCATCTTGCGTTTAGGGATGATAGACACCATTGTTCCTGCAGTATCGCGGCAATTGTTGGTATCAACACCCACAACATAATATCTCGTATTAACTACGGGGCTTGCTACAGGGTCTGCACAATTGAGGCAAGACAATGTAGTCTCAGCAAACCAATTATATGTTTTTGCACCCGTAGCTATCAACTGTACTTTGCTGCCCGGACATACTTCAGTATCCGGTAATGTACCCAACTGCAATTGCGGGAAGTTGAGTACAGTAACATTTTCATTTACAGAACAACCTGTAGCATCTGTCACCCTTACACTATATGTACCACCTGCAAGGCCAGTAGCCAAAGTAGTAGTAAATGCAGGAGTAGTATTCCACAAATAAGTATATGGTGCAACACCGCCTGAAGTTGCTTTGATAACAGCAGAACCTGAAGAAGTACCAACACATGTTTTATCAAGTGGCTCAACGGTTACCTTTATCTTAATAGGTTCTGTAATGCTCACCGTATCAGTGGCAGTACAACCGTTTTGATCAGTTATAGTCAGTGTATAAAACCCTGCAGCAATTGCGGTAGCAGAAGGTGTAGTTTGTACAGGGCTCGTGTTCCAACTATAGGTATAGGGCGATGCGCCACCCGTTGCGCTACCTGTTGCAGTGCCATCGCTGTTACCATTACACAGTGCATCTGTTTTACCGGCTATACTAGCTATCAGTTGTGCAGGTTGCGATATACTAAGTTGTGCCGTATCCGTACAACCTTTATTATCTGTTACCGTTACAACATACGCACCTGCGCGCAGCGTGTTTGCAGTAGCTGAAGATTGTATCGGCGCCGTATTCCATGAATAAGTATATGGAGATGTACCGCCTGTTGCAGTGGCCGTAGCCTGTCCGTTGTTGCCATTAAAACAAGCGACATCGGTTTTGCTTGTTATTGTTGCATTCAATGCTGTTGGCTGATTGATAGTAACCATTGCCGTATCAGTACAGCCATTAGCATCCGTAACGGTTGCAATGTATGCGCCTGCCGGCAACGATGTAGCAACTGCGTTAGATTGCACCGGACTTGCATTCCAACTGTATGCATATGGCAGTGTCCCACCTGAAGCAGCTACTGTAGCACTACCATTTGTGTAACCATGACAACTAACATCTTGTTTTTGTGTAATACCCGCATTCAGCAAAGCCGGTTGCGATATGCTTACAACTGCTGTATCGCTGCAGCCGTTGGCATCTGTTACAGTTGCTATATATATACCTGCAGGCAATGCGGTTGCTGTGGGTGTAGCTTGCGCAGGCATAGTATTCCATGTATAAGTATATGGCGTAGTACCACCTGTCGTTGCTACTGTAGCAGCACCATTACTCAGACCGTTACAACTAACATTTATCTTGCTGCTGATTGATGCATTCAACTGTGCGGGATGTGAAATATTTACCGTTGCAATGGCAGAACAACCTTTGGCATCTGTAACCGTTACCTGATAAGTACCTGCAGACAAACCTGTAACAGATTGTGTTGTTTTAACAGGAGATGTATTCCATGAATAAGTATATGGCAGGTTGCCACCAGTAGCATTTACAGCAGCACTACCATTGTTACCACCAAAACAAGTAGCATTTGCATAAGCAGAGATGCTTGCCGTAAGTACTGCGGGTTGCTGTATTACTGCTACGGCAGTATCAGAACATCCCATAGCATCTGTAACAGTAGCTGTATAAGTACCCGCAGCTAAAGACGTGGCCGTAGCACCTGTTTGCACAGGGTTTGTATTCCATATGTATGTATATGGCGTAGTACCACCTGTGATAACAACAGATGCTGCGCCGTTAGCACCACCGTTACAACTCACGTTCGTTACGCTACCAATGTTGGCATTCAATGCACCGGGCTGAGATATTACAACTGCAAGTGTATCGGTACAACCCGCGCTATCAGTAACTACTGCCATATAACCACCTGATGCCAATGATGTTGCTGTTGTGCTTGTTTGTGCAGGTGTGGTATTCCACCAATAGGTATATGGCGACGTGCCGCCTGTAGCTGCTATAGTTGCAGTACCATTGTTTATACCATTACAACTTGCATTGGTTTTAGACACCAATGATAAATTAAGTTGAGTCGGTTGCGTGATTGCTACAGATGTTGTAGATGTACAACCTTTGGCATCTGTAACCACAACTGTATAAGTACCCGCAGACAAACCGATTGCCGTAGCAGTTGTTTGTGCAGGAGATGTATTCCAGACATATGTATATGGTGCTGTACCACCTGTTGCCGATACGGTAGCTGTACCATTATTGCCACCAAAGCAACTGACATTGGTGTGTGCTGTAACAGCAGCATTCAAAACAGGCGGTTGTGTAATGGTAATATTTGCAGTATCAGTACAACCAAGCGCATCTGTTACGGTTGCCACAAAACTACCAACGGGCAATGCGGTAGCTATAGCAGATGTTTGCACCGGAGAGGTATTCCATGAATAAGTATATGGCAATGTGCCACCCGTAGCACTAACAGTTGCTGTACCATTGCTGCCGCCAAAGCAACTGATGTTTGTTGCAGCACTAATATTTGCATTCAATACTGCGGGCTGTGCTATCACTACCAATGCAGTATCGTTACAACCACCTGCATCTGTTACTGTTGCAATATATGTACCCGCTGCAAGGCCGCTTGCTGTTGCTGTGGTTTGTACAGGTGCAGTATTCCAGCTATAAGTATATGGAGATGTACCACCTGCCACACTTACCGTGGCACTACCGTTAGCTTCGCCAAAACATCTTGTATTTGTTTTGCTGCCGATGCCTGCATTCAGCGCATACGGCTGCAATATGACTACGGCTAATGTGTCTTTACACCCTGCACTGTCTGTAGCAACGGCTATATAGTTGCCTGCGGCAAGTGCTGTTGCAGATGCACTTGTTTGTGCAGGTGTGGTGTTCCACCAATATGTATAGGGCGATGTGCCGCCTGTAGCCGCAACAGTAGCTGCACCATTATTTATACCATTACAAGTTGCATCGGTCTTTGAACTCAATACAAGGCTGACTTTTGTTGGCTGCGATATTGTAACCGTAGCTATAGCCATACAGCCTTTCGCATCTGTTACTGTCACCGTATAAGCACCAGCTGCCAATGCAGTAGCCGTAATACCTGTTTGTGCGGGAGACGTATTCCAGCTATAGGTATATGGTGCTGTACCACCTGACACAGAAGCTGTTGCAGTACCGTTATTGCCACCAAAGCAGCTCACGTTTGTATGCGATGGTATTGCAGCACTCAGCACATTTGGTTGTGTGATGGTAACAAGCGCTGTATCTATACACCCCACTGTATCTGTAACAGTTACTATATAGCTGCCCGCACTGAGCGTAGTTGCCGTAGCAGTAGTTTGAACAGGCGATGTAGTCCATGAATATGTATATGGAGACGTACCACCCGACACTGTAGTAGTTGCGGTACCATTACTACCACCAAAGCAACTGACATTGGTACTGCTGCCAATGCTTGCATTCAATACCGCAGGTTGTGTTATTACTACCAGTGCAGTATCGGTACAGCCTTTACTGTCTGTTACCGTTGCAATAAATGTACCCGCTCCCATTGCCACTGTAGCAGTCGTTTTCACAGGTGTGGTATTCCACGAATAAGTATATGGAGATGTACCGCCTGTGACACTCACTGTAGCGTTACCACTCTGCTCACCAAAACAGCGCACATTGTTACTGCTGCTAATGCTCGCATTCAGTACTGCAGGTTGTGTAATGACAACTACTGCTGTATCCGTACAACCTTTGGCATCTGTTACTGTGGCTATGTATGTACCTGCAGCAAGGTTGCTTGCAGCGGCTGTAGTTTGTACAGGAGATGTATTCCAGCTATAGGTATATGGTGTTGTACCGCCCGTTACATTCAGCGATGCGGTGCCGTTGTTTCCGCCAAAGCAATTCACATTGGCAGATGCTGCTATTGACGCGTTCAGCACAGTAGGCTGTGTGATGACAGCCAATGCTGTATCTGTACAACCCAAAGTATCTGTTACCGTCACTATGTAGCTACCTGCATTCAAGCCCGATGCGGTGGAAGTAGTTTGTACTGGCGATGTATTCCAACTATAAGTATATGGTGATGTACCACTTGTTGCTGTAACAGTAGCGCTACCTGTTGCCGTGCCAAAACAACTGACATTGGTAATGGCTGTAATAGAAGCGTTGAGTTGCGAAGGCTGTGTTATTACTGCCAGAGCCGTATCGATACAACCCAGTGTATCTGTTACAGTAACAGTATATGTACCCGCAGGCAGCGATGTAGCTGTGACTGTTGTTTGCACTGTACTGCTGTTCCAGCTATAGGTGTAGGGCGATGTACCTCCTGATACACTGACTGTCGCATTACCATTATTGCCACCAAAGCAACTCACATTCGTTTTTGAAGCCAGTGATGCATTCAATACGGTTGGCTGTGTAATGGTAACATTTGCCGTATCAATACAACCTTTACTATCTGTAACTGTAACTATGTAACTACCTGCTCCAAGCCCGGTGGCTGTAGCTGTTGTCTTTACAGGCGTTGTATTCCAACTATAAGTATATGGTGCAGTACCTCCTGATACACTTACCGTTGCGCTACCGTTAGTACCGTTATAACAACTCACATTTACCCTGCTTGCGATGGAAGCATTCAGCAAAGTGGGCTGTGTTATTACCGAAGTATCTCTTACCACACAACCTGCATTATCCGTCATGGTAAGTATATAAGTACCTGCAGATAATCCGTTGATGGCTGCTGTAGTCCTTACGGGAGATGTATTCCAGCTATACGTATATGGCGTAAAGCCACCCGATGGTGTAGCCGTAAGTGTACCGTTAGCACCACCAAAACAAGACACATGCTGCCTGGCAACTACTACCTGCGGATTGCTGACGGTTAAGACAACAGTATCGTTTTTCGTACAGCCGTTTGCATCAGTTGCCGTAACATAATATGTGGTTGTTGTAAGTGGTGTAGCAACTGGATTGGCACAAGTAGAACAACTGAGCGCAGTTGTCGGTGTCCAGTTGTATGTAATAGGCGTGGCACTTGCAGTAGCATTTGCATTCAGTTGTATGCTGCTACCCCTGCATATAGTAGTATCTCTTGTAGCGTTTACTGCCAGATTATTAATGGTAACCTTGGTATATAATGTATCAGGACAACCGAAGCCGGTATAAGGTGTAAGAATGACTGCGTATGTTTTGGTTGTAGTAGGCCTTGCTATTGTAACAGACTGTCCCGTGCCTACTGTAGACCAGGTTGAAGAATCTCTCCAGACATACGAATTGAAACCCGGAGGGGCGCTCAGCGAAACAGTAGATGAAGTATCGCAAGCATTATAAGATATCTGGAACAAGCCGCAGTTAAGATCTACATAACCATAACCAAAGTGTGCTCCCTGCGCACAGTCTCCACTCGCAAAGTCTACGGCAACGGTACGCCCGGCATAACCCGAAAGATTGATACTGGCAGTAGACCAAGATTTGTATAGAGCACCATTGTTGATGGATGAAACTGTAAAACCTGGCAAACTAGATGTGGCTATATAATTAAACTGACTACAATTAATGATTGCATTTGTTATTGAGTCATAAGCTTTTACCTCAAAACGTGGTTGATCTGCTGCTACGTGGCCGGGGTCTTCAAACACAACCGCATATCTGAATATCAGGCTGTAATTATTTATACCAGATGGTATGCGAATAAAATACCTGGCTCTTTCTGCTTGTGCACCTGTGTTGCTGTTACCCAACTTCAATGAGTAATTGCCACCACCGGGCGCAACAATAGGAAACCCTCCGTAAGGGTCTGTGGCTGTACCACTTGTGATAGTATGCCTGCCTGAAGAAGTACCTGATGTAGGTGTATTGATAGGACAACAAGTACCACGGAATAATTGCCAGTTGGTAAAATTGCCAAGTTCAAAATCTACGTTCGAGGGGCATGTTTGGGCGTAGGTAAATGAAAAAACAAATAGAAATCCTGCTATAAGTAACGCACGAATCATAACAAATACATTGTGATTGTTAACTCACTAATTAGCTGGGGAACAGTAAACATATATAATTATCCACAAACAATCAACAAAATGTGTATTTACGCTTCAGATTTTTTTAAAATTTAATATTGAAAATACTGGATACGATATCTATCTTTACTTACGATTTTACCCCAGCTACTATTGAAATGAAAAAAATACTATGTGTAACTGCAGCTATAATAATAGGTTATAGCAATAAGTCCTTTTCCCAACAGGTTGTATACGAAGACGAAGCCATAACAGAAATAAGCAATTGGCTACCTGCGGGACAATATGATTTTCAGGTACTTGAAAAAGATGTACCAACCGATTTAAAGGAAATCATCAAAAAATACCAGAAATCACTTACAGACAATCGTGTTTGGTTTCAGAGCTATAAAGAGCAGCATGCTACAGCTACCATACTACCCTACCACAAAAACTTTGGCATCTCTGCCGCAGAGTACGAGCGCTTCAACAAAGAATATCCAAAACTGAAAACCAAAGTAAAAACGACGAAAACACTGACGCTGGAAAACAATGGCGATAAAATAACTTTCAAGGGTTCAGACGGATTTAACTTTTTTGACGGCATCAGCTTTGACAAGAAGAAAAACAAAATGCTGGTTGATACGCTGGTAAGTAAATATAAAGGACAGATAAGCGAAGGCGACTCTTCTTCTTTCGGTGCATACAGCGGCTACAAGTGGCAATATGAAAAAGGCAATTACGAAGCGGTGAAGGCGTTGAAAAGCCCTGACTACATCACCATAGAGTTGACAATCAGCAAGACTAGTAATAAAATGCTGATGATACTGAAAGTATTATCGATAGAAAATCTGATTACCAAAATAAACAGTACCGTTTCAGGATACATTGCTCCCAAACAATAATAGCAAAGTGTATACGCTACTGTTGTGTGAGTGTAAAGATGATGTTGGTAGTATAAACACCTGACTGGTGGCCAAAGGGTGGCTTTACCAACATATCGAGCGTATAGCTGTTTTCAAGACTGCTGTTTGTACTCCTTATCAAAGGACGAGCAGACGTGCTAACCGTCACAAACTGATCGCTTGCAGACTCTTTAAAAGAAAACATGCTGACAGGCATTGTGCGGCTTGATGTTGCCGATGATGGGCTTGCATACTGCCCCTCTGTCATTATATTAACTATCCACGGACGAGAACTCTTTACATTCAGACTTGCGATATCATAAGCTACTTTACCATTTTCATAATCTTCAATCCTGTTCAGGACGACTTGTTTATGATGATCAGTAACATCAATACGCATAAGAGATGGCATGTTTACAGAACCATTTACAGATGCGCTGTTGCCTATACCATAGGCATTACCGTTTGACTGTGCTGCTGCGGAGAGGGGTAATAATGATAATATAAATAGTATTCGTTTCACGGCCTTGTCATTGTAAAAACAATAGAAAAATTGAACTGTCCCGACGGCACGAAGTTAGTAAAAGGATATAACACCACATCATAATAGAAATTAAAATGTTGTGAATGTTGTACTGCCGGTTGTGTAAACAGCAATGCCTGTGCCTGAGAAAGCACAACATCCGTGCGACTTATATTGGCGTTGTACGAATCGTAATTCTGAAGCCTGAGTGCCAGTTTATTATTAAAAGTGTTGTAAAATGAATTGTTTTCAGATACCATGCTTGCAAAAACATTCCAGTTGTACTCCTTTACTTTCAGCTTCAACTCCAGTGCATTAGTCAATACTTTCTGCTGCTGTAACTCTTCTATATTATTATAGGAAAACTGAATGGGCCTGTTTGCCTGAACTGATATCTTGTTATTACCGTTTCCCTGAGCTAAAATTTGTAAAGGGCTCGTTAATAACAAAAATATTATTATTCTGTACATAGTAGTATTAGGGGCTTTTCCTATATTTGGCGTGTTTTTTATATTATACCCCAATAATACTCCATTTTATGAAACGAGCGCTAATATTCATCCCGCTTTACTTATCATTAACATGCAGCTATGCACAACAGCTTGACAGCACGCAGGTTAAGCAACTGAGCGAAAATGCACGTGCCAAAAACAACAATAAAAAGAAAGGTGTGGCAATACTGCCTGCAACGCTTTACTTCACTGCAGACAGAGGGCAAACGCAGACACTCAATATCAACTTTGACAATACGCTGGACAGCCCTGTACAGTTCAAAGTATCACTCACAGACTTTATAAGAGACGAAAACTCGAACGTTACCTACATGGAACCGGGTAAACACCCGCGTTCTTGCGCCACATGGCTGAAGTTGTCTAACAACTTTATTGAAATCCCCGGCAATACTATAGGCACACTGCCTGTTACAATACAGGTACCTGACTCTGAAGCTGCAATATCTGAAATGAAATGGGCCATGATATTTCTGGAAGGTATGAAGGAAAAAGTAGCCAATCAGAAATCGGGTAATATAGATGCATCAGTAGAAAAATCGTATCGTGTAGGTGTACAGGTGTACCAAACACCACCTACTGTATTGAGCAAAGATTTGAAAATGACATCATTCACTCCGATGCTGGAACGCGGACAATATCGCGTAACATGCAAAAACCAGGGCAGTGTATTATTAAGGTGTATATCTTATATAGAACTGCTGTCTAAAGAAAGCGGAGAGAAAATAACTGTGTATCCGGGCAAAGAAGGGAAGGATCCGTTTAAAATACTTCCCGATCAGGTACGAAATATTGATTTCATTATTCCAGACACTGTACCGAAGGGCAAATACACAGCTGTTGCCATGATAGATGCCAATGATGATGAAGTGCCGCTTGAAGCTGCGCAGTTGGAAATAGAATTGAAATAAGCTCTACTACTCTACTTAAAGAATTCATAATCAACATTATAAGGTCGGCAAATGCCGGCCTTTTTTATTGCCCCGATACTAATTCTACGAGTTTCAGGAGGGCAAGAGATAGTAATTCTACAGGCCAAAAGCAATGTGGGCGCTACTTTCGCAGTGTATTACACACCCTAATTCGGGCAATTTTCATCATATTATTATTTACATTCTTTGTTTCAAAATTGTGGATTCACTGTTAGTTCATGTGGATAACCCTGCTCTATTTAAGCGTTTCAAGAATTGACCTATATCAATAAGTCACAATAAATTCATTACAAACAACTGTCTACAAGCACTTTAAAAGCTTTTGGTGGCAAAAACAGGCATTCATATAATATTTCGCCTACATACAACTGTTTCATTTAGCAGGTAAACAGCAATAAAACAACATAAAAACGTAAAATATAAAATATGAAAATAGTAAATGAAACCAACAACGTTTTGCTGAAACCCTTTATAGTAAAGCAGTACAAGGCAATAATATATTCGCAACACGATGTTGCAGAATAGATGTAAAACTGCTTTTGTCCATGATACATTGTTTTGTGTTAAAAATGTTAATAAAGGAGTTTACATCCGCCTCTGTTTTGATAGAGATTTGCATTACAAACTTTTTCAAACCATTTAAAACGAAAAACAATGAAAAAAATCGTTCTGACAGCAGCAGTAGCAATCGCTGCATTCGCTGCAAAAGCACAAACAACAGCAGTAAGCACTTTGAACACAAGCGCTATCCTGAATGAAGTAATCGTTCTGACTCCATCTTCTCAGAATGGTGCACCTGGTACTAACCTGCCTTTCGTAGGTTTCATCAGCAACACTTTCAACACAATCGCAGAGTATGACAATGGTCTGGATCTGGTTGAAAATCCACAAGTTCTGCCTACAGGTGCTGGTGAATTCGAATTCACTATCGCTTCTAGCGTAGGTTACAACGTAGTTGCTACTAGCCCTGCAAACTTCACTTGGAGCGGTGGTGCTTCTCAAACTTACCCAATGGCTGCTAGCGCATTGAAACTGACTGTAGTAGGTGCTCCTTCTGGCGCAACTAGCGTACTGCCAGCTAACACTGCTCTGAACAGCGCAGGTACTACACTGTTCGCTCATCCAATGGGCCACACTACTGCTAACTGGGGTATGAATGTACACCTGACTCCAGGTTACGGTCACCAAGGCGGTACTTACACTCTGCCTGTAACTATCACTGCTACTACTATCTAATCTTACGCCTGCATAGGCTAAGCATAATAGATGCAGTAAAATGCAATGAGCCCTCTCGATATGTAGAGAGGGCTTATTTTACCCCCCTTGAGGAAATTTAAGAGAGGTTATTTATTAATCTCAAACATTAACGCATTCAATCCCCATGAATCGTTACCAACATACAATACCACTATTAAAGCTATGGTGTATACTATTGGTTGCCATTTTTGCAACGCGTAGCTATGCCAACCCCGGCAACTATATAGTTAAGGTAAAAATTTTAAAAGACTCACTGATAGCTGCAGAAAATACCAATCTGCTGGCTAACAAAGTCACCATAGCAAATAATACCAAAAAGGTACGCAGAATAGCTGTACGTACCATTGTACCATTCGGTTGGAAGAACATCTCCAGAAATAAGTACATTGATGGTGATGATGAGTATTACAACATATCTCCCGGTGAGGAGATAAGTGTACCCGTTAATTTATTGAAACTGCCCACAGCCAAATCTGAATGGACAGAAGTGAAGTTCAAAATCTGGTATCGTGAACTAGCAAGTGACACGCAGGAAGCTGCATACAGTATACGTACTAAAGAGCGTAAAACATTTGTAACGCAGCCTAAGAGTGATATTATAGACGTAGACAAGGTAAATACCACCGCAAGCTTCAAGACATACCTGAAAAACACAGGCAACATTGAAGATACTTATGTACTGAAGTACAAAAACTATGAACTGAATATTGATGACTCTGTAATTATAAAACTACAACCGGGCAAGGACAGTAACTATACACACGAGATAAAACTCAACCACTATCAGATTGCCAATGTAAATTCAGAGACCATCACATTCAATGTAACAAACAGCATAGGACAACAGTACAACAACTACTTTCAACTGCAGAAATATGCAGAGGAAGGCAAATACAACAGATCATCCTACAGCGGCATACCGCTCAGGTTAGAAATGGGAGCTATTTCTTTTGGCGAAAGAACCAGTATATACGGAGCAGCAAGAGGAAGGATACAGTTCAAAAACGCCAGAAGTTTTGAGTTTACATACAGAAGTAAGCAGTTTGGCAACATGCCTACAGGCTTGCAACAACATATTTTCAAACTGCAGTACAACAGTAAAAACCTTACTGTTACCGCAGGGCAGGTAAATCTGCCATTGTTTTTTGTAACAAACCCAATAAGAGGATTGGATGTTACATACAACCTGAATGGCGTAGGCATCAGCTTGATAGCTGTAATGAGAGACGGCCAGTCATACTTTCAGAATGATGTATATGCAGCTATACTGAACTATAGCCTGAAAAAAGCAACTGTAAATAACATGCTGATGTTCAATACAGACCATGGCACAGGCATCAACAGCTACATTTCATCAAACGATGTTGTTTTCATAAATAAGAAAAATATAACCTTTAACATACTTGCGAGAGCAGGATACGAGGAAAACCCGCGAAATCAGGCCGCTCCGAAACAAATGGGGATATCGGGCGGCTATGGTTTCCGGGTTTCTAAAAATAAAATCACATTCTCATCTACTGCCAACTACTACGATAAGCGTTTCCCCGGCATCAACAGAGGGTTGATATATCACAACCACGACATTACACTATCTACCAAAAAATCGGGAATCGGCCTGTTCTATTCATCAAGCTACATGATGATGAATTTCCTGAGAGACAGCCTTTTCAATTCAGACCTGCTTTCTTACAACATAGACAGGCTTGGTATCAGGTACAACAAGTTTTCCAAATCGGTTCAAACATCCCTAAGCACAGGTTTGCTGAAGCAAAACGGATTGTCGTTTATGAACGGCGGACTGAAGACATCTTACTTTTTTGATGTGCTCAGCAGATGGCAAATGGGCAACAAATGGACATCTAACCTGAATATACAAAGTGCATTCGGAGACGACCCGACACCGGGAAAAGAAGACCTCTTCATCATCACATCTACTGCAGACATTAGCTCTAAATACTTCGGATTCATGATGCTGTATACACGCACACCCATTACAGGATACGAAGACGGCAAGCAAACAATACTATCGTATACAGAAACGGTAAACGGCGGGCCAAACGTTAACTTCTACCTTTTCAGAAGCAGGATGCACGGTACTGTAAGATATAACCTATCTAAAAGCCTGAAAGATAATTTCTTTACCAGTGGTGTAGGCGGAAGCCTCGGATATACAGGACCGAAGAGTGGCTTCTCTATCAATGCAAGTTGCTTTGTGCCCTTCAGAAGCCAAACAGACGACCCCGGGCTGCCTATCGCCAACAGGAGAACAGCACAGCTTGCCATCAGCAAACAACTGCATGTGCCTGTGCTCTTCAACAAAAAATATCACACACTGAAGTTGGTTTTGTTTAATGACGTGAACAATAACCAATCTATGGATGCGGACGAAATGCCTGTTGAAAATGTGAAGATGACCATCAATAATATGCCCTTTATCAGCAACGGAGATGGCGAAATAAAATATAAAAACGTGGAGAAAGGCGACTACCACATACACGTACAAACCAACAATGAAAATCTGGTGCCCATCAACGGCATTAATCAGATAATAACTGTTGACAACAACATCACCTTTACCATGCCATTCAAGAAGGGTAAAGAAATAACTGGTACTGTACGCATTATATCAGACACATTCAGCACATCAAAACTTAGCCCCGACCAGATAAAGATAACTGCAGTAGACTCTGTGGGTATTCGCTTCAGCACACTTACAGACAAGCAAGGCAATTTTAAGCTGTCTGTACCTGCCGGTGTATATAATGTACGCATCAGCCAGTCATTTCTTGAAAACTCTGACTACAAAGCACAACAGTCGGGCTTCAAAATAGACTTGATGAACAAAGAAAAAGAGAATGTAGTATTTGTGCTGAAACAAAAAGCACGCAAAGTCCGATACCTTGAAAACAAGTAATCTTCTAAAACAAAAGAGTATGAAAAACCTGCTATTCATTATCATACTGCTATGTGTAGCCATCAGTGGCTATGCACAAGACTACACCTACTGCAAAGTGATGTATATATACACAGGCAGCGACTTTTTTGCAGTAGACCATAGCGAAACAAAGGAACAGACAGGCAATATCTCAATAAGAAAGGAGCATATTATCATAGATGGCAAGCGATACAAGATTAATAAGCAGTTAAAAGAAAATACCTATCGTGCCAAGGGCAGGATAGTCGAATACATATATAACTCAAACAAAATGACTGCATTGCACGTGCGCAGGCAAAACACAGATGTATACTATACGCTGAATGGACAGGGCAATAACAATATGTTAACCCAAAATACCCAATCTGCGGTATACTAGTTTCAGCATTCAATGACTATATTTGATGTAACATAATGAGCGATATGAGATGATAATCATATAAACAGCTATCACGAGATTTTACCCCATTTTTTATTTTAACGAAAGACACTCTATTATGTTAACGACTATCACTGACTTCCTGCATCAGCGGGTCTATGGTAAGCAGTACCAAGACTTGTTTGAGCAGATCAGTAACACCATCACAGGTGAGTACATAGAAGACATGTACTCATACATTGAAAAAAACGGCACCCCTCCATCATTCGAGGAGATTATGCACAAGGTAAAAGCACTAAGTACAGAGCTGACCATGCGTGCAGAGTGGATACGAGAGAACTACAAAGAAGGGAAAGGTTATCGGTCCATCAAATTGACCACCGGGTGTAAACGAATCATTAAAAAGGCTGTAGAAGAGTACATGCGACAGGCAAAAAGCGTTCACGCTATCAAGTCGCAAAGAGATGTCATGTTGTTAGAAATGGCTATCTGAACCTTCTTATACGACAGAGAGCCGTATAAGTACGGCTCTCTGTATTTTCAATTGTTTGTTTGATATGAAAATATCGTAAACAATGAAAAAAAATCATTCTGGTTGCAAATATACAAAATATTCGCAACAGGTAAAGTATTGCCCTTACCAATACTTAACCTAATGCTAAAACACATGTAACACCTGAAACACAGCCCAATCCTAATTTCAATGAAATAAAAAACTGAAAAACAAAAAATAATCTACGCTAATTTTTAAAAGACATCCCCAAATGAGAACAGGCTATGATGCTAGAGCATCTGTAATAAACGAAGGAACACAAGAAATACAACGTCTTGTGCTGAAGATTACCCAACTGGCGGGCATACGCGGCGAAGAGTTTATCAAAACCTTCCCTTTTATGCACGACGGGCGCAACTTCAGAATACTGAACAATATCTGCGAAGAGTTGCCACCATACAAAAGAAACTCTTTTCTGGGTATCAGCTTCAGCTCCTATCACTATATCAACTACATCAAATTCTACAGTACCTACAAATCTTTCCCGCTGAATAAAGGCGATGAAATAATCCTGACTTTTGAAAACAAGGAATCACTTCGCTTCAGTTTTACATCTCCCGGCAAGAGCATGGGCTACCTGACAACCAATGCCTGTGCCATTGGCGAAATGGAGCTTGCATACATTGCAGAAAACAGGCTGGCATACTGGAAGCTTTACAACCATGAAAAACAACAATCTGTGATTGGCGGTTTTACCAGACAAGAGTTTAACAAACAGTACATTTCTGAAAAAAGCGGCAAAGAACTTTTTAAGAAAATGGCTGAAGAAATACTCACATCAAGGCAATTGCTGTTCAACCATAGCAACGCTATATAACACTGCTCACTCTCTCTATATATAACAACCCAACGAGAGCCCTTTAGAGGGCTCTTATTTTTTTGTATAACGTCGCGCTTTGTTACAAAATAACAATACCGCCTGTTTATGCGGTTTTCATCGCTTACCTTTACCGCCTGATATGTCTATATACACAACAAAAGCGCCGGTTATCATTACCTGCCACAAAAGGCTTGCTCCTTATCTGGAAGCAGAGGTACGCGAACTGGGCTTTGAAATAGAAGAAACATTTATTACGGGTGTAAAGCTGCATGCAAGCATCAACGAGTGCATAGTACTGAACCTGAATCTGCGCTGTGCCAGCCAGATACTATACAGCCTGAAGGCTTTTCATGCTACGGATGCCGATGGTATTTATAATGTGGTTAAGAACCTTGCATGGGAAAAACTGTTACACGATGGTGGTTATTTTTCTATCACCAGCAATGTGATGAACGAAACCATCAACAACAGCATGTTTGCCAACCTGCGTGTAAAGGATGCTATTGTTGACCGCATGCGCGAGAAAACAGGCAATCGCCCTTCTACAGGTGCAGAGCTGAATGGCGCAGTGGTACATCTTTTCTGGAAGAATGAAGACGCTGAAATATTCATAGACACATCAGGAGACTCATTGGCAAGACACGGCTACCGTAAAATACCGGGGCGTGCACCTATGCTGGAAGCACTGGCAAGTGCATGTATATATGCCAGCCAATGGGATAGAAAGAGTCCGTTCATCAACCCCATGTGTGGTTCGGGCACACTGGCTATAGAAGCTGCGTTGATAGCATCGGACACCAGGCCCGGGCTGTTTCGTACCAACTATGCGTTTATGCACCTGATAGGATACGATGAAGAAGTGTACCTACAGGAAATGGAAAAGCTGGATCAAAAAATAAAAGAAGTACCGGGGCTGAAGATAATAGCTACAGACCTAAGCAACATAGCCATTACCAATGCCAAAAAGAATGCAATAGCTGCAGGTGTGGCAGATATGATAGACTTTGCAGTTTGCGATTTTGCCCAAACCGAAGTGCCACAAGATGCAGCGGGCGTAATGATGGTGAACCCGGAATATGGTGAGCGACTTGGCGAGCTGGACGAGTTGGAAGCTACCTATGGACGCATTGGCGACTTTATGAAACAACAATGCAAAGGCTATCATGGCTATGTATTTACCGGCAATATGGACCTTGCCAAAAAAATAGGGCTGAAAGCTAAGCGCCGCATAGAGTTTTACAACGCTACCATAGACTGCCGACTACTGGAATATGAACTATATGCCGGTACCCGCAGAACGGATAAAGAGGTAAACGAATAATATCTTACATTTATAGAACACAAATACAGGGAACTATGTCATTATTGAACGGCGGAAAGAACAACGCAAAGAAAGGTGCCAAAGGCGCGAAGCCTACAGCAGCACCCGGTGCAAAATCCTTTGTAAAACCCGGCAAGACTGCCAACATAAGTAAGAAGCCTATAAAAACAGGCGGAACACGAGGAAGCTAATAAAAATAAAGCCTGCTAAACAGCAGGCTTTATTAATGAATAGATAGTTTCGTCCCAATATCTGCCATTGTGATAGATATAATCTTTAAAATAAGCCTCGCGGACAAAGCCTGCTTTTTCTACCACAGCTATTGATGCTGCATTTTCGGGGCGTATAATGGCCTCTATAGAATGCAGGTTCATAACATCAAACCCATAGTTGAGCGATGCTATAAAAGCCTCGTAGAGAAAACCTTTGCGACGATAGTCGTGATGCATTACATACCCTATTTCGCCACGATGTGCATCCGGTCTGATATTGGGATATCCGATGATGCCCATCAATTTATCTGAACCTTTTTCTGTTATAGCCCAGTTGATACGCTCGTTGCGCTCCGTAAATCCACGCATCATATTGATGACACCCATTGCATCGTCAAGCGTTTTGGCAAGCGGGCGTGGTATATATTGCATGGTATCGGCATTGCTGCGTATCTCAAATACTTCCTGCACATCTCTGTGCTCTACATTGCGTAGTACAAGCCTATACGTTTCCAATACAGGAAAGGGGTTGAAATTTATATTCAACATAAAAATTCTGTTTAGTAAAAGATTAAATAATAAATGAAGCCCCTTGTATGGCGGGCAAAAACCTGCGGAAACTAACAACAACAGCAACAACACGGCATTGCAATATGCAATACTGGTGTCTGATAATCTTGCGGTGAACGTGCACCGCTGCAAACTGTTGTCATTACATCGGTTTTCATTGTTGTTTATTTACATCTATACTAAAGATAAGAAGATTTCAGAAAATTAAGCTTGTTTCTTAGGTGGCAAATCAAAAGCTTGTGCATCATGCTCAAAATGGCCTTTGTGTGCACCATCGCAAAAAGGTTTATTCTTTGACATACCACATCTGCAAAGACTTACCACTTCCCTGCCCTGCAAGCCATAGGTATTGCCATCTTTATCTACTATTTCAAAATCGCCTTCTATCTTCAGCGAGCCATTGTTGTTTACAGTAATCTTAGTTGTTGCCATCAGTTATAATTAGTTTGCTGCGAAAGTAGTTTAAAAATCAGCATACAAAAAAAACAGTATGCCGCCATTAATCAAACTCACCCGTTACATCTCTTACTTTCACCCCCATTTGGCTGTATATAAATGACAGGATATTGGCATCCTCTTCAAAACTGGACGTACTATGTCCCGCATTATTCATTACATAAAGCAATACAGGATTAGACGAAGTAGTATTCTGCTGCAACATTGCAACATACTTATATGAGTGAAAAGGCATTACCCTATCGTCACTATCGCCAGTCACTACTAACATAGACGGATATGCTGCTTTAACGACATTGTGAATCGGAGAATACTTATATAAATAACCGAATTCATCCTTATTGCTACTAACGCCATATTCCTGTTGCCATGCATGACCAATGGTATAATGTTGATACCTGAGCATATCATATACTCCATTCTGCGCTACTGCAACCTTGCATATATCCGGACGCTGATTTACAACCGCAGCTACAAGCAATCCTCCATTTGAGCCCCCCATGATAGCCAACCTGTCCTTATTTGTATATCCATCTTTTACAAGATATTCTGCTGCCGCTATAAAGTCATCAAAAACATTCTGCTTCTTTTCACGCATACCTTGTTTATGCCAATCGCTACCATGCTCGCCACCACCACGTATACAAGGCACAGCAATCATACCACCGGCCATCATGTGGGTAACGAACTTTCTACTGAAAAACGGTGTCATCAGAGCACCGTAACCACCATAGCCATACAACAATGTAGGTATCTTGCCATTTTTTCTAATTCCCTTTTTATACGCCAGCATGATAGTAACTACTGTACCGTCTTTGGAAGTATAGTGCGCTTTTTTCACTTCCAATGCATCCGGGTTATATAGTATAACTGTTTTACCCGTAATCTTCAATTTATATTCATTCAGGTCGTACTCATAAATATATGAGGGATGTAAGTAGGAATAATATTCAAACCGAATGGCGTTTACAGACCAATCGTTCTCGATATAACCCAAAGACCCACCTTCAGGAAAATTCAATGTGGTTATTAGTTTACCATTCGTATCAAATACCGCTAAAGAATAATCAAGGTCGTTAATATAAACCGTGATTAGTTTATTACCTGCAAAACACGAATATGTAAGCACGTCTTTATACTGTGCAATAACCTCTGCGGCAACATTGGTTTCCTGTTTTTCAAAACTCAATATCTTACCATTGGGTGCATCCAGGTCGGTTTCAACATAAAACTTATTATTTCGTAAATCAAGCACCTTAAAATCTGCATCTTTCGACGAAGTGATAAGTGTCTTGAAATCGAATCCTGATTTAATATCTGCCCACAACACTTTGTTATATCCGGCAGTTTTGGCTCTATTATCATAAACAATCAGCACCCTTCCGCTATCAACGATATCAAAATTCAGCAAACATTCTTCGCAGTCCTGATTTTCATAAACAAGTGTATCATCTGCCTGTGGCGTACCCAGTTTATGATAGTATATACCCGGTGATATATTCTTTGTACCCATTCCGTTTTTAGGCACAGGATACCTGAGATAAAACACACCATTATCGTACCACTTCAGATTACTAAACTTCACCCACTTCAACACATCATCTTTATCCTTAAACGGATATACATGCTTAAAACGAATCTCCTTCCAATCACTGCCGTTATAAGACAACATAAAAGCCAGATTTTCGTCATCTGCAGAAATAGCATACCCTGCTACAGACACATCATCATCCTTAGCTTTTTTATAATCTCTGGGATCAACCGCCAGTGCAGGTACTTGCCCGTCTTTCTTCTTAATGTACATGGATGCACCCTGATCTGTACCGGCATTCAAAAAAAACTCAACGTAATACCGCCCTGACTTTACAATCTCTGGCATATTATAGTAGCTGTACATTTTCAGCAAGGGAGTCATTTGATGTTTATTCTCATATTTCAACAACAGTGATGATGAAATATCCTGCTGCTTTTCAACCCATTCTTGCACTGCAGGTGAATTTGTCTGCTCCAATGCTCTGTAAGGATCAGCTAATTTGGTTCCGAAATAATCATCTACTACGTCAGCTTTAGGGAATACGGGATATGATAGCTGCTGTGCATGAGTATTGTAAGAAAAGAGAATGCAGCATAACAAGGTTTTTATAAGTGTTTTTTGCATGGTGCAAGATATAGTAAAGCCTCCTTTATGGGGAGGCTTTAGTAAGGGGTACAACAAGGGGTAACAATTATTTAATATCTGAGCCTATGGATTCTGAAACCTTCTTTACCCATAATAGGTTTCAAGCCATATTTTGCATAAACGGCATCCCATGTTTGCGTGCTTTCATAGCGGTGCATGCCCTGCTGTTTGTTATAATGCGTTTCTTTAAACTCCATTATTGGTAGCTTGGTAAGTACATCCGGCTTGTTCGGATCCAGCGCAATTGGTGCAGGCTCGTAAGTAAGGCTTGCAACCTCATTATTAGGGTCGTTATCTACAATCACTATAACTCTACCGTACGTTTGACCTTGCAATGTACTCTTCCTCAGCCTAACTATACTGATTCTCGGATTTTGCTCTACTGTCATACCGCTCTTTGTAACAAAGAATGAAGACTCGTCTGTCATTACCATATTGCCACCTGTAACAATGATATTCGAATTTTCTTTCAGGCTGATTGTAGAACCGCCCAGCACCACTGTAGAATTATCTTTTATCACTACACTACCACCACCAATAGTCAGTTTCACCGAAACATCTATTACTTCATTTACCAGATCGTCTTTGTAAGTAAACGGTTCGAATATGACTATGTCTCCTACTTTTTCGGCTTTGGCACCATCAAAGAGTATGGCAAAGTTTGTTTCAACTTTAGATGCTATAGCAGGTGTAGCAGGGTCTTCCTTAGTCGTGTTAATACCAATCACTATAGCTTTATACACACTTTGAGAACCATTGAATTTTACACCATTCAGCTTAGTGCCATTCAGCCTTATTCCATTCAGCCTGATGGCAGACATATATTTATCTGCAGATACTTCCTTAATCACAAAATCATAATCGATGGTAACACCGGGCTCTGTTGTTTTCAGTTGGCCGCTTACTACCTGTGCTTTGTTATCTGTAAAGTCTGCATCGGTAATTGTGGTATTTGTCGTAGCTGTAGGCACAGCATTGTTTTGTTTGGTACAAGATGCCAGCGATATTGCCGTTACCATCAGGCTATAGAATAGTTTTTTCATTGTTTTGTATTTCCTGTAAATATCTATTACGGGCAGGCAGTGTACATATTACAATTCACGAACGGGCATTTTGGGTTCATAAACGGTTATTTCCACCTGAATACATTGGTTTCCGCTTCCGTTGATATTTTTTCCGCTTCGCTGAGTATGGTTTGTTTCGGGTAGGCAAAAAGTCGTCACTTTGTGTCGCAAAAGAAAAAACAGGTAACTGAGCGCTCAATTAAGAAAACCTCGAAAAACACCCCGACACATTGAAAATAAAGCAGCACCGGCGGCAACCGATGCTGAAATTGAAAATCAATTTTTAAAACTAATTATCTATAATCTAAAGTAATGAAAAAAACAATTCTTTTATCTGCATTGACAGTATTAGGCATTTTTACGACAGGCAACGAAGCGAAAGCACAGAAAGGATTTTATGCGGGTGTACAAGGCACACCGGGCATCAGCAGAATGTATAACGCAGATGACCAGGATGATAAAAACATAGAATTGAAAACTACATTCGGCATATCGTTTGGCGTAGGTGGCGGTTACAACTTCAACAAAAACATGGGCGTAGGTATTGAGGCACTGTATAGCATGCAAGGCCAGCGCTACGATTTGCTGGGGCTGGAATACCAAAAACGTCTTGACTATGTTAAGATTCCGGTGTACTTCAGCTACAATACAAACCCGGCTAAAAAGGTAATGTTTACAGCAAAAGCAGGTCCGCAAATTGGCATACTGACAAACTCTGAACTGAATGTAGATACTAAAGGCAAAGACCAGACAGTAGATACAAAAGACCAATACGAAACAGTAACATTTGGTGCTATGATAGGTGCAGGTGTACGTGTGAATGTGGCTAAGAACCTATATGTAGATGGTGGCCTGCGTTTTGACGGTGCATTTACAAACGCCGAAGACGAAGATGCCATTGGCTACCCGGCAGGCCGTGCAACTACCTACAACCTGAATGCAGGCGTAGAAGTGGGTGTTAAATACTTTTTCAATTAATATCGGGGTGATTAAATTGAAGGCAAACAGGGGCAATGCCCCTGTTTTGTTTATTTAGTACTTTTGCGCCACAGAAAAATACATTTTGAGCGCACCCATACTATTAATAACGCCACCTTTTACACAGCTGAATACGCCCTACCCGGCTACAGCCTACCTGAAGGGTTTCCTGAATACCAAAGGCATACCTGCCGTACAGGCAGATATGGGTATAGAGGTGACGCTCGCGCTTTTTTCGAAAGAAGGCCTGCAGCGCTTGTTTGCACAGATAGATAATACTGGCGAATACTCAGATAATGCAAAACGCATTATAGCCTTGCAAAACGACTATATACAAACCATAGATGCCGTCATTGCGTTTTTACAAGGGCATAACCCTACATTGGCACATTTGGTATGTAAGCGCAACCTACTACCCGAAGCAAGTAGGTTTGCCAATCTGGATGACTTGAGTCACGGATTTGGTACGATGGGTACACAAGACAAAGCCAAGCATTTGTGCACCATGTATCTGGAAGACCTGAGCGACCTGATACAGGAATGTGTAGATCCGCATTTTGGTTTCAGCAGGTATGCAGAAAGACTGGGGCGCAGTGCGAATAGCTTTGATGAACTATATAATGCACTGCAAGCACCACTTAGTTTTATTGATACGCTTACCATAGAACTACTGGCGCAACGAGTACAGGATGTGCAGCCATTTATGGTGGCATTCTCGGTGCCGTTTCCGGGCAATCTGTTTGCTGCATTTCGCAGTGCACAGTGGCTGAAGGCAAACCATCCACAAATAAAAGTGACGATGGGCGGTGGCTTCCCGAATACAGAGCTGCGATCACTGAGCGATAAACGTGTGTTTGAATTCTTTGACTACATAACGCTTGACGACGGTGAAGCACCGATAGAAAACCTGATAGCTTATGTGCACGGAAAGCTGGCACCTGAACAACTGAAAAGAACATTTGCACTACACGATGGAGAGGTTACCTACTTCGAAAACCCGTCTTGCAGCGATTATAAACAAGGGCAAGTTGGCACACCAGACTACAGCGATTTACTACTCGACAAATATATATCGGCCATAGAGGTTGTAAACCCTATGCACAGCCTCTGGAGCGATGGCAGGTGGAACAAACTAACCATGGCACATGGCTGCTATTGGGGCAAATGTACCTTCTGCGATGTTTCGTTGCCATACATAAAACTATACGAGCCCATTGCTGCACAAATGCTGTGCGACAGAATGGAAGAACTGATTGCACAAACAGGGCAAACAGGTTTTCACTTTGTAGATGAGGCTGCGCCACCAGCATTGATGCGCGAACTGGCATTGGAAATCATTCGCCGCAAAATGGTGGTGAGTTGGTGGACAAATGTGCGTTTTGAAAAAGCTTTTACACGCGATTTGTGCTTGTTGTTGAAAGCATCGGGCTGCATAGCAGTATCGGGTGGATTGGAAGTAGCATCTGACAGGTTGCTGAAATTGATAGACAAGGGTATAACAGTAGAACAGGTAGCAAAGGTGAATAAACACTTTACCGAAGCAGGCATCATGGTGCATGCCTACCTGATGTATGGCTACCCTACACAAACGGAACAGGAAACAATTGACAGCCTGGAAATGGTAAGGCAGATGTTTGATGCGGGCATATTGCAATCTGCATTCTGGCATCAGTTTGCATTGACAGCACACAGCCCTGTTGGTTTGAATCCTGAAAAATATGGCGTGACAATAACAACACCCGGCATTGGCAGCTTTGCGAATAACGATCTGGAATATACCGAAGCAACAGGTGTAGACCACAGCAGCTTCAGCTTCGGACTGAAGAAGTCACTGCACAATTATATGTACGGTGCATGTCTGGACTATCCGCTGCACAAATGGTTCGATTTCAAAATACCGAAGACAACCATTGCTCCGGATTTCATCATCAAAGCATTGGAAGAAGAAGCATATACTGCAGGCAAGCCGAATACTAAAATTGTATTGATTGGTAATATGCCAAAGGTGGAACACTACACAAAATCAAAGAAAGGCAATACATGGGAGATGACCTCTTTTACCTTCCAAACAAAAACAGAAACATTTACCATCAACATCAACCAGTCTGAAGGTTTATGGTTTGAAACACTACTACCGCAGCTATCTGTGAGCAATACAAAGGTGATGACACTGCAGGAAGTAAAACAAAGCTACGAAGCTGCAGGACTGGAAGACTTTGAACTATTCTGGGACAACAAACCAATGAATACTATTTACAAAGCAGGCTTGCTGCAATTATAATCTCCCCCCCTCCCCGATATACTATTAGCAATAGTACAGACTTATTGCATTTTACCTGCAAACAATACGAATAAATAACACATGTGTTTTCTGTAAATTTGTTATAATTCAAATCCACAAAAACACAAATCATTGTTTTTCAATAAAATACAATGAAAGTGCATCTTATTTTTTAATAAAAACACAAGTAAAAAAGTCCAGTGTATTTCACAGTTTTTATTCGGCCTTGGCTGGGTAGATTTGTGAAGTTTGTTTTGTTTGTACCCGTAAGCCCTATCACCATGGAGACCAACGAAAACTGAAAACATTTACCTACCCTTTTCCATTTACAAACACCTCTTGTAAACGAACTGTTACCATTAAAATGCCCCTATAAATTCCTATTACTATGGGGCATTTTTTTTATTCTAACGGTTCCAAACCGAATTGCAGGGCGAAGACAACAAGCCCTGCTCTTGTTTTTACACCCAGCTTCTCAAACAACTTGTCGCGATACCAGTCTATGGTACGCTGGCTCAGGGTCATTTTATCTGCAATGTCTTTGTAGGAATAATCGCAGCAGCAATAACGCAGAAATGTAATTTCAGACTTTGTAAGGTCCATCATTTTGGTAGAAACATTATCCTCTGCTTTAGCTACTACTTCTTCAGATATAAGGTCGGAATAATAAGTATACCCATCCAGAATAGCAAGCATAGATGCATGCAAATCCTGCGGGCCTGCTTCTTTGGGTAGGAAGCCCCGGGCACCGCAGCGCAGCATACGTATGATGCTGAACTCATTGTGGTGCATAGACAGCGCTAGTATCTGTATCTGGGGCCACTTCTTCTTTATAAAATTGGTAGCATCGTAGCCGTTCATGCCATGCATATGAATATCCATAATCACCACATCGGGCCTGGCAGGTGCTTTTTCTATCTTGTCTATCAGCTCTTGCCCTTCTGATGCTTCCATGGTAACAACAAAATCGGGGAAAGTGTTGATGATATACACTAACCCTTTGCGTAGTATAGCGTGGTCGTCGGCAAGTGCAACGGTATATTTTCCGTCGTTTGTCATTGTTTAGTATTTAAGGTTAGTAACAATGTAGTGCCTTGTCCGGGTTTAGATTGTAGTGCAAAATCTGCCTTCAGCATTCTTGCGCGGTTTTTCATGTTTGCCAGTCCTATACCGTCTGCTGCGGCATCTGTATCAAATCCTGTTCCGTTGTCTGTAATCTTCATTTCAAATAGCCTTTCCGTGTACCTCATACTAATGCGCAAGTTAGTAGCTTTTGCGTATTTTATGGTATTGGAAATTGCCTCTTGTATCATGCGGAAAACGATGAGCTCGTGACCACTATTGAAGTTGTAATAATCTCCCTCTACAAGTACCAGTGCATCGATGCCTGTGGAGCGTTTTACAAAATCCACCTCTTTTTGCACAGCCTCTACAAGGCCGTGGTTCATTACATAATCACTGTTCAGCACATGGCTGATGTTGCGTGCATCTTTTATAACCTCACCCAATAAGCCCTGCGACTCTTTTGCAAGCTCTGCAATGGTATTTTTATCTTCCGTTGCTTGCATAACATGCAGAAAACGCATGACAGCATTGAGGCGTGAGCCTATATTATCGTGCAGTTCCCGAGACATGGTATTGATAGCCTGCTCCTTCACCTCCAGCCCTGTACGCAATACCTCCTGCTCCAGTTGCTCCTTCTCTATACGAAAACGGTTTTGCTTTCGCTTTTGTACTTGTAAATAGATGACAAGAAAGAATGCGAAAATTGACAACAAGGATGTGCCTGCTATAAATAATACTATTACTGAAGTATCATCCATTATTCATTTTCATTTTTTTATATCTTAAGAAAACGAAACCGTATCCCAAATAATAAATAATGTTTACAAACAATAATACATTAAGCAATATATTATTAGCTATACCCGCATTTTTTGTTAGATAGCCATATGTACCCCACAAGAATAATGTACTTGTCCAGAAAAAAAACAGAATAGTAGTAAACCAAAAATGTGGATATTTTGTTAGTATTAAGCTATCATCTGCTAGTAACATTCTATAAAAAGAATATAACGAGAAGGAAACGACTACTATCGACTCAAATAATAAATAGAAATTATTCAATTGCTTAGGGGATTGAATAATAAAATAGTTAACATATCCAATTACTAAACAGACGCTACCAATAATAACTCCCAATCTTTTTCTTGAGAACCCGTCTATACTGTAATTGAAGTATAATGAAATCAGGAATAGTTCTATCGGACTATAAAATCCATATACGATATTACTATTCCCGATTTTATATGCATACGTAGTAGCAACTATTTCATTTATAAAAGAAGAAATTACCAATAGTTGCAATACCCCAACTGAAATATCCTTTTTACTACGAATCAGAAAACTTGTTATTACAGCAAATACCATTGCAGTACCACCTAGAACAAGTCTAATTTCGTACAAATTCATTATTAATTAGTTGGGAGAGTATTTGAAGATGCTGTACCTGTTCCAGGACATGTATTAGGACATGGCGATAAATGATCCATCACTCCCTGTGATCCAATCACATAATTACCACTTGCATTATAGCCTGCAATCACCAATGTAAGTTGTCCTGCTTTTGTACCACAGTAGGTATTGGCACCACCACCATTAATATAAGGCAATGTGTGTGCGAACATCAATTTAACATTTGTAACTGTTGGGTTAGCATCCAGATAGGCACGCAATTCATTTGCATCAGCAATCAAAGAATAAAGATACTGATTGTTAGGATTGCCATTCAGGCTGTTAATGTAGCTGGTAATCATTTTATTGGCAGTATCAACAGGTATACAGCTCTCACAAGTATCCGGGGCTGTAGAGCTGTCTTGCGATGATGCCAATGCCATTGGTTCAGTTTGTTTGTTTGCGGCATCTTTGTTTTCGCCACCACTTTGGCAGGCAGTAAGAGATGCGGCAGCGATGAGGGCTGCAATAGTCATTTTGTTTGTTGCATTCATAAATTTTCAACTTTTACCGAAAGATACTGCCCTCATTTGATAATTGCACCCGTGTAAAAACGGGCAAATTTACATGGCATTTACAATACAGTACAGAAGCCTCTTATAAAAATTAAAATAAATATCTTTTTCATAGAAAAATACTGCAAAACCATAACAGTTGTACTATGGGTAATGTGGTATAAAAGACTGAAATTTGTACAAATAACCAACAGACAGTATAAATGCTGCATAAAACGAAGATTATTGCTACCGTAGGGCCTGCTTGTAACACTTATGAAAAATTGCTGGCACTGGTAGAAGCCGGTGTTAATGTATTCAGACTCAACTTCTCGCACGGCACACATGCACAACACAAAGAAGTAATAGATCATATACACCGCATAAACATAGATTTCCCTTTCAACATAGCCATTCTGGCCGACCTGCAAGGACCTAAACTGCGCGTAGGTGATATAGAGAATGGTGAAATGGAACTGATAAAAGGTGATTCCTTCTTCTTCACCAACGAAAAACGCCTGGGCAATAAAGATGGTGTTTACATCTCTTACCCATCCTTTCACAAAGATGTGCGCATAGGCGAAAAAATATTGCTGGACGATGGCAAGATAGAAGTACTGGTTACTGCCATTACAGACGATAATAAAGTACAGGTAGAGGTACTGACATCAGGCACGCTGCTTCCTCGCAAGGGTGTAAACCTGCCTGATACCAAAATATCGCTGCCGTCACTTTCTGAAAAAGACCTGGCAGATTTGGATTTCATCATCAGTCAGGAGATAGACTGGGTAGCCTTGTCTTTTGTTCGCCGTCCAGAAGACGTGCATGAGCTGCGTAAAATATTGCGTTCTAAAAACAGCCCTGCTAAAATCATTTCTAAAATAGAAAAGCCCGAGGCACTGGAACATCTGCGCGAAATCATACTGGCATCAGACGCTGTAATGGTGGCACGTGGCGATCTGGGTGTAGAACTACCGTTGGAGCAGATACCAATGATTCAGAAAAACATCATCCGCAAATGTATACACAGGGCCAAGCCCGTAATCATTGCCACACAGATGATGGAGAGTATGATAGACCGTACGCGCCCCAACCGTAGCGAGATAACAGACGTTGCCAACGCTGTATTGGAAGGTGCGGATGCTGTGATGCTGAGTGGCGAAACTGCAATGGGTAAATACCCGGAACTGGTTATCAAAACAATGGTGAGCATAATAGGCGAGGTAGAAAAAGAAGAGATTGTATATAACCGCAACCTTGTACCACAACCACATTCGCCTTCTTTCCTAAGCGATGCGCTATGCTACAATGCCTGCGAGATAGCAAAAGACATCAATGCCAATGCGCTGATAGGGATGACACAGAGTGGCTATACAGGCTTTATGCTATCCAGCTTTCGCCCACGCTCTCCGCTGTTCATCTTTACCAAAACACAAACATTGGTCAATCAGCTGAGCCTTAGCTGGGGTGTACAGGCATTTTTCTATGCACATGAAGAAAGCCTTGACACCATCTTCAAAGACCAACTGGCCATACTGAAAGATAAAGGGCTGGTAAAAATGGGCGATGTTGTTGTAAATACAGGTAGTACGCCTATCATAGACCACGGCCCTACCAATATGCTGAAGATAACAAAAGTGGACTAGCTAGTTGATAAATGAGATATTATTAAGGTTGCCCTATCGGCAACCTTTTCTTATTTAAATTCGTTTATAGTCTTAAATCTTTCCACTATGCGCATAGTTGCTACCATACTTTTTAGCATTGTCATAATGCATTGTAATGCACAAAGCCTGAAGATAAATGATGCAGCTTTTGCACAGCTGAATAACAAACGTATTGCTACCAACAAAACAGGCATGACGATACTCGGTGCGTGGGGTGCAGCCAATATAGTTGGAGGTGTAGCAGGCGCGCTTGCCTCATCGGACCAAGAGTGGAAATCTTTCCATACCATGAATGCATTGTGGGGTGCTGTAAACATGGGCATAGCAGGCATGGGCTATATAGGTGCCAGAAAAGAAGCGGGGCAAATACTGACTTGCGACAAAATGCTTGACAGATATGAAAGCGGGAAACGCCTGTTTCTGATAAATGCCGGGTTGGATGTAATATACATAGGCAGTGGCATGGCACTGATATCTTATGCAGACGATTTAGATAATTCTGCCCGCTGGCGTGGCTATGGCAAGTCTGTTGCTATGCAAGGTATATTCCTGCTGGTTTTTGATGGCACTATGTATGCACTGCATCAACACAAGAACAAGCAATGGTACAACCTGCTGGAGGGTGTTTGTGTAACGGGGAACGGTGTGGGGGTTAATATATCCCTCTAAGTATCATCAGAGGTTAATGTACATTCTATGCAAATCTTCGGTAAACCCTGCTTTTTTAAATAATTTTTGAGCAACATTATTAAAATTCCACACAGTAAGATCTACTCTCGAACAGCCGATTTCATTTGCGAATGTAAATACCTCTTCAATCAATGCCATTCCAACACCCTTTTGCCTGTACTTCACATCTACCATCAATTGGTGAATGTGTAAATAGCTATATTCAGCAACAAAAGCACTCTCCGGCCTGATAATTTGTTGTACCTGAACATATCCGCAAGCTACATTTCCCTCAAATGCTGCATAATGTCTGTATGAATTATCCGCAATACACCCACGAAAATATTCTGCTACTGCTTTTTCATCAAATGCCTTAAAAATATGAGGGAATGCATGTTGGTGCAGTTGTTGCAACTGTCTACTTAACGGCAATAGCAATGCGGCGTCTTTTACTAATTGAATATCCATCATCCTAGCAGCATATTGTCTATCAGCCTTATCTCGCCAATGCGGGCAGTTATCAGGGCTACCATAGGGCGACCGGGTTCGTAGTTGTTTAGCAGTGTAAGATTATCAGCATCTGCCAGAGAAATATATTCTACCTCAAACCCTTTGGCGGTCATCAGGTCTGTACATTCCTTACGTACGATGGCAAAATTGCCATCTGTCTGTTTTGTTTTGATAGATACCAGACACTGGTATATAATAGATGCCAATGCACGTTGCGGGTCTGTAAGGCGGCGATTGCGGCTGCTCATAGCCAGTCCGTCTGCCTCACGTTGCGTAGGGCTTATTATCATTTCAATATGGCTGCCCATTTGCCCCAGCAGGTTTTTCACCACCATACACTGTTGGTAGTCTTTCTGCCCCATAAACAGCTTATCTGGGCGTACTATATCCAACAGGCGGGCTACTACCTGCCCTACGCCTTTGAAATGGCCCGGGCGCTTCTCCCCTTCCAATATGGTATCCAGATAGCCAAAATCGAAAACAGGCATTTTTTCTGTGCCGTCAGGGTACATTTCATCTACCGATGGTAGCAAAAGAATGTCGCATTCAGCCTCTATAAGCTTTTTTACGTCATCTTCTACAGAAATGGGGTATTTTTCGAAATCCTTCTTATCGTTGAACTGTGTAGGGTTTACAAAAATGCTGCAAACCACTATATCTGCAGCTGTTTTAGCCTGTTTTACCAACGAAATATGGCCATTATGCAGGGCTCCCATAGTAGGCACAAAACCAATCTTCTTGTTTTCTGCACGCAGAGAAGCTATATAAGACTGAATATCAGCAACCTTTTTAAATATGACCATATCGTAATTTTTGCTCTTATCCGTTTATTTGTCGGGGTTGGAATATAATATTTTCGTAATTTTGCAGACAATTTCCGGCAAGTTTAATTTTTTTTCTTGTTTTAATCTAACATTCCGAATGTCTGCAGAGAAAAAACGTGTTTTAATTGTAGCTAACGAACTATCACCTTACATTGAGTTTACAGATTTTGCTCATATACTGAACAAACTGGCAGTAAAAACCTTCGATTCAGGCCTTGAGGTACGTGTTATCATGCCTCGTTTCGGCCTCATTAACGAACGCCGCCACCGCCTGCACGAAGTAGTACGCCTTTCGGGCATCAACGTTATTATAGATAAAGACGATTATCCGTTGATAATCAAGGTTGCATCATTGCCAAACGCACGCCTGCAGGTGTACTTTATGGATAATGATGATTATTTCAAACGCAAGCACGTATTCCGTGACGACAACGATACTTTCTTTGACGACAATGCGGAACGTATGATATTCTTCTGCAAAAGCGCATTGGAAACCGTTAAGAAATTTGGCTGGCCTCCGCATGTTATCCACTGTCACGGCTGGATGACATCGCTGATACCTGCATACCTAAAAACAGCATATAAGAAAGAGCCTGTTTTCGGTTATTCCAAAGTTGTATATACTGCTCAGGACAATCAGTTTACAGAACAACTGCACCCAAGCTTTGTGAAAAAAGCACTGGTAAGCGCAGATATTAAAGAAAAAGATCTGGATATATTCAAAGATGGTACCAACCTGGCACTGACGCTTGGTGGCAGCAAATATGCCGATGTAGTAGTACATGGTTCTGAAACACTTGACAGCGCAATATCTGACGAAGTGAAGCCGAGCCGTTACAAAAAAGTGGTGAAATATGAAGAAAGCTGGAAAGAGGATGTAAGCTCTCTGCTGGATTTGTATAAAAGCTTAACAGAGTCTTAGTATTTCTTTTATCACTTTCGCTGAAAATAACTACCAAGTTGAAAAACAATTTATTGAATCTTGCAACTGCAGTATTGGTATCGGGCATGGCCATCAGTACTACAGGCTGCAAAGAGGATACTATATTGAAAGCAGGTATAGCACCTGCTTCAGATAATATTTTTTCGAATGCCATTGGCGATACTTTAACTATATACGCCACTACAGTATTTGACGACTCTACCGCTACAGGCTTTACACCTACCAGCGGCATTATATACCACGGTTTAGGCACCAGCAACGATG
Source organism: Flavipsychrobacter sp. (assembly GCA_035299045.1). Classification (GTDB taxonomy): domain Bacteria; phylum Bacteroidota; class Bacteroidia; order Chitinophagales; family Chitinophagaceae; genus Polluticoccus. The sequence goes on from DATGXJ010000031.1 coordinate 53,759, forward strand.
CTTTCTTTGGCCGCAGTAACTTTGGTATATATATGCAGGTATTGCCTACTGCATCAAACCTGAGTTTACCATCTACGCCAGACTCTGCAGTGCTGATACTTCCATATTCAGGCTTCAGCTGGGGTGATACAAGTAACAAAACCGTTACAGAAGAGTTTGAAGTTTACAGACTTACAGAAGACATAAGTAAAGACACTGCTTATTATAGCAAGCAATACAAAAACGTAGACTGGGCTAACCCGCTAAGTGAGCCAAACAGCACCAACCTGTATAGCCTGAAAGATTCTGTTAAGGTAAATGGCAGTAATAAAGCGCCTCACATTCGCATAAAGCTAAAAGCTGCTTTTATGAATGAATTGCTGACTATTGCCAAAAATGCCAATAACAATAGTGAGTTTGTATCTGCCATGAAAGGCATATACATTGTAGCAAAAGACACAAACAATAACACTATAAAGACTATACCATATGTGTCTCTGACAGGTTCAAACGACTATTCAAGAGCCGGTATAGCATTTTACTACAAAGAAAACGGAGGTGTTTCTACAAACTTCCTGAACTTCTCCAGTACAGATTGCGCTCACTTCAACCGTATTACCCGCAACTACAACGGATATCCTGCTTATCCATTTATTACAAAAACTACCGGCCAACAATCAGATTCAATAATATTATTACAGAATGAACCTGGTGCAGCTTTTGATATCAGAATTCCTTACCTGAAAAATTTACCAAAAGCTATCATTAATAAAGCTCAGCTTGTAATTACAAAAGTAAGTTTAGCAAGCGACCCTGATGCTGATAAAATGACCGAACCAACCAGAATGTTCCCTGTAGGTATTGATAAAACAGGCAAAGCTTATTCAATTCTTGATAGAGAACCATCTGATGACACCGGACCAATCGACTTTATTGATGGCGTTAAACGAACGGTCACCATCAATGGCTTAACAGTAACGCAGTGGTATATTAACATACCTAGAGAAGTTCAAAAAACTATTATTAATAATTCGGATGAATTACATTTACGTATTAACGGCACTATTACTTACCCCGGGGCATACAGGCTTATAGCAGGTGGTAAACATAGCGCTTATAAAATACGTTTGAACATAACTTATTCTCAAGTCAACTAAAACATTGTACTACTATGTGTGGTATTGTTGGATATATAGGCACTAAAGAAGCATTCCCTATTTTATTAAAAGGGCTGAAACGCCTTGAGTACAGGGGCTATGATAGTGCAGGCATTGCATTGCTGAACGGAGACCTGACTGTTTATAAAAAAGCCGGTAAGGTTAGCGAACTGGAAAAAGTAACAGACGGTCAAAAACTGAATGCTACCATAGGTATTGGCCACACACGTTGGGCTACACATGGCGAACCAAATGATCGTAATGCTCACCCACACCTGTCTCAGTCCGGCAATCTTGCTATCATCCACAATGGCATTATAGAAAACTATGCCGCTATCAAAGAAGAGCTACAAAAACGTGGTTATACTTTCAATTCTGATACAGATACAGAAGTACTGGTGAATCTGGTAGAAGAAGTATGGAAGCAAGACAAAAGCACACTGGAAGATGCAGTACGCGTGGCACTGAACGAAGTAGTTGGTGCATACGCTATTGTTGTGATAGATAAAAACAACCCCAACCAACTGATAGCTGCCCGCAAGGGAAGCCCTTTGGTAATAGGTGTTGGCGATGATGAATTCTTCATAGCCTCAGATGCCTCACCTATCATTGAATACACTAAAAATGTGGTGTATCTGGACGATCAGGAATATGGTGTTGTAAATCGTGATGGCAGCTTCACTATAAAAACGCTGGGCAACATCAAGAAATCTCCGGCCATAAAAACGCTGGAAATGAGTCTTGAAGCAATAGAAAAAGGTGGGTTTGACCACTTCATGCTGAAGGAAATATACGAACAACCTAAAGCAATAGCAGACAGCCTGCGCGGACGCATGAATGCGCAGCAAGGCTGGATAAAACTAGGTGGCCTTAGTGAATACATCAACCGTATAGACAATGCCAAGCGCTTCCTCATTACTGCATGTGGCACATCATGGCACAGTGGTCTTATTGGCGAATACCTGATAGAAGACCTGGCACGTGTACCAGTAGAGGTAGAATACGCATCGGAGTTTCGCTACCGCAATCCGGTGATTAACGAAAGTGATGTTGTTATTGCCATCTCACAATCGGGTGAAACGGCTGATACATTAGCAGCAATAGAACTTGCAAAAGAAAGGCAAGCGCTGATATATGGCATATGTAATGTGATTGGTTCTTCTATAGCACGCACATCACATGCAGGTTCTTACACACACGCAGGCCCCGAAATAGGTGTAGCATCGACAAAAGCATTCTCAACACAGATATGTATGCTAACGCTGATTGCACTGCAAATAGCACAGCAAAAAGGCACCGTATCTACTTCTAAACTGCGCGAGATACTCTACGAACTGGAAAATATTCCTAAGAAGATAGAAGAAACGCTGAAACTGGATGCACAGATAAAAGAACTGGCTGCTATCTATAAAGATGCTACCAACTTCCTGTATCTGGGACGTGGCTACAATTTCCCTGTAGCGCTAGAAGGTGCACTGAAGCTGAAAGAAATATCTTACATACACGCAGAGGGCTACCCTGCTGCCGAAATGAAACACGGGCCTATCGCACTGATAGACGAAGAAATGCCTGTTGTTTTCCTTGCTACCAACCACAGTGCGTACGAGAAGATAGTATCGAACGTACAAGAGGTGAAAGCACGCAAGGGTAAAATCATTGCCGTTGTAAACAAAGGCGATACGCAGATACGCGCACTTGCAGACCATATTATAGAAGTACCTGAAACGGAAGAAATACTTTCACCGCTGGTAACTATAGTACCACTGCAATTGCTGGCATATCATATTGCCATCCTTCGCGGTTGCAATGTTGACCAGCCACGTAACCTTGCAAAATCTGTAACGGTTGAGTAATAAAAGCATGCAAATGCCTATATTGCGAACCATTAAATAATTATTAGTAAACACAGTATAAAATGCCTTATTTATTCACTTCAGAGTCTGTATCAGAAGGACATCCGGATAAAGTAGCGGATCAGATATCAGACGCATTAGTAGACAACTTTCTTGCATGGGATCCGAATTCTAAAATTGCCTGCGAAACACTGGTAACAACAGGACAGGTAATATTGGCGGGCGAAGTGAAATGTAATACATATATAGATGCTCAGAGCATAGCTCGCGACGTGATAACTAAAATAGGCTACACGAAGAGCGAATATATGTTTGAGGCTAACTCTTGCGGTGTACTTTCTGCCATCCACGAGCAGTCACCGGACATCAACCAAGGTGTAGACAAGAAGAAAAAAGAAGATCAAGGTGCTGGCGACCAGGGTATGATGTTTGGCTACGCTACAAACGAAACAGCCAACTATATGCCACTAGCATTGGATATGGCTCACGCACTGCTTCGCGAACTGTCTGCCATCCGCCGCGAAGGCAAACAAATGAAATACCTGCGTCCTGATGCTAAAAGCCAGGTAACGCTTGAGTATAGCGATGATAACAAACCTGTACGCATCGATACTATCGTTATCTCTACACAGCACGATGACTTTGCTGAAGAGAAGAAAATGCAGGAAACCATTAAGAAAGATGTACTGAACATTCTGATACCTCGTGTTATGAAGATGTATCCTCAGTACAAATCGTTGTTCAACAATAAAATCAACTACCACATCAACCCTACTGGTAAGTTTGTGATAGGTGGTCCACATGGTGATACAGGCCTGACAGGCCGTAAAATAATCGTAGATACATACGGTGGTAAAGGTGCACACGGTGGTGGTGCTTTCAGTGGTAAAGACCCTAGTAAGGTTGACCGTTCTGCCGCATACGCTACACGTCACATTGCTAAAAATCTGGTAGCTGCAGGTGTATGCGACGAAGTTTTGGTACAAGTTTCTTACGCTATCGGTGTTGCAAAACCAATGGGTATCTATGTAAACACATATGGTACGGCGAAAGTAAAAATGACTGATGGCCAGATAGCTAAACTGGTAGAGGAAGTATTTGATATGCGTCCTTACTACATAGAGCAGCGCCTGAAACTGCGCCAGCCTATGTATAGCGAATGTGCTGCATATGGCCACATGGGCCGTGAGTCTCAGACAGTAACTAAAACATTCAAATCTGCAGATGGCAAAACGAAGAATGTAAAAGTAGAACTCTTTACATGGGAGAAACTGGACTACATTGCTAAGGTTAAGAAAGCCTTCAAGCTGAAATAGGTTTACCTAATTAAATAAATTAAAATCCCGTCAGTTAGCTGACGGGATTTTTTTGTGTTACCAGATTAAAAAACAATGTATTATATATAATCATATAAAATACCAGTAAAAACACCAGTTTTTATAGAAAAAAAACACATACATTCATGTTATTGTTAACCATAAATTTTAATAACATGAAAAAAACATTATTATTGGCGTGCCTATCTGCAGCATTTAGTGCGTATGCACAACCTTTTACCCCAAACACAGGCAGTTGTGGTCTAGCCTATGGCAGAGTATGTATGGGTACTGCAACTGGATTTTCTTACAGTGATGTAAATTCTTGGGACCCATACTATTTAGGAACTGCAATACCTGAAACCAGAGATGTTCATGGCGGTTTGACAAATACCTCTAATTATCACTATACTATTGGTGAATTCACAAATGGATCACAAAGAGATATTTTTTATTTTAAGAAAAACAGATTGGATGGGGATATTGTTGATTTCCTTGCAATAGATGCAAATGTCGATATCAATAATGGCACCCAAGAGAATGATATACCTAGAAGGATGACAATTGATGAAACAAACCATCTTATGTATGTTGTCGGAGAGTTTGTAACATCAGGAACATCTACACCATTTTTGCTTTGCTATGATATATCTGGGCCAGCTTCAAAAATGTGGGCAGTTGCTCTACCTGGAGGAGATCACGGATTGGATGTAACTTTAGACAACAATTTAGATATATATGTATTATCTCAGCCTGCAACGGGGGGTACTTTTGACATATATAAATATGATAATACCGGAAGCATTCTTGGCAGTTTTAATAATTCATCATTTTCAGGGTCAACATCCCCTTACCCATATAGATTAGCACATGATAATACAACAGACGATATTTATGTTGTAGGCACTGATGGAGGAAATGCTTTTATTGGAGGTATAAACACATCATTATCAGCGATAGATTACAGAACAACATCTAGTGCAGGTGGATATTATGATGCTGATATTGATGTCAGTAATGGTGAATTAGTAGCTGTAGGAACAATTCCTGTAGGATTTGGGATGGCTAGTGGTACATGGGCATCATGGGATGTATCTACTACACCGTATACACTTAGCTATAACGGCGTAGGCACAAGTACCGATGAGGCCATAATTGATGTACAAGTAACACCTGCTGGTCAATACATCGTAATAGCGATTGATGCAACAAGTGGCTCTCCTGAACGTTATTTGACATATGTAGACAAAGCTGCCAATGGCGGCTTAGGAGATGTCCACTATGGCACAAACTCATATCACTTTGTGAATAATCCTAGCGGAATATTAGCCACTTGTATGCATAGAGATAGTGATGGTTATATTGTTGTTGGTGGATTTGATGGAGGAAATGTTTTGGCATGGACTGCTAAGTTCAATAATCCCGGAGTTATGTCATGGTCGGGTTACCAAAACAAATCTACAAGTACTCAAAGTATCCAGAAAGAAAAAGTAACAACATCTCCTAACCCTGTAAAAGCAGAACTGACAGTATCAGGCAATAGCGCAAAACAGTATAGAATCAGTAACACTCTTGGACAAATAATATTACAAGGAGAAATAAATAATAACAAGATCAATGTATCTCAGCTTTCTTCGGGCAATTACTTCATTCAGGTTATATCAAATACGCATCAGCAAATTGCTATCAGCAAGTTTGTTAAAGAATAAAATGGATGATTATAAATCTGTATTGCATAATAAAAGAAAGCAGGAACTGTTTGTTCCTGCTTTCTTTTATTTAAACTATAACCTTAATTATTCTTTGTTAAGCTTAATAACCTGACTATGTTTTTCGTCTGTGTACTTGATTATGTACACACCAGCAGGTATGTTAGCTATATTTAAGTCTACATTAAGACCATACATACGTTCTGAAAGGATTACGCGACCTGAAAGATCTACAATCTCTACATTAGCTACACCTTGTTTCTGACCTTTAGTTATATACAGGCTAACCTTATCTTTTGCAGGATTAGGGAATGCTTTGATACCAAATTCAGCAACCTCGCCAACACTTTCAATACCTGTACCAGGCTGTGTCAGGAATGAATCTATACCCCATTCTGAATAAGGTGTTGGAGAACAACGTGCACGCAAGAGGAAGTAAACTTCTCTACCAGGAGGCAAACCTTGCAATAGCAAACTGGTTTGTGTTGTAATAGTACCAGATGGCGGTATTGCCGTATCGGTGCTCATAGCATATTCATAGTCAATAACACTTGGAACAGGATTCCAACTAGCAATAGCCGTTGTGCTTGTAACGTTTGTAATAGTAACATCTGGTGTATAGCAACATGGCGGTGTTGTGAAAGAATCTAACCTCCAAGGCGAATATTCCCAATTCCATTGTTCTTTACCAACTGTATCACATATACTACGTACCCAATAATAGTATTTGGTATCACAATCTATCCTTGTAATGTTTGTATCTGGCAATGGTACTTTAGTATCTGTTGTCAGATAATAGCCATAAGATGTTGGTGGAACGTTAGAAGTGCTTATCCAGTATTCATATAATACAGCAATCAGTCTCTTATCCCAATTGATAGTAGCTGATTTGTATGTCATATTTGATGGCATTTTAGCAGCAGGAGGCGTACATGGGTTTATAACCTGCAAATCGTAGTCCTCTACTTCGCCCCACAAAAAGCTGGAAGCAGCACAAGGATCATAAGATGTAGGTGGCGATGTAGGAACAGCACCATTACGAGTTCCGGCACGAACACGCATACGAGACATACCATTTTTAGCTGACAGCGGAATTGGCATACTAAATGAACCTGAATATGCAAATGTAGGTGGCGATACCCACATAACCTCGCCAATCGGATTAGTTGTAGCGTTGTAAAGAGTATTATTAAATACTCCATCACGGTTCCAATCAACCCACACTACAACTTTGTAGGGATAGCTGGACTGGTTGTGCTGGAAGACATCAACAGTACAAGTGACTGTAGTGCCAGCATTAACAACCCCACCGGTTGTATAATACGTATAGCCTGTAGAAGAGTTACAAGTATTGTTAGGGTTATTAATGTTTGTAACTGCTCCTGTTGTTCTCACATTATTGATACGAGCTGCATAACCAGTAGACCCTATCATACAGCTACCAAGCACACCGGCTGTTGGCGTACAGTATTGCGCCATTGAGGCACCTGCTGTGAAAAGCAGGCATGCCGTAGCAAACATTTTTTTGAAATTCGGGTACAGTTTAATATTCATGTTATCTGCGTTTGCGGATTTTTAATGGATGTTTAGCTAATAAACACCAATAGCAATAATAATAATAAAATATCAATTTTCAAAGCCTCTATTAAGTGCAAAAAACACACTTAAAACCAGAACTTAATAATTAAGACATTATCAGCACGTTAATCGTTTGTATCTGCCTTCAAAAAACAGCAATATTAATCGGTTTTTAATCCTGCAATTAAAAAAGCCGGCTTGTGCCGGCTTTACAAGATTTCTATATAGAATGCTATTTATTGCTTTGTAAACTTGATGTTTTGCGTTTGCTCATTGTCTGTGTATTGCAATATATACACACCAGGGCTGTAGCTGCTTACATCAATTTGCCCTTCTGTACCTTGCAGCATAAAAGTATTAAGCGTTTGCCCTTTCAGGTTCAGTATAGTTAGTCGTGTATCCCTGAATTTTGCGCCTGCTTTTATACTCAGCACATCTGTTACAGGATTAGGATATAACTTAATTGTAGTTTCACCCTCTGCATTAACTACACTTGTAGCAAATTGCGATGTATAGTCTATAGAAGCCCATCCTGAAGCCTGCTTAATACCGTTATCTATACACATACAACGCACGTGTGCAGAATAGTTAGTTCCCGGCAATAAATATGGAGTCTGTATTGATGGAACTTTTACAGGGGTACCATTTGGTGGCAATGTAGCGGCAGAGCCAAAATAGTACTCGTACTGATATGCTGTCTTTACAGGCGCCCAAGATACAATAGAGTTGTTTGAAGTAAGGTGTGTAAGAGCAAGTGTAGGCTTACGGCATGGTGTAGGTGTGTAGAAAGAATCCAAAGACCATACTGAGCTATCGTTCATAACGCATCTTGCACGAATATGTACATAATGCCACCTACCTTCTTCCAACCCTGTTAATGCCTGGAAATTGCCTGTACTTGAAACGTTTTTAATATTCGGATTAGTAGATAATGGCGCGTTTCTGAATGTATCTACCAGATATTGGTAGCCTGTTACATTAGGCTCTTGCAGCCACTGAATGTTGCCGGAATTACTATCTACGTTGCTGGCAATAAAGCCACTTGGTTTGTTGCAAGGTGGCAATGTGGTAAAAGCAATAGTATCCCATAAAGAGTAGCTGATTGCACTGCAATAATTGCGCACGCGTAAATAGTGTGTTTTACCTGGTATCAGGCCCGTAACATAAGCGCTTGTGGCAGTTGTAATAACAGGAGCTTTCAGCACTTTACCTGGTGTAGTAGTATCAATAACATACTCGTATTGAAAAGAACCTGTAACAGGTGTCCAATTGACCTGAGCAGCCATAGAGCTAACTGTTGTAGCTGCCGTTGCAGTAGTACGTGTACAAGGAGAACCTGGTATAATATCCAGCGCCAATTCTGCACTACCGGTACCACCACCATTACTTGTAGTGCTGGTAGATAAACCCCACATACGTCTGTTGCCGCCAGCACTACCCTGTTGTAATGTTATACCACCAGAATAAGAGTTATTGCGATAAATATCTATAATAAGATTAGATGTTCCATCCCAAAAAAATGGAGAAGACAGGGTAAAAGAAAACCAGTTGCCGGATACATGCGTAACAGTAGCTGTAGATGCGGAATAACAGGTGGTAAGTCCAGTTATCCAAGGATTGATGCCTGTAGGCATTGCTGTTAATGTCGTAGTACCTATTAATATGTTCAGATTTGTAAAAGTAGAAGTACCTGTACTGGCGGCTTTGAAGTAAATCGTGGTAATTGTACCCATTGGCACAGTTGGTACAAAGTCTGCAGGCATATACAAATATTGCACCTTATCTGCAATGGTGCTGCCAAATGGGAACACGTTATTTGCACCACTTGCAGATCTAACGTAAGTTTGAGCAAATGAAGAGTATCCGAAAAATACTAACACACTCAAGAATACTTTTGATAGAAATTTATTCATCCCGATACTTTAAATTTGAAAATTGTTAAAATCACATTGTGTTCTTAAATTTAATATTAAGACAGCTAAAATGTACCGATGAGTATGTTAGTAATTTTAATTTTAATTTCATTTTAATACCACTTCCATACAACAGAAATCAACAAAATAATCCTAATGGAATGACTATCAATAAATTAGAAAAGCCACGGAGTCCGTGGCTTTTCTAATTATATTATATAAACAATATTACTGTTTGTTAAACCTCATTACTTTGGTATTCTCACCATCTACAAACTTAACAAAGTAAATACCGCTTGCAAGTGCTTTAACATCTACAGATGTTTTACTATCTGTTACATTTACTACTTGCAATGTTTTGCCAGTAACATCTGTAATGTACATTACTGCTTTGTTAGAATAACTACCCGAAACCTCAACATTCAGTATGCTTTCTGCAGGGTTAGGATATAGATTGATAAACACGCTGCTCAATCCTACATTACTGATACCTGTTGGTGGCTGCGTTGCAAACTCTAACAACGACCATGGAGATACTGACAATACGCCGTTATCACGACACTTACAACGAACAAACAAATCATAAGTGGTTTTAGGCAGTAATGCCGTTACTTGAACACTTGTTGTTTTTAACGGTGTACCTAATGTAGGTGTAATGTTTGAGGTAGCCAGATAATATTCGTATTCATATGCGGTATTTACAGACGGCCAGAACGCAACAGCACGATTTGATGACAGATACGTAAGGCTTGTTTGCGGCCTGCGGCAAGGGATAGGTGTGTAGAAAGAATCTAACATCCAAGCAGAGCTATCAACATTTGGGCAAAGTGTACGATAGTATACATAATACCATGTACCTTCTGTTAACCCTGTTTTGCTGACAGAAGGAGATGTAGTACTTGTTGCCGCACCTCCAGTAGGTGTCAACTTAGTAGCTGTAACTATGTATTGGTAATTGGTAGCTGTAGAAACTGCCGGCCATTGGAATGTTGCAGAGTTAGTATCTACTGCCGCTACAACCAGCTTACCAGGCTTAGTACATTCCGGTAATGTACGGAACGAAATTGTATCCCACTGAGAAATGCTGACAGCAGAACACCTTGTACGTACGTGTAAATAATAAGTAGTAGCAGGAGTTAAACCATTTCTGCTACCTACAGTAGGAACTGTGTTAGTTATTGTTGTAGCAACATTCGGTGCAAGATCGGCACGCGTGTCAACTGCATATTGATAATCTAATACACTACCGCTAATACCTGTCCAACTAAAGCTGGCAGCTTGAGAGTTGAATGATGTTACCGTAAAGCCTGTTGCCTTAGCACATGGCGTAGGAGGATCCCACTGATATACCTGACCTGTAGCAGGATATGAACTGATAGACGTAGTAAACACAGTACTTGATGGTGCCGGAGCAGAGGTAGCTAAAGGCAGAGATTGATAATCTGAACCTGAATAGCCAATACCTATAGCCATACCCGGACGGGCAGCTGAACCTTCTCTTTTGTATACAAACTGAATGCGTCCGGATGTTTCATACAGTCTCGCCTGCATTGTATATTCAGGATTGGCAGAATAAGAAAACGGCCTCCAGTTTTTCCATTCAAATGTGAACACTCTGTTAGGAGCAGTACCGGTAACTACATAAGAAGCAGTAGCACCACTCGTACCCCACTCATCTCCCCACATAGGGAAAAGTGTAGGCCCCATTACATTCAATGCACCTGTAGAACCAGAAAGATATACTGATGAAGTATTATTGAGGCATATATAACCATTGGAACCAACACTTACGGTGTTGTAGTTATTGCCACAAAACGGGAAATTGAAGCCAAGCGGCACGTTTGTCACAATACAGTCATCGCAATGTATTGTTGACGTGACTGTACTACCGCTAATGTAGTTGAACGTTTCTGTAGATGTAGTAAAAACATAGGTTGAACAGGCAGGAATTTGTGCTTTTGCGCTCATAGACAGTAGCGTAAACAGCACACCCGTTAAAATTAATCTGAAGCTGTATAAGTATTTCATACTTCGCAATAGTTACTTGTTGATTTTGCAAATAATAAACCTTCTTAAAATTATATTAAAAATTTTAAAAAGAGATAATTATTTTTACAATAAGTTTAAAATGTGAATAAAAAAAATGCACTACAAATGATGCAGTGCATTATAGTATAAATATTTAACTATTAGTTAATTAAGCGATTGTGATGCTGTTATCCAGATACACATCTTGGATTGTATTCAACAATTGAACACCTTCGTTCATTGGCTTCTGGAATGCTTTACGACCACTGATGAGGCCCATACCACCTGCACGCTTGTTAACAACTGCAGTCATCACAGCCTCTGCCATATCTGATGCACCTTTAGATTCACCACCAGAGTTAATTAAACCGGCACGGCCCATGTAGCAGTTAGCCACCTGGTAACGACACAGGTCTATCGGGTGATCTGTAGTCAGTTCGTCGTATACTTTTTTGTGAGTTTTACCGAAGTTCAGTGCAGTGTAGCCACCATTGCCAACAGGCAATTTTTGCTTGATGATATCTGCCTGAATAGTTACGCCCAGGTGGTTTGCCTGTGCAGTAAGGTCTGCTGCTGTGTGGTAGTCAACACCATCTTTCTTGAAAGAGCTGTTGCGCAGGTAGCACCACAGTACTGTAGCCATACCCAGTTCGTGTGCATATTCAAATGCTTTAGCAACTTCTACTATCTGGCGAGCGCTCTCGTCGCTACCAAAGTAGATAGTAGCACCTACAGCAGTTGCACCCATGTTCCATGCATCGCGGATAGTACCGAACATTATCTGGTCGAACTTGTTAGGATAAGAGATAAACTCATTATGATTGATCTTAACGATGAAAGGTATTTTGTGAGCGTATTTGCGAGCTACTGCACCCAGTACACCATAAGTAGATGCAACTGCGTTACAACCACCTTCCATAGCCAGTTTCACGATATTTTCAGGATCGAAATAAATAGGGTTTGGAGCGAAAGAAGCGCCTGCGCTGTGCTCGATACCCTGATCTACAGGAAGAATAGATACATAACCAGTGTTTGCAAGACGGCCATTGCCCATCAGTGCCTGAATGCTTTTCAGGGTTTGGATGTTACGGTTAGACATTTGCCATACGTCATCTACAACATTGCCTGAAGGCAGGTGCAGTGCAGATTTGTCGATGGTTTTGCAAGTGTGGTCAAGATAAAAGCCTGCCTGGTCGCCCAGCAGTTCCTGTATTTTTGTCGATGCCATATATATATGATATTTTTCCTTAAAAAGTGTGCAAAGATAATTATTAAACCAATAAGTTGGTTACTGCCCTGTAGTTAATCAGGGGTTAAGAATGAATACTTTACATTCAGCACTTATATCTACCGAAGGCAAAGCCTCTCCCCTTTCATTTTTCAGTTGCCAGTTGGCATTGTATTGGGGGTAATAACAGTAATATTTCACACCGTACTTACGTAGTTCAGGCAACAATTCCTGAAAGCTTGCAGGTGCTTTGTGTATGATATGGTAGCTGTTCCCTGAGAAATAGGCTACTCTTTGCATATATACCGCCTCAGGCATACCAAAAACGACATTAGAAGCCATGCTACCCTTTATGCCTTGTTGCTTTAAGTCTTGCGCCAACTTATATTCTGCCGTGCCTTTGTTCCACATACTCTTCATATCCCACACAGGCCATATAGCATAGCTGAGGGCAAAGAGCAAGATTATACCCTTGCGGTTCAGCATCCTGCTTTTGCGCAGTATTGCCATACCCAATACCATGCTGATAGGCAGCATATACCAGATATAGCGCGGCTCGAAGTTGATAAGCAGAAACGGCAATGGGAAAATGCTGTAAGGTATGATGACAGGATAGTATGCGCGGTACTTTTGCCGCATTACTTTGCGAAACAAAAGCAGCCAAACCATATATACCCAGACCGCCAGAAAACCTACACCTATCATCAGGCTACTGAGTGTAAACTTGTAGCTGTTCTGCACCAGCTTCATCAACTGGCGAATGAATAATGTGGTTGAAGTCCAAAACTGTGGCGTCTCTCCATTTACCAGCCACGGGTCTTGCCAATAGCTGATGCCATTGCCTGCGGGCAACAGATATCCGATACCATCCTTCCAATACGGATGCCCTACCAGATACCACGACATATTGAGCTTGCCGGCAGTGCCTGTTGTCCACATGCCATATTTATGATGCAATGCAAACAACCACGGGCTGCTTAGTAACACCATTGTACCAATCATTACAGCCGATATCTTCAGCCACTCTACCCCGTTAGCACTTCGCCATGCACGGGTATTGTAGAACACTACAGCCAGTGTACTGAGTATAAAAAATGGGAAGGCATAGGCTTTGGCAAAGTATGCCAATGCACCCAGCACACCTGCCCCCAACCAATATAATGGTGTGTGCCTGAACTTGTGGCTTATCATCAGGCGGAGTGCGTAGAGTAAAAAGAAACACTCCCAGATATCATCGTAGTTCTGATAATACACTGCGTATGCAAGAAACACAGAAGAAGCCATACAAAGCAACCACTGTGCAAAGCTGTTGATGCTATACCTGATGAAAAATGAATGGGTGATGCGTAGCAGTAATACTGCGCCAATAGCATTGGCTATAATTGCACCGTCAATGGCAGTAGTACCTAGTTTAATAAAAATCGCCGTCAACCAGCAGCTCCACGGGCTCCAATATCCGTTCACAGCATTCAGCCAGTCACCATCTGCATATAGCTTGGATATAGTAAGATAGGCAGTAGCATCCGGGTCTACATAGTATTTGCAATACGGATAGTAAACGGCAATCAACAACAACAGCACTATGGCCGATGCAATAAATGGTATGTGTTTGCGAAACTGTTGCAAGATGGTTTATTTACCCTTTGCAATATTAGCAGTATTGCGCAGCCTTTGCAACTGTAACTGAAAACCTATTGCCGCACAAGCCATTGCAATAAGCGACACAGGCATGAAGTAACGTATATGCGCTATAGCACCTGCAATAAATACATAGTAGGCTATCAGCAGGAATGCAAATACACGTATGCGCACATCGACACTTTTATTGAAGAAAAACAATAGCATACCTGCCAGACGCAGCAGATTGAATGCCAACACCACCATAGCTATCGGAAATGAAGGGCTGCGGGAGATGTATTCCTTCAAGCCGCTTATGCCTTTTTCCTGCATAGTAGCATAAAAGCCCGATTTATCGTGCAGGTCGTACAGTTTTTCAAGTGTCAGCCTGCCGGTAAACATATCAATCTCCCCTTTGCCGGGGTCAACCAGCATACGCAAACTATGCTTGGTATGATACACCATAAAGCCACCGAAATTCTCCTTCAGCAATTGCATACCACGCCTATTTGCGTAGTTATATCTGGAGGAGAAATGATCCATCGTATCTATAATGGCCCGCTCATTATTAAGAAAGGCCTTGGCTTCATCGGGGCCTTTAGTATCCTTGTAGTAATTGAAGTAATAAAAGATGGCATTGAAAGACTGCGTACTCGAGAAATGCAACCTGCCGGTACGTTGAAAATTGAAGTATCCATACCCAATAACTACCAACACAGGCAGTATAGCACACAGGAAGGAATGTAATAAGTCTTTGTATATAACAACCCCTGCCAACAGCATAACCAACGCATGTATATATACCAACGGATAAGCTACCGGTTTTATCATAAGGCCAACTACCAACCACAGGCTCATATACAATGCAAAGCGCCAGTTTTTATATAGCACAAAACGGATGAAAGAACTGAAATACAATATCACAGTAGTTTGCAGCAAAAGGTCTGGTGTGATGCAGTTGGTATTTATGTACTGCGATGGATAAATGACAACAAATGCCAGCATCACCCAATCGTACTTTCGCGTATAGCCTATATTGCGCACTGCATGGCGCAGATACATGATATTGAATATAGAAATGATATTCTGTACAAAAAGAACAGCCCAATTGCTATGCACAAATAAATAGACGAGCCACATAAAAAGCGGATATCCCGGCGGACGAAGCGTCATCAGCTCTGCCTGCAATGGCTTCGACAAATCGCCGGCATACAACCACCCTTTACTGATGTTGTGCGCCATATCTACATATTCCTGCGAATCGCCATTGAATATGCAGCCATAATACAGTGCTGCAAAGAAATACAACGTATGCACCGCTATCAGAGAAAGCAGGAAACGGATATCGGCGCGGGTTGGTTTAATAATCATGAATATGTGTGGGGATGTACAAATATAATTTGCAATAAATGTTTATCAAAGCTACTATGAACATACTTAATGATTAAACAACACTTATTAATTATCAAGTATTTGATGACGTCGATGATACATATCAACAAAATAAAACAGATAGCAGCCAAAAAACTACTAATTTTGCGCCCGTCTTAAAAAAGTAACAAACAAGGCAACATTGCATGGCAATACTTATATTTTTTATAGCTCACTGGTATTTATCATTGTTCTCTCAAACATTCTTTCAGCATCGCTATGCGGCACACGGTGCTTATACCATGAGTAAAGGCTGGGAACGTTTCTGGTTTATATTTACATTCGTTACGCAAGGCTCTTCGTACCTGAGCACAAGAACATACGCGCTGATGCATCGTATGCACCATGCATTTGCAGACACAGAGAAAGACCCGCACTCTCCTAAATACTTCTCGAACGTATTTACGATGATGTGGCACACAAAAAACGTGTACACTTCTATCTACGATGAAAAATTTGAAATAGAAGAACGCTTTAAAAAGAATGTACCAGAGTGGCGCAGCTTCGACCAGTTTGCACATGGTTGGGCACCACGCATCTTCTGGGCTGCTGTGTACACTGCCTACTATGCATACTTTGCTACAAGCTGGTGGATGTATTTGCTGTTGCCAATACATTACGCATCAGGACCTGTACATGGTGCTATCATCAACTGGTATGCACACAAATATGGCTACAAGAATTTTGAAATGAAAAATACATCAGACAATCTATTCCATGTAGACGTGCTGATGCTGGGTGAATCTTATCACAACAATCACCACATGCGCGCATCTAACCCCAACTTTGGTGTACGCTGGCACGAGATAGACCCTGTGTACTACATCATCCGCGTATTCAGCGCACTGGGTATGATAAAGCTGAAACAACCAAAGCTGAACCCTGTAGAAACTGACTTCTAAGAACAGACTGTTAATATATAAAGCCACAACGATTGTTGTGGCTTTTCTTTTATGGTTAACTTTAGTAAAACCGTAAAAATGATAATAGGCGTTGCAGGACCATACTCTGCAGACACAGAAGAACAGCGGCAGCAGAACCTTGACAAGTTGAATAAGGCTGCAGCAATGCTTTTAGAAAAGGGGCATATACCATTGATAGGCATTAACGCTGCACTGCCTGTTGTTAATGCTGCTGATGTAGCTGACCGTTACAAAGCAATAATGGATATATCTATGACTGTGATAGACAAATGTGACGCACTATTATTGATAGCTGAAAGCCGTGGCGCCAATATGGAGTGGGACCTTGTACTAAGCAAAGGACTGCCAGTGTACTACAGCATAGAGGAAGTACCTGACGCTACAGCTTAAAATGCGGATTATATATTATCCCGAAGATATTACCCCACGGGTCTTTAACGGCTGCCACCACGATACCCTCTCCCACATCTTGCGGCTGCTCGTGCCCGGTAGCGCCAGCTGCCAATAGCATATCGTAGGTAGCTTGTGCATTTTCTACCCCCCAGTAAGTAACAGCACTATCACCATATACAACAGCGCCCTCTGTTGGTTGCAAACCAAGTTCATACCCACCTACATTGAAGCCCACATAAAAAGGCATATCGAAATACGGTGCGATACCCAGCACTTTGGTATACCATGTTTTTGCTGCTTCTAAATCTGGCACTTTATAGCCCAGCGTTCGCAGGCCCAGGAATGGTGTTTGCATAGTTATAATCTAACGATTTTGTAAATAGTATACAATATTTGCTTGCAAAAGGTAATTAATTACACTGCAAACAATAGATAGTCCGTATTTTTTTTTCTTATAAAATAGAAATGTTACAATAAGAACAACAACTCCAAATACACCTGAAATTAAATATGGTCTTCTGATTAATTCTATAGTATCGTTTGACACCAATGGACTTATTAATTGCCATTTAGTCATGAAATACGCTACAAATTTTCCCAGTGTAATCAAACACATTAAGACCGTTACAACAAGTGCGGGTACTCTTAGCTTACGTGACTGCTCCATCGTGCTACGAAACAAGTTTTGACATATACCCAACCGCTTCTTTCATCCTGCTGCCATACCAGCTAAACATTTCGCCGTCTACCAGCTTTACATCAGCATCGGGCAGTACAGCTTTTATTTCTGCTATATGCTTTTCTTTAAAAGGGAATGGCTCTGAAGACAGCAGCACCAGTTCCGGATTAAGCTCTTTCAGTTTTTCAAGGTCTACTTCAGGGTAGCGGCTTTCGTGCTTCAATACATTTACCCAGCCTATGGTTTGTATCATGTTACTGATAAAGGTATCGCCACCAACACTCATCCACGGATTGTACCAGATGAAATATGCCACTCGCTTGGGCGTGGTTGCTTTTTGCAGTTTGGTAAAGCCCGTTACTATCTCATCTACCAGTTCATTTGCTTTAGCATCTCTGCCTGTCAGCAGCCCTACTACCTGTATCATTTGCAAAGCTTGTGGTATGTTGTGCATATCGCTTATCCATACCGGAAACTCTTTTGCCAGTGCTTCAATCTGTTCGCGTTCGTTTTCTTCTTTGTTAGCAATGATGAGGTCGGGCTTTAGTTCGCGTATCACATCTATATTCAGCTTCTTGGTACCTCCTACCCTTGTCTTGCTTCGAAACCAGCTTTCGGGGTGCACGCAAAACTTAGTGATGCCTACTACTTCATCTTCCAGCCCAAGATAATGCAGCAGTTCTGTCTGCGAAGGCACCACAGATACGATGCGCTTTGGCGGAAACTGAAATTCCACATCGCGGCCAAGCATATCGGTTATTATACGCCTCATGAAAAACGTTTTATGTACGCCATCACAATCATGGCAAATATGGCGTCTATCAAAAACAGGCTGCTATGATACAATTCTTCTTTTACCAGAAAATGCAAGAGCAGGCTGAGTGTTGTAACACCAATATATGCATACGCAGCCCAGCGCTTCATATCGCACACAAACAACCATGCAAATGTGCATGCCAGCATCCACAATGGTTGCAACCATATCAGCGAAGACAACGACTCTGTACTGGCATTATATATACTAAACACCAGCAAGCCGATATGAAACAAAGCCACCAGTGGAAATACTACCGGTGGCTTTTTTATAAATCTTTCTACGAAACTCAAAACTTATACGTTTTAGTAACCATTCAACTATTCAACACAATTATCCTTTACTGAAAGCATTCAGCACATCGTACTTGGTAAGGATGTGGTACTGGCCACTATCGTCTTTGGTAAGTACCGCACCGTTTTCTTTGCTGATGTAGTGCTTCAGGCGTTCCAGCGGCATATCCATTTCTACCATTGGCAGTGCAGCTTCCTTCACATCGCCAATATTGAAATCGCGCACCTCGCCATTATCTATCATTTGTTTAAAAAGGCCCGACTGCGTGATGGCACCAGTTACTTCCGTGCCCTTCAATACAGGTATCTGCTCAATGTCGTATTTCTTCATCAATTCCAGTGCATCGCTCACTTTAGCACCTTCATCTATAGTTACCAAACGACGACGGCCAAGACCACCAATCAAATCACGAACGGTTGATACTTCAAGGAAGCCACGATCCAGCATCCACTCATCATTGTATATTTTACCTACATAGCGGCTACCGTGATCGTGGAATACCACCACAACCAGGTCGGTAGGCTTCAGGTGCTGTTTCATTTGCTTCAGCCCTGCAATTACAGAACCTGCGGAGTAGCCCACGAACAGGCCTTCTTCCTTCGCTATACGACGAGCCATTACAGCACCGTCTTTATCGGTTACTTTTTCAAAATGGTCTATTACATCTTTAATGTAGTTCTGCGGCAGGAAGTCTTCACCAAAACCTTCTGATATGTATGGGTGCACCTCGTTCATATCCAGCTCACCTGTATCAAACCATTTTTTCAACAGTGAGCCATAGGTATCTATCGCCCACATTTTGATGTCGGGGTTCTTTTCTTTCATGAACATACCGATAC
The DNA here is from genome assembly GCA_035299045.1 of Flavipsychrobacter sp. GTDB lineage: Bacteria > Bacteroidota > Bacteroidia > Chitinophagales > Chitinophagaceae > Polluticoccus. The sequence continues at coordinate 73,510 of DATGXJ010000031.1, forward strand.
CGGTAATAGTACCGCCCGTACCACTAGCTACTACGATGTGCGTTACTTTACCTTCTGTCTGTTCCCAGATTTCAGGAGCGGTGCTCTCGTAGTGTGCCTGACGGTTTGCCAGATTATCGTATTGGTTTACATACCAACTATTTGGAATCTCTGTTGCCAGACGCTTAGATACCGAATAGTAAGAACGCGGATCTTCAGGCTCTACATTTGTAGGGCATACAATCACCTCTGCACCTACAGCCTTCAGGATATCTACTTTTTCTTTCGATTGCTTGTCTGTAGTGGCGAAAATACATTTGTACCCTTTGATGATGGCAGCCAGTGCAAGGCCCATACCTGTGTTACCACTTGTACCTTCTATAATAGTACCACCGGGCTTTATTTTACCTTCCTGCTCTGCCACTTCCAGCATCTTCAGTGCCATACGGTCTTTGATGCTGTTGCCGGGGTTGAAGAAATCGACCTTTGCATAAACAGGGCATGGCAGGTCAGCCGTTACCTTGTTTAGTTTAATAAGCGGTGTATTACCTATTGTTTGCAGTACGTTATCGTACACGCGTTTTGCTGCGTTCATATTCTGAAAATATAGTGGCGAAGGTAAATAATAAGATGGAGAGCGGAAAGTTTACGATTGAATTACAATTGATTAATTAATTTTATAACAACCTAAATCCCATTTTATGAAGTCATTACAATTAAGTTTTGTTTTCTTCTTAGCTGTTACAGTTACGTTGTTTGGTTGTAAAAAGAATAATATACCTCCGGCAGATACAAATTCCCTGAGTAAATACGCTTTAAAGATTAAGCAAAAACGTAATTGGCATTATTCCTTTTATCAAATAACAGCTAAACATACCAGTAGCCCACAAATAACGAATTTCGCCTTTGACACAACATTTGCGCTGTCAATGCCTGATGATAGCACTATTAAACTATGGCTTATGCCTAATACGAATGTTTACGATGCACACTACCTTATAAAAGATGATACTTGTGTCATATACAAAGCAAACTACGGAGCAGATGAACCTTTATTAATGAGGTATAATTTTATTAATAATCATATATACATTCATGGAGGAGAATCACGGGCATCATATGTTACAGATATGAATTGTATTAGCTACTAAATACTTCGTAGAATATACATTCAGTAGTTGAGCATAAAACCTACCTGCCATTGGGCTGAATGGGTAACGATAAGCATAGTAAGAAATATTGTTCTATGCGTTAGCATTTACCGCAAATAGTAATAGAAAGGCAAAAGCGGATTTCGGACATTCATATCTTAAGAACTAACGAACGTATTGTATACAAATATGACAACATCCATATATCGACAATAAAATATAACGAAGATTATAACAGAAAATTAATGCCGTAATTGTTATACCCAAACATATAAACTACCAATTAAACCCATTCATATATCACGATAGATATCTGGCAAATCATGGAGAATATATCACTATTATAAGTTACGTTTATTCAATCTAAAAATCTACATTTGCGCATCCTCTTACTCACTGTAACGCCCTAATTATATATTCTACGCAAAATGCTATTGAGAAAAATCTCCGGGTTCATGCTGATATTCATAGCCGGATTTTTATTAATGTTCACGTTACTCAGTTATAGTGACTGGAAGTACGAGGACGAGCTTGTGCATAATCTTGCTATAGAGGTAAAGGAACGATGTCCTGAAAACAACCTCAATTGCATGGTAGATACAGCCATGCATTATACCCACCTGATACAGGACCCAATGATGACGCTTTTCAGCGATAAAACATTTACATCTCCGAAACTTGCACTAACACGTAGTTCATTCAGTAATTTCTATTTTGGCAAAGGTGCATGTGGGGCATATGCAAGCTTCTTTACCAGGCTGATGATGCATATGGGCTATAAAACAAAATTTGTAATACTAACAGTTGGCGGCAGGGAAGGTGGTCATATTGCCACTGTAATAGAAAAAGACCATCATCTATTGTTAGTAGACCCTCTGTCAGGGCATATATTTAGAGACTCAGCCGGTAAAATGGTTGATATTGATACTGTATCTAAATACTGGAACAACTACTACAAACACAATCTGTCTGCCAAATATGAACCCTCGTACAACTATCAGGAAGGCTGGAAATATACTAATTGGGGAAAACTGGGCTTTATCTCTAAAGCTTTCTACAAAACATCTGTATTCTTTATAGGCAAAAAGAGAACAGACAATATATCATTGCACTACTATATTGTTAGGCTCAATAAGAGTATTGTCTTTGTAACATCAGCATTGTTTATATTATCTGTTATGATAGCATTGCGCCTTTTCAGGCCGGAAGTAAACAGCCTACTTGAATACGTGGCTAACCGTAAAAACCAGCGACACCACAACACCGACAACTAAAGATAAACCTGCCAGCAGGGCAAACATAGCGAACAAAGATGGCTCGGCTGGCTGTGTTTTGTACTCCTTATTCATTTCCATACAGCTATCATTTTTCAGGTTTTGAAATACTGTAACGGGTACCTGATATATGTATAGAAAAAATTATGCCAAAATCACTAAACAACTAATATTTCATCAACATTTTGTTAGCTATTAATTGACCTTGTTTATCGGTAATTATTATAGAATATGTACCAGAAGGCAACTCATTTAATGGCACTACTATCATATTAGCAGTTTGTGGCAACCTATGTTCTGATGCATGCACTATCTTTCCGACATTGTCTACAATACTAATTTTGCAATCAGTAACAGAATGAGATTCAAATTCTATTGTTACATTATTCAATATTGGTACAGGATATACTTTTACATTTGCGTTTTTATTGATGCTGTTAGATACTACTACAGATTTTGTTGTATCTCCAAATACATGTAACTCAAATACTCCGGTAGTTTGTTGTGCTGAAAAGAATATTTTATCATCATAATTAATCATACAATAAGGATTGAAATTCCCTAGACCAGGATTACTATCCGATATTAGCTTTGGAGGAGCGCTACCATCAAACTCCCAAAACTCAATTCCATGTGTACTATCATCTCCATTAAAGTATAACTTACCCTTGTATTCGATAAAACTATAGCCTGAATTCAACGGATAGCCAGTTGGCAAATTATTCATATGATAAACTTTATACAACACATCAGTTGTAAGATTATACCCATATAAATCTTGCCCCAAATTGCCGTCACTCAAAACAAAGTACAAGTTGTTATTTAGAATCCCATAACCATGTGAATCGCCCCCATACCTGGCTTTTGCACTAATACCTGGAGGGCCTATGAAAGAATAGTTTATACTTGTCACTTTTTTGACAATATTGTTGCTATCAATAGTGTAAAACTGATAACCATTATTCCCGACAAGAACATTATCAAAATAAATAAAATACAATTTACCGTTTAGTACACTAAGGTTACCTGGCGAATATATGCCCGTATTATTTGTACACTTTAAAACAATTCCTGTAGATGGTTCATAACGATAAATCTGATATTTATCATCATTATCTCTTGCTACATAAAAAAGGCAGCTATTATATACAACAAGTCCCCGCGCATAGCCATCACTACTACCTGTTCTTGTATCTGCTATAAGCCTTGCGATACCTGTTACTGGGTTATACTCGTAGAGTTCCCTACCCGTTGGTGGTTTATATGCTTCAAAAAACAATCTACCGGAAAGTGAAATAATATTTTTAGGCTCTGATGATACAGGACCTGGCAAAATATCAGAAGCCAAACTTATTGGGTTCACTCCATCAAACTTATACAACTCATAATCAGAGCCATTACTACCTGAAAAATAAAGTGTATCGCCAACTATAGCAGGTCTACCATATCCGTTAAAGTAACTCGAGTGCGGAAATTTTGTCCAAATACCTGATTTATCAAAACTGGCAATTTCCCTACTGTTAGGATTAGTGCTTGAGAACGTCATATAAAAAAGTTTGTCTTTAAATACTATAAGATCTGAACAAGTTTGATAATTTGCTCCTGGATAATGATTTATAGCTTTGTATAATATTTGGGAAAAGCTACTTATGTAATATAAAAGACAAAAAAGGCTTACGGTAATTACTTTATACATAGAATATAGGTTTAGAATATAGACGTTAATAACTATAAAAACGTTAGAATCAACTAAAATTCATTAAGACATCAATCTATTCAAATATAATATTGAAATAGTAAAACATAAGACATTAACCAAAATCATCTGCACAAATAGTAATTACCCCTATCTTTGCACGGATTTTATATTTATTTAAACTCACAATAAAAAGAATAAACGAAATGAAAGTAACTGTAGTAGGTGCGGGTGCAGTAGGTGCTACCTGTGCAGACAACATCGCCCGCAGGGGATTGGTTGAAGAACTGGTACTCGTAGACATCAAAGAAGGTTTTGCTGAAGGTAAAGCGCTGGACATCATGCAGACGTCGTCTCTGCTGGGTTTTGATACCCGCGTAATAGGCAGCACAAACGACTATAGCAAAACTGCTGGTTCTGATGTTTGCGTTATCACTTCAGGTATTCCGCGCAAACCAGGCATGACTCGTGAAGAGTTGATTGGCACAAACGCAAAAATCGTTGAAACAGTTGCTAAAAACCTGCTGCAATACTCTCCTAATACTATCATAGTGGTGATAAGCAACCCTATGGATACTATGACATACCTGACGCTGAAAGCTACAGGCCTGCCTAAAAACCGCATCATCGGTATGGGTGGTATACTGGATAGCGCACGCTTCAAAACATACCTGCAACAATCACTGAACTGCTCTCAGAACGACCTGCACGCAGTAGTAATAGGTGGCCACGGCGATACTACAATGATACCACTGACACGCCTTGCTACATTGAATGGCACACCTGTTAGCAACTTCCTGAACGAAGAACAACTGAAACAAGTTGCTGCTGATACAATGGTAGGTGGTGCTACACTTACAAAACTGCTGGGCACAAGTGCATGGTATGCACCGGGTGCTGCAGGAGCATTGCTGGTAGAAAGCATCATCCGCAACCAGAAGAAAGTATTCCCTTGCTGCGTAGCGCTGGATGGCGAATATGGCCAGAAAGACATTTGCCTGGGCGTACCTGTAGTGATAGGCAGCAACGGCTGGGAAAAAATCATCGACTACAAACTGAACGCTGAAGAACAAGAAGCATTCAACAAAAGCGCAGAAGCAGTACGCAGCATGAACGCTGTACTGGAAACACTGGTAGCGTAATCGCATTTTGATTGCCCGTACTTAATATATGTATACAGCCCCTCAATGAGGGGCTGTATGTCTTTTAAGCCATACAATATGTGATATGTTTTTTCGTTCTGTTATTTAAGAACTATTAACTTTATACAAACAATAAACCTATGCGACCTTTTATTTTGCTGCAACTGGCAGCCATCCTTATTTTCTGTAACGCAACAGCACAACAATACCATCCGTTCCCCTACGGTAATGCTTTCTGGAGCGACTATAATCATATCTATGTTTCTCAAGTAGGCTATTTCACTGAAGAGGCCATGTATTTTGCATCCGGCAAAGACACTACTATAAAAGGCAATACCTATCAAAAGATTATGGCACGATCTCTGTCACTTCAAAACAAAACCGGATATCTACCAGTATCAGGAGGTGTTGCAAAAGGACAAGATTACTATATATGTGCTATAAGAGAAGACAGCAAAAAGCTGTACATGTATTACCGTGATACTGAAACGCTGATGTGGGACTTTAATGTAAACATAGGAGATACTATCAAACAGATTTTTGTATTCAACATTTACGATATCAAAAACATAAACGCCGTAATAACCGGCACTGATAGTGTTTCCATTGGTGGTGTCTATAGAAAAAGGTATATAACAACTAATAGTGCTTTTACACTTGTGGAAGGAATTGGTGCGAATGGTTTCCCATTTTTCTATGGCTCTTACTTTTCTCACCAAGGTGGCGAGCCAATTTGCTACACAGAAAATGGGTACACCACATCTTATTCATCAACCTACCCATGCTATTATATTCATCCTTACGGCACACCAACAGGCGTTAGCAACACGGCTGCAAACAAAGCTGCTAACATCTACCCCAACCCATTCAACAATCAGCTGATGGTGGATGCCGATGCCACGTATATAAAGCTGACAGATGCCATGGGCAAAGTGGCAATAACCCAACTTGGCAGCAACAAAACAATCAATACTTCTTCACTGCCTGTAGGCTTGTATATACTTACCCTACATGATGATAGTGGCAATATAACCGAACGAAGAAAACTGATAAAAGAATAAACAGAAAAGCCTGCTACATAAGCGGGCTTTTTTATGGCAATATGTATTTGCCTATTATGTACAACCACAACAGACCACCCGAAAGGCTACCTAAACCACCCCAGACAATAAACTGCAGGCGGTGTTTTTTGAGCAACACAAACGTAATCCACCACAATACAGTACTTGCAGCAACAAATATCAACAGATGCCCAATCAATGGATTAGCATTGTAATAATCCAAAAGCTTACATTCATCACATCTATAAGGCACTTGTTTTGTAGTTAGATATTTTGCCCAGAAAAAGACTTCGTTAAATACATTCCTGCTGATAAAAAACGAACAAGCCAGCAGAAGCAAGTGCCTGAAGTTATAAGCATCTATTTTCTGTTTTCTGCGAACAACAAGCAGACCAATAATGCCGCCCAAACCTGTGAGGATTGTTTGTGCAGGACCACCCCATGTAAACAGACTTAGCCTGTATTCATACAGACGAAAAGTATCTGCATCTTTAGCGGCATTGTAAGCATCATAACAGTTTTCACAACTTGTATACTGATAGTGAACAGATGTTTTAAACCCAACCATTTCACCTACAAGCGCATGGCCACACTCGTGTGCCAGTGTACCAACAATGGCAGCAATAAAAAAGACAAGAAATATGCGGGCTTTGTTGTGCATAATAACTACACAACATTACTACAAAATAAAGAATACTACGCCTGTGTATTGCGCACTTTGGTATACGTATACACAATGCGCTTGCCCACTACTTTCATTTCTACCTCTACCAGCTCTCCGCGAAATGGATTGAGCCTTGTAAAATAATGCAACACTTTATTGCTGAATATTCTTGGTCGGTCTGTTGATGTCAATGCTTTCATGTTTGTTCTGTTTATGTAAATATCACACACCGTAGAGGCCATACCAAACTACAGCCCCTGTTTAACGGGCAATTAACCATTACAAAACAGGCTGCACATGGCAGCCTGCATACAATATTCAAACAAAAAAAGATTTTATTACATCTGTGTAGCTGTAAACACAACATCAGTAGTATATGTACCGGGTGCTGCAAGTATCCCGGGCGTTGCTTTGTACTTTACGGTAAACGTCTGGTTGCCACCCGGATTACAATATGTAAGCAGTGTTGTGCCACCGCCTATTGTAAGGCCCAGCCAACCTAGCAGCGCCTGCAATGTAGGTATACCACCCGTGTTATTAGCCGTTACCATTACCTGCAAGCCTGTGCTTACGGGGATGATGTTATTAACTGTATATGTACCTGTGTAGGTAAAATTTGTAGAAGAGCTGGCCACTGCTACTTTAAATTTTTTGTTGGAGCGTACGCGCAAATCCTGCGTCACGCTTTCCTTACCATTTATAAGTTCTGTAGCGTTGTTGTATGTAAAATTGAGTGTACCACCCGCACCATTGATGAATGATAGTTCGATGGCATCAGAAAGATCGAGCTTGGCAGTTTGTACCGCTGTCCTACTTGCATTTTGTGCGTTGGCAGAAAATGCTGCTACCATACCCAAAATAAATATAGCTATTGCTTTAAGAAGCGTGTTTGTCTGTTTGTTCATACCGTGTGTCTTTTTCTTGGGTTTATAATTGGGTTGCGGTATAAAGAACATCTACAGTATATGTACCTGCCGGATATGCAAAATCGGGCGTTGCCTTATACTTCACGGCAAATAGCTTTGCATTACCGGCAGTGCAGGTATTAAGCAGCATCTGGTTGCTATTGCTGAGGCTGTTGTATGCTGATGCAGAGAACGGACTAACGATTGTACCACCTGTGCTGTTTGATGCTATCATCAGCCCCAATATACCCACAGGCATGGATGGCGCCGGCGAAGTGCTGCCCGAGTAGCTGAATGTAGCACTGCTGGTTTTTACAGCAATAGTAAAGTTGCGATTGGATGTTACTTTCAGTTCCTGATCTGATGAAGCTACACCATTTGCATAATCATTAACTGTATTGAAGTTCAGATTGACAGTAGCGCCTGTAGCGGTGGTACTACCTGAGAATGTGAGCTCTATCGTACTGCTCACCCCCATAGAGACTGTTTGAGAGCTGTTGCTGCTTTGCTGTGCAAAACCTGCAAGGCTGCATAGTAAAACAGTTGTTAGTGCAATGGTCTTTTTCATTTGTGTTTGTTTGTACCCGGCGGTTAAGCCCTCAGTTTGTTTGTGATACAAATATTCAATGACAATGGTCATCATTCCCAAATTTGAATGCCACTTAACCCACCCTTAGCAAGGCATTTGCAAGTGGTTAACAAACAAAAACATAACTCATTGAAAGACAATAGGCGCAATCCTTTTCGGGAATTGCGCCTATATTACCATAACATTTAATTAGTATACTATTTTTTCACAGCCGTCATTAATCTACCATTTTGCTTTAGTGTCAGCCTGTCTACTACACTATTATCGTTAGTAAGGAAATTTATTTCAGCATCTACTACTTTAAAAAAGAAAAGGTTATTACGTTCTGCGTATAGCCTCAATTTGGGCTGACCGGTTGCCTGTGCAAATAATTTGCCCTCTGCCTCTGATATTGTAATACTAAAACCTGGTGCCAATATATATTCCCCGACATATTTTTTCAAAACAGTAACGTCAGGTTTTATCTCTTGTCTGAAAGTAGGCAAATCGGGACTTTTATCATTCAGTATGGAAGTGATATTTCGCCTTATCTGAGACTGTTCATTTTCCATATTATTTGATACGAGCACTATAGTACTTGCATCATCCGGCATTAAAAACAAGTTGGCTACAAAGCCGTGTATTCCACCATTATGGCCAATGCTTTTTTTACCACTCACTTCACCAAGCATCCATCCGTAGCCGTAGTTTTGTTTGTAAATAGTATGTGCCTGTTTCCAACTCTCTTTTGTCATTAACAACCCGGCATGCACTGCATTAGCCCATTTATTCAAATCTGAAACAGTACTGTAAATACACCCTGCAGCATATGATACTGAAGAGTCTACCAAAGGGGCTACATCACCAAAATTATCATCTATAGAAAAATAGCCTGTTGCCTTGTTTTTGTTATTCAACCTTGCAAAGTCGCAACCTGTATTCTTCATTCCTAGTGGTTCAAGTATCATGCTGCGCAGAGCGGTGTGATAGCTCTTATGTGTCAAATCTTCAATAATGTATCCCAGCAATAAGTAGTTTGAATTGCTATAATAGAATGTTGTTCCCGGTTCGATACCTGATATCTTGTCTTTGAAAAGACTAATCATTTCTTTACGGCTGCGATGAGCAAACAGGCCCTGCCTTCCAAATGCAGTATCTTCTGTATAGTTATAGATACCCGATGTGTGTGTCAGGAGGTTTTCAATCGTTATTTTATCCCCGTCAGGATAGTCGGGAAAATATTTGGCCAATTTGTCTTTTACATTAAGTTTCCCCTGTTCCTGCAACATAAGAATGATTGTTGCAGTGAATGTCTTGGTTACAGAACCTATCTGAAAAACGGTATTACTATCATTCAGCAATTTCTTTGACAAGTCTCTGTATCCGTAGCCTTTTACCAACACAGGACGCCCATACTGATACACCAATACACTGCCATTGAAACTACCTTGTTTCTGATACAACATCATTACAGAGTCTATTGTTTTCGCCTTGTTTTGTGCATCAGCACTACCAACAGATAGTGTTGCTGCTACCAATGCCATGCAGTATAAAAATCTCATATTCCAATAATATTAAGGAGCACAAATGTAACCTTACTTAATCAAATCTATAAGGCACGCTTTCTAATTGGCTAACAAATAATTTATCGTTTAAATAAAGTTTAACAGACAGTATTATAAAACAACGATATTTTTGACTTTATGCATGCCTGTATTGCACAATTAAAGCTAGCTATATCAAACACTATGGTGTGCGTGCTTGCATTGCTAATCCTTAATTACAGTGCCGATTTCAAAGAACCTCTCAATTATGCACCTTCAAAACACAAGGCAGCCATAATACCTGAATTCAATGAAATTGAATCCATATACGAACTTGTTACAGAGTGCTGGATGGATATTGAGAATCACGTACCCGAACAAGACAATGATGATAATGATACCGATGGCACTTCTCTATCAAAGAACGATGGAAAAATACTTTTTGTAACTGTTACTATTCCTTTTATACCAGCACCCTTACAACATTATAACACAGTTTATATTCCATATTCAAGCAGCATACCTGCATCTGTGTATAATGACACCATTTCTCCCCCGCCCGATTTTATTTGATTGTAAATACAAACGCTGATAAATGCAGGTAATTTCTGCCTGCAACTTTTTCATTTATACAATCATACAGCATATGTTTAAAACAGCAGCATTGCTATGCATTGCCGCAGCGCCGTTTTTTGCGCAGGCACAAGACATCAACCAAACAAAAGACAGTTTATATATTGCGGCAACAGAAAGAGAAACACCGCATAAAGTATTGCATGCAGAACCATTGTACATAGACCTGATACGCGACCTTGGCGCACATAAAGGAGAACAGGAATGGAACTTTGGTTTAGGCATTACAGACAATCTGAAATACGACAGTTACCAGGCATTGATAGAATATGAATTTGCCCCTATCAACAGGCTGGGACTGGAAGTAGAATTACCATTTACCTTTTACTCTGCAAACAATATTACTGACAGTATACAGAAACCATCGCACAGGGTAGAAAGTATAAAAACCGCCATACAGTGGACTTTTTTTGTATCGCCTCGCTATAACACAAGCATGGCGCTTGGCTATATCAATGAATTGGAATTTGCTAACCTGAATGAAATAAACAAGGGGCCTGTGTTTACCGGTAATACACTCAATCCTTTTCTAGTCATTGCAAAAAGGCATGGCAACAATTTCCATACATTGCTATATACCGGTCCAAGAATTGAAAAAGCATTTGAAAGCACACACGGGCATATCACCTACGATGCCAATCTGAATTTTCACTACATGATAACCGGCACCAGAAATTTTGTAGGCCTAGAATTGAACAGTGAGTGGAATAAAAATGGTTTTGATATGACCGTCCGCCCGCAGCTACGTGTGGAAATTACACGACAGTTACTGATAGGAATTGTCGGTGGTATCCCTATCAGTAAGGCCAATCAGCGACTCAGCACATTTGCCAGAGTAATATGGGAGCCTGTCGGTAAGCACTAAAAAAGAAAGCTACCCCGCCAAGAGTAGCTTCCGTATTTGGATGAAAAAGATCCGATTGAGAGTAATAAGCTGTAATAATTATTACAGTTGAGTAGCTGTATAAACTACATCTACAGTGTAAGTACCTGCAGGGTAAGCAAAACCCGGAGTAGCTTCATACATTACGCTGAATGTTTGGTTACCACCGTTGTTTGCGTTAGTTATCAGATTTGCTGCTGTGTTAGACAGACCGCTGTATGCTGATGCGCTGAACGGAGAAGCGATAGCACCGCCTGTTGCGTTTGCACTTACTTTCAAAGCCAGAACACCACTTACAGGCATTACAGGAGCAGGAGTTGTTGTACCTGTATAAGAGAAGTTTGTGTTGTTAGTTCTTACTGTAACACCGAATTTTTTGTTAGAACGTACTTTCAGTTCTTGTGCAGACGACTGAACACCG
>DATGXJ010000032.1:0-163530 GCA_035299045.1 Flavipsychrobacter sp.
GCGTTGCCATATCTATATTGCTGCTGTGCCTTGCCAGCAATTTTTTGCAATATGTGGCGGTAGATGGTGGTATGAGCCATGCTTATATCTTTCTGCTATATGTGCTGGTATTGTATATCGTAAAGCGTTGGCACGATAAACCATCGGCTTTGTTTGCTGCGCTGACGGGCTACATCATAGGCTTTGCAACCATTTGCCGACCAACAGAAGCAGTTATGTTGTTTATACCACTGATGTGGAACACCCATACGAAAGAAGCTGCCAAAGCTAAATGGGCAATGGTGAAACAACACAGGTCGCACATATTTATTGCAGCGGTTTTTGGGTTGATAGGGATATTGCCACAACTTGCGTACTGGAAATACGTAAGCGGTAGCTGGGTGTACGATGTTGGCAGTGCCTGGGATTTCCTGACACCACACCTGCGTGTGCTGGTGGGTTGGGAGAAGGGCTGGTTTATCTACACACCTGTTACCATATTCTTCATAGCAGGTATGTTCTTTATTAAGGGATACGAATGGCGCAAGTCTGTGCTGTGGTTTTGCTTGCTCAATATCTACATCATCATATCGTGGAGAGACTGGCAATACGGTGGCAGCTATAGTACCCGCGCGCTGATGCAGAGCTATCCTTTGTTTGCATTGCCATTCACAGCGTTTGTGCAACACATCAATACTAAAAAATGGAAGTGGAGTTTTTATGTATTGAGCATTTACCTCATAGTAGTCAATCTATTTCAGCACGAACAATACTATAAAACCATCCTGCATTTTTATGATATGAACCGTCAGTATTACGGGCGAATTTACATGAATCCTAACCCTAAGCCGCTTGACTATAGTATGCTTGACAATGAAGACATGCTCCGTAGCGAGAAGGGTTTTACTGCAACTACACTATATCAAAATAATACTACAGAGACTATACAATTCAGCGGAAACGGACAGGCTGTATTATGCGATGCACAACTACACCTGACAGGCAATGAAACATGGCTACGGGTAGATGCCCGCATCAATACTCAAAGCGGTATTTGGGGTGCGTATCTAAACACAGGTATTGAAGCAGGAGATACTACCCTACGCAACAGGGTAAGACTTTTCTACCCGACATCTACAGAAAACAAAATACAGGACTACAGTTTCTATGTTGAAGTACCCGAGCAATTCCGCAATGGCAGGCTGAAGCTGTATATCAATAGGGATGGGGATTATAAGGGTGAGGTTGTTAACACGCAAATCGGAACATATACTAAATAAGATTTTATCATTTCATTAGCTAATAATCACATCGGCTAATCAGCTCATTAACCTTATATTTGATACGTGAGTTTTCTCTATCCCTTATTTCTGCTGGCTGGGCTAACGCTTGCCATACCCGTACTGATACACCTGTTCAACCTGCGCAGGTACAAGACGGTTATGTTTCCGCATACCCGCTTTCTGAAAAGCATACAGCTGAAATCGCATAAACAATCACAACTGAAATATAAATGGCTCTTAGCACTGCGCCTGCTCTTTCTGGCAGCGCTGATACTTGCATTTGCACAACCATTTTTCGCCGGCAATAAAAAAGACACCACCAACAGGCTGCAGGTTATCTATCTGGATAATTCGGGTAGCATGAGTGTAAAGAAAGGCGCACGCACCTTGTTTGAAACTGCAAGGGATGCGGCCCGTGAACAGATACGCCATGCCCCCACAGGCACACGCTTCCTGCTGCTGACAAACGACAAGCCAGCAAGCTATCAGCCACTGCCTGCAGATAAAGTACTGACTTTGCTGAACACGATAGATATCAGTGCCAACAGCAAACCTGCAGACAAGACACTGGCAACTGTCAACAGCATCATGCAGAGCGAATCTTTTGCAGCGGCAGATGTATATTATTACTCAGATTTTCAGCAAAGTGGTTTCTCTGCTAAGGCAGATAAGAACCTGCTACGCAACATACATTTCTATGGCATACCCGTACAAACAAGTGCTGCGGGTAATGTGTTTATTGATACCGCCTATCTGTATGCACCTGTATTGCAAAGTGGTGTGCAGAACAGGCTGATAGTACACAGCCGCATAGCGGGCGATGCGCCGAAAGAGAATCCTGTATTGCAGCTTACCATCAACGGGCAGGTAAAAAGTGCTTCAGCACTGCGTTTCAATGATAAGAACGAAAGCACGGATACCCTCAGCTTTTCTGTAAACGACGCCAATTGGCAGCGTATGGTGCTCAGCATCAACGATGCTTCTGTTCGTTTTGACGATACATTCCGCATTAGTGCTCGCAGTGCCCCCAGCCTGAATGTACTGGTTATGAACGAAGGCCAACCTAATCCTTATATACAAGCAGCATTTCGTGCATATAATGGTTTTCAGCTTACACAATCGGGCATCAACCAAAATATAAACGACTGGCAGCAATACAATCTGGTTATCCTTAACGGCATCACCCGTATGGATGCTACGATGGGCAAAGCTATTGCCAATGCATTGCAACAGGGGCAGAGCATCTGCATCTTCCCGGCACGTGGTACGGACGCAACTGCAATGAACGATGGGCTGCAACAAATAGCGGATATTAAGATAACAGGCATAGATACGGCTTCTCAGCCCGCTACCAACCTGCAACAAGGCAGCGATCTGGTGCGCGATATGTTTGAACGCATACCCGAAAACATACAATTACCTGTTGCCAACTGGCACTATAAAATAGATGCAGGCCTGTCTGCCAATCAGCAGGCGGTACTGAGCTTCCGCAGTGGCGACCCGATGCTGGCAAAATACACACCATCAAAAGGCAGCCTGTACATCAGTGCCGTGGCGGCAGATATGCAGTCGGGCAATTTTGCAGGCAGCTATTTCTTTGTGCCTTTCCTGTACCAGATGGCGATGCAAAGCCGTGGCGGCGATATGTATGCGCTGACACTGGGCAGGCAGCAGGCTGCTTTCATTCCTTTTGAAGGCACGGGCGAACGTAATATGGTACACATATACGGAAACGGTATAAATGCCATACCACCGCAACGCCCGGGCGGCAAGGGGCTGGATGTGTTTCCTGATATGGCAGTACAGCAGGCTGGTTTTTATCAGCTGAGCGCCGCAGGCAGCGATACCGCACTGGTGGCCATCAACAATAGCCGAGACGAGTCTATACTGAACACATGGGCCATCGGCGACCTGAAAAAGCAGTGGGACGGAGATAATATATATTGGCTCAGCACTACCGAAATAAGCAGTGCCAACCATGCTTCTACCCTCGGTAGTTTCCCGCTTTGGAAAGTTTGTGCTATTTTAGCCGTGTTAATGCTGGCTGCCGAGACGTATTTACTGGCAGGCGGTTTTCGCAAACAAGCAGCTACACAATAGCCACTTATGCAAGTGCTCATTCAACAAGCGAAGATTACAGACACACGGTCGGGTTTCCACAATCAGATAGTAGATATTTTAATTGAAGACGGCATCATTAAAGACATTGCACAATCCATCAATGCAAATGCAGACACTGTTGTAAAAGCAGACGGCCTTTGCGTTAGCACGGGATGGACGGATATACTGGCAGACTATCGCGAACCGGGTTATGAACATAAAGAAACCATAGCAAGCGGCCTGCGAGCTGCTGCTTCAGGTGGCTATACACATGTGCTTACAGCACCTAATACCAATCCTGCTGTCAGTACCAAATCAATCGTACAATCACTGGTACAAAAAGCAGCAGGCAATGTTGTAAGCCTGCATCCGCTTGGTGCTATCACACAAGATATAGAAGGTAAAAACCTGGCAGAAATGCTGGATATGCATGCGCATGGCGCTGTTGCCTTTACCGATGGCTGGAAGCCTGTGCAAAATGCACAGCTGATGCTGAAAGCATTGGAATATGTAAAGTCTTTCAACGGCACACTGGTGCAGATACCTGTGGACAGCGTACTGGCTGCAGGCGGATTGATGCACGAAGGGCCTGAATCTGTAAAACTGGGTATGCCGGGCATACCATCATTGTCAGAAACCATATTGCTGTATCGCGATATAGAACTGTTGCGCTACACAGGCTCTCGCCTGCATGTAACGGGTATCTCTACTGCCGAGGGTGTGGAGATGATACGTAATGCAAAAAAAGAAGGGCTGAACATTACCTGCTCTGTAACACCATACCACCTTGTGCTGAACGATACCGCACTGGGCGGCTATAGCAGCATGTACAAAGTAATGCCGCCTATCCGCAGCGAGGCCGACAGGCAGGCTTTATTAGCGGGTATCGCAGATGGTACGATAGATTGTATAGCATCGCACCACCGCCCGCAAGAATGGGATGCCAAAACAAAAGAATACGAATATGCCGCAGACGGCATGAACATACAGGAGATAGCTTACAACCTCGTGCTACAGGCAGTAGGTGCGGAACGCGTTGCAACATTGTTTACCGCTTCGGGTGATATCTTCGGCCTCGGGAATACTAATATTGAGAAAGGGGCTGCGGCAGACATGACGCTGTATACCACAAACGGTAGCCAACAGTTGGGCAAGATGCAGTCAGCATCTGCCAACAATCCGTTTATTGGTACAGTGCTGCAAGGCAAAGTGATTGGTATCATCAATAACAAGCAGGTACACTTAAATCAATAATAATATGAAACAGACGCATACTACTTACGGACTGATTACAGGGCTTGCAACCATTATTTTCGGTGCTCTGATGATGGTCATGAAAATGGAAATGGACTCCGGACTGCAGTATGTTACTTATCTTATTATGCTTGTCGGGCTTGTTATGAATGCAATGGCCTATGCTAAGGCAAATGATAACTATGTAACATTTGGCAATGTATATGGGAGCTGTTTCAAGGCAGTATTGATTATGTCTGTGTTGGCATTAATATGGGGAATAGTTATTATTTATGCATTCCCTGACCTGAAAGATGAAGTGCTGTCTAAAATGGCTGATAAATTTGAAAAAGACGGAACACCTGAAGAACAGGCAGAAGTAGCGATGAACATGACAGAAAAATACTGGGGTGTAACAATGATATTCGGTTCGTTGATAGGCACTATGTTCATGGGTGCATTATTATCACTGATAGCTGCTGCTATACCAAAAAAGAAAGGTGCGATGCCAGAGCATATGCAGCCTTAATACATCACAACTATTTGAGCATTGGAGACGACGATACAAGGAAAAGGCAATAAGTATATACTACCCCTGCTGATGGGTTTTGCTCTGGCTGCTGTAAAGATTATTTGCAGCACAATACAGTTCAATTATTATCTGGAAGATTTCAAAGCCAGTTATATCATCTTCTTCGTATCGCTCGCAAGTGGCATAGCCATCATATTGCTTACAGGCATTATGCAGAAAAACAGGATTGCAAGCGCTACCATGAAGCAAATATTTCAGGCAATGTTTCTGACTATATTGGTAGGTATAACGCTATCATATGGCTTTGAACAGGCGTGGATGTATAGCGATGTATCAATTTCTGACAGGATTTTTACCGGTAAGATGAACTACCTGAAAACATACCCAAACTCTGCTACCAAAATGGAAGAGCTGCGCAAAGAATACCTGCAAAACAGGAATGCTAAGCCCACATTCGGCAATTTAACAACAGGTTTGCTGGTAGATATAGTCAGGTATAGTATATTAGGCTTTATTTTTGCATTGATTTTGAACCGTAAAAAAACCGGAGCTACCGCATAATATGCCCGATATATCAATCGTCATACCATTATACAACGAAGAGGAATCGCTGCCCGAACTGGCGGACTGGATAGAGCGTGTATGCGGCGAAATGGGTTATAGCCATGAAATCATCATGGTAGACGATGGTAGCACCGATAGCAGCTGGGAAGTGATAAAACGCTTATCGAAAGACTATCCTGCTGTGCACGGTATCAAATTTCAACGCAACTACGGCAAAAGTGCCGCGCTGAACGAGGGTTTCAAAGCTGCAAAAGGCAATGTGGTAATCACCATGGATGCCGACCTGCAAGACAGTCCTGATGAGATACCTGAACTATACCGCATGATAACGGCTGATGGTTTCGATTTGGTAAGCGGCTGGAAGAAAGTGCGCCACGATAATACATTTACCAAAAACCTGCCTTCAAAACTATACAACGGTGTCAATCGCTGGGTGTCGGGCATTAAGCTGCACGATATGAACTGTGGCCTGAAGGCATACAATAAGAAAGTAGTTAAGAGTATAGAAGTATATGGCGAAATGCACCGCTTTATACCTGTACTTGCCAAAAGCGCGGGTTTCCGCAAGATTGGCGAAAAAGTAGTGGTACACCGTGCACGGAAATACGGTGTGTCAAAATTTGGCTGGGAGCGCTTTATCAATGGCTTCCTCGATTTGCTTTCTATTCAATTCATCAGCCGTTTTGGTAAAAAACCCATGCACTTCTTTGGCTTGCTGGGTACAATTGCTTTTATGATAGGCTTTGCATCTACCATCTATCTCATCATCAGCAGGTTGGTAGAAGGTGCAGATTTTGGCCTTACCAACAGGGTAACATTCTATCTGGCGCTCACTACCATGATTATCGGTACACAGTTTTTCCTGGCAGGCTTTCTTGGCGAACTGATAAGCCGCAGTGCTGCTGACAGAAACCACTACCTGATAGAAGAAACTTTCTAAGGCTATTTTACAATTCCGTTACACACTATTTGCGCAATTCTGACGTTTTAGTATAAACGAGCGTTTTTCATAGATTGCGGATAGATTGACCGGAGCGTGTATGCGCTTCGGTTTTTTTATGTAAGGTGCTTTCACAATCGGGAAAATATTATAATCAATAGGGGTATAATGCACCAGTTCACATAATGTATTGGTAACTTTGCGCACTTATATCGATGCGTAGCGCTTGTACCATAGCATTAGTAGGAAATCCCAATAGTGGTAAAAGTTCCTTGTTCAATTCACTGACAGGGCTGAACCAGAAAGTGGGCAATTTCCCCGGCGTAACGGTAGATAAGAAAACAGGTACCTCGCGCATTGCGGATAACCTTACTGCTAACATCATAGACCTTCCAGGTACATATAGCCTCTACCCCAAAAGTGAGGATGAACGTGTAACCTATGAAGTACTGCTGAATAGAAACAACGCAGACAGGCCTGACCTGATAGTTGTTATAGCTGATGCTGCAAATCTGAAACGCAATCTGCTCTTCTGCTCGCAAATAATGGATTTAAAGATACCTGTGGTAATGGCACTCACTATGAATGACATTGCCCGCAACAAGGGTATCAATATAGATGTAGCGGGGCTGGAACGTGCTATGGGTGTGCCTGTGGTTGCCATCAACCCCAGAAAGAACAAGGGAATCGCACAGCTAAAAAAAATGATTGCGAGCGTTGCACAATCAAATCTGCAACCTGCGAGTGAATTTATAGATACCGTTGCCCTGACAGGTCCCTGGATTACAGAGATAAAAGAACTGTGCAATGTAGAGAGCAATTATGCTGCACTGCACATAGCCTGCAATTATCTGGAGTTACCCCACCTGAATGCCGCACAACGCATTCAGATAGGTGCCCTGCTAGATCAGGCAGGTTTTAACAAAGCCCGTATACAGGCAGAGGAAATCATGCAACGCTATCAGCGTATTGGCAGCATCATGCAGCAATGTGTGGTAGAAACCAGTCCGTTGCAACGTGCCATCATCAGCGAGCGTATAGATAAAACACTGCTGCACCCTGTATGGGGCAATGTGACATTGCTCAGTGTTTTGTTCCTTTTATTCCAGAGCATCTTCTGGCTTGCAGAATACCCGATGGGTTGGGTAGAGCAAGGCTTCAGTATTGTGGCAGACTGGCTTGGCGGTGTACTACCAAATGGTACTATCAAAGACTTATTAATAAACGGTGTTGTGGCAGGCATCAGTGGTATAGCTGTATTTATACCGCAGATAATGATACTGTTTGGCTTCATCACCATACTTGAAGACAGCGGCTACATGGCACGCATCAGTTTCCTGACAGACAGGCTGATGCGCAGTGCGGGGTTGAACGGACGTAGCGTAATGCCACTGATAAGTGGTATGGCTTGCGCAGTGCCTGCTATCATGGCTGCACGTACTATACAAAACCGCAAAGAGCGCCTCATTACCATCATGGTAACGCCGTTGATGAGTTGCTCTGCAAGGTTACCTGTTTATACTATCCTTATAGGATTGGTGATTCCCGATAAAAGCCTTTTCATCTTCAACTTGCGTGGACTTGTGTTGATGGGCTTGTACCTGCTCGGCTTCTTTATGGCACTGATAGTTGCCAAAGTGATGAGCATGGTGATAAAGATGAAAGAGAAAACCTACTTCCTGATGGAGCTGCCCGTGTACCGTGCACCACGATGGAAAAATGTGGGCATCACTATGATAGAGAAAGCAAAAGTCTTTATTACAGATGCGGGTAAGGTCATCATGGTAATATCTATACTGCTGTGGGCGTTGGCTACTTATGGTCCGCCAAGTGCTATGAAGGCAGTAGAAACCAAATACGAAGCACTGAAACAACAACACCCTGAGCAAGCAAAAGAACTGGACAACCAATTACAGACTGCAAAACTGGAACATTCTTTTGCAGGCATCATGGGCCATGCAATTGAGCCTGCTATCCGTCCGTTGGGCTACGACTGGAAGATAGGTATTGCACTGATTACATCTTTTGCTGCACGCGAGGTATTTGTAGGTACAATGGCTACCCTATACAGTGTAGGCAGCGATACCGAAAATGAAGATACCCTGCGCGACAAAATGCGTGGTGCAACCCGTGCCGATGGTACTCCTGTTTACACATTGGGCACTGGCGTATCGCTTTTGATATTTTATGTTTTTGCCATGCAGTGTATGAGTACACTGGCCATTGTATATCGCGAAACACGCAGCTGGGTATTACCTGCCATACAGTTTGCTTATATGTTTGTGCTGGCATATGTTACAGCGTTTATTGCCTTTCAGATTTTCAGCTAAAAAGCTCCTTTTGTTAATAAGATGTTGCGCACATTTGCACATGCTTGTTAAAGCGCGACACATTGTAGTTTATTGACACGCAACTTTTTACCTTCGCTTATTACTCTGTATAAACGCACAGCCTTGTGGCTATGCTGTAACGTAAATGAAGCAACTGACCGATTTTTTTAAAAACCTGTTTGAACACTCCGACTTCCGTTCGTTCTGGCGCAACGGTAGCTGGACGGAGTTTCACGGCTGGTTGTACATTATCAGCGATTTGCTGATATGGTCGGCATACTTCGTCATTCCGCTACTCATACTTTTCTACATCATAACCAAAAGGCAGAAGCTACGCTTCAGCGGCCTGTACATACTCTTCGCTACATTCATATTGATGTGCGGCGCTACCTATTTTGTAGATGCGTTGATGTTTTGGGTGCCTGTATACAGGTTTAGTGCGCTGATGCGTTTTGTAACCGGCGTCATTAGTTGGGTAACTGTTTTCTATGTTGTGAAGATTTTGCCATTGGCTTTCTCCCTGCGTTCGTCAGACGAGTTGGAAAGTGAAATCAAAAACCGTAAGCGTGCAGAAACAGAACTGCAGGAAAAAAACGAACTGCTGCAAGAGGCTGAAAAGATTGCCAAGCTATGCTACATACAGTGGGATGTGATGAACGAGCGCGTAGTATTATCGGACGCTGTAAAACATATACTTGAACTGGCGCCAGACAAAAAACTAACCCACAATAATTTTACCCAAATCATCCACCCCGAAGATGTGAAGCATCTGGAGAAAATGATAGATACCATCTTCATCAAGAAATTCTTCCCAGATTTTTATTGTCGCATCATAACAGGAAAAGACGAGGTAAAACACATACTGGTACGTGGCGAGGTAGCACTGAACGAATATGGCAGCATAGCCATGATAAATGGCACACTGCAAGATGTAACAGAGCAGCGCCTGTATATACAAAAGATACAACTGCAAAACCAGAAGCTAAAAGATATTGCATGGATACAGTCGCACAAAGTGCGCAGCCCGGTGGCTACTATTATGGGGCTGATACAACTCTTTAATAAAGACGAACCGGAAGATCCAATAAATCAACAAGTGTTAGAAGGTATACAGGAAGCCGCTGTGAATCTGGACGAAGTGATTAAAGAGATAAATGACAAGACCGAAACAATGAAACTGAATAAATAAAGCCGCTGAAATTTCAGCGGCTTTATTATTTATGCATTCAATAGAATCTTATACAGAGAAGCTTTCGCCACAACCGCAAGTGCGGCTCGCATTAGGGTTGCTGAAGTGAAAACCTTTACCATTGAGGCCATCAGAAAAATCGAGCGTGGTATCGCAGAGATACAGAAAGCTTTTCAGGTCTGTAACCAGCTTTACACCATGATCTTCAAAAATCTGATCGTTTGGTTGGGATTCGTTGTCAAAATCGAGCTTGTAAGACAATCCCGAACAGCCACCACCAACTACGCCTACACGAAGAAAATATGAATCGTCCAAACCGGCATCCTGCTTCAGCTTGGTAATTTTCTCCTTTGCCTTGTCACTAATATATATCATACATTAAGGTTGTAATATGGTTTAATATAATTTCTATCCTCTGCACATTGACACTATAACACTATCATATCAACCAGTGATAATAGCTTACTGTCGTGATTAAATATTAATGCTTTTTCTCTTCCAGTTCCAGTTCAGGCATGCCGTTCTTCACCCTGTAGTCGTTGATAGCTGCTTTAATAGCATCTTCAGCCAATACAGAACAGTGAATTTTTACAGGAGGCAGGTTCAGTTCTTCAACAATATCCATATTGTCTATAGCCAGTGCCTGATCTACTGTTTTACCTTTCAGCCATTCTGTAGCCAGAGAAGAAGAAGCGATAGCAGAACCGCAACCAAATGTTTTGAATTTAGCATCAGCGATAACGCCTGTAGCCTCGTCAACCTCAATCTGCAAACGCATAACGTCGCCGCACTCAGGAGCACCTACCAGGCCTGTACCTACGTTTTTCTTTCCTTTATCCAGCGTACCTACGTTCTTAGGATTGCTATAGTGGTCAATTACTTTATCTGAATATGCCATAGTTTTAGTTTTTTTAATTCGTTTGTAAATAGATGATGATTAGTGGTGAGCCCATTCAATAGTGTCCAGATCTATACCTTCTTTAAACATTTCCCACAGCGGGCTCATTTCGCGCAGTTTCAAAACAGTGTCTTTGATAGCGTTGATAGTATAGTCTATCTGCTCATCTGTAGTGAAACGGCCCAGACCAAAGCGCAGTGAGCTGTGTGCCAAATCATCGCCCAGACCCAGTGCCTTCAGCACATAAGACGGTTCCAGTGACGCAGATGTACAAGCAGAACCGCTTGACAGTGCTATATTCTTATTAAAGCCCATCATCAGGCCTTCACCTTCTACATATTTGAAAGAGATATTGCTAACGTGCGGCAGGCGATGTTCTTTGCTACCATTTACGTATGCTTCTTCCAGTTCCATCAGGGCATTTTCCAACCTGTCGCGCATAACGCTCAGGCGCTTAGCTTCTGCCTCCATTTCGTTCATACATATTTCGCATGCTTTACCTAAGCCAACTATGCCCGGTACATTCATCGTACCGCTACGCATACCACGCTCGTGGCCACCGCCATCCATTTGTGCAGTTACCTTTACACGTGGGTTTTTGCGGCGTACATACAATGCGCCTACACCTTTAGGGCCATACATTTTGTGACCACTGAAAGCCATCAGGTCTATACCATCGGCCTGCACGTCTACAGGTATTTTACCAACTGCCTGTGTAGCATCTGTAAAGAACAGTACACCATGTTTGCGTGCGATAGCACTGATTTCGCGAACCGGTTGTATAACACCGATTTCGTTATTACCATACATGATAGCTATCAGGATAGTCTTATCGGTAATAGCATTTTCCAGTTCTTTCAGGTCTATCAGGCCTTCAGGGTTTACTTCCAGATACGTAACCTGTCCGCCCATTTTTTCAATGTGCTTGCAGGTATCCAATACTGCTTTGTGTTCTGTAGTAGCAGTAATGATGTGGTTACCTTTTGAAGCGTACATTTCAAAAACACCTTTCAGTGCCAGATTATCGCTTTCTGTAGCACCCGATGTAAATATGATTTCCTTAGGATCTGCGTTAATGAGTTTTGCCACTTGTTCGCGCGCATAGTCTACCGCTTCTTCTGCTACCCAACCAAAAGAGTGATTGCGGCTGGCAGCGTTACCAAATTTTTCAACAAAATAAGGTAGCATTGCTTCCAGTACCCTCGGATCCATTGGGGTCGTAGCATTATTGTCCAAATAAATTGGCAGTTTCAATTCCATAATCAGTTTTAAGTAGTTGCCTCTAGTTAAGTTTCGCTACAAAGTTACGCCAATTGTGCTACTTTAGGGCAACAGGAGCATATAAGTGATTCTATAACCATATTTGTAAAAATTATTAAGAATGTTGCGAATAGAGCATTTGGGCATAGCAGTAAAAGAACTTGAAAAATCTATCCCTCTTTTTGAACAATTGTTAAACACACCGTGCTACAAAACGGAAAAAGTAGACACAGAGGGGGTGAATACGGCATTTTTCAAAACAGGCGAATCGAAAATAGAACTGCTGGAGGCTACAAAAGGGGATAGTCCCATTCAAAAATTTATTGATAAGAAGGGAGAAGGCATCCACCACATAGCTTTTGAGGTAGAAAATATAGAGGCCGAAATGAAACGTCTATCAGCACTAGGCTTTGAATTGCTGAATGCAACACCTAAAAATGGTGCAGACAATAAACTGGTGTGCTTTCTGCACCCAAAGACTACCAATGGTGTGTTGATAGAGCTTTGTCAGGAAAAACGTTAATGGATTAATCCTTGTATCTGAAAGCAGGTATCAGGAATGCTACAAGTGCTGTGTAGATAAAAAGGCCTATTGCTGTACCTACAACCAATACAAACAATAATGAATGTTTAGCCTCTTCTGAAACGATGGCATCATCCAGTACAACCAAAGTGCCCGGCATTCTTTCTTTGCGTAGCAATTCCTGCTTGCGTTTGTACAACTCATATGACAAGTCGTATGTCTGAGAAGCTTGGTCGGAAGCTTTACCTGCAGATGCTGTAAGTGAGCCAGTCTGGAAATTACCTTTTCTGTTAAGGCTATCCATTACCCGAAGCTGGTTGTTTATGAATTCCAGCTCTTCATTTCTTTCAAGATTTTTTATGCGTGTTCTGTCTGCCATGTATTCATTACCTGTTTCCAGAAACTTAACTATGGCTTTTTGTAGTGGCAATACCTGAGAGCTGTCTTTAGTGACAAACTCTACTATAAAAGGAATGCGGTCTGTATTCAGGTCTTTGTCAAGGTCTTCTCCAAGAATATTTTTGGCTTCAATACTCTTTATGGACATAGCCATTTTCTTATCAACATCTAATAGCATGGCAACTTTCGCCTGTTCGTCTCGCTGCACCAATGCATTCAGTTTTGAAAGGCGATCGCCATATATTTTTCTTGTCAGCTCTTCAAACATTACAGTAAATGAAGCTCTGTAAGCATTACCATCTTTCATGTTTTTGATGAACAGCGGCACTATACCAACTGCCAAGCAAAGTATGAACAACACAATGTTTTTCTTAAGGCTTACAATAAGTCTGTGTAGCATTTTTATCAGTATATGATAAAAATTATTAGCTCCTGAAGCGAAATCTGTTGTGTTATTTGGCAATGCCATAGTACTGTAAAGCTTGTGTGATTTTGTACAAGAATTTACAAAACTAACCATTTTTGGTTTTTATAATTAGTTGTATTTAGCAATAATGCATATATTTTCGTAAATATTAGCTGAAAGGCAATACAGTACCTGTTTATCCTTATTTTTTCCCGATTGTTCTGAAAAAAGATATGAATAACACTGATGCTTAATAATATTGTCTAATGACAGGCCATAGAGAACAGATGAGTACAAGAGAAGCGGTGCTGAAAACCTTACAATACTTCCATATTTTCAGGCACCCGATATACCTTGACGAAATACATCGTTTCTGCGGTATAAACCTGTGTAAAAAAGAACTGCAGAATGTAGTGGATGAAATGGTAGCTGAAGGGCAGATATTCCACATAGAAGGCTATTACCTGCTGGAAAAAAATGCTGCCATGGTACAAAAACGCAAAACAGGTGCTACGCGTGCACAATTACTGATGCAACATGCGCAACGCTCTGCAGCAATCATATCAGGGTTTCCGTTTGTAAAAAATGTAAGTGTCTCAGGCTCTCTGTCCAAGGGTTATGCCAACGAAAAATCGGATATCGACCTGTTTATCATAACTGAAAAAAACAGACTTTGGATATGCCGCACACTACTACATCTCTATAAAAAAATTACTTTTCTGAGGGGCAAAGAACATTCATACTGTATGAACTACTTTATAGATGAATCGAAACTGTGCCTTGAAGAGCAAAATATATTTACTGCTACAGAGTTGGCTACACTGATACCTATGTATAATACAGAGGTACATAGAGAGCTGATTATGGCAAACAAAGGCTGGGCAATAAAATTTTTACCCAACATACCATGGAGTACAGACATGGTATTTGCAGAAGATAACACCAACTTCATAAGGAAGGTGGCAGAGGGTATAATTAATCTCTGTTTCCCTAAAATGTTGAATCTATCGCTGCTGCGCATTACGGACACATGGTGGAGGCTGAAGTGGAAGATGAAAAAATACCCGATGCAGGATTATGACCTTGCAATGAAAACCCGCTGGTATGTATCTAAAAACCACCCGTTGAATTATCAAAAGAAAATAATAAACACTGTACAACAGGAGGAAAGAAAGAAAAAAGGGGGGATTGCCGCTATTCTTTAATGTACATCCACCACTGCAATACTGATTTCTCAAAAAAACCCGGCGCTATTTTTTTATAGCCTGTGTCTTTCAAAGACTTTACGCTGTGGTGATGGTAATAAGCTGCCATATCTGCATACCCTAGCTTAGTGTAATAAGCTAAGCTACGCATTTTTGCATCAGCAGGATTTTTATAAAAAATAGAATCTGTAACGTGTATCTCGCCTCCTGTATGCAGGTATTCCGACACTTTATTGGTTAGTTGCTGCACATCTGCAAAATACTGACAACTAGCACTGAAGAGAATAATATCATACTTATCTGACGGTAGCACATCTGTCATTACATCGGCATATACCCATTGCAAAGTATCACTTTCACCGAATACCTTCTCTGCCTGCAGCAGCTCTGCCATATTAAGATCAAGCCCGGTTATCTTATATCCTTCTTTGTTGAGCCTGTTTGTCATCCAGCCATTACCACAGCCGATATCAAGTATATTTAGTGATTTGTTTTTTGATTTAAGATGTGCGGTAAATTTTTCAAAATTTTTAGCGCGCAAATTCCATTCGCTTTTGTACGGATTGTCCTGTGGCACGTAGGGTAATAAGCGCAGCAAATCGTCTGTAATAATACGTCCCTCTTTATTTCTTACTTCGAAATAAAGCTGCTCTTTCTCGGTATACTTCTTAGGGTCAGCAATTATCTGCATTCTTTTTTCTTTTGCATTGTGATGATGTAATGATCGCCCCAATTGTTGAAAGGTGCTACAGCACACAACTTATCTTCAAGTCGTTCCAGTCGTTTAAACATTTTAGGATGCTTTTCCATAAAATGCTCGATGTATGGTGGTGGTACTGTAAGTGACAAAGCTTTTAATGATTTCAACATAAAGCCATCTTGCATACGCGAGGTGATATAAGACGGATTATAGTAATAACACTGAAAATGTACTCCTTCCAAATGCGCGTCGGCACCATGCTTTTTGAACCTTCTGAATGCTGTTTTGAAATAGCCTTTGAAAATCATCAACATCTCCCAGGGGCAAACAACCGGCATTATTACTAACGAAAAATACCCTCCTGGCTTCAACAATCTGTCAATATCTGTCAACACTTTGTCAAGCTTATCTGTACAGTTGAGACCTCCAAAATTTGAGAAGACATAATCAAACTGCCTCCCCTGAATATTCTCGAGATTGTTGAACGAACAGCGCAGTGTTTCTATATTAGGAATATTGTTTACTGCAATTTTATGACCCAGTGTTTTCAGCATACCCTCAGCATTGTCTGTTGCTAATACGGTATGACCTTGCTGTGCAAAATATATTGAGTCTATGCCTGTACCACAATTCAGTTCTAATACGGTGGATTGAGGTAGCATATAGTTTGCAACTTCTTTGCGAACCCTGTCTCGCATCCACAATATAATACTGTTGGCATCATCAATAGCATCGAACATTGGCGATTGCCTTGAGAATGCCTCACTTACTTCTTTTTCCTGCTGTAATTGCTCCATACTTTTGCTAAGGCTACAATTGTTTGTGAAGCAATCTTTGTTGTTGCTTTTCTCTAAGTAAATAATATGGCCATTTTATAGCTGTATAGGCATCACCTGCATTGAATGACAACGGAGATTTTAGTATGTCTTTGGCTTTTACCCCTGCTGTAGCCCTACGAAACAGTGCATGCACATATCTGTGCAGTTGTTTATAAAATTCGGGCTTGTAAGTATTGTTGAACATCAAAGCAAGTTCATCACTGTCTGTCCAGTTGGTTTTTGCGCCAAGCTGCTCTTTTACCATATCGTAAAAACGCGTACCAGGTAACGGGTAAGAAACTGATATTCCAATATCGGCTGGTACTAATCGCTTTACCATATCAAGCGTCAGTTGTATATCCTCCATTGTTTCTCCCAAATAGCCAAACTGCAGGAAGAATGCAGGCTTAATGCCATATTGTTTCAGCAGCCTTGTTGCTTCTGCAATCTGTGCTATGGTTGTACCTTTATCCATAGCATCCAGTATGCGTTGCGAACCACTCTCTGCCCCCATCCATACATTATCACAACCAGACGCTGCCAAAGGCTGTATTTGTTCATCTTTCAATAACAAGTCTGCACGCGATTGTATTTTGAATTTGAATTTCAATCCCGCAGTGTTTACCAAATCAGCGAAGCGCTTTACCCAACCGGGTTTCAGACCAAAAATGTCGTCGCAAAACCAAATATGGTCAAAATTGTATTTCGCTTTCAGCTCTGTCAATTCCGCTACTACTTTTTCAGCACTACGTGCATTGTATCTATTGCCATATATAGGCTTAGCACACCAGTTACATTTAAATGGACAGCCACGCGTAGTACCCATATTCATGGAGAAGTACCCATAAGTATCTACCCAAGCTTGTCGGTATCGGTCAACATCCACCAGGTCCCAAGCTGGGTTTGGCAATGCGTCAAGGTCTGTCATTACCGGGCGGGCGGGCGTTTTTAGAATTCCTTCATTTTTTCTAAACGCAACTCCCAACACGTTTTCAGGTGTCAGATTATTATCTTTTATACCGTCACAAAGCTCAAGCAATGTCTGCTCTGCTTCACCAATTATAATGAAATCTGCCTGGTGGTCAAGATATTTATCGAAATGGTCTGTAGAGTCTGATGATGATACGATGACCTTGCAGCCTCTCGCCTTTGCCAGTTCACTCATTCTGAATGCGGCTTCACGCATATTGGTGAGGCACATTTTCGTGAGATAATTGAAGCCGTCATCGTAAATAACAAGTATATCGGGCTTGAATAATTCCAGCTTCGGGATAATTGTATCCGGGCCATCGGCAAACATTACATCGTGCAATGCTACATCGTAGCCTTTGCTACGCAATAAAGCAGCTGCATATATAGTACCCAAAGGAGCATACGGCTGCATAATACGCCATTGCTTGGGGTCAAACTGTAAAAAATAGGAGTGCGTAAACAGTACTTTCATCATTTCTTCGTCCGTTCTTTATAAAACCTTCAGGAGTGCAAAATTATATAGCATTGATATTGCATGCTTTAACTGCTGATTATAATCTGATTAATAACCGGACGAAACGGGAAAAGCAGGTGACGATTTATGCAGATGTACCTACAATAGACCTTATTATCTTCTTTAAAGGGATAATACTTAATGGCTTATACTTCCATGCTGAAATAAAACAGTGGATTGCCATCAGTTTGTTTTGATGTTTCAGATGACCAATGCCACAGTTTATTACTCCAATAAACAGTATGTTATTTGCCACTTCAGGTGATAATTTTTTTTCATCCTTGTATCGCTCAATCGTTTCCAGATATTCATCATAGTCAAGCGTCCAATTGCTATTAATATTATTGCCTTTATGCAGTCGGCGGAAAAACAGACTTTCATAAAGTATTACTGCTTTATGCTTTGATGCAAGGTTTGTAATGAAACTGAAATCTGTAAATATTCTGTTTTCTCTGAAGTATGCCGAAGTGTCTATGCACTCTCTGCGGAGCATCACTGTCTGTATAAAAACAAGCTTGTGACCCCAACAAATATCCTGAAAGAAATCACCTACCTCCATACCTTGCTGTTTATTCAGATAGATACGTTGTATGCCTTGTTCATTAAAGTCATGACAATTGGTAAATGAAAATCCTGCATTGGGATATTGTTCCAAAGTTTTTACTTGTGCTTCCAGTTTATGTGGCGCCAACAAGTCGTCTGAATCCATAAATGTTATGAATTCTCCTTTCGACTCTCTGATGGCTTTGTTTTTCAAAACACCTGTTATGCCAACCCTCCCTTCGTTAAAATACCTGATTCGTTCATCATTAAATGACAACACAACATCTTTCGTATTATCATCTGAACCATCATCCATTATATACAGCTCCCAATTTGCGTGGGTTTGCGCCTGAATGCTACGAATAGTTTCACCAATAAAGTGTGCCCTGTTGTAGGTGGGCATAATGATTGTTACTAAAGGTATTTCTTTCTCTGATTTCAATTTACTTATTAATGATTGAAAGTTTTACCAGCTTGTGTTTCACACGGTTTCTCAATTTTTTAAAATATAACCGCAACGAACCCTTTTCGGCAAAATCTTTAAATGGAGTTTGATGCAGATATTTTATAAATACATGCTTTAAAGGATGTGTGCTTAAGTAGTTCCATGGTTTTAATTGTGTATTGTAGTGTATGACAACAGGATTGTTGAGCACTTCTGTAGCAGGATAGCCATACATCCTCTCCAAATAACTTGCAGAAACACTATAAAATATATTTTGATGATTCCACTTTGGATGTAAATAAAATGCGACGTTGTAAAACATTGCATTCAATGCATCCTGATCGAACAGCCAATAGTCTGAATGTTTAATCTTTATATTTTGTAGAAGCTTATCAAAGTAGTTATTATTTCTCCAGTCATTAAGGTTGTATAATATTATACCGGCATTGAAATAATTGCCTCCTTCAGGAATACCCAATCGTTCTGTTTTATAGGGTGTTACTTCTTTTACCGCGCATAATGGTACACCTGCTATATTCAAAGAAAACAGCTCAGAAACGCTACCATTTACAATAACATCGGCATCTATAAAAAGCAGTCTGTCTGTTTCATCATTTATTAACTGTGGTGCAAATATTCTATAGTAGGTAGCTACATTAAGATAGGCAGAAGTATAGAAGCCTTTTGTCGCTTCATCATCCATTTTTATCCAGTGTATGTCATTGCCGTAATTAGAGGCAAGGTGCTCTACATCTGTTTTTTGCTTGTCTGATAATGTATTGTAAAGAATATGTGCTTTTACATGTACATCTCTGTTATTTTCAAATAACGAAAATAACATAACATACATCGGTATATAATAAACGCTATCGTAGGTGGCTGTGGCTATATGGTATGTCATCAGAACCAGCCTTTTCTTTTGAACCATATTACCATTATTAATGGTACTATCAGCATAATGGCTACTGTTATGTAAAAGCCCTGCGTTTGGTGTGCCAGAGGTATCACATCAAAGTTCATCCCGAAAATGCCACCTATTACCGTGGCGGGCGCCATGAGTGTTGCAAGCAGGGTGAAGACTTTCATCACCTCATTCATACGTAGGTTTATCTGGCTCATAGAGAGGTCTTGCAGGTTCATTACCATCTCCCGATGGTTCTCTACATATTCGTTGGCTTGCGTAATGTGATCCA
The DNA here is from genome assembly GCA_035299045.1 of Flavipsychrobacter sp. GTDB lineage: Bacteria > Bacteroidota > Bacteroidia > Chitinophagales > Chitinophagaceae > Polluticoccus. Next base: position 20,027 of record DATGXJ010000032.1, read on the forward strand.
GTACGTCTTTGTAATATTTATCGTGGCGCTCATCCAGCAAAGCGTTTTCGCTGAATAGGAAACCGTTTACCAAATCTCGCACAGGACTTATGGAACGACGTATCAGTATAATCTCTCTACGCAGGATGCTTATTTTTTCGAGCGCGCCTCTTTCTTTTTGTAGTATCAATGTGTCTTCCAGTCTTTCAATACGCTCGTTTATCTTATCTATCACATGGAAGTAGCTATCTACTATAGTATCTATCAGGCTGTAACACAGATAATCTGCCTGACGCTGTCTGATTTTTGAAGTCTGGTTCTTGATACGCTCACGCACAGGGTCAAAAACATCGCGTTTGGCGTCTTCCTGAAAAGAGATAACAAAATTTTTGCCAAGCACTATACTCACCTGCTCTGTTTCCACCTCTCCCGTACCATCATTATAATACAGCATTGGCAGCAGGCAGAAGATTACATTGTCTATCTCGTCCATTTTAGCACGCTGGCCTACACTCAATATATCTTCCAGTACCAACGGGTGGATGCCGTAGTGGCTGCAGAGTTTTTCTATCTCTTTCTTATTCAGCCCGTCTACATTTATCCAGGTTATTTTGCCGCTATCGAGATACGGGTGGCATGCCTGCTGATCGGGTAGTTTCTTTTCTATGTAGGTATTGGCATCGTAATCGTAAACAGTGTAAACAGACTGTACGTTTACATCCCGCCCCTGCGTTTCGCGCGATGGGTTGTAGGATGTCATGGGTTTGCGTTTGGAGCTATTCCAAGCCCATTCAGGCAATAATTTTGCCAATCCCCGTACTCTGTTTCTTGCAGACATCGTGTTGAATAATATGCTAATTTAGTTTTTTGTGCCTATGTTCGCACCACAAAACAGTTGAAACCGCATATTTATATACTGTAATTATGAAGAAACTATTACTCACCGCCATTGCTTTTGTATCGCTTACATCTGCAATCGCTCAGAAAATCAACAAAGAAAAAATCGTTATCACTACAGAGTACGGCAAGATAGTACTGGCACTGTACGATAACACTCCTAAACACAGGGACAATATGTTTAAGCTGACGAAAGAAAAATTCTTCGACAGTACGTTGTTTCACCGTGTGATACCAAACTTTGTAATACAAGGCGGCGACCCTGAATCTAAGAAAGCAAACGCAGGCCAACCATTGGGCGAGGGCGATGTTGGCTACCGTGTACCTGCAGAAATAAATGCAATCAATTTTCACCAACGCGGTGCTATAGGTATGGCGCGCGATAACAATCCGGAAAAAGCATCGAGCGGATGCCAGTTTTATATTGTGGTAGGTAAGAAATATACAGACGAAGAACTGAATACAATCTCTGAACGTACAGGCCGCAAGTTTACACCAAAGCAACGCACTATTTATAAAACACAGGGCGGTACACCGCACCTGGATGGCAACTATACAGTGTTGGGTATTGTAGAAGAGGGCATGGATATAGTAGATAAGATAGCTGCTGAGCCACGCAATGCACAAGACAGGCCAAACAAAGACATCAGGATGCTGAAAGTGCGTTTCAAGAAAAAGAAATTCCTGGGCATATTTTAATAACTGCTGATGCAGGATATAAATGCACTCAAAAATTTACTGGACGAAAAAGTAAGGCTGTATAATCAGCCTTCTTTTATTAAGGGCGATCCCATCGTTGTCCCGCACCGCTTTGGCAAGCAGCAGGATATTGAAATTGCGGGATTATTCGCCGCTGTGTTGGCATGGGGTAACCGTACCAGCATCATCAACAGTACCAATAAAATAATGCAGTGGATGGATGACGCCCCACATGATTTTGTGGTGAATCATCAGGATACCGACCTGAAAAAGATGCTCAGCTTCGCGCATCGTACTTTCAATGCTACAGACCTGCTGTACTTTATTTATTTTCTGCACTACCACTACAGCCAATACAATAGTCTTGAAGATGCTTTTGTGCCAGAGGCAAGCTATGAGCATGAAACAGTAGAGCAGGCGCTGATTCATTTTCACAATTACTTCTTCTCTATAGAACATCCCGAAAGAACAAGAAAACATATAGCTACACCGGCGCGCAAATCTGCGTGCAAACGTATTAATATGTATCTGCGATGGATGGTAAGAACGGACAACCATGGCGTGGATTTTGGCATCTGGAAAAAAATGAGTCCACGCCAGTTGGTTTGTCCGCTTGATGTCCATGTTGGCAGGGTGGCGTTTCGTCTGAGACTTATCCGCAACGAAAAATCAGACTGGCAAAACGCTTTATCTTTAACACAGAGCCTTCGGGAATTGAATCCCGAAGACCCTGCGCTTTATGACTATGCACTGTTTGGGCTGGGCGCCGAAGAACGCTTCTAAACAAATGCCAATGCGCTTTCTTCTTCATGAATGCGCTCGTCTACATTGTTCACAAAAGCATCAGGCCATACTATCAGCGATGTACCTTTCTTCTTCCACCAGTTGCTCTCTTTCAGTTTTGAGAAACGGATGATACCTATTACGTGGCAACGCTTTTCGCTGCTGCTCCATTCTTCTATACGTTCAAAGCGCTCGTGCGGCACCTGAAACAATCCTTCAAAACTTACATACACGCGCAGGAAGAAATCATTGGTCAGGTCGCCTGCCGTTTTATTATTCAGTTTCTTGTATTCGTATTTGTAATCGTAGCGGAGTGCGCTAAGGTCGCTCAGCACAGCAGATGCCGTAGGGAAGCTGCCCGCACCCTTGCCATAGAAAAACTGCTTGTCTGCAAGTCCACTCTCTATCACCACACCATTGTATTCATTGCGAACATTGAATAGCTGATTAGTTGCATCTACAAACTGTGGCAATACAAATGCTGCTACATCACCATTTTCCAGCTTCTTGGCTTGTGCTACCAGTTTTATCTCGTAGCCTTTTTCTTTGGCAAATACCGCATCGTGTACCTGCAGGTTTTGTATACCGCTGTGTATTATCTCTGATGGATGAGACACGATACCATAAGCATGTGTTAGCAAGACGGACAGTTTGTTTACAGCATCAATACCTTCTACATCCAGCGCAGGGTTGCTTTCTGCAAAGCCTTCCAGCTGTGCCTGCAGCAGTGCATCCTCAAAGCTCAGCTTGTCTTGAAACACACGTGTGAGGATATAGTTGGTAGAACCGTTTACAATACCATTGAAACCTTGCAGCAAATCGTTATCATAATACTCTTCCAGATTGCGGATGACAGGGATACTTGCACATGCTGCACTCTCGTACAGAAAAGGCACATTGTATTTTTTCTGCAGCACCAGCAGTTCAGGCAGGTGTTCAGCAATCATTTTTTTGTTGGCACTTACTACTGCCTTGCCCGATGCCAACGCGCGTGATACGATGTAGTATGCAGCGTCTGCATCATCTATCAGCTCTACTATTACGTTGATGCTATCATCGCTCAGCAGCAATTCTGCATCTATGGTGAAAAGTGTTTCAGGGGCTTCACGTTTCTTCTCCGGGTGTTTGATACACACTTTTTTTATTTCCGCATTCAGCGATGGTGTTTGTTGCAACACCTTGTACAAACCTGTACCTACTACACCAAAGCCAAACAGGCCGATGTTTAATTTCTTCTGTTGAATAGACATTGTTTTTCTCTTGTTTTATTTGTGTTTAGACATTTACCCCAAAGGGTATTTTTGATTATTGAAATGCTGCTACTTTTATTTCAGCAACGAAAGTTTGTGCTTTGTTCAGTGCCTGTTCTATATCGCGTATCAGGTCATCTACCTCTTCAAGGCCCACACTCAGGCGTATCAGGCTATCTACCACACCTGCTGCACGGCGTTTTTCTGCAGGGATAGATTTGTGCGTCATCTGCGCAGGATGGCACAGCAAGCTCTTCACGCCGCCCAGGCTTTCTGCCAGTTTAAACAGTTTGGTGCTACAGACTACGGCTCTTGCAGCTTCTTCTGTATTGTTCTTCAGTGTGAAGGATACGATACCACCAAAGCCCAATTGCTGCTTAGCTGCTATGTCGTGATTAGGATGAGACTTCAGGCCAGGGTAGTACACTTTGTCGATTGCAGGATGTTTTTCAAGATACTGCGCTACTGCCAACGCATTGCGGCTATGTTCCTTCACGCGCAGGTGCAGTGTTTCTACACCACGTATCACCAACCAGCTATCGTGTGGCGCAAGTATGGCCCCGCTTGCATTTTGGATGAATTTGATTTTATCTCCCAACTCCTGCTTAGCGCTTACCACGATGCCTGCAATCAAATCGCTGTGGCCACCCAGATATTTTGTAGCACTGTGCACTACAAGGTCTGCCCCCAGTTTGATAGGCTGCTGCAGTATAGGCGATGCGAAAGTGTTATCTACACAAAGCAGTATGTTGTGCTGTTTTGCGATTGTTGCAATGGTTTCGATGTCGCTGATTTTCAGCGTTGGGTTGGTTGGTGTTTCCAGCCATATCAGTTTTGTTTTCGGGGTAATGGCATCAATCACATTCGCTATGTCTGTAGTGTCTGTGTAGTTTACGTTGATACCGAATTTTGCATAGATATGCGTGAAGAGGCGGAATGCACCACCGTAGATATCGTCTACAGCCAGTATTTCGTCACCGCTTTCCAGCAGTTTTACTACTGCGTCTATGGCTGCAAGACCGCTTGCAAATGCTGATGCTCTCTCGCCACCTTCCAGAAGGGCTACTATTTTTTCCAGCGTTTCGCGGGTTGGATTGTTGCTACGTGCATAGTCGTAGCCTTTGTGCTCACCCGGTGCGTCCTGCACGAAAGTGGATGTCTGGTAAATAGGCACAGAGATGGAACCTGTCAGCGGATCTACCGGAATGCTGTGGATGAGTTGTGTTGCGTTGCTCATGTTATCTTCTTGATTTTAAATTGTTACGAATTTTTTTCTCGTTACAATCGTTACCAAGCAAGATGGTTTGCTATCGATGAGAACCCCCTTTGTGTACGGACACAAAAAAAGCTCCACCGATAAATCAGAGGAGCTTTTGAATATTTTCACAACCTTTCGGTCGATACTTTCAAGCTTTTGCTTCTGACTTATCTGCCCCGCATTGCTGCAGGATGGAATTAGCACCAGTTCTCAACACTGTGTGTTGAGGAGGTTGCTAAGGTATCATCGGGCCATAACCCTCCACCTTTCTTGATAAGCGATGTTGTAAAGAACTGATGCAAAGATATGCGGACATTTTTCACAATTCCAAAATATTTTTTTTGAAGCCTCAATTTTTAAGCAGGTTTTAATAACCCCCATACTATGGCGAATTGCTTATTTTACAGTAATTTGCAGCCCCATCCGAGCCAATAATTCATGGATTTACCCGAAGGCAAAAAAATTTATTTCGCATCCGATTTTCATCTCGGTATACCCGATAGAGAAACGAGTCTTGCTCGTGAAAGAAGGTTGTGCCATTGGCTGGACGAGATAAAAAAAGATGCTGCGCACCTGTTTCTGGTAGGCGATATTTTCGATGCCTGGTTTGAATATAAAAAGGTAGTACCCAAAGGCTATACGCGCTTTTTGGGGAAACTGGCAGAGCTTAGCGATAGCGGGCTTCCTATCGAAGCATTTACAGGTAATCATGATTTATGGATGCGTGGCTATTTTCAGGAAGAGTTGAATATTCCTGTGCATCACGAACCTATTGAAAGAACCTTCAACGGCAAGCGTTTTGTAATAGCGCACGGCGATGGCCTCGGTCCCGGAGACCATGGTTATAAAATACTGAAAAGCGTGCTGCGCAACAGGTTTTCACAATGGCTCTACAGGCGTATACATCCCGATACCGGTGTGGGTATGGCAGAGTGGTTCAGCAGGTTAGGACCTAAGCACAGTGTAGAAGACGATCCTTTTCTGGGGCCTGAAAAAGAATGGCTGGTTCAGTACGCATTAGAAAGGCTGAAGCACGAACCGATAGATTATTTCATCTTCGGTCACAGGCATCTGGCGCTGGAATACCCGCTACCAAATAATAGTCTGTATGTAAACCTGGGCGACTGGATACACTACAACAGCTATGGGGTATTTGACGGCAATGATTTAAAACTGGAATACTATAAAGGCAAGTAACAACAATATGGAACGAACCCTTGTGATGATAAGACACGCGAAGTCGAGCTGGGTAAATCCTTTACAAAGCGATTTTGAAAGACCACTGAACGACCGCGGTGAACACGATGCCCCGATGATGGGCGAAAGGCTGAAGAAGCGAAATCTGTTACCAGACCTTATCATAGCCAGCACCGCAAAACGTGCTAAGCAAACAGCCAAAAAAATTGCGAAAGCAATTGGCTATGACGAGAACAATATTGTATGGTACGAAAAGTTGTATCACTGCATACCAAGCGTTTTTGAAGAAGTATTGTATGAAGTGGCAGACGATGTAAAGACCGTATTTATTGTGGCACACAACCCGGGCATTACAGAGTTTGTCAACGAGCTATCAGATAAGTTCTGTACAGACAATATGCCAACCTGCGGTATGGTAGGTGCGAAGTTTGAAGTAGAACAATGGAACGAATTCAGCAGAACAAACAAACAAGTATTTTTATTTGACTATCCTAAGAATGTAATATGACCGCTAACAAGCCATCAACACAGACTATCAGCACACTGGAGAAATTATTTGAAGATCATTTTGGCGTAACGCCCGAACAGATAAATCTATTACCTGTATCGGGTTCAGACAGGAGATACTATCGCATATCAGCGGGCAAAATTTCTGCCATAGGTACCTACAATACCAATCTACCCGAAAACAATACTTACTACTACTTTACAGAGCTACTGCGCAAGCACGAGATAAATGTGCCGCAGGTATATTGCATCAGCAAAGACAAAAAATACTACCTGCAACAAGACCTTGGTACTACTTCCCTGTTCGATATGCTGAACAAGGAAGGACATACAGACAATGTGCGCCAGTATTTTCATAAGGCACTGGAGCAGCTTGCCAAGATGCAGTGGATAGCCGGCCGCGAGGCAGACTATTATCAGTGCTATGGCACCCGTGCATTTGACGAGAAAGCCATCATGGCCGATTTGCTGTATTTCAAATACTACTTTGCAGACCTGCAGAACATACAATATGACCGTGCCCTGCTGATGGATGAGATGGAGCAGATGAGCAAAGAGCTGGGGCGCATACAGCCGCAAATGCTGATGTACCGCGACTTTCAGAGCCGCAACATCATGGTGCACGAGGGCAATGTTTATTTCATAGATTTTCAAGGTGCTATGCAGGGGCCGCCGCAGTACGATATTGCATCACTACTATGGCAGGCAAAAGCACAACTGCCTGATGCTTGGAAGGAAGACCTACTGAACGGTTATATGACCAGCCTTAGCAATCTGCATATAACACGCGTAGATGAAATACACTTCCGCCGTGGTTACCTGCAATTTGTACTGCTGCGTATACTACAGGTATTAGGCGCTTATGGCTTCCGCGGCTTGTTGCAACACAAGCCTCATTTTGTAAGCAGCATAGGGCCTGCACTGAAAAATCTGGAAAACTTCCTGGCGGTAAATCCGCACCTGCCTGCATATCCTGAAATACGCAAGCTGCTGGAACGCCTTTCTAGTGCGGAAATGCAAAGCCGCTACTCACAACCTGAACATACAGAGACTGCAAAATTGCAGGTGCAGATAGTAAGTTTCTCTTACAAAAACGGTATACCGAAAGATAAAGGCTCTCATGGAGGTGGTTATGTTTTCGATTGCCGTGGACTGCTGAACCCAGGCAGGTATGCAGCCTACAAACACCAGACGGGTAAAGATGAAGCAGTAAAACAATTTCTGGAACGCGAAACACGCATGCCTGAATTTCTGGCGCAGGTATATGGCTTAGTATCGCTGAATGTAGAAGATTATCTGGCGCGTGGTTTTGAAAACCTGAGTGTGGCATTTGGCTGCACAGGTGGGCAACACCGCTCTGTGTATGCAGCAGAGGCATTGGCAAAATACCTGCAAAGCAAATACAACATCCCTGTTACGGTTACACACCTCAATCAGGAAAAATGGATGTTGGGAGAATAAAATAAATCACTAAAGCACAATAAAAAAGACCGGAACATATCCGGTCTTTTTCTTTTATAATAAGCTGTTGTTATTTAGCTTCAGTATCACCTGCTTTGCGCGGGTTGCGTTCCAACACTTCGTCTACCATACCGTAGTCTTTAGCTTCCTGTGCTGTCATCCAGTAATCGCGGTCGCTGTCTTTTTCCACTTTGCTGAATTTCTGTCCACTGTGCGTTGCTATGATTTCGTACAGTTCTTTTTTCAGCTTGCCGATTTCACGTGCTGTTATTTCGATATCGCTGGCCTGGCCTTCTGCACCACCCAATGGCTGGTGTATCATAATGCGGCTGTGCTTCAGCGCTGTGCGTTTACCTTTTGTACCTGCACACATCAGTACCGCAGCCATAGAAGCGCCGATACCTGTACAGATAGTAGATACATCAGGGTTGATAATTTGCATGGTATCATAGATACCAAGGCCTGCATATACGCTACCGCCCGGGCTATTGATGTACATCTGCACATCGCGGTTGCGGTCTGTGCTTTCCAGGAACAACAACTGTGCTGTAACGATATTGGCTACATAGTCGTTGATACCTTCGCCCAGGAAAATGATACGGTCCATCATCAGACGAGAGAATACGTCCATAGATGCTACGTTCAGCGGACGTTCTTCGATGATATATGGAGTAAGTGCCATCGGATTTTTGTACAAAGCAGAAGTATAGTTGTGCAGTGTTGCGCTGCTGATGCCATGATGTTTAATGGCATATTTGTTAAACTCGTTTGGATTCATAAAATCGTATTTTTGAACTAGAATTAATCTTTGGATTGTCTAAAACAATTTTCAATCCATGATTAAATATAAGACATAACGGCACATAACAGCCATCAAAACTATCAATTCGTATATTCGTATAAGGCAAAAAGTCATTTTTGCATGATAAAATAGCTATCTATATGGCAAAACTTACACAGGAAGAGCTGCTGGCCATCTTCGAAGCGGTAAAAAAAGAGGTGAAGCCTTATGAAAAAGGTACTGTAAAAGCGCGTATAGATATACAAGGCAAGTACGACCTGTGGAGCGAAAAACCTGTTGAGGCATTTGGAAGAAAATATCCCGCAATGGCATTTGCTTCCGTAATTTTGCAAAGTGGCTATGTCGGCTTCTACTTTATGCCAATATATGGTAGTGACAAAGTGAAAGAAACAATACCTCCCGAACTTTTGAAAACGTTGAAAGGGAAAGCCTGTTTTCACATTAAAACAACTGATAAAGAGTTGATGAAACAAATAAAGCAGGCATTAAAAACAGGCTACGATGCCTACAAAAAACAAGGTTGGGTATAGGTTATGCAATTAACGCTTGAACTGAACGTACCACCTATACAAAAACCCATCAGGTACACAGATAAGATAATGCTGATAGGCTCTTGCTTTACAGAAAACATGAGCGAACGCCTTTTGCAGCATAAGTTTTCGGTGCTCAGTAATCCGCACGGTATATTGTTCAATCCGCTGAGTGTGGCAAATAGTATAGATAGCTACATAATAAACAAACAATACACCAAGGGCGAGTTATTTCAGCTGAATGAATTGTGGAACAGTTGGGACCACCATACCCGCTTTTCGCATACAGATGCTGACAGTGCGCTGGCGCTTATTAATCAATCACAGACAGAGGCTGCCGCTTTCATGCGCGAGGCAGACCATATCATTATTACACTTGGTTCGGCTTTTCAGTATTACCTGAAAGAAAATGATAAAGCTGTAGCCAACAACCACCGTGCACCTGCACAGTGGTTTCATAAAGACTTGCTGGAAATTGATCTGATTGTAGCTGCCCTCGATTTTTCGCTCGACAGGCTCAGGCAGCTGAACCCGAACATACAAATCATATTTACCATCAGCCCGGTGCGCCATATACGCGATGGCGTAGTAGATAACAACCGCAGCAAAGCAAGGCTGATAGAAGCAGTACACGAGCTATGCGGCAGATATAGTCACGCCTATTATTTCCCTGCATACGAGCTGATAATAGATATACTGCGAGACTACCGATACTACGATGTAGATTTTGTACACCCCAATTATCTGGCTACATCTTTTGTATGGGAGCAATTTGTGAATGCCTGTATAGATGCCGATACCAAAACGTTGATGAAAGATGTACTGGAAATAAGCACAGCACGTGCCCACCGTACCCGCTTCCCTGATACAGAAGCGCATCGCAAATTCAAGGCATCTTATGTGCAGAAGATAGAAGAGCTGCAAAAAAAATTCCCCTTCCTGAAGTTGGAAGAGGAACTCGCATATTTTAAAAGCTAAATGTTTTTAGTTCTCCTGCATTTCAAGCACAGGTTTCTTTTCAGCCTGTGTGGCAGTGCTGCCTGCGCCTGTCATTTTGCACTGGCCATTAAAGACGGCGTTAGGTTCTATCTGCAGACGGCCTGTTTGTATATTACCGTTAATGGTAGATTTTGACTTCAGGCATAGCATATCTTTTGCTGCCACATTGCCATTTACCGTACCAAATACATCTGCATTGGTAGCATGGAGGTCGCCCTGAACAATACCCGATTCGCCAAGTACTACCCTTGCTTTGCAATACACATGGCCAATGATATTGCCATCTATACGCATATCAGATTCAGACTCAATATCTCCGTTTACGGTTGTGCCCTGTGCTATCATGGTTACAGTACCGCCAGGATAGTTGTCTTGTCCGTTAGATTTGTTTTTTGTAAACATATTTACGGTTTTTTAATAATGAGTAATGCGGTGGCAAGGTATACAGTAAACAGGTGCAGACAGTGGGCTCTGTCTTAAATTCCTGTTATAAATAGCCATAAAATATGGCAGGGACGTAAATATATATAATAATAACCGATTATGCCAAGCCCCATGTGCAAGTATTTACTACCTTTGCACCCTCATTTTTCCCATTCATGGATCGTAATTCAGTCATTGGTTTCGGCCTGTTGGTTGCGCTGCTTATAGGTTATGTAAGCTACAACAACTACTCCCAAAACCAGTTTTTAGAGAAGAAAAAGGCGGATTCTATTGCATACGCCAAAACACACCCACAGCCCAAAGCAAATGTAGACAGCATGATAGCAGCCAACAAAGCTGCCAATGCAGCTGCTGTATCTGCTGCAGATAGTGCGCTCAACGACTCGCTGCGCAGGGCTATGCCGCCTGCTTACAACGGACAGGCTACTAACATAACGCTCGAAAACAAAAACATTGCCCTGACACTGAGCACCAAAGGTGCACACCCTACAGGTGCTTTGTTGAAGGCGTTTAAGACACACAAACAAGAGCCGCTCTACTTCTTCAACGGAGAGAACAACCAGTTGAGCACAGTATTGCCGATAGATGGTGGTAAAACATCTACTGCCGACCTGTACTTTACAGCTACACCGGGCAATGCTGCCAATGGCGATAAAACAGTTGATTTTGTTGCTGACCTTGGAAATGGCAAAGCTGTACAGATAACCTATACACTGCCTGCAGAAGGCTATATGATGGGTTATAAAATGACACTTAAAGGCATGCAGGCTGCATCTGTGCCAATGACATGGCAAACAGCTGCCCTGCATACAGAAAACGACATCACTACAGAGCGTACCAACGCGCAGGTATATTATCGCTATGCAGATGAAGAGCACGATTATTTCAGCTTCATCAACACAGAAAAAGAAACACTTGAAAAAGCTGTACACTGGGTTGGTTTCCGTTCTCAGTATTTCAGTACGGCACTTGTAAACGCTACCAAAGACGGTTTCAAAAAAGCTACTGTTGGAGGTAATGCAAAGTTGGAAGACAAGGGTACCGTTGCCATCAGCAATAATACACTTGAAGCTGCACTGGGCAGTGACCAGAGCGTAAACCTGCAATGGTACATAGGGCCTAACCAATATAGCATCCTGCGTTCTTACAAGGTAGAGCTTGAAGATATGGTGCCACTGGGTTATGGTGTAATGTCTTTTGTTAAGTATGTAAACAAATGGCTCATCATCCCGATATTCAATGTACTGAGCGGCTTTATCAGCAACTATGGTGTTATCATTATCCTGATGACGCTTATCATCCGCCTGATACTGTCTTTCTTTACCTACAAGAGCTATCTCTCTGCCGCTAAAATGCGCGTACTGAAGCCTGAACTGGACGAGCTGCGTGCACAATACGGCGACGACCAGCAGAAGTTTGGTATGGAACAAATGAAGCTATACCGCAGTGCTGGTGTAAACCCGCTGGGTGGTTGCTTACCTACCTTGTTCCAATTGCCTATCCTGTTTGCGATGTACTACTTCTTCCCAACATCTATAGAACTGAGGCAGCAAAAATTCCTGTGGGCAAATGACCTTTCTACCTACGATAGCATCATTAGCTGGACAGGTGACATTCCTGTTATTACTTCAATCTTCGGTAACCACATCAGTTTGTTTACTATCCTGATGACGGCTTCGAGCCTGTTCCTGGCGCTGTACAACCGCAATATGACAGTACAGGATCCTAACAACCCGATGCTGAAGTGGATGCCTTATATCTTCCCATTCATGCTGTTTGGTGTGTTTAATAAGATGGCTGCGGCGCTTACATTCTACTATTTTGCTTCAAATATGATAAGCATTGCACAGCAATTTATTATTCAGAAGTACATCATCAACGAAAAAGCAATCCACGCACAGCTGCAGGAAAATAAAAACAAGCCTGTTGCACAAAGCAAATGGCAGCAAAGGTTGGAGGAAATGCAAAAGGCACAAATGGCAAAAGCTAAGCAGCCTAAAAAGTAAAAAAGCTATCATTTTCAGATAATAAAAAGCCACATCTGTTGTTAGATGTGGCTTTTTTTGTATTGATTTGACAGATTTAATACTTAAAAAAATTTAAAATTTTATAACTTGCAGGTCATAGACGGATACTATTGCTATTTGTGTTCTACAAGTAGTTTTCAATAAAAATGCTTTCGTTTCAATAGGGGTAAATAAGTTTCGTGTGCTATCGCGCAGCGGAACAGAAATGAAAAACAAAGCCTTACATTCCTGTAAGGCTTCTTTTATTTCATTAATATGGGGTTCATTACACATTGAACCTGAAGTGCAGTACATCTCCGTCTTTCACTTCATATTCCTTACCCTCTATACGCAACCTGCCGTTTTCGCGGCATGCAGCCTCGCTGCCATATTTTACATAGTCTTCATAAGCAATGGTTTCTGCTTTGATGAAGCCCTTTTCAAAATCTGTATGGATAACGCTTGCTGCTTGTGGCGCTTTCCAACCACGCTGAATAGTCCACGCGCGTACTTCCTGCACACCTGCAGTGAAGTAGGTAATCAGGTTCAGCAAACCATATGCAGCACGTATCAGACGGTTAAGACCCGGTTCTTTCAAACCATATTCACCCAGAAACAGTTCTTTATCTTCCGCACTTTCCATTTCAGATATCTGTGCTTCGATAGAGTTGTTCATTACAATCACCTGCGCACCTTCTTCCGTAGCAGCTTTTATCAGTGCTTCAGAGTATTTATTGCCAGTGTGTATGGCAGATTCATCAACATTTGCCACATACAGTATAGGCTTTTGTGTCAGCAAGAACAGGTCTGCAATTGCCTCCAGGTCTTCACCTTCCAGTTTCAGCCCGCGTATGTTCTTACCCTGCATCAGATGTTGTTGGCATTGTACCAGTACGTCAAATACACGTTTTGCCTTAGGGTCGTTCTTAGCTATTTTTTCATAGCGCTGCATTTTCTTCTCTACGCTGTCCAGGTCTTTCAGTTGCAGCTCTGTATCTATGATTTCCTTATCGCTGATGGGGTTGATATCGCCCTCTTCGCGTAGGATGTTTTCGTCTTCGAAACAACGGATAACATGTGCTATCGCATCTACCTCGCGGATGTTGGCAAGGAATTTATTTCCCAAACCTTCGCCCTTGCTGGCACCTTTTACAAGGCCTGCAATATCTACAAACTCAATAGTAGTAGGCAGTATGCGCTGTGGTTGCACCAGTTCTGCCAGTTTTGCAAGGCGCTCGTCCGGTACATCTACCTGACCCACGTTTGGTTCTATAGTACAGAAACGGTAGTTGGAAGCCTGCGCTTTAGCGCTGTTGCTTACCGCGTTGAATAGTGTTGACTTACCTACATTCGGAAGGCCCACGATGCCTACTTGCAATGCCATATCGCTTTAAAAAATTTGCGCAAAGGTACGGTTTTGAAATGGATTGGTAGAGCCTATTGGTGCGAGTTATTTGAACTTGAAAGACCTTTATAAACAAAGGTTATAGAGCAGAACAGAGAAAATCCGACAAATAAAGGTCCAAATACAAATGTTTCAAACGGATATTTAAAGTGCGCTCCTCTTGCATACTGCAAAAACCAAACGATAAGTGCCAGCAGCAGATAGGTAAACAATAAAGATAATATCACACCTAATATTGTATCCAATGTTCTATTCCTGAAGACTATCGGAATAAAAAGTATCACGTTTAGCCAGGTTTGAATACTGGTGGTACTATGCCATAAATCCATTCCTATATCAAATATGCCCAAAAGCATGAAGTAGATGGCCGGGAATAATGCTGCATATTTTGTCCAGATTTGCCTTAATGCCAACATAATAAGAATATTTCTATGCTATTAACGGAGCCAAAGCATCATTCATTGCATCGTACACTTTTTGTTTCAATGCAGGCAAATCGGCTAATGTTAAACCCTCGGTTGGTACGGCAGGCAGATAGATGACTCTGTTGCGCCCCGGGCTCAGCATCCACCAGTGGCTGTAGTGCCAGCGGTGTACAGTATCGGGGAATATCATTGGCAAAACTGGTATTTGTGTATTGATGGCCAGACGAAAAGCGCCATCGTAAAACTCCTTCAGTGGTTTGTCTGTTTCGTTAAAAGTACCCTCCGGGAAGATGGCAATATTGCATTCGCGTTTCAGCATACGCCACATCAGGCGCAGGCTCTTGGCACGACTGTGCGCGCTGCTGCGGTCTACCAGTATGGCCAGTTGCTTATACACAAAGCCAAATACAGGTATGGAAGCCATTTCTTTTTTAGCAAGCGTGCGGAAATATTGTGGTACAGCTGCGTATATCAGTATAGTATCCAGATAAGATATGTGGTTGGCCACGTATACAAATCTTGCATTTTTTTCGGGCCTCGGGCCGCTTTTCATCACGGGCATACCCATGCAAAACAACCATCCTCGAGACCAGTAGTGTACTACCGTCCAGATAACTCGCCTTGCCCAGCCCTTATCTATAGAGCCGAATGCCAGAAATATGGGAAAAGCCAGCAACAGGCAACACAAAAATGTTGCTATTACATACACTACATATATGGGGCGCAGCAGCCTGAGTAGCATCATATATTACATGCCGGGAAACAACGGACGTGCAATAGCAGCGCGGAATGGCCAAGGTATAGTAGCCAGTATGATGATAAATGCTACCAGCGACATCCAGAATACTTTTTTGTATTTAGCACCATCTGCAATATCCTTCTTTACAGATGCATAGCCGATGTGTATCAGCACAATTGCTATCAGCATACCTGTGATGTGCTCTACAGCCCAGAAGCGGCTGAGGCTGTCTTTCATTACATTGCCCATGCCTTGGTTCTGAATATTCTTAATACCCCATGCACCGGTGAAGTACAGGAAGAGGCCTAGGAGCAATTGAATATCGCAAACTATCATCAGCAACATAGCAGGGCGTTTCTCTGCTTTGGTAAATGGCTTATTCCCACTCAGTCCGCCCATGGTTTTTACGATTGTCCATATAGCGAAGATGATAACGAACCAACGCAGAAAATTGTGCAGGTGCAGCATGCCTTGTTGCATAATGTATCAGTTTTAGATTGCTTAGATAAAAACACCCATTCGGGGGTTCAGGTTCAAATCTACAACCTCAGGCAATAGCACACAAATAAAAAGAATTGATTACCACCCCATACGTACCCTTAACTGGCGCACATGCTCCATATGATGGCGGCTGTGCCATGCATAGAGGGCTGCCATCTCCCACAGTGGGTAATTCCTTTTATTATCGGGATGGTAATAGGCGCGCTCCCATTGTTCAGTATTCAGACTGCGCAGCAATGCAGTAATGCGCCTGTGCAGTGCATGCAGCAGGGTGATGGACACATTTACAGGCACAGCCTCTACATCGTGCAGTAGCGCCCATTTGTTTTCGTCATAGGGCATAATGGTGGGGTTATCCTCCGTCAGTGCAAACTTCAGGCGGATGTACATATTCATATGGCTGTCTGCTATATGATGCAATACCTGCTGCACGGTCCACCCGCCCGGGCGGTAGGGTGTTTGCAAATGTGCTTCGTCCAGGTTTTCAATACATACATCCAGCCAACCCGGCAATGCTTCCAGTATGCTTATCCACTCGTTCAGCTTATTATCATCGTAGCCCTCAGGGCGTTGGTAGGGTCCTATCGGGTATTTCAGCTGTTCTATATCAATGTTATCGCTCATTGCAGACGCATTTGTGCCAAATGTAGTATTAATTCAAAAATGACGCAGAATGTTGACTGCCATTGAACGGGTTTATTATTTTAGCACCAAATCCACATGCTGTGTCACACGGACGACTGAGAAAAGAAACCAACTGCCTGAATTGCGATGCGCAGGTAGATGGCCGCTATTGTAAAAACTGCGGGCAGGAAAATCTGGAGCCGAAACAAACATTCTGGCATCTGGTAACGCATTTCTTCAACGATGTGACACACTTTGACGGCAAGTTTTTTACCACGCTGAAAAGCCTGTTGCTGAAACCAGGCTTCCTGACAGAAGAATATGTAAAAGGCCGCAGGATGAAATACCTGGACCCTGTTCGTATGTATCTTTTTGTGTCCTTTGCTTTCTTTTTTTTGTATCTGACACTAAATGGCGATTCAAATGAAGCAAAATTCAGTAACGACCCTGAAGCAGTTCGAATAATTGACTCTGTAAGAACAGCTACCAAAAACACAGACAATTTTCTATTAAGCGGCAAAGAGATTAATGGAAAAACCGTTATGTGGATAACCTTTGGCAGAGATTATTCCAATGGGCTTAAATACTATGATTCTGTACAAAAGTCGTTGCCCGACACCCTGAAAAGTGATGAAATAAGCAGGTATTTTGAAAAGCGTATTATTGGTGTGGCGCATGCCTACGACCAAAATCCTTATGATTTCATCGGGAATGTAGCAGATAAATTCAATCATTCATTTTCGAAAGTATTCTTCATATCACTGCCAATTTTTTCGCTGATACTTACTGTACTGTATATACGGCGCAGAAAAGATTTCTTTTATGTTTCGCACGCCATATTCTCATTACATTGTTATATAGTCGGCTGGTTCTTCCTTGTCATAAAACAAGTAGTAGAATTATTACTGACCAAAATCGGCAATCTCACCATTGCTGCTGTATTTGCTCAATTAATATATGTAGGCTTATCTGTCTATATATACTTTGCAATGAAACGCTTTTATAAGCAAGGTGGCGCAAAGACATTTATAAAATGGCTAATCCTCATCATTAGTATTAGTGTTGTGATTATTATTATACTACTAAGCCTCATACTCAACTCTTTTTTTGCAATGGCAGGTGCCCATTAATACAAATCAAGCATGTCTCATCAACACGAACGTAAGGAGAAAAAATGTCTAAACTGTGGTGCAGATTTGTACGACCGTTTTTGCCATAAATGCGGACAGGAAAACGTAGAGCCTCGCCAATCTTTCTGGCAACTGACAGTGCATTTTTTTGAAGACCTTACGCACTTTGATGGTAAGTTTTTCACCACGGTAAAGTATATGTTTACCAAACCGGGATTTCTGACAAGTGAATATGTAAACGGCAAGCGTGCCGCTTATGTAAACCCTATCAGAATGTACCTGTTTGTATCTGCTATGTTCTTTATCATTAGTGGTATACTTCCCGATATTTCTGATACGGGTAGTATAAAACCTGTTATTAGGAGTGCAGACACAGATACTAAAGCTGATACAGCATTAAGAAACATACATGCTATTGATACAACAGTGCCTGATTCTGTAATTCAGGATAGTGTTTATTATGGCAGAACGTTATCAAATGCATCTACTGTTGCAATATATGATTCTATTGCAAATAATCTACCAGCGGATAAACGTCCTAATTTTTTAAGTAAATATATAGGCAGAAGGTTGGCTGCTTTCAGAGAAAAGTCGCATGCTGTCCCAAATTTTGGAGAAAAAATACTTGATAAGTTTTTTCACTCAATACCGGCTGTATTATTCTTCTCAGTCCCGTTGATAGCGTTCCTGCTACAACTGTTATATATAAGAAAGCGGAAAGAATATTACTATGTGGGCCATATAATATTCCTGACACACTACTACTGTTTTGCATTTATTGCCCTCTTGCTTGTAAAAACTGCATCTTATCTCGGTAGCTATAGTTCTTATGTAAAAATACCGCTTGTACTAGGTGCTATATTCTATCTGTACAAGTCTATGAAGGGTTATTATAAGCAAGGAATATTTAAGACGTTCGTCAAGTTTTTACTGCTCTTTATACTAGGTCTGATGATAATTAGCGTACTGACAGTATTAGCGTTTTTGAACTCACTATTGATTTCTTCAGCACATTAAAACCATCGTGTAGTATTTTAAAATACAATTGCTTAAGCAATCCTTACAGATTAATAGCCGGAAGTTATTTCCCGTCAAGTATCACGGGTGTGCTGCCTTTGCCCATCATGATGATTTTTGCATTGTCTGATGCAGCAAGATCTTTCATGGCTTTTATCTGCTCATACTGCAGTTGCTTTTCTGTCAGGCTCTCGCTGATGATGTGTTGATAGTCTGCAATACCTTGTGCTTCTATACGTTTGCGCTCTGCTTCCTGCTTTTCTTTTTGTAGTACAAACTGCATTTTCTGTGCTTCCTGCTCTGCGTTTATTTTAGTTTCAATCGTATTTTTCACAGACGTGGGCAGTGTTATATTTCTTACCAGCAAATTCTCCAGCATCAGACCACGTTTCTTAAACTCATCTTCCATACCCTTAAATATCCTTGCCTGAAATTCATCGCGCTTGGTAGAGTATAATGCTACTGCATCATAATACACAGCATTGTCGCGTATTTTGGTTCGGGCTATTGGGCGCACTATTTTTTCTACATAGTCGATGCCTATTTTGCGCAATATGTCCGGTGCATCGCCGGGTATCACTTTGTATAGTACTGTCAGGTCTATCGTCACTTCCAGTCCATCTGCACTCAATACACGTATTGCATCATCGCCCGATTTTTCTCCTTCATCATGCACACCGCTCATAGTATAGTTTTGTGTACGCACATCAACTTCCAATACATCCACTAAAGGATTTACCATGTGCAAACCACTGTTAAGTACATCCGGCTGTATTTTACCAAATAGCTTTTTAACGCCTATATAGCCTGCATCTATCTGCACAACGCTTGCTGTCAAAAAACCCAGCAATACCAATATCATCGATAATAGTCTAACGCCTTTTATTACAGGTTTTATTTTATCTGTAATACCTGCTGCTATAAAACTTGCTATTAAGATGATAACACCTAAGATGATGAAGCCCATGTTGGAGTATTTATGCTTAAAGGTACTAAGGAATATACATTAAAGCGAAGGGCTTGCCCTAAAGCAAGCCCTTCTATACAAACCACCTATGACCTATTATTCTTTTACCAGTTGTTGTGCTTTAAATACTTCTCCATCCGATGTCAGTTTGATGAAATACGCCCCTTTGTTCAAATCGCCGATGTACAGATTGTTTCCTGTCAATGTCTGACGTTTTACTTCTCTGCCTGCTACATCGTAAACCTGTACTGTATTGTCTTTTCCTGTTGCTTTGATAAATATTTCGTTTTGCGCAGGATTCGGATACATTTCAAAAGCTTGTGCTGCACTCACTGATGCAATACCCGTACCGCTGTTTTTGTATTGCGGCTCTACCGCGATGTCTGATATCGGCAAACCCAGTCCTATGTCTGCTATCAACGTCATAGCACCTGTTGTATTGATACTGTAAAACTTGTCGTTAACTGCACCCAGTATGTTGGCAGATACAAAACCTATGTTCGATACACTTGTAGAATCGTAAAAGAAATCGATATCTGTTGTCATATCACTAAGGTTCACGGTATAAGCACTATTCATTACTGTGCTGATTGTACCACCGTTTGGTGAGTTAATTTTTATGTATGCACCCAGCGAATCATCCAATCCAAACAGCTCTGTAGTTTTTGCGTTCACATAACTATTGGTATATGCTACTGCACCTATGCGTGGCATTTTGCCAACATTTACATCGCCTGCTATATATGCTACTGTAGTATCTGTTACTGCTATTGCACCGTTGTCAGGATTCAGTCTGTAGTTCATACCGTTTGCACGGCTGATAACGCGTATCCTGTCTGCTACAGGGTTGAAGTCGAACGCTACCATGCCCGTAGATCCCAGATTAATAGCTGTTGCCGTTGCGTTAACAGCTGTTGCTGCAGCAGTGTTTGTGCTTAGGGTATACAATTGATATTCCATCGTAGCCATGTTGTAGCCCAATGCATAAAGCACACCATTCTTAGGACGGAAATCTATACCCACAATGCTCTGCCCTGCACTAATACCTGTTATGGCCATAGAGCTGCGGATGAATTTCGGATTATCACTATCAAAAGATATCAGTGCAGCACCTTGCAATGCATACACCATTTTGCCCGTTACAGCAGGCATTGTTCTATCTATAACTACTGCAATGTTTTTTACATCGAGGCCACCACCTATCATACCTACACTTGTTACCATACCTGTTGCCAGATTGATAGTGTACAGATTGTCATTGATGTTAGCACCGGTATTTGCTGCCAGATATGCCATATTAGTCACCGTTATAGGATCCATATAGATATCCATATCGATAGACTTTGTTACATTATTCACAACAATACCACTAACGCCTACTGTGTTCAACGTACCGTTGTTAGGAGGTATTTGTGTAGTAAGTATATTCAGGCTCATATCATAGTTATACAATGTTGTAACTGCAGAACCGATGTAACTATTAGTATATGCACAGGCACCTATTGCTGCACTTGCTGCTGCGTTCACATCGCCCACAGCATAGGCAAGGTCCATATCTGTTGCTGCAATAGCACCTGTAACAGGGTGCAGGCGATAGTTCTTTTTATTGGCACCCACTACACGAATTCTGTCTACTGTGGGGTTGAAGTCGAAACTGATGGCACTGTTGCTGCCCAACATCAGCATGATAGGTGTACTGTTGATAACAGTTGCTGCACCTGTCGTTGCATTGATTGTATATAGTTGAGCCTCAGTGGTTGATGAATTGTACCCCAATGCATATAGCTCGCCCGTGGCAGGCCTATAGTCTATACCCGCAACAGTTTGCCCTGCCGTCATACCCGTTATTGCAATTGGAGTGGTGGCAGTACCCGGTGCAGCCGCATTTGCTATTGTAAAGATTTTGTCGTCTTGCGTTATACCGACTATTTTTTGCGCTGCTGCCTGTTGTGCATATAGCAAAGATGCCAATGCCACAATGTTGAGTATCGTATTCTTCATAATGGTTGTTTTGAGCATGTACGAAGCACAGGCCTGTTTGGTTTTATTTGTCTATAGCCTTATTGATGTGCGGATGTACATTATCCCTAAATTTGCATTCTGAGGCAATGAAAAAGAGCAGCACTATTTCTGTTATACAAACGCAAGAGGCGCCCATAGAACGTATCCTGGGGCAGCAGGCGCATGTTATCAGCCGCAGTTTGCTGCTGGAGAATAGAGATATTCATGCCGAACAAATCATTGTAACATTTGATGAGCACAACTGGCCCGAAGAACATGCAAGGCTCAACCTCTTCCCAATAGCAGACGGACAGTTTTGCCTGCAACTCCTTTATCTTCAATACACTACCAAGCCCGGAGAGGCCGAAGTGATGTGGATAGAATTCAAGCCTACTTATTTTGAACAATATCCTATATCACTGCTGGAAACGGAACAACCTTTCCGGTTCGACCAGGTAACAGAACAGCAGTTTTCTATCTGCAGCCAGTCTACGGCTATGCTGCAACAGATGAAAGAACCTACTGCACCTACCGCATTCACACAGGCATTACAACAGAAAGAAACAATCATTGCACTACTACGCCGTGCGTTGGAGTGTATTACGATGCCTTTCACCGTGTGCCCCGTGCCTGCCTGTCGCTTCCTGGCATACGATAGCGAACGTGAGAAAGTGATGGAAGCACGCCGTGTGGTAGAGATGCATTTCGATAATCCGCTGACAATAAAAGAACTATCACGCAAAGTAGCGATGAACGAATGCTATCTGAAAAAAGGTTTTAAGGCACTGACAGGAAAAACAATACACGAATACACACAAGACCTGCGCATCAGCAAAGCAAAAGAAATGCTGCAACAGCAGGGGCTCTCTGTATCAGACGTTGCCAATACACTTGGCTTCAGCAGTATATCGCACTTCAGCACAGCTTTCAAAAAAGCTACGGGTATGAAGCCTTGTGAACTGCTTTCTTAACGAACGTATTTACCGATAAAAGGAAATGATTTCAGTTCTTTCTGCTCTTGTTTGAAGATGTAGAACAGATAACCTGCAAACAGTACTGTACCGCTTGCTATACGGATAGCAGCCACATCAACATACCTGATGATGAGCGCCTGCACACCGTATAACAATAGCATCACGCCGAGGTATTTTGTCATCTTGCCTACTTCGTATGGTATAGGATAGTATTTCTGCCCCCACATAAAAGAGAGGTACATCATAACACCATAACACAACAGTGTACCCCATGCACAAGCGTCATAACCCCATACAGGTATCAGTAACCAGTTGAAGATAATAGTGACCATTGCACCTATACCCATGATGTAGGTACCGAAATAAGTTCTGTCTGTCAGCTTGTACCAAACAGTGAGGTTGTAATATATACCGAGAAAAATGTAAGACAATAACATAACAGGCACCAGATATATAGCCTGTGTGTGCTCGCCGATAAAAAATCTCCACACGTCCATAAACAGTACAACATTCAGGAACATCAGCGCCATGATGACAACAAACCATTTCATAACACGTGCGTAAGTATGCTGTGCATCGCCATCTTTTGCAATAGAAAAGAAGAAAGGCTCTGCCGCCATTTTGAATGCCTGTATCACCAGATTGATGAGTACTGCCAGCCTCAGCGCCATTGTAAATGAACCGATTGCTTTGAGGTTCTCTGCCTTTGTACCCGGGTGTAGTTCCATAAACATTACACGGTTCAGTGTATCGTTTATCTGTCCTGCAAAACCTGCTATCAGTATCGGGAAGCCGTAAGTAAGTACACGCTTCAGCAATGCTTTATCTACCTTGGGTTGATATACCCTCCACTCTTTCTGCAACAATAGCAACGTTATAGCTGCTTGTAGCAGATTGGCAAAAAGTATAAACCCGATACCATAGTGGTTATTGTACCATTCGGCAAACCAACCTGTATGTATGTTTTTCCCAAAGCTGAAAAGGAATACAATAGTGCATACATATACAATAATGCCGGCTACTTTGGTGAACGCATATACACGCGGGCGGTTATCATTTCTCAGTTTTGCAAACGGCAATGCAGATAATGCATCCAACCCTATGATGGCTGCACACCATGCTACGTATTCCGTGTGCTCGCCCAGTTGTGCAAAATCGGCTACCTGGCTATTGAATATTAAAAGACATGCAGAGAAAAACAGCGTGGTTATCAGCATGCTGCTTGTCTGTGTATTATATAACTGCTTGGTATCTTCTGTTTTGCTGAAGCGAAAAAAAGATGTTTCCATACCATAGGTATAGAGCACGTTCATTATAGGGAAGAGTGTGTAGATATAACCGTACTGGCCTATAATATACCTGCCGCCTTCGCCCGTTAGCGTGTAGGCAAGGTATGGGGTAAGCAGGTAGGTAAGCATACGCCCTGCTATGGTGCTGACACCATACCACATTGTTTGCCCTGCCAGTTTTTTTAGTGAAGCCAATGTTTATGTTGATTGCTTGCGTATCGATTGATTAGTGAAAGTATTAATACTAATCAACCAATCAAAACTAGTCGATAACCCATGTTTCTCTTCCTTCCAGCAGCTTGTCAAGATTGCCTTTTCCTTTTGTTGCAATGGCATCTTCTACCTGCAGCTTTAAGGCATCCTCGTACGTAGGGCGTTCTGCCTGATAGAACACACCAAACGGACGCGGGAAGTGCCCTTCTGTTGATGGATTGTCGAAGAAACGGGTAAGTATCTGTGCTTTGAAGAAGTCTTTTTCGTCATGTATCCACAGGTCGTCTGCACTGTGGCCGTCTGCCATATCCACTAGCTGTGGCTTGTAGCCGTCCAGCTTGATACCCTTGTCTTTGTTGGCACCAAACAGCAGCGGCTGACCTTGCTCCAGAAACAGGCATTCTTCCATTTTGCTGCCTTTCTCTGTAAATATCTCGAAAGCACCATCGTTAAAAATGTTGCAGTTCTGGTATATCTCAAGGAATGAAGCACCGTGGTGTGCATTGCTGCGTAGCAGCATTTGCTGCAGGTGTTTCGGGTCGCGGTCCATAGTGCGCGCTATAAAGCTCGCATCTGCACCCATGGCCAGTGCCAGTGGGTTGAACGGATGGTCTATAGACCCGAACGGTGTAGACTTGGTTACTTTATTTTCTTCAGACGTTGGCGAATACTGCCCTTTTGTAAGGCCGTATATCTGGTTGTTGAAGAGGAGGATGTTTACATCAAAATTCCTGCGTAGCAGGTGGATGGTATGGTTGCCGCCAATGCTCAGGCCATCGCCATCGCCGGTTACTATCCATACGCTCAGCTCGGGGCGGGTAGCCTTCAGGCCGCTCGCTATGGCTGTGGCACGTCCGTGTATGCTGTGCATACCAAACGTATTCATATAATACGGGAAACGGCTGCTGCAGCCTATGCCCGATATAATTACAATATTCTCTCGCGGGATGCCCGTTTGAGGAAGTATGGTTTGTACCTGTTTCAGTATCGAATAATCTCCGCAGCCTGGGCACCAGCGCACTTCCTGATCTGTCGCAAAATCTTTTGCCGTAAGTGCAGGAGGCGGTGTTGTTACAACGTCACTCATAAGTAAAATATCATACAAATTTACTGTATAAATAGCACTTATTGCAAATCTTATCCTGCTATGACATGCATTTATGAAAACCTTAATAGGTTTGTATTGATATTTCGATAAAGATAAAAACCGCAGGGCCCGTATTTACGGGCTCTTTTTATCTTTACATCTATGAAATCTCCCATTGGTATATTCGATAGCGGTTATGGCGGGCTGACGGTCTTCAAATCTATTGCTGCACACCTGCCGCAGTACGACTACATATACCTGGGCGATAACGGTCGTGCACCCTACGGCAACCGCAGCTACGAGACGGTTCACGAATACACATTACAATGCGTAGAATGGTTTTTTGAGCAGGGCTGCGAGCTGGTAATACTTGCCTGCAATACTGCCAGTGCCAAAGCGCTACGCACCATTCAGCAAGAAGACCTGCCGAAAATAGATGGTGGCAAACGTGTACTGGGTGTGATACGACCAACGGCCGAGGTAATAGGCAACTACACCAAAACAAAACACATAGCCGTACTAGGTACGCGCGGCACTGTCAATTCAGGTTCTTACGAAATAGAAATCGGCAAATTCTTCCCCGATGTGCAGGTGCACCAGATGGCATGCCCTATGTGGGTGCCTATTGTGGAGTATGGCGAGTATAACAGTGACGGTGCAGACTTCTTTGTAAAAAAATATCTGGACCAATTGATGCATGATGCACCGCAAACAGATACGGTACTGCTGGCCTGTACACACTATCCGCTGCTGATGGATAAAATAAAAAAGCACCTGCCTGCAGGCATCAACGTAATAGCACAGGGCGATATTGTAGCCAACAGCCTTGCAGATTATCTGCAACGCCACCCTGAAATGGAAAGCAGGCTTAGCACAGGCAGCAAAATGAAATTTTATACAACAGATGATGTAACGGATTTTGATGCACACGCATCCGTATTCTTTGGCAGGGCTGTTAGTTCAGAACATCTGCATTTGTAATTTTAGCGTACCGTTATGGTTTAAAGTATTTATTTCGCTGCGTATAATATTCTCTCATGCGCCGCATATTCGCGTTTATAGTATTGCTGATACCATCTGTCAGCTTCGGGCAGCAAAATCTTTTCAATGTTCCCAGTTCGGATATAACGAGGAAAAACGGGCTCTTCTTTCAACAACAGGCTAATCTCTATAAAGGAGGTTTTCAGTTAAACACAACACTCTCTTATGGCTTGGGGAAACAATGGGAAATTGGTGTAAATGCGCTTGGCGTTACCTACGACAATGCTATCAACCAATTTGTATTTGATGATACTATTACCCCATATGCACCCATATTCGCTTTCAACGCACAAAAGAAGTTTGTCGTAAATAATAACTTTTCCATTGGTGCAGGATTTCAGTTGGGGCTCAACACTATTGATAAAGGAGGAGCTTATTGCTATGTGAACGGCGTATATAATATAGAAAAAACTGGCACTAAGCTTATAGGTGGTATTTACAGTAGCACAGACGGTATGTTTGGCAGCGAAACCAGAAACTGGATTACATCTGGTGTGCTGCAATATGTGGGTATACAAGCAGGTGTAGAACAAAACATCTGGAAAGAGAAACTTCTTTTTCAGGCAGATTTTATCAGCGGCAAACACAATATAGGAGAGGTGGTAGTTGGTGGCGCATATTGTGTTACCCAAAAATGGGTAGTATCTGCGGGTTATCAGATACCTACATTCAATAGTAAGTCTGTTGATGCATTGGTGTTAGAGCTGACCTATGTACCATAAAACAAAAAGCGGCAACAAGTGCCGCTTTAAATATTTCATACTTCATTCCTACGCTGTTACTTCCACTCCGTCTTCTATGTCTTTGTAGCGTTTCACCTGGTCGAGTGCATCAGGTACCACATCGCTTATCACAACAATAAAAGAATCTTTCTGTGCAGTGGCTATGGCGTGGTCTATTGCTTCGCTCTCTTTGCGGAAGAGTGTTATCTTTTTCAGCGGGTCTATGTTTCTAATACCGCGCGTCATCAGTTCTATCATTTCTTCCTCAGTGCGTCCGCGCAGGTTTTTATCCTGCCTGATGATGATTTCGTCAAATATCTTAGCAGACTCTTCGCCCAGCGATATGATGTCTTCATCTCTTCTATCGCCCACACCTGCTACTATACCTACTTTCAGCGGTGCGTCTACAGACTGTACGTATTTACCTATTGCCTGTATGCCATGCGTATTGTGCGCATAGTCCAGCATCACGGTAAAGTTTTTGAAGTTGAACATATTCATACGTCCCGGTGTCATTGCCGGCGACGGTACGAATGTTTGCAGTGCAAGGCGTATGTCTTCTGTTTTGAAATCGCGCACATATGCAGCCAGTGTAGCACCCAGCACGTTCGATATATTGAACTCTGCCTTTCCAGAGAATGTGATAGGTATATTCGTCACTTTCTCTACACGTATCTTCCAGCCACCTTTCAGTATGGTAACATAGCCATGCTCGTATACCGCTGCCAGTCCGCCTTTTGAGCAATGTTCTTTTATACGCGGGTTGTCTTCGTGCAGCGAGAAGAGTGCAACTTTACAATCAAGTCCATCTCGCATTGCATATACCAGATCATCATCTGCATTCAGTATAGCATAGCCTTCGGGGAATACCGTTTGTGGTACTACACCTTTTACCCTTGCCAGTTTTTCAATTGTGTCTATGCCTTGCAATCCTAAGTGGTCAGCCGCTACATTGGTTACTACAGCCACATCGCAATTGTGGAAGCCTAGGCCTGCACGCAGCAATCCGCCACGCGCACATTCCAGTACTGCAAAATCTACGGTAGGGTCTTTCAATACAAACTCTGCAGATACAGGGCCAGTACAGTCACCCTTCACCATCAGTTGGTTTTGTATATACACGCCATCAGTAGTAGTGTAGCCTACTTTGTGGCCCATCTGTTTTACGATGTGTGCTATCAGGCGTGTAGTAGTCGTTTTACCATTGGTACCCGATATGGCAATGATAGGAATCCTTGCACTGGTACCTGGTGGATAGAGCATATCTATCACAGGTTCTGCAACGTTGCGTGGCAAGCCCTCTGTCGGGTCCAGATGCATACGGAAACCCGGTGCAGCGTTTACTTCCAGTACAGCACCACCGTTTTCTGTTATCGGTACACTCAGGTCGGGTGCCATGATGTCTATACCGCAAATATCAAGGCCTATGATGCGTGCTATACGCTCTGCCATAAATATATTGGTAGGATGCACAAAGTCTGTAACGTCTGTTGCCGTACCACCCGTACTCAGGTTGGCAGTAGGCTTCAGCCATAGTTCTTCTTTATCTGCCAGTAGAGTATCCAGTGTGTATTCTTTCTTGTTCAGGATGTCCATTGTAAAGTCATCTACTTTGATAGACGTCAATACTTTTTCGTGGCCATAACCACGTCGCGGATCCTGATTTACAATATCTATCAGCTCTTGTATGGTGTGCTTACCATCGCCAATTACTGCCGCAGGCGTGCGCAATGCCGCAGCTACAAATTTGTAATTGATAACCAGTAGCCTGAAATCACGACCTGTAATAAACTTCTCGCAAATAACGGCGCGTCCGTATTTCTTGGCTGCTGCCAATGCCACAACAGCATCATCCCACGTGCGGATGTTGGTAGTGGCTCCCTTGCCATGATTACCATTTACAGGCTTCAACACTATCGGGTAGCCTATCTTATCGATAGCTGCCTGCATATCATCTTCATCGTAAATGATGCGCCCGCGCGGAACAGGTATCTCTGCTGCTTCCAGCAGGTTTTTTGTTTCTTCTTTATCACAAGCTATTTCTACTGCTATGCTGCTGGTAGTGCTTGCAACTGTTGCCTGCACACGCTTCTGGTTTTTACCATAGCCCAGCTGCACCAGCGAGTGCCTGTTCAGCCTGATGTACGGTATCTTGCGTTTAATGGCTTCATCTACAATAGAGCCTGTACTTGGCCCCAGGCGCTCGTCTTCGCGTATCTCGCGCAACTCCTGTATATCTTTTTGCAGGTCGTATTCCTCACCCGCTATCAGTGCTTCTGCAATGCGTACTGCAGCTTTGGCTGTGTATATACCAGCTTTTGCTTCGTAGTAAGAAAACACTACATGATACACACCACGCTTATCACTTTCGCGCGTGCGGCCAAAACCTGTATCCATGCCTGCAAGTGTTTGCAGTTCTAATGCTATGTGTTCTATCACATGGCCCATCCATGTGCCATCCTTCACACGGCTGAAGAAACCACCTGCCACACCTTCCGAACAGCGATGCTCGTACAGGCTGGGCATCAGCGCCTGTAAACGTTCAGAAAACCCATCTATCAGATTAGTAGGACGATCTTCCAGCTCCTCCAGATCCAGCAGCATTACAATCAACTTATGTCGCTTCACAGACCAGTAGTTAGGGCCGTTCATCACTTTAATATCTAATATCTTCATACTTCACAATATTTTGAGCTAATCAAGTTAATAAATATTAATGCGTAAGTCAAATGATTAAAAAGAATAAATTTGTAGAATTAATTTATTGTTATCATAGTGGCTCAGTCATATCCCAAAGGAATCTTGGTGTCGGTAGGTGGCGCGGAAGATAAAGGAACAGATTTAGAAAAAGGCATTGTAGAACGTAACAGGCTTAATTTCTTTGAAATAGGTATTCTTAAAAACGTTGTAAGCCTTACCGGCGTTAAAGATCCGATAGTAGAGGTTGTTACAACAGCATCTTCTATACCCGACGAAGTTGCAGAAAATTATGTCGATGCCTTCAGCAAACTGGGATGTAATAAAATAGGTCACCTGCGCATACGCGACAGGGAAGATGCTACCAAATCAGAATATATAGAACGCCTGAAAGCTTGCGATTGTATTATGTTTTCGGGAGGCAACCAGCTGAGGTTGTCTTCTATATTTGGTGGTACACAGTTTCTGGATATTCTGAAACAACGTCTGCACGACGAGCATTTTGTTGTTGGTGGTACAAGCGCGGGCGCTATGGCCATGAGCAATACTATGATATATGAAGGCAGTGCCGACAAAGCACACCTGAAAGGCGAAGTAAAAATCACCACGGGTTTAGGCTTTCTTCAAAATGTAATCATCGATTCTCACTTCGATAAGCGTGGCAGGTTCAATCGGCTGGCACAGGCAGTAGCTGCCAATCCCGGCGCTATAGGCATAGGCCTTGGTGAGGACACAGGTGTTGTTGTAACTGAAGGACACCACCTGAAAGCAATAGGCAGTGGTAGTGTTGTAATTATTGACGGTAAGAATATAGAGTACAATAACATTGCAGACATACGCACAGGTGAGCCGATAAGTGTTGAAAACATCATGGTGCACATTATGAGTAGCGGTGATGTGTACAATCTGCAAACACGCAGCTTTGAAGGAAAGGAGATAGTGATTGATGATGAGGGTTAGTCTTTATATATCATCACCTTTCTTTCGTTCTCTGTAGCATAGCCACGATACATGCCTTCGCTGTTGAAGGGTAGTTCTATATTGCCGTGTTTATCTATAGCAACAAGGCCGCCTTCGCCTTGTATTTTCACCAGCTTGTCGTGTACTACTACATCACATGCTTCTTTCAACGATAGTCCTTTGTATTCCATCAGGCAACTGATATCGTATGCTACTACCGCGCGTATAAAAAGCTCACCATGCCCTGTACATGATATAGCACAAGTATTGTTGTTAGCATAGGTACCTGCACCTATTATGGGGCTATCGCCCATACGCCCAAATTTCTTATTGGTCATACCACCTGTACTGGTAGCTGCTGCAAGGTTGCCGTTAGCATCCAGTGCTACTGCACCCACCGTCCCGAATTTTTTATCATTATGGTCAAGGCTTATGCTGTCTTCTTTCAATGCCTGTTGCCACTGCTCGTAGCGGTGTTGAACGTAGAAATAAGCATCGTCCTCAAACTGCAATCCCTGCTGTTTTGCAAACTGCTCTGCACCCTGCCCGCATAGTAATACATGCTCACTTTTATCCATGATGGTTCGTGCCAATAATACAGGATTTTTAATGTGACTGATACCCGACACTGCACCTGCCATCAGGTTGCTGCCATCCATTATACTGGCATCCATTTCGTGCCTGCCAACATTATTGAATACAGAACCCCTGCCTGCATTAAATAGCGGAAAATCTTCCAGCGATACTACTGCTGCCTGCACAGCATCTACCGCACTGCCACCACTCTGCAATACGCTATAACCAGCTTGCAGCGCATCTTGCAGCCCCTGTTCATATTGTTGTTGCAATTCTGCCGTCATGCAGCTGCGCAAAATAGTACCTGCTCCTCCGTGTATGGCTAATCGTATCATTGGTATATGTGATGTACTTGTAAATCTAAAAAGAAAAAGCGGCAACAAGTGCCGCTTCAATGTATTTGAATATTAACTGGTCAACAAATCAACCGGTTAACTAATTACGCATCTATACGTGCATACTTAGCGTGGCTTTCAATGAATTCGCGACGTGGTGCTACTTCGTCGCCCATCAGCATAGAGAATACGCTGTCTGCTTCTGCTGCGCTTTCAATTGTTACCTGCTTCAGTATACGTGTTTCAGGGTTCATGGTAGTTTCCCACAGCTGGTCTGCATTCATCTCACCAAGACCTTTGTATCGCTGAATGTTTACGCTGTCTTCTTTACCATTTGCCATACGTTCTACCGCTGCTTTGCGCTGTGTTTCTGTCCACGCATATTCAGCATCTTTACCTTTCTTCACCAGGTACAGCGGTGGTTGTGCAAGATATACACAGCCCTGTTGTACCAGTTCTTTCATATAGCGGAAAAAGAAGGTAAGTATCAAAGTTGCAATGTGAGAACCATCCACGTCGGCATCGGTCATGATGATTACCTTGTGGTAGCGCAATTTTGTAAGGTTCAGTGCTTTAGGGTCTTCAGGCGTGCCTATGCTTACACCTAAAGCGGTGAACATATTTTTAATCTCTTCGTTCTCGTATATTTTGTGCTCCTGTGCTTTTTCTACGTTCAGAATTTTACCTCTCAACGGAAGAATAGCCTGGAAGCTACGGTCGCGACCTTGTTTTGCCGTACCACCTGCCGAGTCACCCTCCACCAGGTACAGTTCACATTTATGCGGGTCACGGTCGCTGCAGTCAGCCAGTTTACCGGGCATACCACCACCTGTCAGTACGCTTTTACGTTGTACCAGTTCGCGTGCCTTACGTGCTGCTGCGCGTGCCTGCGCTGCTATGATTACTTTATCAATAATCAGCTTCGCTTCTTTCGGATGCTCTTCAAGGTATGCTTCCAGTACACGGCTAACGCATACGTCTACCACACCCATTACTTCGTTATTACCCAGCTTGGTCTTTGTCTGTCCCTCAAACTGTGGCTCGGGTACTTTTACAGAAATGACAGCACTCAACCCCTCACGGAAGTCATCACCTGTAATCTCTACTTTCGCTCTTTCAAACAATTTGTTCTTATCGCCGTAAGACTTGAACACACGGGTAATAGACCTGCGGAAACCCGCAACGTGCGTACCACCCTCTATGGTGTTGATGTTGTTTACGTAAGAAAAGATATGCTCGTTGTACGATGTGTTGTAGCTCATTGCCACATCTACCGCTACGTTTGTTTCTGTGTCGTGGCCTTCCATGTAGATAGGCGTAGGCAACAGTGGATTTCTGTTTGCTTTTGTATCCAGCATTGCCACAAACTCTACGATACCGCCTTCACTGTAGAATACTTCTGAAATCGGATTGCCTTCATCATCTTGCTCGCGCAGGTCTGTCAGTACAATGCGGATGCCTTTGTTCAGGTAAGAAAGTTCACGCAGACGGCCGGCCAGTATCTCCCTGTTATACACCGTGTCTTTGAAGATAGTGCCGTCGGGCCAGAAGTGTTGTTTGGTGCCACGCTTGTCTGTAGTGCCTATTTCGCGAACAGGGTACTGCGGAATACCCATTCTGTATTCCTGTTCAAATATTTTGCCCTCGCGGCTTACGGTTGTTTGCATCAGTGAGCTCAGTGCGTTTACGCAACTTACACCCACACCGTGCAAACCGCCCGATACCTTGTAAGAATCTTTATCGAATTTACCACCCGCGTGCAGTACCGTCATTACAACCTCCAGCGCACTACGGCCTTCTTTAGGGTGAATGCCAGTAGGGATACCACGGCCGTCATCTTCTACGCTGATGGAATTGTCTTCGTGTATGTTTACACTGATATTTTTACAGTGTCCTGCCAGTGCCTCATCTATCGAGTTATCTACAACCTCGTACACAAGGTGGTGCAAACCTTTTACACCAATATCGCCTATATACATGGCAGGGCGTTTGCGCACCGCTTCAAGACCTTCCAGTACCTGAATGCTTCCCGCGTCGTATCCTGTAGATTTTTGTAAAACTTCGTTTTCTGTGCTCATTTTATATGGTAAAATACCAGTTTTAGCTATTGCGGTTGGTGCAATGTTCAAAACCGTGATAATCAGGCAGAACGCCACCAAAAATCCGCTTTTGGTTATCCTGCAAAAATACTGAAAAAAGGCCGCATATACAAAGAAAAACAGGTGTTTTAATGTGCCCTGAAAGCCTTTACAGACGGGCTTTTGCACATTCTGTGGGTAAATATGCGGAAAGGGGCGTGGCAGGCAGCTTTTGGGGGATAGGTTTTCAGGAGGCATAGGGTAGGGTGAAGATGGTGGTTTACTATAGCAAAAATACGTAATTAATAAATATTATAAAAATAATTTCTGGAGAAGGAGCAGGAGTATTATACTACATCTTCTCTACTGTTTTATTTTCTTCTGTCCTCTTTTCTTCTCTGCTACAAAAATGGGTGCTTGTGCTTAAGCCCAAGTAACCAATATGGGTGGCTGAGCCACCGTTTAGCTAGCCTTTAGCAACTTGTGCTTGACTTATTGTTGGTTTAATACTTCTTCTCTACTCTTTTGTTTTCTGCTTCCAAAAAGCAAAGCCCCCCTGAAGGGAGGCTTAAGTATTTTGTAGCCTAAGGCTTGCAAGAGGTATTTTAATTCCTCGCATTCACCTGCCTTGTAAAGAGCAGCAGGTATGCCAGTATAAAGAGGATAGACGTGGCTGTAGATGCCAGTATCTTCAGCAGCAGGTAGCCTATATTGGTAACACTCCACAATTCTATACCAAAGTAAACGCTATGATGTATCAGTACCAGGAAGGAGCTGTAAACAAGGAAAGGCATCCAGCCCATGTTCTTTACATTCGGGCTTTGGTTCGGATACTCGCTCAGATTTTTTGGCATCAGTGCATTCAGCACATTGGTACGCAGGTAGGCTATCAGCACACATACAAATGCATGTATCCCAGCCGTGTTGGCAAATGAGTCCATCGTAATGCCCGTTACAAAGCCCAGCACAAGCAACAGCCATACTGGTGTTTCAAACGGCAACAAAAGCAGAAACAACGGATACACATAAGGTATAAACACAGGGAACCCTTGTGGCTGGCTCCACCAACGCAGGGTAATCTTGTTGAGCACCAGTACCTGCAAAGCCATAATCAGGCAGAAGCGTAATATGTTTCTTACGTACACACTCATGGCTTGGTTTTTATGTTTACACTATCTTCTACCATCAGGCGTTCGGCCATCATTTTATTTTCTACCACATACACATATTGCAGGTTGCGGAAGTTGCTACCGGACTGCAGATACAACAGCAGCAGGTTGTTTTTCTTTATACGCATCACTTTCTGCACACGGCCAATCAGCACATCGGGCGGAAAGAATGAATAACTGGTTGTGAATACACTATCGCCTTTGCGCACAGTTACCTGTTGTGGCACATCCTTCATCACCAATACATCGGGGCGATAACCTTCCCACTCTACATAGCCTGTAGTACCGTCTTTCAGTTTGGCACTTACTTTCTGTTTCACGCTCAGTACACTCAGCACACTTGCAAAGTGGCTCGATACATGCACCACTTTACCTACCACACCTGTACCCGATATTACCGCCATATTCTTAGCAATGCCATCGGCTGTACCACGATTGATGGTAATATAGTTGTTGGCTGCGCTTACAGAATTGTTTACCACTTTGGCAGTACGGTACACATAGTCTGCATACTGTATCTTCTTCTGGTTGGTATCTGTAATAGGTAATGGACGGTGTACGTTGCTGTCGCTTATGTAGTCGAATGTATTGTTTTGCAGCGCTACCTGTGCACGCAGTTTTGCGTTCTCATTCAGCAGGCTGTCGTTCATACGTTTTAGCCCGAAATAATATACTACATCATTCTGCTTTTTGTAAGAGAGGCCCACTACCGTGTTGGCAGAGCTCATGATGTCATTGCCCTGCATACTGTTGGTACGCGCAATAAGCACCACACATACTATCTCTAATGCCAGAAATAGTATCAGGTTAAAAAAACGACGAATGAATAATATAAAATTGCGCACTTGCCTTTATCAGGAATTAGTAATTGGGGATCGGGAATAAGTTAATCCTGTTACAAATTACAAATTCCTAATCCCCAATTCCAACAAAAAAATTACTTCATCAAAAACGGCATCTTGGCAATGTTCTTCAGTGCCATGCCTGTGCCACGAACCACTGCACGCAGCGGATCGTCTGCTACATGAACCGGTAGTTTTATTTTGTGCGATATACGCTTATCCAAACCACGCAGCAACGCACCACCACCCGTCAGGTACAAGCCACGACGGTAGATGTCTGCAGCCAGTTCAGGCGGTGTGCTTTCCAGTGCTTTCAATATCGCTTCTTCTATTTTGAAGATTGATTTATCCAGCGCTTCTGCCACTTCCTGATAAGATACCATGATTTGTTTCGGAATACCTGTTACAAGGTCACGACCGTTTACAGCGATATCATCAGGTGGGTTGTCCAGTTCTTTCAATGCAGAACCTACTTGTATTTTGATTTGCTCTGCAGTACGCTCACCAATCATTAAACTATGGTAGCGGCGCATAGCTTCCATAATATCACCTGTGAATTCGTCACCCGCAATACGGATAGACTGATCGCACACGATACCTGCCAGCGCAATAACAGATATACCGGTAGTACCACCACCTATATCTATTATCATATTACCTGTAGGCTCTTCTACATCTATACCTATACCCAGTGCCGCAGCCATAGGCTCGTGTATCATGTACACTTCTTTTGCACCTGCACGCTCTGCACTATCGCGCACCGCACGTTTTTCTACTTCTGTAATGCTGGATGGGATACATATTACCATACGGTAGCTTGGTGGAAACAATGGTTTCTTTGGATGCACCATTTTAATCATTTCGCGAAGCATACCTTCAGCAGCATTAAAGTCTGCAATCACACCATCTTTCAACGGGCGGATTGTCTTCAGATTCTCATGGGTTTTTTCGTGCATCATCATAGCCTTTTTGCCAACGGCTACAATTTTACTGCTGATGCGATCTATGGCAACAATAGATGGTTCATCTATTACAACCTGGTCGTTATGTATAATGAGGGTATTGGCCGTACCCAAGTCAATTGCAATCTCTTGCGTCAAAAAGCTAAACAAACCCATAAAGTATCTTTTCTGCCCCTTTTTATATAAAATATTGGCAAAGTTGCGGAAAATTACCCTGATTTATGCGAAAACTGCAATATTTTGCCCGATTTAATACATATTAATTATTTATAACTGAAAGTTTATAATCTGTTGTTTTGTCATTTTTTATATATAAGGAATTGGTATTATTTTTTCCTTATCACAAAAGTTTAGCACAGATTTTGTTTAAGTGAATCTGACCCGGTACAGGGTTGGCTGAAACACGCATTAAACACCTTATATAATATGTATATGAAACGTACACCCCGTATAGCATGGCTGATGCCTGTGCTTGCATTATCGTTGGCTGCATGCCATCCAAGAGAGCCGATTGAGCCACGACCAGAGCCCGTGCCTGCAGAAATAGACGGCTGGGCACCGGTATATAATACTACAGGCGATTATACCACCGTAAAATCTATGGCTCCGCAAAACATTGTGAACGGCGGCAAGATTTATGTGAAAGGCGATACGCTTTATCAGGTAGAAGCAGGTAAGGGTATACACGTTATCCTCATCAAGCAACCTGCCAATCCGCAAAAGGTAGCCTTCATCAGTGTGACGGGTGCACAGGAACTGGCTGTGAAAAACAGCATGCTCTATACCAACAACCTGAACGATCTGGTAGTACTCGATATATCACAGACAGATAGCATTAAAGTGGTTGACCGCATCAGCAATGTGTTTAATATGGTAGATTCATTGCGACCACCCGGCACAGGCTACTACGAATGTGTTGACTATAGGAAAGGAAAGGTAGTAGGATGGGAACAAAAATTGTTGAAATATCCTAAATGCAGAAATTAATTAAACCCGCAAAAATTACAACTAATGAAAAAGATATTATTCTTCATATTATCCGGCGCGTTGTTTATTACTTCCTGCGATAAAGCAGCAGACAGTGCAGCACCCAAAACAACATCTTCAAGCTCTACAGGGCAAGGTGGCTCGCTGGCGCGCTTTACTACTGCCAACGACCACATGTATATTGTAGATAACCAAAAACTATATACCTACAGCCTTTTGGATGAAAAACATCCGCAGTTTAAAGGTGCTAATGATGTGGGCTTCAGTATCGAAACCATCTACGCTTACAAAGACAAATTGTTTATAGGCAGCAGCAGTGCTATGTATATCTATTCTATCAGCAACCCTGCAATGCCAACAAAGCTGGGACAGGCAACACATGTACGTGCTTGCGATCCTGTAATTGCTAACGACTCAATAGCATACGTTACCGTACGCGGTGGCACACGCTGTGGTGGTACACAAAACGCACTGATGGTGTATGATGTGAAATACATAACACAACCACTGCTACGCAAAACGGTAAACATGGAAAGCCCATACGGACTGGGCATGAAGAGCAATCGCCTGTATGTATGCAACGGCAGCAACGGGCTGAATGTATATGACATTACAGACCCGATAAATCCTGTGCTGAAAAAACAATTAACAGGTGGTACGTTTTATGATGTGATAATTATAGACGACCTGATGATAGCCATGATAGAAGGTGGCACTGCACTATACGAATTGAAAGCAAATGACGAGATAAATCTTGCTGCTAAGATTACTAACTAGTCATTGTTATTTTGAGATGTTTTAAGCCCTGCAAATTGCAGGGCTTTTTTACTACGGATAACTTCTTTATATCGCCTTGCGATTTATTGCAAGTATTGTTCTCCACTGGTACTAGATGATGTAAGATGCTTAGAGACGCCGTTAATATTGTAAGACACATCATTAAAACATCCTGTTTCTTTTTCCTTACCTGTCCAGCCAATATAGGTATCTCCTTTTTTTGTTTTTGGGTATATGGTAATATCCTTCAGATAAATAACCGCACCGCTATCCGGTATAATTTTCCAATCGTAGTCATCACTGATATACAATTTAGAACCGTCGTATTTACGATTCAATACTCTCTTTACACTATCAACAGGGTTTGTAAAGTTTGAACCTTTATTGTACCGGTATTGCTTATATACTGCACTATCTCTTGTGCCAACAGTTGCTGCAATGAGTTTAGGATCCCCGCAATTTATTGTTTTAGAACAGGAAGCTGTAAATAATGATATGACCGCTAAATAAAAGTATCGCATAGCTAAGCATTTATGGTTCAATCAATATTTCTGCACGGCTTACAGGTACGTTTCCGTTGCTGTAAACACCGCCTTGCAGATGTTTTTCTTCACCATTCACAGTATAGTATAAATCACGGGTACAGCGTGTATCGTCATTACTAAACCAGCTGTTGCTTTTTACTTTTACGTTTCCATCATAGTGGATATTACTCACTTTATATTGTTTATTCCATCCTACTACTTCTATTATATAATCACATCCTGCACGCAATGTGTTTAGTTTCTTAGATGTGAATTGTCCGCCATCAAAACTTACTGCGTCTGTATCAGATATCAATAGGTTTGTGTAGTTACTACCTTTTTCATAAGTGTTTACCGCAAACCGCAGATACAGCATTTGTGCATTGAATTTCAGCGATATGGCGGGCTCGCTGCACATAGAATAATGGCAAGAACTTAAACCAATAACGAAAAAAGCAACTACTAAATATTTCATACAGTTATATAGGTTTGGTTGAAACTGACACAAATTTAGTTTGTGCTGCTAACTACTTGGTAATTTCTACGTCAATATCTCTTCTGGAAGAAGTACCTGAAAATATTGCACCATCTACTTTATAGTCTATACCATTCAGCTTGTAATGAATATTGCGGGTGCAATCTGTACTACGGCTCATTTCAGCTATTGTGCCATCGCTTGTTTTTCTTTTGCCGCTGTAGCTTATATCATAAAATTTGTATTCTTTTCCTGTAGCCAGAATGGTTATATTATAATCAGAGCTTCCATCGAGTTGTGAATTTTTGGGGAAATTATTTCCATATCGTGCTGTGTCTATTTCACTGAAAAGCAATTTTGTATAGCCACTGCCTTTTTCATAACGTTCAAACTTGTAAACGATATAGCCTGAATAGTCGTACTTGAATTTGAGTATCAGGTATGGCTCAGTACACGCAACATTGCGGCAAGAGTACAGAAAACTGAGAATCAGGAGGGTAGAAAGGTATCTCACAGGTATGTTTTTAGGTCATCAATACATTTACCATGCCAAACAAAATATTTCCCTTTTTTGCATTACTTTTGCACCTCGGGCGTTGAGCCCGATTTTTGTATCGGCCTATTGCTCTCACTTTACATATATTTTCAATAAGATGCCATTAGATACTTCCATAAAGACAGTCCTCATTATCGGTTCGGGTCCAATTATTATAGGCCAGGCTTGCGAGTTTGACTATTCAGGCTCTCAGGCAGCACGCAGCCTTCGCGAAGAGGGTATTAAGGTGGTGCTTATCAATAGCAACCCCGCTACTGTAATGACCGACTCCATCGTTGCAGACAAAGTATACCTGCAACCACTGACGGTTGAAAGCATTGAAAAAATACTGCAGGAAAACAAAATAGATGCCGTATTGCCAACCATGGGCGGACAAACAGCCTTGAACCTGGCAATGGAAGCAGAAGAGATTGGTCTGTGGGAACAGTATGGTGTCCGCATGATAGGTGTAGATACCAAAGCCATTGACAAAGCAGAAGACCGTGAAAAATTCCGCCTGTGGATGATTGAAATGGGCATACCTGTAGCACCGGCAAAAATTGCCAACTCGCTGCTGGAGGGTAAAGAATTTGCACAGGAAATAGGTGTTCCTCTGGTTATCCGCCCTTCTTTCACACTGGGTGGTACAGGTGGCGGCCTTGTTTTTCATAAAGACGATCTGGACGCGGCACTGGAAAAAGGTCTTACCGCATCGCCAATACACGAGGTACTGGTAGAGAAAGCAGTAATGGGTTGGAAAGAGTTTGAGTTGGAACTGCTGCGAGACTCTGCAGACAACGTAGCTATCATCTGTACGGTAGAAAACTTCGATCCGATGGGCATCCATACGGGCGATAGCATCACCGTAGCACCTGCCATGACGCTGAGCGATACTGCCTTCCAGCTGATGCGCAACACTGCCATCCGTATGATGCGTGCACTGGGCAATTTTGCCGGTGGTTGCAACGTACAGTTTGCACTGAACCCTGAAACAGAAGAAATCATCGTAGTAGAGATCAACCCGCGTGTAAGCCGCTCTTCGGCACTGGCATCAAAAGCTACAGGTTATCCTATCGCTAAGATTGCCGCTAAGCTGGCAGTTGGCTACAACCTCGATGAACTGAAAAACCAGATTACACAAACTACATCTGCATACTTTGAGCCTGCGCTTGATTACGTTATCGTAAAAATGCCACGCTGGAACTTTGATAAGTTTAAAGGTGCAGACGATACGCTGGGCTTCCAGATGAAGTCTGTAGGCGAGGTGATGGCTATCGGCCGCACATTCCCCGAGGCACTGCAAAAAGCTTGTCAGAGTCTGGAGAACAATGCAACAGGTCTTTCTTTCATCAGCGCACAACGCATGAAGCCGGAAGAACTGCTGGAGTCTATCAAGCGCCCTACATGGGATAGGATTTTCAAAATAAAAGAAGCCATCGCTGCGGGTATATCTATCAAAACCCTGCGCGAGATAACGCATATAGACCGTTGGTTCCTGTACCAGATACAAGACATTGTAACACTGGAAAACAAACTGAAAGAAATAAAACACCTGGAAAGCATGCCTGTAGACCTGCTACGCGATGCAAAGCAAATGGGCTTCAGCGACGACCAGATAGCAGAATTTGTAAAAGACTGCACGGCCGAAGAGGTGTACGAATACCGCAAGAAACTGGGCATCACCCGCGTTTACAAAATGGTAGATACTTGTAGCGCCGAGTTCGAAGCGAAAACACCATACTTCTACAGCACATTCCTGTAATAGTTTACAGACACACGATAATATGAAAGCCCCGATGTTCGGGGCTTTTGTTATATA
This sequence comes from Flavipsychrobacter sp., assembly GCA_035299045.1. GTDB lineage: Bacteria > Bacteroidota > Bacteroidia > Chitinophagales > Chitinophagaceae > Polluticoccus. The sequence continues at coordinate 61,710 of DATGXJ010000032.1, forward strand.
TTAAAACTCTTCGTCGTAGTATATCTTGTAGTATTTCTTGCCGGTGGTTTGGTCGTAGCCTTTTTCTATCAGGTCTTTATCGCCGTGTATGTATATGTGGAAGTTTTTATCCAGCTTCAGCACACTCTTAAATACGCGTGCCTGCTTTTTTACAGCCTGCACAGATATATCAAACTGATCGGGCAGGGCTATATCGTGGGTTTCGCTATAGGCTTCTTCAAATTTGTGAAACGAGCGGCGGATGCTATCGTCCTGTATCACTTCTTCCACAAAGCGTTTTTTATCAAATGCGGTATTGTTCTTAAAAAACTCTACCGATTTGTTGAGCATATCTATCTGCTCTGTTTTGTCTATCTCAAACTCTTCGGGTATCTGCTTGGCTATAAATTGCTTGGCTATGTTCAGAAACTCGTTGGTCTGGTAATACTCGTTGGCCTGTGGTGCGATGCCCAAAAAGGTTTCTCGCCAGTACACGGCTTCCTCGCCTTTGTTGTTGGCATTATCGTATATCAGCACATCAAAGCCCGCCTCTGCGTTGCTTGCCAGCACCAGGCATGCTTTGTCCATCTTGTGGATGTCTATACCCTGCTTCAGTTGCAGTTCAAAGTCTTTGCCGGCAATATCCAGCTCCAGGTAGTCGTTCTTGCTCTCTGCTTTGAATATGCCGATGGCATCTACATAGGCATTGTTTACCACACAGTTCTCGAAATGGCACACATACAGGTCGCCCGCTTTTATCTTGGGGTGGGTAGCACTCTCGTACAAGTGTTTGGCTATGTTCATGGCGTGCTTGTGCAGGTCTGCGGGCTCGGCCAGTGTCTCCAGGCAGTAGTTATACACACCGTTATAGTCCAGCGATACAGCATGTTCAAACTTATAGCGGCTCATATCCAGCGTAAAGCGGCCCAGCAAAGCATTGCCCAGTACAATACGTTCGCGCTCCTCAAAAGCTATGGGGCGTGCGCTGTGCAGTATATCATCGCCCACGCTCTTGTTGCCCACAAAGTGTACAGACAGGGCCGTAAGGCGCGCATTACTTAAATCCATCATCATATATATGCCGAATACCTGTGTTGAAGCGCAAATATAGTAATAGCGCTGTGCCTGTGGCAATTAAAGTAGTTATCTTTGACGCCGATACAGCAGATATGAAGTTTCAGGATTATAACATTGCCGAAGATATAAAAAGAAGCCTTGCAGAGGCGGGCTTTAAGCGTCCTACAGATATACAGTTCAAAGCCATACCCTCTATACTGAAGGGCGATGATGTAATGGCCATTGCACAAACAGGTACGGGCAAGACGGCGGCATTTGCTATACCCGTACTGCACAAGCTGCAGCAGAATCTGAATAAAAAGAACAAGGGCGAGATTCGCTGCCTGGTAATGGTGCCCACGCGCGAACTGGCTATACAGATAGCAGATGTGTTCAAACAGATAGGCAAATACACCAAGCTGAGTATACTGGGCTTGTATGGTGGTGTAGAGCAGGATGCACAGATAAACAAGCTGGAGCGTGGTGTGGATATACTGATAGCTACCCCCGGCCGCATGTTCGACCTCATTAATCAGGAACATATAGACCTGAGCAGGGTAGAGATGCTGATACTGGACGAGGCAGACCATATGCTGGACCTCGGCTTTATCAAAGACATATACGGCATACTGAAGTTTATCCCCAAGCGCCACCAGACGCTGTTCTTCTCTGCCACTATCGATAAAGAGATTAAAGACCTTGCCTACAGCATCGTTAATAATCCCATCCGCATACAGATATCTCCTAAAGACCCTGTGTCTAAAAACGTAAACCATGCCGTGGCTTATGTAGAGATGGATGATAAACGCTTCTTCCTCGAAAGACTGGTGAAGGAATTTCCTGAAAGTAAGATACTGGTGTTTGTACGTACCAAAGTGCGCGCAGAGCGTGTGCAGGCTGCTATGGAGCGTGTAGGCATCAAAAGCATTACCATGCACGGTGGCAAGGAGCAGGCAGACCGCTTGCAGGTGATGAAGGAATTTAAAACAGGCGAGGTGAAACTGCTGATAACTACCGATGTGAATGCACGCGGTATAGATATACCCGATGTTGACTATGTAGTAAACTACGACCTGCCCGATGTTGCCGAAAACTATGTGCACCGTGTAGGCCGTACAGGCCGTGGTGTTAAGAAAGGGCAGGCAGTATCTTTCTGCAGCAAGGAAGAAAAGCCTATGCTGGATGAGATAGAGCAATACGTGGGCAAGCCTATACAGGAAATGAAGATTGATAAAAACGACTACCGCGAAACCATTGCATTTTCTGAAGAAGTACCTAACGACAACTGGCAGCTACTGCTGGAACAAGAAGAGAAAGCACAGCAACAACAGAAGAAGAAGAAGAAACGTAAATAGTAGAAAATACTGCGCTATATACTACTGCTGATAATGTAGCACTTATTCGCTGTTCTGTTTTTATTAACAGAATTCCTTAGGCTTTCGGGGCTGGTTTTTCTATTTTCATTGGTATGGGTTTAAGCACTTATACTATCATTATCATACTTAGCTCTGTTATTATACTCAGTTACATCTTCAGTATGCTGAGTAAGAAGACCAATATACCCTCTGTGTTGCTGCTGATAGGTACGGGTATTGTTGTAAAGCAGTTTGCAGGGCATCTGTGGTACAATGATGTTATCATCAACAAGCTGGTAAAAATACTCGGTGCTGTAGGGCTCATCATGATAGTGCTGGAGGCAGCACTCGATTTGAAGCTGGGCAGGGAGAAGATAAAACTTATTCGCAATTCACTTGGCTCAGCGCTATTTATATTCCTCATATCGGCCATAGGCATTGGTTTTCTGATTGTGTGGCAATTGGGTGTGTCTTTCGAGAATGCATTTATCTATGCAGTGTCGCTTAGCATCATCAGTAGTGCTATCGTTATACCCAGTTCTGAAAACCTGCCCGAAGAAAAGAAAGAGTTTATCGTATACGAGTCTTCCTTGTCAGACATCATAGGCATTATGGTATTCAACTATATGCTGATGGATAATGTAATGAGTGCATCGTCTGCGGCAGTGTTTGGCGGTAAGATACTGCTGGCTGTTATCATATCTGCTGCGGCAACATTCCTGCTCATCTACATACTTACCCGTGCAAAATCGCATATCAAATTCTTTATGCTCTTTGCCGTGCTTGCACTCATCTATGCACTGGGTGAGCAGATACATCTTCCGTCTCTGCTGATAGTACTGGTATTCGGGTTGGTGTTCAACAATTATCCGTTCATTATGAAAGGTCCGTTGAAGAAGCTCTTCTATAATGAAGACATAGAGGGCATACTCAGCTTTATGAAATCCATCACTGCCGAAACATCTTTTCTGATACGTACTTTCTTCTTCATCATATTCGGCTTTAGTATAGATCTGAATGTACTACAGGAAAGAGAGGTATGGGAGTTGGGCAGTATGATTATTGCCATACTCTTCTTTGTACGCTTCCTGTACTTGCGCCTGATATTGAAGACCAATCTTTTCCCCGAACTATTTCTGATGCCTCGTGGATTGGTGACCATCCTGCTTTTCTACAGCATACCTGCTAGCAAGAGCATTGGTAACTTCAACGCAGGTATATTGTTTTTCGTAGTAGCCGTTACCAGTTTGCTGATGATGGTGGGGCTGCTTTTCTACAGAGGCAAGGGCAAGGTAGAGATAGAAGAATAACGTATATTACAATATGCGTCAACTACTGGTAGCTATACTGATATGCCTCTGCGGCCATGCCCTTGCACAAACACCGAGGGAAATGGCTACACTAGTGAATACACAACGCAATTTTGAATCGCTACCTGTAGAATACTACATGCTGATAGCACCGGAAAATGAGCAACAGGCTTTTGACAGTACTTTCCGCAGGCTGACACCAACAGATGTATTGGCAAAGCAAAAAGAAAAACTGACAGAGCGTAAGAACATCAGCATACTGCGTTGCGAGCAATGCGCGTTGCCTTTTGTGCAACTTGATACTGCTGCTAATATCAAATTCAAAAGAAATCTTTACGGCTATTGGCGTGCTGTTGCTATTCGCAAAATCAGGTTTACAGATTCCATATCTTACGGCACTTCACTATTCTATCGCAATGCTGTGGTAGAGTTTGAAGATAGTGCTGATTTGCTTGTCAGCATAACAGAAGACAACATACGGGCTTATAACAAAGCAGTAGGTAAAGACAGGTATAGTATTATTACTGACAGCAGGTACGAGTTTGCCGGCAAGCGCTTTTTGCTGATATACAAAAACCTGAAGAGTGAAGCAGACGTATTGCAGGTGGGTATAGATGATAAAGGCAGACTGATTATTAACAGTAATACATCTTATCAGCGCCGCGAAGAGGGACAAAACAATGTATACAGCACCACTACCACACAAGTAGTGCTTGAAAAACTAAAAGTGCAGCAACTGCACTATAAAGAAGAGAAAAAGAACAACCCCGTTCCCGGCAGAAGGGTGTCGCCGAATTAATAAAACACAATACCATATTATGAGAATACAACCTGTAATCTTCTCCTTATTATTGATACTATCATATACAGTATCTGCTCAATCAAAAAAAGAAATTGAATCACTAACTACTACATCCAAAAACACCATAGACATTCCTTTAAGCTACATGTGTTCTTTTCCTACACCTGAACTGAGGGAATGGGATAAAGGCTATAATGCGTATTTAAAATATCTGACCCCGGCTGTAATGAAAACACAATTGGGTATGTCTTTTGTAAAAGATGGTATACAATACTGGTGGATATACCCTTCTGCCAAACCACATGTACAGCTTGATACTGTTACCATGATAAATAGTAAAGAACAAATGTACGGTACATGGCGTGCGGTTAAAAGCAGGAGAATATTGTTCACGGATTCTTCAAGCTATGTAGCTGACAAGGTTTTCAGATCTGACTCCCTGCTTGCTGAAACGCAGGAAGATATTTTTTTCGTATTCAATCAGAAAAGCCTAGGGGTTTATGCAAAAGAAACTCCTGAAGGAAAACTAAAACACATCAGCAATACACGTTATGATATAGAAAGCAAAAGATACCTGATGCTCTACAAGGTATTTAAAGGAGGTGCTGGTATTTCTTTGGCAGGAATAGATGACAAAGGCAGGCTAATAATACACGCAAATCACGTAGAAGAAAGAAAAGTGCCAAACAATTATATTGTTTACGAAACGATTGTAGACCAGATGATTTTTGAGAAGGTAAAATAGGCTTACTTCCCTACACACTTCATCACACAGTCCCACAGGCGCTCGGCAGATTTATCCCAGCTGAATTTCTTTACCTGTTCTCTTGCGTTGGCTATCAGTTTAGTGCGCAGGTTTTCGTCTTTGTATAGCTGTTCCATTTTCAAGGCTATATCTTCCACATCGGTAGGGTCTACCAATATCCCTGCATCACCTGCCACCTCGGGCATGCTCGATGTATTGCTGACAATACCCGGCACATCGCATTCCAGTGCTTCCAGTATCGGTATGCCAAAGCCTTCAAACAAAGAAGGATATACCAATGCATACGCACCGCCCATTACTTTGCTCAGCTCATCTACATTCATATAGCCTACCCACTTCACATCTTCCTTGAAAGGCATTTCTTCGCGCATGGCTATCAGCTCGTCATACTTCCAGCCATAGCGGCCTACTATCACCAGCTTCATATTACTGCGCAGCTTTTTCTTGAAGCGTATAAAAGCTTTCAGCAGGTTCACAATATTCTTGCGCGGATGCAATGCCCCTGCAAATACAAAATACTCGCAGCCATCGGCATATTTTTCTTTTACGGCTTCGCGCTCTTTCCAGTCCAGCGGTTTGTACTCGTCGTGCGCACCGTTGTAAACCACATCTATTTTATCGGCAGGTACATCATACTGTTCGCAGATATCCTGCTTGCTGTAGGTAGATACCGTTGCAATACGTGCTGCCTTCTCTGCAAAGCGTGGAGAGTAGTGGCGCCAGTATAGTTTGTGGCTGGTTACAAAATGCTCGGGGTAGTGCTCAAATGCCAGATCGTGTATTACCAGACAAGTAGGCACTTTGGTGCTGAGCGACATGTAGCCGTCGGGCGAAAGGAACACATCCGCCTTGTATTTCTTCAGCAGGAATGGAATCCTCCACTCGAACCAGATATAGAACAGAATCGGGTGCCTTGCTTGTGGCGATACCACAACGGGGGTAACATTGGGTGCAAATACAAAGGAATCGTCATACGGACGATCGAAGAAAAAGATGAATTCGTGTTCGGGGTGATTGCGCACCATACGCATAAGCGTTTGGTGAGTGAACCAGCCTATGCCTTCCAATTTACCTTTTAATAACAGCCTTGTATTTACCGCAATGCGCATAGCTGGCGACAAAAATATAATTTTACCCCTAATAGCCTCGTTTATTTTACTGTAATGCGTCGATTTTTCGTAAAAAACCTCTTGTTCATAATAGCCGTAAACCTGCTGGTGAAGCCTGTTTGGGTGTTTATGATAGACCGTACAGTACAAAATACTGTGGGCCACGAACAATACGGCACATATCAGGCATTATTAAATATCTGTATCGTTTTCCAGATATTACTCGATTTTGGCCTTACCAATTACAACACCAACCTTATTTCTCAAAACCGCGACCGCCTGAAGGAGCTATTCCCTGCCATGCTAACAACAAGGCTGCTGCTGATACTTGCCTACACAGCTATTGTCTTTATAGCAGGGCTACTGCTCGGCTATCATACATGGGAGCTTGGCCTGCTCTCGGGGGTATTAACGATACAAGCCCTCAGTTCGTTGGTATTGTACCTGCGCAGCAATATCTCTGCCATGCAGTATTTCAAAACAGATGGTGTGCTTTCGGTAACAGACCGACTGCTGATGATACTAATATGCGGGTTTCTGTTATACAATCCTGCAACAAGCGCGGGCTTTAAAATAGAGTGGTTTATCTGGACACAGATTTTCTGCTACGGACTTACGGCAGTGGCTGCTATGTTTATCATCTTCCGCAAAACAGGTATTGCACCATCGCTGTCTTTTGAGGTGAAGGAAGTATATGCGATTATTAAAAAGAGCTTTCCCTACGCCATACTAATACTGCTGATGAGCCTGCACATGCGCAGCGATATGATATTGGTAGAGCGCCTTGCCGGTAAAGACCAGGCAGGTATCTATGCCACTGCCACCCGCCTGCTGGATGTCAGCAATATGTTTGGCATCATGTTCTCGGGGGTATTGCTGCCTATGTTTGGAAAGATGATAGCCGAGCGCCAGAGCGTGCAGCCCATCATCAAGCTGAGTGTAAATATGCTGGTGCCTTTTGCTTTTATCCTCTGCATCACTGCTTTTGGTTGGGGCAAGGAGATAATGGAGATGCTCTACAAAAATGCAGGTACGTACGATGGCGATGTATTTGCATGGGTAATGGCTGCCTTCCCAGCCTATTGTATCATGTACACATATTCTACCCTGCTTACTGCCAATGGCAATATTGCATTGTTGAATAAAATATCACTGGCGGGTGTTATCATCAGCCTGTCGCTCAACTTCTACCTGATACCAATGCAGGAAGCATTGGGTGCAGCGATTACTTCATGCATCACGCAAACGGTATTGGCTATATGCTATATCGTATTCTGCAGCAAAGAAGCACAGCTGCCTAAAAACATAAAGTGGATAAGTGCGCACATAGCATTTGTAATATTGCTGGCTGCTGTTGCATACATTGTAAAATCTACAGGGCTGCATTGGTTTGCACAGGTTGCAATAACAGGTGTAGCCGGCATCATAGGTATGGTGGCTTTCCGCTTTGTATCTGTAAAAAGTGTGCAACTGCTGATGCAGAAAAAATAGACTATTCCTTTACCTCTTTTACATCGGGCATTTCTTTGGCTTCCCGCTTTACGATGAATACAGCAGTTTCATACGGCACTATACCGCCGCCCAGTTTCAACGCATATACTTTTGTAAACTCTGCCCCGAAGTACAGGATAATGGAAGTATAATATACCCATGAAAGAATAATGACTACCGAAGCCGCAGCGCCATAAGTAGTGCCTATGGCAGAGCTACCCAGATAATAGCCAATCAAAAACTTACCTAACAAAAATAATGCGCCGGTAAACCATGCACCACGCATAGCATCGTGCCATTTTATTTTTGCATCGGGTAGTACTTTGTATATAACACCAAACAGCAAGGATACGATGACGTATAGTATCAGTGCATTTACTATCCTGAAAACATCTACCAGATCTTCAGAAAATAGTCTTTGCAATCTCTCTGTCAGTGCATCGGTAATTGTGTTTATCAATAACGATACCATCAGCAAAAAACCTAGACCAATGATTATAGAAAAAGACAGCAGCCTGTTTTGCAGATATTTCAGCCATCCTTTCTTGGGCTTGGCTCTTACAGACCATATATAGTTTATCGAATCCTGTATATCTGCAAAAACCGTTGTGGCACTGAATATAAGTATGGCAATGCTTATGATGCTGAATAGTGTAGCATCGCTATGCTGGGTGCTGATATTATTTACGATAGAAAATATCTGCTCTGCTCCTGTTTTGCCCACCAGTAATTGTATCTGATTATAGAGCCTTGCAGTGATGTCCTCTTTATCAAAAAACAAACCCGTAAGCGATATGATAACCATGATTAACGGACCTATTGCAAATACAGTATAGTATGCAAGCGATGCGCTGAGCTTCACAACATTATCATCGATAAACTCACTGAATGTTGTTTTAAGCAGATTGTAATATGCTATTATGAATGCCTGCATAGCTTTAAGTTAACCATTAATACGCTAACAGTTTGCAAAAAAAGAGGCTGCGAATATTCGCAGCCCTGTATTATACATTAGCCGATAATAAACTTAGTACATTGGCATTTCTGGTTTAGTACCCATTATCTCGTCTATCTTCGTCATCACTTCATCCGTCAGCTTGGGCAATACATCCAGTGCCTTCAGGTTCTCGAGCAACTGCTCTTCTTTTGTTGCGCCGAGTATAGCCGTAGTCACATTGTTGTTTTTGATACACCATGCAATAGATAATGTAGCCAGTGATGTACCCAGTTCTTTTGCAAGATTGCCCAGGTTGCGCACACGGCCTATTTTTTCATCGCTCAGTGTACGGTCTTTCAGCCATTCAAAACCTTCGAGTGCCAGGCGGCTGCCTTCAGGTACACCATCATTGTATTTACCCGTTAGCAATCCCGATGCCAGCGGACTCCAGATAGTAGTACCCATACCCACGTTTTTGAAAATGGTGTAGTAGTCTACTTCCATCTTCTGGCGTTTGAAGAGGTTGTATTCTGGCTGTTCCACCTGCGGGCCTATCAGGCGCAGTTCGCGCGCTATCATGTGTGCTTCCATTATTTCGGCAGCACTCCATTCGCTGGTTCCCCAGTACAATATCTTACCCTGCTCTATCAGCGTATTCATGGTACGCACCACTTCTTCTATCGGCGTCTTTTTATCAGGACGGTGGCAGTAAAACAAATCGAGATAATCTACCTTTAGTCTGCCCAGTGCTTCGTGGCATGCTTCTGTCAGGTGCTTGCGGCTAAGGCCCGTCTGGTTGGGTTTATTTGCTTCGCCCCTCCAGCCAAAGAAAGCCTTGCTTGATACAGTATAAGAAGTACGGTCCCAGTTTTTTGCTTTCAGCACACGACCCATCATTTTCTCAGACTCGCCACGAGAGTATACTTCTGCATTGTCGAAGAAGTTGATACCATTGTCGTAAGCTATCCCCATCAGCCTGTCGCTGATACCATCATCTATCTGCTTGGCAAACGTTACCCAAGAGCCGTAAGAAAGCACACTAAGCTGTAAGCCTGTTTTACCCATTATCCTGTATTCCATATCTGTGTATTTTAAGAAGCAACAAATTTGAGTGTTTTGGGTTTAAAACCCGCATAAACAATTCTTATAAATGAATAAGGCACTCCGTAGAGTGCCTTACAAGCTGTTATATCAGATGAACTACTAAACCATCACGCAGTTTAGGTTCAAACCATGTACTTTTTGGTGGCATTACATTGCCGCTGTCTGCAATATCAAACAGTTGTTTCAGGCTAACAGGGTAGCAAGAGAAAGCAGCAGCCATATCGCCACTGTTCACACGTTTTTCCAGTTCGCCCAATCCGCGGATACCACCTACGAAATCTACACGCTTATCTGTACGCGGGTCGTTGATGTTCAGCAGTTTTGACAATACATTGTTTTGCAGGATGCTCACATCCAGAATGCCTATCGGGTCGTTGCTGAATGTACCAGCTTTTACTGTCAGCTTGTACCATTTGCCATCTATATACATACCAAACTCGTGCGGCTGTGCAGGGCGGTATGCTGTTTTCATTGGTTCAGATACTTCGAAATCATTTTTCAGCGAGTTGATGAAATCTGCACTGCTCATGCCATTCAGGTCTTTTACTACACGGTTGTAGTCTAGTATCTTCAGTTGGCTTTCCGGGAAAACACAAGTGATGAAATAGTTGAAAGATTCATCGCCTGAAATAGACAATCCGTTTTCTGCCATTTCATGTGCCACTTTTGCAGCAGATGCTGCGCGGTGGTGGCCATCGGCAATATAAGTAGCAGGTATCTGTTCGTCGAATATACGTGTGATGCTAGCTACTTTCGGATATTCATCTACTACCCACAGTGTGTGCTTGATACCATCTTCTGCAGTGAAGTCGTACGTAGGTTTGTGGTCTTTCTTCCAGTTTTCGATGATGGTATTTACATCATTGTTATCGTTGTAAGCAAGAAATACGATACCTGTTTGTGCACGTGTAGTTTTGATGTGGTTGATGCGGTCCAGTTCTTTTTCAGGACGTGTAAACTCGTGCTTCTTTACGATGCCGTTGTTATAATCTTCCAGTGAAGAACCACATATCAAACCTGTTTGAGAGCGGCCATCCATTACCAGTTCGTAGATGTAATAGCATGGCTCATTGTCCTGAAACATTACACCATCGGCCACCATATGGTCAAGGTTTTCTTTTGCCTTGTCGTACACTTGCTGTGTGTGCACATCTACGCCTGCAGGCAAGTCTATCTCAGAACGGGTAACGTGATAGAAGTGGTAAGGATTGTCCTTATAAGCACGTGCTTCTTCTACATTCACCACATCGTATGGTAATGTTGCTACTTTCGATGCCAGTTCAGGTTTTGGCCTTAACCCTTTGAATGGTGTAATCTTTGCCATTACTTTTTATTTATTATTTAGATTTTCAAATTCTTTCATCAGTGCAACAAGATGCTGCACATCTGCTAAAGATATAGCATTATATAAAGATGCACGAAATGCACCTACAGAGCGGTGCCCTTCTATGCCTGTCACATTGTTCTCTTCACAAAAGCTGATAAATGTTTTCTCATGCTCCGCCTGTTTTGCAGTAAAGCATACATTCATTTTGCTGCGGTCTGCTGCGTTGTTTACAATACAATCAAACAAACTATTACGTTCTATCTCGCTATACAGCAGCGCTGCTTTTTCGTTGTTTTCTTTTTCTATTGCTGCTATCCCTTTTTCTTTTGTCCAGCGTAGCATCAGCAGTGCTGTGTATATAGCAAACACGGGCGATGTATTCAATACCGAATTTGCTTTTACATGACCATCGTAACTAAGCATCGGCGGCAGTGTACGCTTAGTACGTTGCAGCATATCTTTTTTAATCGCCACCATGGTTACACCTGCTGCACCAATATTCTTCTGCGCTACGGCATAAAACATATCACAGTTTGTATAGTTCATTTGGCGGCTCAGTATATCGCTGCTCATATCGGCTATCAGTGGTACCTGTACTTTTGGCACTTGGCTCCACTGTGTTCCGTATATAGTATTGTTGGTAGTAAAATGCAAGTATGCCAGTTTACTGTCTATCGTTGCAGGCCACTCAGGCAAATGGTTATAGTTATCTGCTTTCGAAGAAGCAAGTATCTCTACATTTCCATAATACTTTGCATAACTGATAGCATCGGCTGCCCAGTAGCCGCTATCTATGTAGCCAGCGGTTTCACCATCGCCCAGAAAATTCATCGGCACCATGGTAAACTGCAATCTGCCACCACCTTGCAGCCACAATACTTCATAGTCATCGCCCAGCTCGCAGAGTTCTTTTACCAATGCTCTGGCTTCTTCAATAATGTCTGTAAATAATTTACCGCGATGCGGTATGCCTAGTATAGATAATCCGGTATTGTTGTAGTTGAGCACAGCAGATGCTGCCTGTTGCAATACAGACTGTGGTAATGCTGCCGGACCGGGATTGAAATTGATTTTCAGATTAGTGTTTTTCATGATGCTTTTCATGTTCCTCCAGTCCTGTAATACCACCGCTTACGGCAAACTTCATAGCCTCAGCAGCCGTCATTTTTGTAACGGGTTTGATATTCTTGATTTCTACTACAATAACATAGCCCGATACTGCGTAAGAGTGCGGCAGATATACCGCTACTTTATTAGCCATGCCCAGATAGGCAAGGTCTTTTTGTGTCATAAAACCTATGCGCCATACTTCGGGGTTCAGGTTGGTACACACCCATACCGGTTTGTTGAAGCGTTTTTTATCGCCCACAAAAGAGCCCATCACTTCCTTGATAGAAGAGTAGATGTATTTGATACCCGGCACGTGCTGCAACATATTATCGAACGCGTCAAACAACATCTTGCCCAGAAAGAAGCGCGTACCCATGTAGCCGATGAACGTAACGATAGATACTATGACCAGAAAACCCAACCCACGCGGCACCCATGGCACAAGGCTATCTACACTGTCGAAGACAATGTAAATGACATAGGCCGTGATGGCTATGGGGCTGAGAATCAGCAGTCCCTGCAAAAACGAACGAACAAATATGGCGGCTAATCGGCGCATCTTAATTATGACAGGGCAAAGGTACAAGATTGCAACAGGTAAAACTATATTTGCTAAATTGTAAATCTGTTAAACGTTAGCGATACAGCCTGTATATGAGAAAAGCCCTGTTGTATGCCATCTGCCTGTTTGCACTACCATTTATTGCATCGGCACAAAACAAAGCGTGGGATGGCTTTGGCATAGAGAGCTACTACATAGCAGGCAAGGCTTTCAGGCATTCTAAAAAAATGAAGGCCGATTTTCCCGAAATGTCTCCCGCCTACGAGCTGAACTTTGTACAACAAACCTACGGAAAGGCTTCGTGGCATCAGCGCCGCAGGTATCCTGTTGTAGGGCTTAGCATTGCTTATACGGTATATGATAAGGACGTGGTTTATGGCAGGGCTTTCAGCATCAACCCCAATATCCGCATACCCATTATAACAGGCAAAAAACTGGAGTGGTCTGTAAGGGCAGGCTTTGGCGTGGGTTATATTACCAAAGTGTATAGCCGCTACCCCGATTGGGATACGCTGAACACTGCCATGAGCAGCCACATGAACAATTACTCTTATTTTACTACAGACCTTCGCTATCGCGTCAATCAGCATCTGGATATACTGGCAGGAGCCAACTTTACCCATATCTCTAATGCTGCATTGCGTCAGCCCAATTTGGGGATTAATAAATATGGCGCACATATCGGTGTCAGGTACTCGCCTGTCGGCAACAATCCAGATAGGATAATGCGCAAAGAAGCACCACTTAAAAACAGATGGCTGGGACAGGTTAGGCTGAGTATGGCAGGCAAAGAAGCCAGTGCGCCAGACGGGCCTATGTACCCGCTATATCTGGCATCTGCATTTGCCAGCAAGCGCTATTGGGGCAAAAATAAACTGATGGTGGGACTGGACTATGAGTATCATACCGACATATACATGTTCCTGAAAAACAATGAAATAATGCCCGGAAAAGAAAAACAAAACTCGTGGAAAAGCAGTGTGTTTGTAGGTAATGAGTTTTTGCTGGGCAGGATAGGTGTGATGTTTCAAGTAGGTTATTACCTGAATAAAGATGCTCTTACACAAACAAAACTATACCAGAAGTTGGGTGGCAATGTTTACTTACTGCAACAGGAAAAAGGCATTTTGAAAGAGCTGACTGTACATGCTTACCTGAAAACCCATACCGCCGAAGCCGAACTGGCAGAGGTAGGTATTGGTGCAGCTTTTTGACGGTTGTATGATACTTCGGTGCTTACACATCGTATCTTTATATCATGTTTCGCCTTTCCATACTCCTGATTGTACTGCTGCCATTCCTTGCATCTGCGCAGCAGGAGCAGCATCAGCTACAGGTTATAAAAAATTGGGATACGGCATATTGCTATTACTATGAGCTGGGCGAGAAAATTCAGAACCTGTACTTTGCCTACGACAAAGGCTATGAGCCCAAATACAATTTCAAAGATGTAATGTATAAAACGCCTTCGGGTGATAGAATTATCTATGTAACCGCCAAAATCATTTCCTCTCCCAAAATCAAAAAACTGACCCGCTACTACAATATAGAGTTCGAAGGGCTTGATACATCGCTCAACATAGGTTACCACCCTTTTACTATTGAATATTTCAACGAAAGTATTGTCAGGTATGGCATTATCCGCAATAATGCATTGGATAAAGATGCCGTTTACAACCTGATAAGCCATTGGCGGAAGAAATCCAACATCATTACAGACGAAGAATTTGCTGAAAGCAGCAGTTGCAACTATAACAGCAGCCCCTATAGTGTAGATGCTTATGCAGACAGCTCTTACGTGCAGGTTCGTGGCGATAAGGTGTATATTCAAAACAACCTATTTGCCCGCTACAGCAGCAATAAAATGACTTATGCCACACCCGGGGCCTCTATGGAAGACATGTTTTTCTACTTCACCACACCCGGCGGTATACGCTTTGGAGAGGTTAGGCTGATTGCTTACTATCCATACATATACATATCATCTCCATATCTGAAAGAGCCCCTGAGGGCATACATCCCCGTGCGCGAAGAAAAGCGCCTCATAATGACCTGTGCCAAAATATTGAACATCTGTCTGCAGCAGCAATAGTATGTTTGAGCAATAAATACGCCTTTGCAGTGTTTTTATTAAGTTTGTGGATACGTTATGAGTGGTACCATTACAGAGTTTTTAGCTAAGAGCAAGGTAAAAGCCGGCGATCTGGAACATAAGCGCAAGCTTAGTTTCAATATTCAGAAATATGCCGAAACAGTAGTGAAAGGTAAACTGCAGTTTGCCGACCTGGAACTTGCACGCAAAAAAGCGAAAAACATCAAATGGAAAACCATTGAGAACCTCGATAGTTATCTAGAACAGTTCGAGAAAAATTTCACGGCACGTGGCGGTAAAGTAATATGGGCTGAAGATGCAAACGAAGCATTGCAGGCTGTATTGCAGATATGCCAGGAAAAGAATACGAAGCAGGTAGTGAAATCAAAATCGATGGTGACGGAAGAAATTCATCTAAATGATTTTCTGGCAAAACACAATATCGAATCTGTAGAAACAGATCTTGGCGAATACATTCAGCAACTGGATGGCGAACCACCATACCACATAGTAACACCTGCCATGCACAAAAGCAAGGAAGATGTTGCAAAACTGTTTCACGAAAAGCTGGGTGTAGAACCAAATCTTACGCCAACAGAACTAACACAGATAGCTCGCCGCAACCTGCGTGAAAAATATATTACTTCTGAAGTAGGTGTAACGGGTGGCAATTTTCTGATAGCAGATACCGGCGCAGTTTGCGTTACGGAAAACGAAGGTAACGGCAGGCTTTCTACTGCATTCCCTAAAACACATATTGCCATCGTTGGTATCGAAAAAATAATACCATCTATGAGCGACCTTGCACTGTACTGGCCGCTACTGGCTACCTATGGTACAGGGCAGAACGTAACGGTGTATAATACCATCTTCACGGGTGGCCGCCAACCCGGCGAAAACGATGGCCCTGAAGAAATGTATGTGATATTGCTGGACAACGGCCGCACAAATTTGCTGCGCAAAGAAGTACGCGAAAGCATGTACTGCATACGTTGTGGCTCTTGCCTCAATGCTTGTCCGGTTTATAAAAATATTGGTGGTCATGCTTATGGCACAACCTACAGCGGGCCTATAGGTTCTGTGATATCTCCGCACCTGAAAGATGTTGCAGAGTTCAAGCATCTTAGTTATGCATCGAGCCTGTGTGGCAACTGTACAGAGGTATGCCCACTGAAAATAAACATCCACGAAATGCTTTTGGAAAACCGCCACATTGCAGCAAGCGAAGGGCTGAATGGTTTTACAGAAAATGCAGGATGGAAGATGTGGAAACTTGCTATGCTGAACCGCTCGCTGATGAACAGCGCCGGGGCAAGCATTAAGGGTAATGTTGTCAACAAGCTCTTCAGCAAATCGTGGGCAGATGGCAGAGGCGATATACACTTTGCACAGAAATCATTCAACCAGCTTTGGAAAGAGCAGCATAAATAATTTTATGCATTGCCTATGAGCAATCCCGTAGTTATATACAGCCCGCAATCCAGCACACGACTGCTGTATACACTCAACTGGGTATTCAATATGCGTATGGGTATAGAATACAAGCTCACACATCAACGAGAAGAAAAAGCACATCTTGCATACGGTGAAAAAATAGCGGGTGCATTATACATCCCCGATGCACAATTGCTCCGGCAAAAAGGCATCAATCAACATACTGTAAATACAGGTAATTGGAATAATACACCAATCCTGTATGCAGATACAAGTGGCGATATACAATTTGATATATTCTCTGCGATATTTTTTCTGATTACCCGCTACGAAGAATACTATAGTTATGCGCCCGATAAACATGAGCGTTATCCGCATACAGATAGCATACTTTACAAAAATAATTGGCTGGAACGCCCACTGGTTGATGAATGGATAGAAGCACTACGCAGACTGCTGAATGAAAAATGCGGTTTCGACATCAATTCAAAATCGTTTTCTTTTCTCCCCACATACGATATTGATATTGCGTGGTCTTATAAACACAAAGGCATTGTGCGCAATGCAGGCGGCTTGTTGAAAGACATTTCGAATCTGAAACTTAGTGCCGTTGCAAAACGTCTGTCGGTTAATATAATCAATGGAGAAGATCCTTACTTCGCGTTTCCATTTATGTATTCGCTGCACAACCAGTACAAATACAAACCGATGTTTTTTGTACTTGCTGCGTTGAAGACCGATACATACGATAAGAACATAAACCCCAACCATAAAGCCATGCAAAAACTCATTCGCAGTTTTGCAGAGCAGGGTACAGTTGGTATACACCCATCATACAACAGTGGTAAGAACAATCAGATTTTCAAAGATGAGAAAGCGGTGTTGGAAAAAACTATTGATAAAAGCATCAACATTTCGCGACAGCATTTTATCAGATTATTTCTACCACGTACTTACAGACAACTTATTGCAGATGGTATTACCGATGACTACAGCATGGGTTACGGCACACATATAGGTTTCCGTGCGGGTACTGGTAGTTCTTTCTATTGGTACGATATTGAAAATGAAAAACAGACGAACTTAAAAATTCATCCTTTCTGTTTTATGGATTCTACTGCGCATTACGATATGAGGCTAAGTGCCGCAGAAGCATTCACTCGCCTGGAAAAAATGGAGCTGTTTCTACGCGGTACCAACAGCAGGTTGATAACCGTATTCCACAATTTTTCTTTGGGAGCAGATAAAGAATGGAAAGGCTGGTCTACGCTCTACGTAGACTATCTGCAGCGCCACAGCCTTGTCTGATTATTTTTTAATAAACACGCGGGTGCCTACATTCACCCATTTAAACAGGTCATCTACATCCGCATTTTTCAGTGCTATGCACCCATCTGTCCAGCCGATGCCCATTTCTATCATGTCATCGCCACGTGGCCATATGCCGTGTATCCCTACATCTCCGCCTATGCGTGCATCTTTCGGAATTTTTCCTGCTTCTTTCAGTTTCTTAAATGCTTCCTGATTTTTTTCGTTCGGATAGTTCAGCAGCATGAATTTGTTGTACTTGCTACTGTTGCGTTTGTCTGCAATTTTGTACCAGCCTTCAGGCGTGCACCTGTCGCCTTCCATACACTTATTCATTTGCGGCTGCGGACCAAATACCGCTTTGTACCCACGTATCAGTTTTTTCTTATAATAAACGTGAACGCTGTAACTGCTCTTATTAATCAGTAACCATATAGAATCTCTGATAATAGTATCCGGATTGATTGCCACTTTTACACCAACTGCAGACATGGCTTTGGAAATCACAATCGTTTCGGTAACACGGATAGAGCGTTGTGTGTATTGAACTTCACGGATAGTATTACCCTTTTCATCCACATACTCTTTTGTTACTTTCAGGTTGGTAGGCCTGTCATAGTCTTTTATCTGCTGTACTTGTGCAGTACCGGCGATTGGCAACAAACCAATAAAAAGCAATAACAGAAAACTTTGCAAAGGGTAAACGCAATGGGGTATCTTTTTCATCTCTCAATACACTGTTAATAACACGATAACGACTCACTAATCTAACAAAAAATACGGACATTAAGATATGTTTGCTAACTTTCGGCCATGCTTGCGCTTACGTACACAGAGGAAAATTATCTGAAAGCCATTTACAGTATCCAGCACAATAACACGAGTGGAGAAGTATCTGTAAATGAGATTGCAGATAAAATGCAAACCCGCCCGGCAACTGTTACAGATATGCTGCGCAAGCTTTCTGAAAAAGAGTTGATACACTACGAGAAGTACAAAAAAATTCAATTATCGGACAGTGGTAGCAAAGCTGCACTTTCTATACTAAGAAAGCACAGGTTGTGGGAGTCTTTCCTTCATGATAAACTCAATTTTTCGTGGGATGAAGTGCATGAGGTGGCAGAGCAACTGGAGCATATCCAGTCTACAAAGCTGACTGAGCGCCTTGATGAGTTCCTGGGATTTCCTGAATACGACCCACATGGAGACCCTATTCCCAAATCGAACGGCGATATTCCTGTATCGCGCGCTAGTTTGCTGAGCGAAAGAAATGTAGGTGATGTATGTAAAATAGTAGCTGTAAAAGATACTACAAGTGCATTCCTGCAACAGTTGGAACGCTTCAAGCTAAAAATAGGCAGCCGCATTACCATTACAGAAATAATGCCTTTTGATAAAAGCATATTGGTAAGTGCAGACGGCAGTAGTTTTCAACTCTCAGAAAAGATAGCTGCTAACCTGCTGGTTTTATAGCAGGCTTTTTGTACACAGGTACTGTAGAGCATGGCTCTCCATACATCAGCGATTTTACAACCGGGCGCAGTTTTTCTGTAACTGCTACATAGGCTGCATCCGGTACATGTATATCTCCGCAACCTTTTATTACCACACGCTTATCGTCGTATTCTGCGATGTTGATATTATTTATGGTATTCAACAGGAAATGTTTTTTCATTTCGTCTGCTGTGCCAAAATATACTGTCTTTGCTAGTGGCTGCAGGAAAGATGTTGCCAACATATATGCCCATACAGGTACAATAGCATCTGCACTGCATATTACAGCCACGTATTTATTTTCATACTGAAGCCAGTCGTGTTCAGGTAATGCAGCACGATAGTCCTTCTCACGCAATATCATTTCGCGAAACAAAAATGGCTTGATATCAAATATGGCTATCTCTTCGTCTTTCAACAAAAAAGCTGCAAGGTCCAATGTTATTATACCACTCTCTGCTACCTTATTTCTTATTGGTTCCATATATGATGCAAAATTACTCATAATGCTTGTGAAGAAAAAAAGCCTGCGGTTAGTACCGCAGGCTTTTTACTGATATGCCATTAGATGAATCCTATAGATTCTCTACATTGTATTTAATCTTAGCAGATTTCTTCAGTGTTTCCTGCACGTTGCCCATAACACTATTACGCAGTTGCATCATCATCATCATTTTCTCTTGAAAATCTTGCTCAGCATTTGCAGCTACAGGTACAGCATATTTATTTACCAAGCTTACATAGAATAATGCATCCTGACCTTTTATAGCTGGCGAAACAGTGTTTGGCTGTAACTTACCAGAAAACACATATCCCAATAATCTTGGTTCATAACCTAATTTGTTTATGAAAGGTTGGGAAGCATTAAATGAGTCTGCTCTTGCAATTGCTTGATTAGAGCTTGTAGAAATCGCCTGTAAAGAGCTTAGCGATTTATACTTTTCTGCAAGCATCTTCGCTTTCTTTTCATTTCTTACTGCCATTTCTATTGCAGGCCTGTTGTTGGCATCAAGCTTCATAAGTCCAGGAAGTTGTTCGCCAGTCATTTTAGCTACAATGTAGCGGCCATTAAGTGTAAATACAGAGGATACATCGCCTTTGTTTGCATTGTATAACCAACGAACTAATTCACGACTATTACCGAGCCCATTTACCATAAAGTCTGTTTCCTTGATACCATCTGCAACGCGCTTACTGATATTTTCTTTTTTAGTAGCATCATCAAATGCTTTTTCTGTTGTGTTTTTGCCTGCAAACTCTGCAGCCTTAGCATATGAATTGTTGTTAGTTGTCTGTCCAGGTTCTAACAAGCGGCTTATTGTAGCCAGCTTCAATGCAGGTTGTATACCTTTTTGTTCCAGTATTTCTATATAGTGATAACCACCATAGCTACTATTACTAACTTTTACTATTTTCTTTTCACCAGCTTTACCATCAAATATAAAATCACCAAATTCTTTTGACAGTTGATTTTTTTGCTGTAGTGTGAATGTATATTCACCACCAGTTTGCTTACTACCATCATCCTGAGAATATTTGGTAACCATTTCACTAAATGCAGCTCCAGACTTTATAGCAAGTTCAACACTATCAATACGCTTTTTAATAATACTATCTGCAGCAATAGGCTGACCACCTTCTTCTGTTTTTATTAGTATATGGCGACATTTAACAGAATCCGGCAGATTTTTTCTGTCTACAACTTTTGTAAGTTTATATGAGTTGTTTTCAAAATAAGGTCCGTAAACAGAACCTGTTGAAAGTTTGAATATTGAATCTGCATAAGGAGAAAAGAATGAACCTTTATTTATGTATGAAGGATTGTATTGTTCGTCAGAGTTTCTGTTTACAATACTTTCAACATCTACTGTATTAGTAAATTCATTCTTTATCTGATTAAGTACGCCAAGCGCACTTGCAGTGTCTTCTGCACTTGGTACCAAATCAAATGAAACATACTCTATAGACCTTGACTTATCTGCATTATAGAATCGTTTCTCATTCTTTTTCATGTATTCTACAAGCTCATCATCCTTAACCGGCACTTGATTATCTTCTATTGCAGCATAAGGAATTCTTACAAAATCAATACCGGCATATTCAGACTTTTCTTTTCTGCTTTTGTCTATCATGTATTTTGGTAAATACACGGCCTTAGCAGTAAGCATGGTATATTTTTTCAGGGCATTGTTTTGCAATACATAATTCTTGATAGTTTCCCATTCTTCCAGAAGTTTACCTGTAGGGTCTACCTGTGCTGCTTGTTGTTCAAAAGCCTTAATTCGTTGCGGATCAAACATTTTAGTGTCAGGATTCTGAAACCATTGATATTGTCTAACAATAGGATCAGCATTCATACCATATATTAGTTCCTTAGCTTCTTCGGCTGTAGTCTGTATACCAAGTTTTTCACATTCAGCTTTTACCAGTTCAGCATTTACCAGATCAGCTAATGCTTGTTGGTTTACTTGTGCTCTTGTAGCATCGTCTATAGCCCTTCCTTTTTGGCTATACGAATACAAAGTTTCATACTCTTTTACTTTCTGGGAATATGCTTTAATATCTATAGCCTCACCATTTACTTTAGCAACACTATTGTCTCTTCCGAAAAGAGAACCTAAAGGACCATTTGATGCATCCATTAATATAAAACCTACCAGCGAAAGGGCAATTACAAAGCCGGCTACTTTCGCGTACTTATTCCTAATTTTCTGAATTACAGACATATCACTATTATGTTTATTACAGGGACGGCAAATTTATACGAAAAATTGAGATAATAAAGCCGTTTTGCCTTAATAATACAGATTTATCAATTATATTAATAATATAGTTAATTCAAGTAGTTCGTATATTAACTATATGTTATCCAATTCTTATTAAAACTTTAATGTTATTAGACCATTGTGTTAATTACTGTGGATAGAGAGATTATAAAGCGCTTGATAAATGGAATAAACCTGCTTGTGTGGATAAGCGAAATTTTTTATCCTAAGAATTGAAGAGATTTTAATCACCATTCTCATAAATTCACAATCAGTTATTTATCAACGCATTCTCTAATCCACATTTCCCATTTTTTTGTGGGTATCCTTATTTAACAGGGCTTTAAGCTGTTAATAACTAATTGGTATACAGTGGACAAACTAAATTCTTTTACTTTGCAAATAGAATAAGTGATTATTATCCCCAAATCCACAGTCCTAATTATAATAATCCTTTTTTAAAAAAATCTTTTTATTAATACTACTATGAATGTGCAAATCGAAGAAGCAGAGAAAAATTTGTTGAAAAAAGGTTTTCTGGATCTGGAAATTGATCCATCACTGGATTTGTTTGCAGAGATTGAAAAACTGAAGAAGGAAAAGAATGCTGTAATACTTGCACACTATTATCAGGAGCCCGATATACAGGATATTGCAGATTATATAGGTGATAGCTTAGGTCTGGCACAAAATGCAGAAAAGACAAATGCTGATATAATAGTATTTGCAGGTGTACACTTTATGGCAGAAACTGCAAAGATTTTGAACCCTAATAAAAAGGTTTTGTTACCTGATTTGAATGCAGGTTGTTCTTTGAGTGATAGTTGCCCGCCTGCACTGTTCAAACAGTTTAAGGATAAACATCCTGATCATATTGTTATATCATATATAAATTGCTCTGCAGGCATTAAGGCATTGAGTGATATCATATGCACATCTTCAAATGCCAAACAAATTGTTGATAGTTTGCCAAAAGATCAAAAGATAATATTCGCTCCTGATAAGAATTTAGGTGCATATATCAATAAGACGAGTGGTAGAGAAATGGTTTTATGGAATGGTGCTTGTATGGTACATGAAATATTCTCTTTAGAGAAAATTACACGCCTTAAAGAAAGACATCCCAATGCTAAGATGATTGCCCATCCCGAGTGTGAAGAGGCTGTATTAAAGATTGCTGATTATATTGGTTCAACTACGCAATTATTAAAATATACACAAGACTCAGGTTTCAATGAATTTATCGTAGCCACTGAAGCGGGTATATTACACCAAATGCAAATAGCTTCTCCCGATAAAACTTTTATACCTGCGCCACCTGATAATGCATGTGCATGTAACGATTGCCCGCACATGAAACTTAATACTCTGGAAAAACTGTATCTCTGTCTTAAGTATGAACAACCAGAAATACTTATGAATGAGGAACTTAGACTGGCTGCAAAAAAGCCTATAGATAAAATGTTACAGCTTAGCAGGAGTTTTGGCCTGATATAAGAAATGATTATTTCTCATTTTGTTAAATTTTTGTAAATTGATACCCTATTTATAACAATTAAGCATTATGAGAAGATTTTACTTTGTGAATCTGCTTATGGCACTATTTGTCTTAGCAGCTGAGAATGCCTATGCACAGGCAATTACTTATTTAGGTCCACGTCTTTATGTTAATTCACCCTCTGGTGTCAGTGGATATAAGACTTTCACTTATTCTAGTAATCCTGCAATTAGCGGCCCATGGGGCAGAGCTTTAGATTCTACTTGGAATATGGTGGATCTTGTAAAAAGTGTTGATTCTTTAGGATGTAATCAGCCTGGTTCTGCTAGTTACACTAACAAATGGGTCTTGATTTGGAGGGGTACTTGTCAATTTGGTGAAAAAGCAAAAGGTGCACAGGATAAAGGTGCAAAGGGTGTAATCATCATTAATAACGTACCAGGTGCTGATCCTGTTGGTATGGCTGCTGGTACTGCAGGTGGTGCTGTAAACATACCGGTTCTGATGATTTCTAATACAGACGGTATAGCATTGTGGAATGAATTAGCTACTAATGCGATTAAAATATCTTTAACCACTTGGGGTTTTGGATATGCAAACGATCTAGCATTTGTTCCTAAATCTGCTGCACTTACAACTGGTGCTGTCCCGTTCAGTCAAATAAGTGGAAGTACTGCTAATGCTTACAAAGGTTACACGGGAGCTTTAGTTGCCAATGTTGGTACAGCTAACCAATCTAATGTTAAAATAAAATCTGTTGTAACTTTTACGCCTACAGGTGGTAGTGCTTCTGTTGTATATACTGACTCTGCAGTTGTTACTAACTTCGATGCTATTGACTCACTCATCAGTATTACAAGCCCTAACACTGCTACTTTTGCACCTACCTCTACTGGTATGTATACTACTACATATACGTTGAGTGCAGATAATCCTGATGATAATCCTTCAGACAATACAATTTCTTTCAATACTTATGTAACGAACAACATGTACTGTAAGGCACGTACAGATGCAAATGGTAATCCTACTGTTACTACAGGCCTGCGTTTTGGTACTGGTAGCGCGCCTTTCATATGGGGACCATTGTTCTATATAAACAAAGGTGGCTACAAAGCTCAATCATTGCGTTATGCGATAAGTGATGGTGACACAACTAGAAAATCACTTGCAGATATTACTGTTGCTGATAAAAGCAGTGTAGCGTATTTATTTAAATGGACCGATGGCTCTAATGGTGGTACTAATGATGGTATCATTCAAGGAAATGAAGTTGTAATGAAAGGCGCTGCAATCAAAACATTTACAACTGCAGATTCTAACAACAGGGTATTTACATCTTTTATTGGTGATGTTAATGGTAATCCATCTACTATTCAACTGGATGCTAATTCTTGGTACTGGATTGTTGTTGATATGCCTGGCGCTACTTACCTTGGTTGTGATGAGCAGTTAAACTATTATACAAGAACATTTGCTGCTAAATATGCAACTAGCTCTGTTGCTGATTGGTGGGCACCTAATGCACTCACAGATATGTCTTCATTTACAGGTGGTACAGATGCTGCAAGAATGATTCCTGCCGGCGTCACAACTACTGCAAGTAGTGTTATTGACTCTGCATTCTTCCCTAATACAGATGCTGTTCCGGCAATAGCGTTGGAGTTAAGCCCTTCTCCTATTTCTGTTAATGAAATTGCTAATGAGGGAACTGCTTTTACTGTATTCCCAAATCCTGCTACAACGTCAGTTAATATCAAACTGAATCTTGCTAAAAAATCTGAATCAGTTCAAGTGCGCATAGTTGATGCAGTAGGTCGTAGAGTAGCTATTGAAGAGTATAATAATCTGCAAAATGAAACATTGAGTATTTCTACAGAAAAACTTGCTGCCGGTAATTACTATGTAGTTCTTGTTGCAAATGGTTATGCTTCTGTAAAACCATTCGTTGTTACAAAACAGTAATCTGTTTTAATAATTGTAGAAGGGAGCTACTTATTAGCTCCCTTTTTTGTGCTCATACAATTCAGTTTAATAATGGAATAAATATCTATTTTACATTTCTTAATTGTTGATTTAATATTTATCTTATAAAGAACGATTTTGAACTGTTTTTTTTACGATTTTTTACTCTATTCATTTTCCATACAGTATTTTATGACTGTCTGTATAATTGTATTGTTTATTAATTTTTTGTGCCGGTTTGTTATCACGGTTTTACGTTAGTTATTATCCAGATAGAGGATTGTTATTTTTGGAGTTTTGGATTTATGTAGAACAAAAAAAAGTGTTCCACGTGGAACACTTTTGAAATTGTTAAGAAGAATATCTTAGAGCTTGTACTGAATACCAATAGAAGTATTGATGGTTGTATTTCTATCACTCAGATTATTTTGTATTGCATAGCCGTAGTTTAATGTTGGTATTCTCATGGCATTTGCTCCTATTGTTGCTGTGAATGATATTCTGTTATTATGCTTGTAAACAAATGTATTTGCCATTCCCAATACCAGATTTGTATTGTTATTGTAAGACTTTCTCTCTCTATTTTCGCCTGTTTCTTCTATGATATAGCTAATTGTTTCTTTGGTATACGCTTTCTTTATACCAATAGTTATGCCTATATAGTTACTGAATCTTTTCATTGTAGGACAATGCTTTTTCATCTTTTGGCAGATGATATTGTACTGTATGCTTGTATTTACTAAGAAATGATTATTCTTTTCATTGTACCAATAGTCGCTGTATGCATTCAGCCTGTATTATCTTGTCCCCAGCGGTTTACTGTAAGTCCATAACCGTCATTCCATGAGAAGTTTGAGAGACCTATTTCATATGCTATACCATTATTTGCCTCATACCTTCCGACTATTTCTTTATTCCAGCTATTGTAATAGGCGTCATTGCTATTCATTTCTGTATAGTATCTGCTGATACCTGTACGTATACCAAAATTGAATAACAGGCTGTATGCTTTGCCAGTAAGGCTTAATAGTGCTATTGCCAATAGGTATTTCTTCATAAATAGTGTTTTGTACAACTAAATTAAGGGAATAAATATTCTTATAGATGATTAATAACAACTATTTGCAATACTGGTTGTACCTTTGCTGCCTATGTTTAAGGAGTATGATGTAATAGTAGTAGGTGCCGGACATGCAGGCTGTGAGGCCGCTGTTGCTGCTGCTAATATGGGTTCTAAGGTGCTTTTGATAACCATGAATATGCAGACTATAGCCCAGATGAGCTGTAACCCTGCTATGGGTGGTATTGCAAAGGGACAGATAGTTAGGGAAATTGATGCACTGGGTGGATATAGTGGTATTGTGAGCGACAAGAGCATGATTCAGTTCCGTATGCTGAACAAGTCTAAAGGACCGGGTATGTGGAGCCCACGTACGCAGAACGACCGTATGCTGTTTGCACAAACTTGGAGGGATATGCTGGAAGCAACTCCGAATGTAGACTTCTGGCAGGATATGGTAAAGGAACTAATTGTTTCACGTGGAACAGTATGTGGTGTAGTGACAGGAATGGGAATTGAGATAAGGTCTAAAGCTGTTGTATTAACAAACGGAACCTTCCTCAATGGTGTCATCCATATAGGTGAAAAGCAGTTTGGAGGGGGTAGAATGGGCGAAAAAGGGGCTACAGGCATCACAGAACAGCTTGTTTCCTATGGTTTTGAGAGTGATAGGCTTAAAACTGGTACTCCACCACGTATAGATGGCCGCAGTCTTGATTACAGCAAAATGGAAATACAGGATGGAGACGAGGAAATAGTAGGCTTCTCTTACCTGCCAATAGAAAGAATTAAACCACAGCAACAAAGAGGATGCTGGGTAACATATACAAGTCCTGAAGTTCATGACATTCTGAAGACAGGTTTTGAGAAATCCCCGATGTTTCAGGGAAGGATCCAAGGTACAGGTCCACGTTACTGCCCAAGCATAGAGGATAAAGTAACCCGTTTTGCTGAAAGGGAACGCCACCAGTTGTTTGTAGAACCGGAAGGTTGGAATACAGTAGAGATATACGTGAATGGTTTCAGCACTTCTTTGCCGGAAGATGTGCAGTATAAAGCACTGCAGATGGTGCCCGGGTTTGAGAATTGTAAGTTCTTCCGCCCGGGATATGCCATAGAATATGACTATTTTCCGCCTACACAGCTCAAATTCACACTGGAAACTAAGCTAATTAATAACCTTTTCTTTGCCGGACAGATAAATGGTACTACCGGATATGAAGAAGCCGCTTGTCAGGGTTTGATGGCAGGTATAAATGCACACAGGAAAGTAAAGGAATTGGAACCTGTTGTGTTGCAGCGTAGCGATGCATACATAGGTGTATTGATAGACGACTTGATAAATAAAGGTACTGACGAGCCTTACCGCATGTTTACCAGCAGGGCAGAATTCCGCACATTGCTCAGGCAAGATAATGCAGACCTACGTCTTACAGAACTTGGGCATAATATTGGGTTGGCAACTAATGAGAGATTGGCATTGATGAATGCGAAGAAAGAAAAGGTAGATCGTATCAAAACAGTATTGGCTGAATATCCTGTAGAACCTTCTGATGCTAATCCTTATTTGGAATCTATAGATAGTGCTACGCTGAATGAACGTAGTCGTGCCTTGAAAATACTGCTTCGCCCGGGCATCAACCTGAAAGATATGCAGGCAGCATTACCTGGTTTGAAAGAAGCACTTAATGAAGATGATACGCTGGCATTGGAACAGGCAGAGATACAAATCAAGTACGACGTGTACATAGAGAAGGAAAAAGAACTGGTGAAGAAGATGGCGACATTGGAGGATCTTGTAATACCTGATACATTTAATTATGATAAGCTGTCTGCACTATCAACAGAGGCACGGCAGAAACTGAAGAAGATAAAACCACAAACACTTGGGCAGGCCAGCCGGATAAGCGGGGTTAACCCAAGTGATGTTCAGATATTAATGGTATATATGGGGCGTTAATTACAGGAAGTCAAAACCGAATATTGGTTTTGACTTCTTACTTTTAGGGTGTTATTAATTATGTCTGCAAGAGAATCCATATACCGCTTCTGCAACTACCAGCTCCGTAGCCATCAGGAAACCCGCAACAAACTATACGAGATAGGTTGCAAAACGCCAGAGGTAGAAGAACTCATATCTGAGCTGATAGAAAAGGGTTTGCTGAACGAAGAACAATATGCCCGGGCTATAGCCCGGGGACGTTTTAGGCTGAAGCAATGGGGAAGAGTTAAGATTACACAATATTTAAAAATTAATAAAGTGTCTGAATATTGCATAAAGAAAGCAATGACAGAGATAGACACGGATGAATACTATGAAACCTTGCAGAAGCTGGCAACAAAGAAATGGGCTGAATTGAAGAGCGAAAAACTTGTTCCCATCCGAAAGAACAAAACATATCGCTATCTGTTACAAAAAGGATATGAAGGAAGCTTAATAAATGAAGCGATAAACGAAATATCTAAGAAATAATAAAATATATTAATATAATATCTTCTTTTCATACATAGATAATCCTAACAGTTCTATAACGAAACAATAAACCATATCTATATATTATTCCATACTTTTACATAGATGCCCAATATGGTTCAACAAGTAACAAACGGAGTAAGTGTTTCTGTAGAAACATTTTACCAGTCTGCTCAGTCCAATCCATTGAACGGTGAATACTTGTTTGCATATCGCATTACCATAGAAAACCTCAGCGTTGTACCCGTGCAGCTGCTCTCAAGACATTGGTACATTGTAGATAGTAATGGTAGCAACCGTGAAGTAGAAGGCGAAGGTGTTGTAGGAGAACAACCTATTATAGAGCCGGGAGATTCTTATCAATATGTATCTGCTGCCAACCTGCGCAGCGAAATTGGTAAGATGTATGGTACTTACAGTATGGTAAGCCTTTACGATAAAAAAGGTTTCACGGTAAACATACCGGAGTTTCAACTGGTGGCTCCTTTCAAGATGAATTAATTTATTTGAATACAGCATTCTTGGCTGTCCACCAAGGGTGTATTTCGTAAGCCAATCTGCCTGCAGCTATTGCCGGGTCTGTATTTAGTAGCTGTTCCACTTCTTCTTTTGTTTCACAATCAAAAATGAAAATACCACGCCAGTTTCCATCGTCACCAAATGGGCCAGCAACCAGTATTTTCCCTTCTTTAGCCAATTTACCAATATTGGCAAGATGCCCTGCTTGTAGCTTATTTATGATTGCCGTGTCGGTAATCTCATTTCTGCGTTCTCCTTTGGTAAGCATTACAAAGTAGTACTGCTTCATGGTGTATTCACCATCTTTAAACGTCTTCTCTGTCTTATTTTGACCAACTGCTGTGTTATATATAGTCAATGAAAAGAGAAAGCAAATGATGTATTTCATATAATAATATTTATAGCTATAGAATTAACTTATTAATGACGTTAATATAAGATATATTTTCCTTACCTTTGCGCGGCAAAATGAGGCCCTTCCTTATTTCACAATATGGAAGGGTTGTTTGTTAAAAGAGGCACAGATTATGAATATTCGTAACATAGCGATCATCGCACACGTTGACCACGGTAAAACTACGTTGGTCGACAAAATCATCCACGCAACAAAGGTGTTCCGTGACAATCAGGAAACAGGTGAATTGATAATGGACAGTAACGACCTTGAGCGTGAACGTGGCATCACCATCCTGAGTAAAAACATTTCTGTAAACTATAAAGACGTTAAGATAAACGTTATCGACACACCGGGTCACAGTGACTTTGGTGGTGAAGTAGAACGTGTACTGAAAATGGCTGATGGCGTATTGCTGTTGGTGGATGCTTTTGAGGGCCCTATGCCGCAAACGCGTTTTGTACTGCAAAAAGCATTACAACTGAATCTACGTCCTATAGTTGTTATCAACAAAGTTGATAAACCAAACTGCCGTCCTGATGAAGTGCATGACGCAGTATTCGAACTGTTCTTCCAATTGGATGCAACAGAAGATCAGCTGAACTTTACAACTATATACGGTTCTTCAAAACAAGGTTGGTTCAATACTTCATTGACACCAACTGAAGATATCACTCCGTTGCTGGATACCATACTTGAAAAAGTACCTGAACCTAAAGTATCTGAAGGTACAGTACAGATGCAAATCACTTCTCTGGACTATTCTTCGTTCCTGGGTCGTATTGCTATCGGTAAAGTAACACGTGGTGTACTGAAAGAAAACCAACCAATTCAACTGTGTAAGCTTGATGGCAGTTTTACAAAAGGCCGCATCAAAGAACTGTACACGTTTGAAGGTATGGGTAAGAAAAGAGTAACTGAAGTATCTGCAGGAGACATTTGTGCTATCGTAGGTATTGAAGGTTTCCAGATAGGTGAAACAGTTGCAGATTTTGAAAACCCTGAAGCATTGCCGGTTATTCCTATAGATGAACCTACAATGAACATGCAGTTCAGCATCAACAACTCTCCATTTTTCGGCCGCGAAGGTAAATTCGTAACCAGCCGTAACATTCGCGACCGCCTTTATAAAGAACTGGAGAAAAACCTTGCACTGCGTGTACAGGATACAGACGATGCGGATAAATTCCTGGTTTATGGCCGAGGTATCCTTCACTTGTCTGTATTGATAGAAACAATGCGTCGCGAAGGTTTTGAATTGACGGTTGGTCAGCCACAGGTTATTACTAAAGAAATTGACGGTAAGAAATGCGAACCATATGAAACATTGGTTGTAGATGTACCGGGCGAGTATAGTGGTAAAGTGATAGACCTTGTTACACAACGTAAAGGCGAAATGCTGATTATGGAAAGCAAGGGCGAAATGCAACACCTTGAGTTCGATATCCCATCTCGTGGTTTGATAGGTCTGCGTTCTAACATGCTGACTGCAACTGCAGGTGAGGCTGTAATGGCACACCGCTTCAGCGAGTACAAACCATGGAAAGGACCAATACCTGGTCGCAGCAATGGTGTACTGTTGTCTAAG
This sequence comes from Flavipsychrobacter sp., assembly GCA_035299045.1. Classification (GTDB taxonomy): domain Bacteria; phylum Bacteroidota; class Bacteroidia; order Chitinophagales; family Chitinophagaceae; genus Polluticoccus. Next base: position 93,208 of record DATGXJ010000032.1, read on the forward strand.
AACACTGCAACTACTACAGGTTATTCTATGGATAAACTGCAGGACAGGGGTTCATTCTTTATCGATGCAGGTGAAGAAGTTTACTCCGGTCAAATCATCGGTGAGCACATTAAGCCAGGCGATCTGATTGTAAACGCAACAGAACCTAAGAAATTGACGAACATGCGTGCAAGTGGTACAGATGATGCCAACCGCATTGCTCCGAAAATACAGATGAGCCTTGAAGAATGTATGGAATACATTCAACAGGATGAATGTATAGAGATAACACCTCAAAGTATTCGTCTTCGTAAAATAATGCTGGACGAAAACGACCGCGCTCGTTTCCAGAAAATGCTGAAAGCAGAAGCTTAGTAATTATAGAGAACGCCCGCAAATAGCGGGCGTTTTTATTGGCATCATATGTATCTATATGGAATTGATATAGGGATTGCCTAATTTTGATTTTATGACTACAGAGCAAAAGCTGCGTAAGATACTTTCGGAAAGAATAATGATAATTGACGGTGCAATGGGTAGTATGATACAGACCTACAAATTGCAGGAAGAAGATTATCGTGGAGAACGATTTAAAAACTGGCACAAAGATGTGAAAGGTAATAACGACATGCTTGTTATTACCCAACCTCATATCATCAAAGATATTCACAGGCAATATCTGGATGCCGGTGCAGATATTATCGAGACTAATACCTTCAGTGCGCAAGCGGTCGCATTAGCAGATTATGATATGCAGGAATATGCATACGAGATAAGCTACGAAGCAGCACGTGTTGCAAAGCAGGCGGTAGAGGAATACAAAAAAGATAATCCCGGTACAGAAAAGTTTGTGGCAGGCGCAGTAGGTCCAATGAACAAAACATTGTCGTTGTCTCCAGATGTAAACGACCCGGGATATCGTGCAGTAACTTTTGATGAAGTAGCGGATGCATACTATGAACATATAAAAGGTATGGTAGATGGCGGTGCAGATATACTACTGATAGAAACCATCTTCGATACGCTGAATGCAAAAGCTGCAATCTTTGCGGCAGAAAAATATTTCCGCGATACTAACAACCGCCTGCCCGTAATGATATCGGGAACTATTACAGATGCTTCGGGCCGTACACTTAGCGGACAAACACTGGAGGCATTTTATATTTCGGTATCGCATGCCAATCCGCTGAGCATCGGTTTGAATTGTGCACTTGGTGCGGCGCAGATGCGCCCGTATGTAGAGGAGCTTTCGCAAATAGCATCATGCCATGTTAGCTGCTACCCGAATGCAGGCCTGCCGAATGCGATGGGTGAGTATGATGAGTCTCCTGCCATCACCGCATCTATCGTTTCAGAGTTTGCATCAAACGGTTGGGTGAATCTGGTTGGCGGATGCTGCGGTACTACGCCTGCACACATCAAAGCCATAGCAGATGCTATGAAACATTTCAGCCCAAGGCAATTGCCTGAATTAGTAACGGCTTAATATTTAACGAAAAATAATAATGAGAAGTGGCGGATAATACCCGCCACTTTTTTAATTTACGTATGCACAAATAAATCATCATCCTATGCGACTAATAACTGCTATAGCCATTTGTATATTTTCTATAAATACTGTTTTTGCAGGCGATGCAAAACTATCGGGTAAAATAACAAACAAACTGGCCGATGAGGTAGAGGTTTCTTACTACACCAATCTGCTTAACTATTCACAGAAAAGCTTGACTGCAAAACTATCAGAAGATGGTAGCTTTTCTATAACAGTTCCGGTAACGGAACAATATCTGCAGATACAAATACAAAACGGAAATCAGGCGACAGAAACATTTATACAATCCGGAGATGATTTGAAACTGACTGTTGATGGTAAAAACTTTGACAGTACACTGAAGTATACAGGTAAAGGCGCAGCCGTTGGCAATCTGATGGCAAAGCATGTAATGGAATATAGCATGATGATGATGTTTGGCTCGCGTATGCAGCAACACTATACAAAAGAGCAGGAAGAATTTATTAGTGCAGCAAATGCTGAAATGAAAAAAGAACTGGACTTTCTGGAAGCGAATAAAAAAGGAGTGCCTGAGTCTTTTGTACAATACTGGAAGACGTGGTATCAATACAGTGTGTATGATGAAATGATTCGTTACACTTATATGCACAAGATGATGAAAGAACGCACATCAAGTGTTGTAATGAAAAAAAAGGACTACGCTATTTTGGATAAAGTGCCTATTGCATTCAACGATAATTATATCAGCATACCAAGCTATGTAAGCTATGTAACAGAACTGTACCCAAACAAGTATAGAGCTATAACCGATGAAGACACAACAATAACGGCAGAGAAAATAAATGAATTGAGAGAGGCATATGTAGATAAAGAAGTAAAGACAAATATGCCGCCTAAAACAAAAGAATACTACTACGCAAAAAACGTATATGACAACATAAGAAACAACACAATTGCAGATGTAGAAAAAAGATATGCAGCTTTTCTGGCAATGTATAAAAACTCAAGCTACGACAACATATTGTCTAATGCTGTAGCAATAAAAAGGAAGAAAGCAAAAGGTGCCCCTGCAATAGAATTTGACTTTACAACAATGGAAGGACAGCAAATGAAACTGTCGGACCTAAAGGGCAAAGTAGTGTATATAGACTTCTGGGCAAGCTGGTGCGGACCATGTATGCGCGAGCTGCCAGCTACTAAAAAAGTAAAAGAGCACTTCAAAGATAAGGACGTAGTATTCCTGAATGTGTCTATAGACGAAGACATGAATGCATGGAAAAAAGCTATTGAGAAAAATAATATCACAGGTATACATACATGCGAACCCGGTGGATGGAAAAATCGTGTTGCGCAATTGTATGGTGTTAATAGTGTGCCTTCTTATTTCCTGATAGACAGGAATGGTAAGTTTGCATCTGAAAACACACCACGCCCTAGCGAAACAGAGCAGCTGATAAAAGAAATAGAAGCTGCGCTGCAATAAGTATTAACACAATTGAAACAATATTCATATCTAAATAACTACGGCGTAACATTGCGGTAATCTTTAATTCGTCTTTTTGCATAACCAAACGCCCTGTGTGGGCTTGTAGATGGCAAAAAGAGAAGTTGATATTGTAGTGCTTTCAGACATTCATCTTGGTACATATGGATGTCATGCGAAAGAGTTGCTGCAATATCTGAAAAGTATCAAACCCAAAGCCGTGGTACTGAACGGAGATATCATAGATATCTGGCAGTTCAGCAAACGCTACTGGCCCGCAACACATATGATGGTGATGAAACACCTGGTGGGCCTGATAGCTAAGGACATACCTGTGTATTATATCCCCGGCAATCATGATGAGATGCTGCGAAAGTTTAAAGACTTTCAACTGGGTTCTCTCAAAATCACCAACAAGCTTTCGCTGAAGATAGATGGCTCCAACGTGTGGATTTTCCATGGTGATGTGTTCGACGTTGTAATGCAGCATAGTAAGTGGCTGGCGAAGCTGGGAGCAATTGGTTACGATACTCTGATACTCATCAACCGTTTTGTAAACTTCATTTCTGAAAAACTAGGGAGTGGCAAAGTATCGCTTTCTAAAAAAATTAAGAACGGTGTAAAAGGTGCAGTCAAATTCATCAACAAATTTGAATCGACTGTTTGCGAAATAGCTGCGGAGAATAAATACAAATACGTTATCTGCGGGCATATTCATCAGCCTGAAATCCGCACGGTAGTTACAGAAAACGGTGCGGTGATATACATGAATTCCGGCGACTGGATTGAGAACCTGACATCGCTTGAATATGCAGACGGTAAGTGGAGCATCTACAAATATTTTGAAGACGAAGTTGCACAGGCAATAGACATCAATAAAAAGAAGCAATCGAAAGAAACGCCGAAACAATTGATGGCTACGCTGATGCAGGAGCTGAATATGAAACCAGATATTCCCGGTACAACAGAAGCAGCATAAACCATGAAGATATTATTTGCAATACAAGGAACGGGCAACGGACACCTGAGTCGTGCAAGAGATGTATATCCTGAATTGGTAAAGTACGGAGAAGTAGATGTGCTAATCAGCGGTATACAGGCCGATGTACAAGTGCCGTTTCCAGTTAAGTACAAGATGTATGGCATGAGCTTCATCTTTGGGAAAAAAGGTGGTGTAGATATTGCAGAGACTGCAAAAAAACTAAAGCTCTTCAAACTGATTAACGATATCAGAAAATTTCCGATAGAGGACTACGACCTTGTGATAAATGATTTTGAACCTATATCAGCATGGGCTTGCAAACTGAAACGCAAATCATGTATAGGCCTTAGCCATCAGAGTGCTGTATTGCATAAACGTGCACCGATTCCTAATGAGCGAGATTGGAAAGGTGAAGTAGTACTGAAGCACTATGCGCCGGTTACAGATTTTTATGGTTTCCATTTTCGCGCATACGACAAGAATATTTTTACTCCAGTAATACGCAAAGAAATTCGAGAATTGCAACCCACAAACCTCGGACACTATACAGTATATCTGCCAGCCTATAATGATGATGTAATGGTGCAACAATTATCGCAGTTTGAAGATGTGCAGTGGCAAGTATTTTCAAAGCATAATAAAGAACCATTCAGTTTTAAGAACGTACACATACAACCTATAGAAAACCGTGCATTTATAGAAAGTATGGCAAGTAGTGCAGGTGTACTTTGTGGTGCAGGTTTTGAAGGCCCGGCAGAAGCCATGTTTCTTGGTAAAAAGCTGATGGTAATACCCATGCAGGAGCAATACGAACAGCAATGCAATGCTGCGGCTGCAGAAACGCTTGGTATACCTGTAATAAAACAACTCAGCAAAAAATATCACGAACGCATCAACTGGTGGCTGGTAGCGGGCGAACCTGTAAAAGTTGATTTCCCCGACCAGACAGCAGACATAGTTGCGCAACTAATAAAAGAACACGCACCAAAAAGCTATGAAAACATACAAAGAACGCTACCTGCTGTTGGTTAACAGGCTATACGACTTGGGTATGCTCGCCAATAAAATAATAATTGCTATTTGCCTTTGAAAACAGGCTTACGTTTTTCAAGAAACGCATTTACCCCTTCTTTAAAATCTTCGGTACTTCCTGCTTCTACCTGCACATCTTTTTCACGGTCCAGTTGCTGTACCAGTGTATTGTTATAGGTTTCATTCATCAGGCGTTTGGTAAGGCCCAAACCTTTGGTAGGCATTTGTGCCAGGTTGATAGCTATTTGTTTGGTATCGTTTTCAAAAGTATCGTCAGGGAAAGATTTATATATCATACCCATAGCAACAGCTTCGTCTGCGCTTACTTTATCGCCCAGCATAGTAAGTGCTAATGCACGCTGCATACCTACAAGGCGTGGTAGTATGAAAGTACCTGCACTATCAGGTATCAACGCTATTTTGCTGAAAGCCTGTATAAAGGTTGCACTCTTTGCTGCCAGTACAATATCTCCTGCCAGCGCTATGTTGGCACCTGCACCTGCAGCAACACCATTTACCGCAACTACTATCGGCTTTTCTATTTTGCGCATGCGGATGATGATAGGATTGTAATGCTCGCGTACAATCTTTTCCAGCTCCGGCCCTTGCGGGTCTATCGCTTCGGCAAGGTCTTGCCCTGCGCAGAAAGCTTTGCCAACGGCACTCACATAAATACTTCTTACAGTTTCATCATCTTCACAATTATCCAACGCTTCCTGATATGCCAATGCCATTTCGCGGTTGAAGCTGTTGAATTTATCAGGACGGTTGAAGGTGATATAACCCACACCATTTTCTTTGGTAAGAAGTATTGTGCTCATACAACAAAATTACAGACTAAAACTATACTAAGCTTGTGCGGACTTTGATTTAAACATTCGCCCCTTGAAATAATTGCCAATCCCAATCACGCTGGTTACATTCAGTGGAAATTCGAGCAATACATGGAGGAAGCTCAGGAAAACGAGCCACTTAAGCCCGCTGGCATAATCGTTAATGTAAATGGCAACGCTTACCAACCAAAGAATAATAACTGCTGCAAAGCGAACCTTCGGCACATTGTGCCATTGAATGATTTTTGTTTTTGAGAACCAGTTGAGGTAGTGGTAAGTGTAAGCAAATGCGATGAAACGCATCAGCAAAATGCCGTCTTTAGAATGGAATATGATTTTATCCCATGCTGTCATGTCGTTTTGCAATGGAACATCATTCACATGCATCAGCCATTGCATATTTACTACTTTAAATAACTGGTATGCACCTACACTGTACTCTGTAGGAGGGTAGAATGCCCTGTCGGGGAAGATATACATGAGTGCAAACGGACAGAGTATCATTGCTATGACAGATGGTATGCCGAAACGGCTCTGACTTTTCAGCGCGCCGTATAACATGAATATAGCAGTGAAAAAATATACATGTATGAGTGTAGGTAAGAAGACAGTAAAGAATACTTTGTAATTGTGCGATACCTGCGATGATAGTATCAAAACGGCAATACCACCAATCTTATAATAAGGATTTTTTACTGTTACGAAGATGATAGAACTGAGCAGCCCTATGTACGCAAGATTTGCATCGAAGCCATCAGGCAAGTCTAATTCAAGGAAATTATCGAAATACTTAACTGTAATCAATAAGCCTACTACCACTAGTATAATAGCATCGTACCTGCTTTTTGTATAATAGTTTTTATCGTGTAGCCAGGATATTTCTGTCAGGTAGTGTAGAGGCCCTAATATGGCGTAGGAGAAAAGAAACAACTCAAACGGCAATACCATCGCAACACAACACGATACTATCATCAGCATTATGTTTGTAATGTCTATCTTTTCGGTGGCAGTCAGTTGCATGGGTATTCTTGTTCTGTATTGCTATGTTATTAAAAATATATAAAATTACATAGTACAGATGTTATAATTTTAAAACCAGTTATGCTCGTAAAAGTATTCGGCAGTGCCGTTTATGGTGTAGAAGCAATCACCATCACCATAGAAGTAGATATAGTTGGCGGCGGACAAACAGGTTATTTCATTGTTGGCCTTCCTGATAATGCAGTAAAGGAAAGTACAGAACGTGTACTCTCTGCTATTAAAAACACAGGCTTTGAGCGCCCGCGAAATAAAGTTGTTGTAAACATGGCGCCTGCCGATATCCGCAAAGCAGGTTCTGCATACGATTTGCCCATAGCAATAGGTATGCTTGCTGCATCGGGACAAGTACCTCCCGCAGAACTGGATAAGTACATCATCATGGGCGAGCTTTCGCTGGATGGTTCTGTACAACCCATAAAAGGGGCACTGCCTATAGCTATACAGGCGCGTGCTGAAAAATACAAAGGACTGATACTGCCAAAAGCAAATGAGCGTGAGGCAGGTATGGTGAATAATCTGGATGTATATGGCGTAACACACATCAGTGAGGTTATAGGCTTTTTTGCAGGTACTAAAGTGTTAGAACCCGTTACGATAAATACCCGCGATGAATTTTTCAATTCGCAGTATGAATTTGATCTGGACTTTAATGATGTGAAAGGACAGGAGAATGTGAAACGTGCATTGGAGATAGCCGCTGCAGGCGGACACAATGCCATACTGATAGGCCCGCCGGGTGCAGGTAAAACCATGCTGGCAAAAAGACTACCAACAATATTACCACCACTCACGCTGCATGAAGCACTTGAAACAACCAAAATACATTCTGTAGCAGGTAAGATGCCTGGTAACGCGTCACTCATATCGCGCAGACCATTCCGTTCCCCCCACCATACAATTAGTGATGTAGCACTAGTAGGCGGTGGTGGCAATCCACAGCCGGGAGAGATATCATTGGCACATAATGGTGTTTTGTTCTTAGACGAATTGCCCGAGTTTAAAAGAACGGTGCTGGAAGTAATGCGCCAACCGATGGAAGAACGCAAGGTTTCAATATCACGTGCAAAAGTAAGTATCGATTTCCCAGCCAGCTTTATGCTGATAGCATCTATGAATCCGTGTCCGTGTGGCTACTTCAACCATCCTGAAAAAGAATGTACCTGCAGCCCCATGATAGTACAACGATACCTCAATAAAATATCGGGTCCGTTACTGGATAGGATAGACCTGCATGTAGAGGTAACACCTGTATCATTCAACGAATTGTCTTCTCAGCAATCTTCGGAAAACAGCGAGAGTGTTAGAGAACGTGTATTGAAAGCACGTGATATACAGGCTAAGCGTTTTGAAGGTGTGCAAGGTGTGTATGCAAATGCACAAATGAGCAGCAAGCAACTGAAAGAAATATGCCAGATAAACCAAGTAGGGCACACACTGCTGAAGACCGCAATGGACAGGCTGAATCTTTCGGCCCGTGCATACGACAGGATACTGAAAGTAGCGCGTACCATTGCCGACCTTGCAGGTAGTGATGATATAAGGCCTGAACATTTGGCTGAAGCCATCCAGTATCGCAGCCTCGACAGAGAAGGCTGGGCGGGCTAGTGCTCTTCTTTCATTTTATCAGCCAATGCATCTTTGTACACTTTCAGGCAGCGTTCGCGTGCATCTTCATGTACTACAATTGGTTTAGGATATGAAAACTCCTGAAACTCAGGTACCCACTTCTGAATATATTTCAAATCAGGGTCGAACTTCTGCGTTTGCAGGTATGGATTGAATATTCTGAAATAAGGTGCAGCATCGCAACCACTACCTGCTGCCCACTGCCAGCCACCGTTGTTGCTTGCCAGGTCAAAGTCTAAAAGTTTCTTTGCAAAATATGCCTCGCCCCAACGCCAGTCTATCAGCAGGTGCTTGGTAAGGAAACTTGCAACAACCATGCGTACACGGTTGTGCATATATCCCGTAGCGTTTAGTTCTCGCATGCCGGCATCTACAATAGGATAGCCTGTTTGCCCGTTGCACCATTTCACAAACTCTTCTTCATTATTACGCCATTTGATATTGTCATAGTCTTTATGGAAAGATTCACTGACTACACGCGGAATATTCCACAATATCATCTGGTAAAATTCGCGCCATATCAATTCGTTCAGCAGCTTTTCGCTGATGGCGCTTGCTTCTCTTGCCAGCTTGCGTATGCTGATGGTACCAAAGCGAAGATGTACACTAAGGCGTGTTGTTCCTTTTATACCTGGTATATCCCTTGTTTCGTGGTAGTGCTTTGCTATATCTGTATCAAGCGCAGGCAGTGCTACATCCAAATCTGTTTTCTCAAAACCTATTTCTTTGAGAGATGGAATTGCGATTGGTGATTGCTTGTAGAAATTGCCAAAGTATTTTTCTGTAGGGTAAGACTTAAGATAAAAATCGTTCATCTTTGCTTTGTATTTTTTGCTGTACGGTGTGTACACAGTATATGGCTCACTGTTATCTTTCATCACTTCATCTTTTTCAAAAATCACCTGATCTTTGAAAGTGTATAGCGGTATGCTTTTTTGTGCAAGAAAATCGCCAACCAGCTTTTCACGTGTAATGGCGTACGGTTCGTAGTCGTGATTAGTATATACTGCGGTAACATCATATTTTTCAGTCAGTTGTTTGTAGCAATCAATAGGGTTGCCGTGCATTACATGCAGAGTGCTACCCATAGCCGTAAGCTGTGCCTGCATTTTTTCTAAAGCACGATGTATGAAATCGACACGCTTATCTGCTTTGTCTTCCAGTTCTTCCAAAATGTTGGCATCGAAAATGAATACAGGTAATACTGGATTGCCACTGCGTAGTGCATGATACAGCCCTGCATTGTCTTCCAATCTTAAATCTCTTCGAAACCAAAAAACGGAAACTTTCATATACCCGAAACAGACAAAGGGCCTTTTTGTTTAACAAATGTGAAGTAAATTATTACTGATTAGTAACGCGCACTGTCTTCAAATCAATAATATTCATCGGGTTGGCTTTGAAGCCCGTGATGCGCTTGGATGTAAAGTGCATCAACCTGTCATATATCAAAGGTATTACAGGTGCATAGCTCATAACCAGACTATCCATTTGCATATAGCGAATATGGCGTTCACTATCGGGCAGGTTCATACATTCATCATACCATTTATCATAGGTGGCATTGCTGAAGCGTGTATAGTTGGGTGGTGCAGGAAAGCGACCATTGAAGAACGCAAGAAAGGTTTCAGCATCAGGATAGTCTGCTATCCACTGTGCGCGAAACATCGGTGCTTCTGAACGGCTCATTTGCTGGCGCAGTATATTGGGCTGTATTATTTCTACTTCCAGCGGTATGCCTACTTCCTTTACCTGTGTGGCAACAAAGTTTACAATATCCGCCCAGTTTTCCGGTGCTAATACATGCAGTGGTTTCAATCCTTTGCCATTCGGGTAGCCTGCCTGTGCCAGCAATTGCTGTGCTTTTGCAGGATTGTAATCGAAACCAAAATGCCCTGTGCTATCGTGCCCGGGAATGCCCTCAGGTATAAAGCCCGATGTGGCAGGCAATACTGTACCATTGCGGAAGTAAGTAGTAATCTTTTTCCTGTCTATAGCATAAGCAACTGCACGGCGTACAAGTGGGTTCAGTTGCGGATTATCTTTTACTACATCTTTTGTGCTATCTGTCAGAAAGCCGATGTATTCTGTATTCAGATAAGTCTGCTTGCGCAGATGGATGCGATTGGAAAAATCCTTTTTCAACTCCCCGTCTTTGCTTAGTACCAGGTCCTTGAAAGAACCATCCAGCCCGTTCACGAAATCTATCCTGCCCTGTAGCAACATCATAAACTCTGTTGCCTTGCTGTCTATAAAACTTATCTGCACCGCATCGGCATATGGTAGTTTTTTCCCCGTGGCATCTTGCTGCCAGTAGTTTGGGTTTTTGCGCAGCACCAATACATTGCCCTCATCCCAATAATGAAACATAAACGGACCTGTGCCGCAAGGATGCGCACGAAAATCTTTGCCCCATTTGGTAACTGCTTCGCGAGGCACTACGCTGCAATAGGGCATGCTCATTATCTGTGGTAAAGGTCTGAATGGTGCATTTAGCCTGATGATGAATGTACTATCATCCAAAGCCTTGAATGGTTGTGTTTTGCTGACACGGTCATTAAATATCCAAGCGCCGGTAGATGCGGTAGTGGAATCAATGAGCCTGTTAAAACTGTATTCCACATCAGCAGCTGTCATTTTTCTGCCTTTGCCGTTTGCAAATGCTTCATTGTCCTGAAAGAAGACATCTGTGCGTAGGTGGAAAGTATATTGCAATCCATCAGTACTCACCTCCCAGCTTTTTGCAAGCGATGGTGTCAGCTGAAGGTTTTCATCTGCCTCTACCAGTGTATTATATACCATGTGGTCGGTCCACATATTGTAAAGGTTCTTGGCAAATGCAGGGTCTATACTTTCCAGTGTGCCGCTGCTATAGTTCAGGTATATTGTATTAGTACTTTGTTTATTGTCGCTGCCGCAGCCATTTATACCCTGCAAGACTATAACTGCAGCTACGTATAACATATACTTATATGAACGGCGGAAACACGAAAATGACATTAACTGCAATTTAACTGAAAAGCGCATTAATTTTGGCGAAAAGAAAACAGTAATGGCAACGAAGCTTTCGGTAAATATAAATAAGATAGCCACTTTGAGAAACAGCCGTGGAGGCAACAACCCGAGTGTGCTGAAAGCTGCTATTGATTGCCAGTTGTTTGGTGCAGAAGGCATTACAGTACACCCCCGCCCCGATGAGCGCCATATCCGCTATAGCGATGTAAGGGAGATAAAGCCAATTATTACTACAGAGTTTAATATAGAAGGTAACCCTACAGAAGATAAGTTTGTGCAACTGGTGCTTGATGTGAAACCTACACAGGTAACGCTGGTGCCTGATGAGTTGGGCCAACTGACATCTGACCATGGTTGGGATACTATAGGACAAGCAAAATACCTAAGGAATATTATAGAAGTATTTAAAAAAGAAGACATTCGTGTTTCGATATTTGTAGACCCTGTAGAGGATTTGGTAGCTGCTGCTGCCGATACGGGTACTGATAGGGTTGAGTTATATACAGAATCATATGCCAAAAACTATTTATCTGATAAACAGTCTGCCATTGCTCCGTATATAAAAGCGGCAAAAGTTGCTGCTGAGAAAAACCTCGGCCTCAACGCAGGTCACGACCTAGACTTGCATAACCTGCAATACTTTGCTTCTTACATCCCTAATTTGTTAGAGGTATCCATAGGTCATGCATTAATATCAGATGCTATATATCTTGGTCTGGAAAATACCATACAGCTTTATAGGAGGCAATTAGCCCTATAATCAACAAGAAATCCCCAAAATCTAATCTTTCGTTTTATTTTCAATTAATTGATTTTAATTGAAATACGAATGTTTTTATTTTATTTATAAAATAATTACTAACTTTTCCACATTTATACACAAAAAATAACAGTTTATCCACAATTTATATAAATTTGTGACAAGATTATATGTAACGTTTATTCACAGTCTGGATTCATTTCAAAACAAAAAATAAGGGATACACTAAACCAGACAAACCAACGTATGAATAAATACTTGTACGCATTTTTGTGTGTATGCTTTTCTATCCTGTCTGCTAACGTAGCCTATTCACAGGTTCCGGTGGCAAACTTTAGTGCAAGCACTACATCGGGTTGCTCGCCCATCGTATCAAACTTTACAGACCTTAGTACGAATACCCCGACAAGCTGGTACTGGGATCTTGGCAATGGTAGTACCTCTACCCTTCAAAATCCGTCAACAACGTATATCAATCCCGGTACATATACTGTAACGTTAATAGCTACCAATAGCAATGGTGCTGATACACAGGTATTTACAAATTACATAACAGTAGCGCCTTCGCCTACTGTTATGTTTACAGCAGACTCTACCCCGTCTTGCCAAGTGCCGCGTACTATCAGCTTTACCAACAATTCTGTAGCAGGTGGCACGGGTACTACAACATATCTGTGGGACTTTGGCGATGGTAATACATCTACATCTGCTAATCCTACGCACACATACACAGCTTTTGGTAATTATACGGTTACACTACTGGTTACAAATGGTAACAGCTGTTCTAAATCGCTGATAAAAAGCAATTACATTAAAATATTACCTAAACCAACGGCTTCTTTTACAGCCACAGGTAATAATTCTTGTACATCCCCTGTAACCACAACTTTTACAAACACATCAACAGGAGCAATTTCTTACGATTGGAGTTTTGGAGATGGTGGTACATCTACTGCTACCAACCCAACACATACATATACTGCAAATGGTTCTTATACTGTTAGGTTAATTGCAACAAATGCCGCAGGCTGTAAGGACACATTTACGAGTAGCTCTTTAGTAAATATCGGCGCTCCGAATGCGTCATTCAATGTAAGCTCACTTTCTGTATGTACAGGTAAAACAGTAAACTTTACAAACACATCTACGCCTGCCGGATATACAAGTGCATGGAGTTTTGGTACCGGTGGTACGTCAACTTCAACTAGTCCGACATATACTTACAGCAGCGCAGGTACATACACTGTAACACTTATAGTTTCCAAATCGGGTTGTAGTGATACGGATTCAAAAACTATCACTGTTAATCAGAATCCTACTATCAACTTTACCGGCTCGCCTACAGAAGCATGTGCTGCGCCGCTAACTACCAACTTTACTAACAGTACAACAAACGCAGTATCATACTTGTGGCGTTTTGGTGATGGCAATACATCTACATCTGCCAATCCTTCAAATACTTACAATGCATTGGGCAACTACAGTGTAAAACTGATTGCAACCAGCGCATCGGGTTGTACAGACTCTTTTACAAGAACTAACTATGTAAAAATACAACAACCAACTGCTACTATAAATGTAGGTTCATATTCGGGTTGTGCACCTGTAACGATTTCGTTTACAGCAAGTGTTACCACTCTGATACCGGTAAGTAATTATACATGGGATTTTGGTGATGGTTCGGCTACAGTATCTTGTTCTACATGTAATACGCAATCACATACATACACATCATCAGGCACCTACACTGTAACGCTTACCTATACAACAGGTAGCTGTACGCTTACCAGAACTACAGCCGTAAATATTGCTACAAAGCCAACAGCAGCATTTTCTGCATCGCCGACTGCACTATGTCCCGGTAGCCCTGTAACGTTTACAAATAGCTCTACAGGTGCCACTGGTTATACATGGTTATTTGGCAATGGTGGTACTTCTACAGCAACCAACCCTGTATATAACGGATACACAAGAGGTGTTTATACCGTAATGCTGATAGCTAACAACAATGGCTGTCGCGATACAGCAACAAGAACTAATTACATAACTGTACATCCGCCTGAGGCAAATTTCGGACTTGCAACTTCTTGTACAAATAGGTATACAGTTACACTAACGGATAGTTCTGTAGGTGCTAACACATATAGTTGGGATTTTGGTGATGGTAATACTTCTACACAGATTGGTGGTACATTGACACATACTTACTCTACACCAGGTACAAGAACAATTACACTTAATGTATATAATACTACATATGGTTGTTCCAGCACAGTAACTAGAACGGTAAATGTTCAACCGCTGTCGCCGGTATTTACTGTATCAGATACTACCTTGTGTAAAGGGGAAAGTACAATGTTCTCGATAACTACATCAGGATCCGGAAATTCGTATACTTGGCATTTTGGAAATAGTGTAACATTTTCAACCGGCGCATCTACTGTGTATTATGCATATCCTGCAGGGGGTACATATAGCCCTAAACTTGTAGTAACTGATGCAAATGGTTGTAAAGATTCGTTGACAAAAACAAACCACATACGTGTTGGTAGCCCGAATGTAGATTTTTCCGGTACTCCGCTTTTAGGTTGCCTGCCATTCACTGCTACATTTACCGATTTAAGTACACCCAATGGCGGATTCACTATTACCGGTAAAGTATGGGACTTTGTATATGGCGGACCGCAACCTACTACCAGCAACACTATTTCTTACACATATATATATGGTGGTAGCTGGCCTGTGAAATTGGTAGTAACTGATGCAAATGGTTGTAAAGATTCGTTGATAAAGAACAACTATATAACTGCCAGTAAGCCTGTGGCACAATTCAGCACAGCAGATACAAACATATGTGTTGGGCAAACTGTGCAGATGTATAATAACTCTGGTGGTGCGTCTTTTACGTGTGTATGGCATTGGGGAGATGGCACAACATCAACACAGCTCACTCCAACGCATACATACACAGTAGCAGGTACATACACTGTGAAGCTGGTTGTTACAGATATGTATGGGTGTATGGATTCTAATACTAAAACAGCCTACATAAAAGTAAACAGTCCTGCTATTGGATTTACGATGAGTGATACGGTAGCAAATTGTCCTCCATTGCTCGTAAACTTTACAAACACATCTACGGGAGTTTCTACATACGCTTGGAGTTTTGGTAACGGGGGTCAGTCTTCATTGTCTAACCCTACGGCATTATATACTTATCCTGGTGTTTATAACATTAAGCTTATTGGTACTACCAATGCAGGTTGTAAAGACTCACTTACCAAACAAGTAACTATATACGGACCTACAGGTTCGTTTACGTATACTCCTATAGCAGGCTGTAATCCTGTAACGGTAAATTTCTCTGCAACTACTACCAATGCCACATCTTTGATTTGGGATATGAGTAACGGTTTTACACAGACAACAACAGGCAATACCTATAGCTATACGTACACACAAACAGGTAAGTATTTGCCTAAATTAATATTAAGTGATGGTGCTTCTTGTCTTGTACCGATATTTGGTACAGATACTGTGAAAGTAGATAAGATGGATGCCGATTTCAGCTTCTCGCCAAATGCCATTTGTAACGCAGGTACTATACAGTTTACTGATACTGTATTATATACAATAAGTAATGTGGTGAGCCGTAGTTGGGATTTTGGTGATGGTGGTACAAGTACCTCGCACAATCCTTCTCATGCATATATAGCACCTGGCAACTATAATGTAAGGCTGATAGTAACCAATGCACAAGGTTGTAAAGATACTATTACCAAAACAGTAGTAATTCATACACCTCCGAATATAACGGTTTCCGGAGCATCTGCAATTTGCCAGGGTGCAACAACAGGTGTTGTACTTACAGCTAGTGGTGCATCTACATATTCATGGGCTCCACCTGCAGGGTTGTCTTGTACAAACTGTGCTGTTACAACTGCATTGCCAACAAGCACAACGACATACATAGTTACAGGTACCGATGCAAATGGTTGTACAGACACAGCACATGTAACAGTGAATGTAAATAATAAGCCTAATGTAAATGCAACTTCAAATAAATCTGCGGTATGTATAGGTTCTAATGCAACCCTTACTGCAAGTGGTGCAAGTACTTATGTATGGTCGCCGGTTACTGCACTTTCATGTAGTACATGTGTAAGTCCTGTAGCAACACCAACTACCTCTACCACATATATTGTAACAGGTACTGATGCAAATGGTTGTACTGATACTGGTGTAGTGACAATAAATGTAAATCCATTACCAACAGTAAGTGCCGGTAGCAATATAGCCATATGTAATGGTTCATCTACAACGCTTACAGGTAGTGGTGCAACAAGCTATGTGTGGACACCTGCAAGTACATTGTCGTGCAGTACATGTGCGAGCCCTGTTGCTACCCCAACTGCTACAACCACATATACTGTAACAGGTACTGATGCCAATGGCTGTATAAATACCGCTAATGTTACAGTTAGCGTAAATGCGCTGCCAACAGTAAGTGCCGGTAGTAATGTAGCCATATGTAATGGTTCATCTACAACGCTTACAGGTAGTGGTGCAAGTACATATGTGTGGACACCTGCAAGTACATTATCGTGTAGTACGTGTGTGAGCCCTGTTGCTACCCCAACTGCTACAACTACATATACCGTAACAGGTACCGATGCTAATGGATGTTCGAATACAGCTAACGTAACGGTAACGGTAAATAACTTACCAAACGTAAATGCTATATCTAATAAATCTGCTGTTTGTATTGGCTCTACAGCAACACTTACTGCAAGTGGTGCAACAAACTATGTTTGGACACCGACAGGTAGTTTATCGTGTAGTACCTGTACAAGTCCTATAGCTACCCCAACTACAGCAACTACATATACCGTAACGGGTACCGATGCAAACGGTTGTGTGAACACAGCTACCATAACAGTAAATGTAAATGCTTTGCCTGTGGTAAGTGCAGGTAGTAATGTAACAATATGCAATGGTTTATCAACAACATTGAATGCAACCGGCGCATCTACATATGTGTGGACACCTGCAAGTACATTATCGTGTAGTACGTGTGTGAGTCCTGTAGCTTCACCAATTACAACTACCACATACACTGTAACAGGAACCGATGCCAATGGTTGTGTGAATACATCTACTGTAACAGTAAATGTAAATCCATTGCCAAATGTAAGCGCTGGCAGCAATGTGGCAATATGTGCCGGTGCATCTGCTACATTAGGCGCCAGCGGCGCTATAAGCTATGTATGGACACCTGCAACTACATTATCGTGCAGTACATGTGCCAGCCCAGTAGCTACGCCTGCAACTACTACTACATATACTGTAACGGGTACCGATGCAAATGGCTGTTCTAAAACGTCAACTGTGACAGTAACTGTCAATTCGCTCCCGAATGTAACAGCAACAGGCAATAATGTGGTTTGTGCTGGCTCTTCAGCAACATTAACAGGTAATGGTGCTACAAGTTATGTATGGACACCATCTGGTTCATTGTCTTGTAGTACATGTGCCAGCCCTGTGGCTACACCTTCTTCACCTACCACATATACCGTAACAGGTACCGATGCCAATGGTTGTGTAGATACAGGTATGATTACCCTGAATATTAATGCAAAACCTGATGTTAATGCCGGATTAGACAGAACCATCTGTTTAGGTACTTCTACAAACTTATCGGCAACAGGTGCTGTAAATTATCAGTGGTCACCTTCAACAGGTTTATCGTGTTCTGCATGTGCCAATCCGGTTGCTACCCCTGCTACCACTACATTATATCGAGTAGTAGGTATAGCTGCCAACGGATGTAGTGATACTGATTTTGTAAACGTAACAGTTAATCCATTGCCAAATGTTACTATAAATGGTATATCAACAATATGTGCAGGTTCTAATACTATATTAGTAGCAAGTGGTGCTACAAATTATGTATGGACACCTGCAGGTTCATTGTCATGTTCTACTTGTAGTAATCCTACTGCATCACCAAATACTACTACGTCATATGTAGTAACGGGTACCGATGCCAATGGATGTACTGATACTGGCAATATAACAATTACAGTAAATCCACTACCTGTATTACAAGTTACAGGAGCAGGAACTATATGTGAGGGTACTACAGTACAACTAAATGCAGCTGGCGCTACTAATTATAATTGGTCGCCTGGTACTAGTCTTTCTTGTACTGCATGCAGCAATCCTGTTGCTTCACCATCCGCAACTACTACCTATACAGTATCAGGTACTACAAACGGTTGTTCATCTACTGCTACATTAGTAGTGAATGTTTTGCCTATTCCGGTCCTCTATCTGTCACAAGATCAGGCAATATGCGAAGGCGGAAGTGTACAGTTGAATGTACTGGGAGCTGCCACATACACATGGACACCTTCTACCGGGCTTTCTTGCAATACATGTGCAGACCCTATAGCTACTCCTACTAGCACAACTACCTATGTTGTAAAAGGTACAAACTTAGATGGTTGCTCTAATAGTAAGAATATTACTATAACTGTAAACCCTAAGCCTAAAGTAGATGCCGGCGAGGATATAGTGATTTGTGAGGGTTCTTCTGCACAATTGCAAGTAACAGGTACAGATACCTATACCTGGACTCCTTCAGCTACACTTTCATGTTCTACATGTAGTAATCCTGTAGCGAAGCCTTTAACAAATACAACATATACCGTTATAGGAAGAGATAATATTGGCTGTAGTGATTCGGATAAAGTGACTGTTTCCATAATAGAGCGAGGCCCTGTTACTTACGGCCCTGATGCAGAGTTCTGTATTGGTGGTTCGGCAGAGCTCTACGCTACTGGCGGTTCTTCTTATACCTGGATACCTGCTGACGGTTTGAATAATCACCAGCAAGCCAAGGTAAAAGCAGCACCAAACAATACGACAAAATATACCGTTATAGTAAAACAAGGAGATTGTTTCGTGGATACAGGATACATAAATGTGACGGTACATCCATTACCAGTTGTGGAGCTTGGCCCCGATGTGACAATTGGTGGCGGTAATAGTACGCAACTGAGAGCAGTAGGTGATAACATAGCAACATATAGTTGGACTCCTTATTACCAACTGAGTTGTGATGATTGTTCAAGCCCTGTAGCATCGCCAAGACGTACTACAGAGTATAAGGTAAATGTGACAGATAGGTATGGCTGTGAAGGTTCTGATAATATTACAGTACGAGTACTGTGCGAAAACGGACAAATATTTATACCAAACACATTCACACCGAACGGTGATGGTGTAAACGATATGTTCTTCCCGCAGGGCAAAGGTTTGGATTATGTGAAGAGCTTCCGTGTGTACAGCCGCTGGGGTGAACTTGTATTCTCAAGAGATGATATGAAGATAAATGACCCTGCTTCAGGTTGGGATGGTACTTTCAAAAATACACCGCTGAAACCGGATGTATTTGTGTACGTTATCAGAGCCTATTGCGAGTCTGGTGAACTGATAGAGTTGAAAGGTGATATTTCGCTGGTCAGATAATGTGTAACTGCTAAAAAAGATTTTATCATGAAGAAATTATCAATCGTATTATCTGCCATTATGCTGCAAACAGCGGCTTATGCGCAGGATATACACTTCTCGCAGTTTTACGAAAATGCAATTCTTCGTAATCCTGCCCTTACGGGTATTTTCAGCGGCGACTACAAAGCCGGTGTAAACTATCGTACACAGTGGAGCAATATTTCTGTTCCGTTTCAGACAATGCTGGCATCTGCAGAAACACGCATTGCAGTAAACAGAGAAGTTGGGGATTATATAAGCTTCGGCGTAAGCGCTACTTACGATCGTGCAGGCAGTATCAACTTTACCAGTATGCAGGTATATCCTGCCATCAACTACAATAAAGTAATGGCAGACGGTCGCCGTTCTTATTTGTCAGTTGGTTTCACGGGTGGTTATATTCAGCGTGCGTTCGATATGTCGAAAGCTACATTCAGTACACAATATGTTAATGGTGGTTTTGACCAGACGGCAGCCACTGGCGAAAACATGCAGAATGTAAGTATGCAGGCATATGACCTAGGTGCTGGTATGAGCTTCAATAGTACTATAGGTTCTACAAGGAATGTAAACTATTATATAGGTGTTGCAGGTTATCACGTGGCAAAGCCAAAACAATCATTCAATGATAACGGTGAAGTGCTGCGATTGGATACTAAATGGACGGGTAATCTTGGTGTGAAAGCATCCATTACAGATCAGATGGGTGTTACAGTACATGCCAACTACACCACACAAGGTCCTTATACAGAATTTATTGCGGGTGCACTATTCAGCTGGAGAGCAACAAACAGTGAAATGTCTAAATCTGTAATACTTTATGGTGGTGCGTTTATACGTGCAAAAGATGCATGGATACCAACAGTGAAAATTGATTACAATCAGTATTCGGTTACTGCTTCTTACGATTTCAATACATCGGGACTAAGGCCTGCTACCAATGGTACTGCAGGTTATGAAATATCATTATTCGTACGTGGCCGTGTTAAACATCGCGACGGATACAGGAGCAGCGTTGCCTGCCCTCGTTTCGAACAGATGCTGGACGGCGAAGGTGCGGAACAATTTTAGCGTTACATATAGAGGATAGAAAAAGCGATGGGTGTCTACCCATCGCTTTTGCATTTATACTAAGTTGTAAAAACCTGATTGATTACTGTGCGTTGTACACAAATTTGAAGCCGATACCGTGTATGGTTTGCAGCTCAACACCTGGTTGTTCTTTGATAAACTTGCGCACTTTGGTAATGAATACGTCCATACTACGACCGAGGAAGTAATCTTCTTTACCCCATACATTCAGCAGTATTTCATCGCGCTTCAGTACACGGTTGGCATTCTGTACCAGAAATTTGATAAGGTCTGCCTCACGCTGTGTAAGCTGATGCTCTATTTTATCATTTTTCAGTACCAGATTGTTATAGTCAAACTGTAGTGTACCCAGCATTACATCTTTAGGAGAGTCATCTTCTTTCTTACGGGTGCGTTTCAGGAATACCTCAAGACGCAGCAACAACTCCTGCATGTTAAATGGCTTGGTGATGTAGTCGTCTGCACCACTACGGAAACCAGCAATCTTATCATCATCCATGTTTTTGGATGTGAGGAGCAATATCGGAATACTTTCGTTTTTCTGCCTTATCTGTGTGGCAAGATGCATACCGTCTTTTTTAGGCAGCATAACATCAAGCAGGCACACATCAAAGTTGTGTTTCATAAACTGCGCCCATGCAGTTTCTGCATCAGCACAGTGTATTACTTCATAGCCGTTGTTAGAAAGGCTATCACGTACTACATAACTAAGCGTCGGGTCATCCTCTACTAAAAGTATTTTGGCTTTATCGGGCATATGAATTCGATAATGTTTTTCTGAATTGTCTTCAAGTTATTATTGAGCAAAACAAAATACACACCATGTGTATGATGTCTTGATAGGTTTTACGGTTTTTAACGATTTAAAAGTAAGCAAAACCCTTTGCCTATGCAAGTTCGTATATAATTATTTTGACCAAAAGATGTCGAATTATTTACGATATATTACATTTAACTTTAGCATAATTTGATATGCGTTACCTGCTATTTGCAATTATTCTGTTTATTACCGGCTGCAAGAAGGAAAAGGCCGAAAATCCCATAACTGATAAAAAGCCAGTTGATACTGCACAACAATCTTCAGGTGTTTCTGCTACACCGGATAATATCCTCTACAATCCTGCAAAATCAGAAATAGGCTTTGCGGATAGTTTTAAAACGTATATTATCAGAAAAGGCAATAATTACTGTGATAACAATGACTACGCACTGACACAATACACTTTCCTGCACTTTCGTGCAATACTGGATAGCAGTTGTATCTATGCAACCGTAGACCCTACCAATCAGGCAGATATCAATAAACTATTCGGATTTGCAGACTGTGCCAGCCATCACCAGACCAATAGTACACGTTTTGGGTGGAACTGGGAGAACGGTGCCATGCACATACACGCTTATTGCTATGCAGGTACTGTGCGCAACTATAAAGAATTGGGTACTGTAGCGCTAAACAAAGCCTTTGATTGCAAACTATACGTACTGCCCGATAAGTATGTTTTTGAATTGGAGGGCAAGAAAGATACCATGACACGGGGCTGTGCAGATAATGCTGCCATAGGCTACAAGCTGCTGCCATACTTTGGTGGCAATGAACCTGGCCCGCACGAAGTGAGGGTAAAAATCCGCGAGATGTAGTTTATTTTTTCTTTACTACCCTGTCAGGGTTTTCGTTGAGGAAGGCTGCCCAGCTTGTTTTCTTGGCTTTAGCAGTTGTTTTCTTGACGGGTGTTTTTGGTACGGGCAGTTTTGTCTGGTAATGATGGCACAGTGCTACGCCAACAGCATCGGTAGCATCCATAAATTTTACATCTTCCTGAAAGCCTAGTGTGTGTTGCAGCATTTCCCACAACTGTTCTTTGCTGGCATTACCACGCCCTGTTATAGACTGCTTTATTTTCCGTGGTGCATACTCTTCTGCCCTTAGCCCGAACTTCATGGCAGCCGCTATTGCAACACCTTGTGCCCTGCCCAGTTTCAGCATACTTTGTACGTTTTTGCCAAAGAAAGGAGCCTCGATAGCTACGGCAGATGGCTTGTGTAGCGTAATGAGCGTTTCCATCTTTCGGTATATCAATTCAAGGCGTTCTGCATGGTCATCGTGCTTAGATAATTGCAATACCCCCATTTCCACCAGCGAAACCTTATTTTTGTTCACGGCTATCAGGCCATAACCCATAACAAGTGTACCGGGGTCTATACCAAGAATGATTTGCGTATCCTGTTGCAACAGCAAAAATTGATTTGAACAAAACTACTAAAATATGGCTTAATTATGTAATCGGCGGATGCATATCCTTACTCCTTTTGTGGGGTATATGGCTGCAGGTTCAGAAGCAATTGAGCAAGGTAGATTGGGATGCTATCTGGGTAACAGGCCCGATGTATCTGTTGATAATAGCCATCGCCTTGATGCCGCTGAATCTCTTGCTGGAAGCGAAGAAGTGGCATTTGCTGGCTGGCTCTGCACAACCGCTTACATACAGGCAGGCGCTCAGCAGTTATTTTGCTGGCATAGCAGTTTCACTTGTTACACCCAATCGTATTGGCGAATACCCCGGCAGGCTTTTGTACCTGAAACGTAAGAATACAATCAGGTTGGTAGGTGTGTCGATACTCGGTGCATTAGCACAGATGCTCACGCTGTTTATTTACGGCCTTGCAGGGTTGATATATTACAACATACATTTTCCCGGTACGTTTTCTACCATTGTATTGGTGGCATGTGCGGTAGTGCTGGTAGTAGTGTTTATAGTCTATTGGCGTTTCGAAACATGGATGCCCATAATTGAGCGCATCAAATGGTTGAGGAAATACAATGTATATGCAAAGCTGCTGAAAAGCTTTACCCCACAGCAACAGTTAACAATTCTTTCAATATCACTATTGCGTTATGGCATCTATACGGCACAGTATTTGTTTTTGCTATGGTGGATGAACGTAGATGTACCTGCATTTGGCGGCTATATGATGTCGTCGTTGTTTTTCTGGGTAATAGCTGTGATACCGTCTATAGCCCTTGTAGAACTGGGTGAGCGCGGACAGGTTGGTTTATACCTGTTTCATCATTTCAGCGACAATACAGTGGGCATACTGGCGGCAACTGTGGGTATATGGGCCATCAACCTGATACTGCCTGCTGTGGTAGGTAGTATATTATTATTCAGGATGCGTCTTTTGCGTTGATTCGTTTCGCTAAATTTATAATGCAAAGAATGGACTGCATGAAAGCTACCATGAAATTTTTACTCCCGATATGTATTGCACTACTGGCAGGCACTAAACCCGTTGCGGCACAGCAGGTCGATTTCTGTGGTATTAAAAACACCAGTTTCAAAGAAGGTGAAAGGCTGAAGTTTAAAGTGTACTACAACATGGGTATGATATGGGTAGGCGCAGGCGAAGCTGTTTTCAATACCAATATGGAAAGCATGAATGGTCGGCAGGTTTACCACATAACAGGCGATGGTAAAACCTACAAATCGTACGACTGGTTTTTTAAAGTGCGCGATAAGTATGAGACTTATATAGATGCAGAAACCATGCTGCCACAGAAATTCATCCGCAATGTAGATGAGGGTGGCTTTAAGATATACAACCATGTAGTCTTTAATCATTCAGTAGGACAAGCAGTTTCTACTAATGGTCCGTTCAAAATTCCGGCATGTGTGCAGGATGTACTTTCTACCATCTACTATGCGCGCAGTATAGACTACAACAAATACAAACCGGGCGATAAAATACCTTTTTCCATGTTTCTGGATGATAAAGTGTACAACCTCTACATCCGCTATATGGGCAAGGAACGCGTAACTACCAAATATGGTACGTTCAATGCCATCAAGATAAGTCCGTTGCTGATAGAGGGTACCATCTTCAGCGGTGGCGAAAAGATGATGGTTTGGGTAAGCGACGATGCAAATCACATACCTGTGCGGGTAGATAGCCCCATATTGGTAGGCAGCATAAAGGTAGACCTGGTAGGCTACGACAGGCTTCGCCACCCTTTTACATCGCTGATAAGCAAAGAATAATCGAATAAATACCGTTTACGGGGTATTTTATGCCAAACGTGGGGGTAAACACTATATTCACCCGTTTAGTTTTCATATTTTTGCACACTTTACCAATTATCCTTATTGAATATGGTATCCCTTGGGGGCAAAGCGATAGACATTGCAGCATTTGAGCAGATTGTACTTCAAACAAAAGAAGTGAATCTGGCAGCTCCTGCTGTAAAAGAAGTGACGCGTAGTTATGACTTTCTCCGCACCTTTTCTAAAGACAAACTGATATACGGTATCAATACGGGCTTTGGCCCTATGGCACAGTACCGCATCAACGATACAGACCGCAAGCAGTTGCAATACAACCTCATCCGCAGCCATAGCTCGGGTATGGGGCAGCTGCTTTCTCCGCTGCATAGCAGGGCTATGTTGCTGGCAAGGCTGCATACTATGCTGCTGGGCTTTTCGGGCATACACCCGGACACCGTGCAGCTGATGACAGACCTGCTGAATAACGAAGCCTACCCTTGTGTATATGCACATGGTGGTGTAGGCGCCAGTGGAGACCTCGTACAGTTGGCACACCTGGCGCTCGGCCTGATAGGTGAGGGCAATTTCTGGTACAAAGGCAAGGTAACACCTGCCAAAGAAGTGTATAAGAAACTGGGCCTGAAGCCGATGGATATACACATCCGCGAAGGCTTGGGTATGTTGAATGGTACGTCTGCTATGACGGGTATTGGTGGTGTGAATGTGATAATGGCACACAGGCTGGTAGTGTGGAGCATGCTGATGTCGCTGATGGTGAATGAAATGATGGAAGCGTATGACGACCATTTTTCTGCAGAACTGAATAATGTAAAACAACACAACGGACAACGTGCCGTAGCAGAATGGATGCGCATATTGGGCAAAGACAGCAAGCTGATGCGCAAGCGCCACGAACACCTCTACGATAAGAAGGTAACCGTTGATGTAATAGAAGATAAAGTACAGGAATACTATTCGCTGCGTTGCGTGCCGCAGATACTGGGCCCGATATTCGACACAGTGCTGAATACAGAGAAAGTAATTGTAAACGAACTCAACTCTGTAAACGACAACCCGGTAGTAGACCGCAAGAATAAAAACATCTTCCACGGTGGCAACTTCCACGGCGACTATATAGCGCTGGAGATGGATAAACTGAAGATTGCAGTAACGAAGCTGTCTATGCTTTCAGAGCGTCAGCTGAACTTCCTGCTCAATCCGCACCTGAACCAGAAATTGCCGCCGTTTGCAAATGCAGGCAAGCTTGGTTTGAACTTTGGTATACAAGGTATGCAGTACCCTGCAACAAGTACCGTTGCAGAAAACCAGACACTGAGCAACCCGATGTATATACACAGCATACCAAACAACAACGACAACCAGGATATAGTGAGCATGGGTTGCAACGCTGCCATGATGTGCAGCCGCGTTATAGAAAATGCATACGAAGTACTGGCGGTAGAAGCTGTGGCACTGGTGCAGGCTATAGACCTGCGTGGTTTCAGCAACAAGCTGGCGCCATCTACTAAGTGGATGTATAATGGTGTGCGCAAACTGTTCCCGTTCTTCAAAGACGACTTCTCGGCATCGCCAAACCTGCAACAGGTAAAGCAATGGATGATAGATACAGACGTAGTAGCACAATTTAAAAAGAAGATTTAACATGAAATACGCATTGGTAACAGGTGGCTCTCGCGGTATAGGCCGTGCTGCATGCCTGAAGCTTGCAGAGATGGGCTATAACATACTTGTAAACTACAAAGGCAATAAAGCTGCTGCTGAAGAAACAGCTGCGCTTGCAAAAGAAAAAGGCGTAGATGCACAGGTGCTGAACTTTGATGTTGCCAGTAAAGAAGATGTGCAGCAAGTACTGGGCGGCTGGATGGAAGCAAACAAAGAACACATCATAGAAGTACTGGTAAATAATGCAGGTATCCGCCAAGATACATTGCTGATGAGCATGACCGATGAACAGTGGGATAGCGTACTGGATACAAGCCTGCAAGGCATGTACAACGTTACCAAAACAGTACTGAACCCGATGCTGATGAACCGCTTTGGCCGTATCATCAATATGGTATCGCTGAGTGGTATAAAAGGTATGCCGGGACAGGTAAACTACAGTGCCGCTAAAGCAGGTATGATAGGTGCCACCAAAGCACTGGCGCAGGAGATTGCAAAACGCAACATCACCGTAAACGCCATTGCACCGGGCTTTATCAAAACAGATATGACGGGCGACCTTGATGAAAAAGAACTGGTAGGTATGATACCTATGAAACGTTTTGGTACTGCTGAAGAAGTAGCAGAGCTGGTTGGTTTCCTTGCAGGTAAAAATGCAGGTTACATCAGCGGTCAGGTAATATCTATCAACGGTGCATTGTATACATAATAATTAAGATTGCAGCCATGAGTCGTGTAGTTATCACAGGTTTAGGTATATACTCTTCACTGGGTAAAAACAGGGAAGAAGTAACGAAGTCGTTGTTTGAAGGCAGGTCGGGTATTATACTGGACCCTCGCCGCAAGGAAATGGGCTACCGCAGTGGCCTGACGGGCTTTGTAGAACGCCCGCAACTGAAAGGCCTGCTCGACCGCCGTTCGCGCATCATGATGCCCGAGCATGCAGAGTTTGCCTACATGGCAACTACAGAAGCTATGGCACAGGCGGGCATGACGACCGAATTCTTCGACCAACACGAAACAGGTATTATATACGGCAACGATAGCTGCGCACAACCTGTGATAGAAGGCATAGACCTGGTACGCGAAAAGAAAGACACCATGCTGGTTGGCAGTGGTTCGGTTTTCCAGGTGCTGAATAGTACGGTGACGATGAACCTTGCTACCATCTTCAAACTGCGTGGTATCAACTTTACCATCAGTGCGGCATGTGCCAGTGGTTCGCACAGTATAGGGCTGGGTTATATGTTCATCAAACAAGGCCTGCAAGACCGTGTGATATGTGGTGGCGCACAAGAGGTAAACATATACTCTATGCCCAACTTCGATGCACTGGGCACCTTTAGTACAAGAGAAGATGAACCTGCACGAGCATCTCGCCCGTTTGATAGAGACCGTGATGGCCTGGTGCCTGGCGGTGGTGCTGCAACGGTGATACTGGAAAGCCTGGAGAGTGCGCAGGCACGTGGTGCTACCATATTGGCAGAGGTGCTGGGCTATGGCTTCAGCAGCAACGGCCAGCACATCAGCAACCCGAGTACAGAAGGACAAGTACGCTCTATAAGCCGTGCGTTGAAAGACAGCGGCTTCAGCGCGGCAGATATACAATACATAAACGCCCATGCTACCAGCACGCCTGCAGGCGATGGCAGCGAGGCCGAAGCGATATACGAAGTATTTGGCGGCAAAGTACCCGTTAGCAGTACCAAGAGCATGACGGGCCACGAATGCTGGATGGCAGGTGCAAGCGAGATAGTGTACAGTATGCTGATGATGCAGAACAGCTTTATAGCACCCAACATCAACTTTGAAAACCCGGACGAGCACAGCGCCAAAATAAACGTGATACCACAAACACTCAAGAAAGACTTCGACCTGTTCCTGTCCAATTCATTTGGCTTTGGTGGTACCAATTCATCGTTGGTGGTGAAGAGGTGGGAATAACCTACACTCGCGTCATTGCGAGCGATAGCGAAGCAACCTCGCGAAATGTGTGGTTTACACTGTGCGAGTACTTACTTTCTTATCCGCAAAAGAAAGTAACAAAGACCGCGAAGAAGCTTGAATGCTATTGAAAAGACAAACATGCAATGAATAAAAGGCGCCGACTTAAAAAAACTCCCTTTAAGTCGGGTGTTACCTTGATGCTGCTCCACCGCGACTGTACTACCAGGCTGATCAATTCTATTTGCTCTTATTACTTTAAATCAAGGCTGTCATCTTGACGACAGGAAAGATCTCCTGAACACTTGTACTACTGCCCGAAAATTGTTGCAGTTTGTTGCAATTTGCTCTGCAACAAATATGGTGCTATTGATAATCAATGTTTTAGCACGTGTTTTGTTGCAAATTGTTGCAGTTTCCTGCCTGCCGCAGGCAGGTTGCGAAACATTTGCTCTTGCTGCTGCTTAGGTTTATGGTTATTATGACAAAGAACTACTATAGCAAATTTACGTAAAATTAAATAAATCGTATTTGTAAATTTAATTTTAAGTAATATTCATTTTGATCTTCGTATACCCATCCAAAACAATATTTTTTACCAGTAGAGGTTTGATTATTGCCTTCATTTCCAGTTCTGCAGTATCCTGGATTATTCTCATCTTCTCCTGTAGATGGTTGCTCTAACATAGTATTTTTGAGTAAATACCTCTGGAAGATATCTTTGTGATATACCCGATAACACAACGCTTCACCATCATCTTTTACAATTATTATCCCGGCAGTAGACGCATAATCGCCGTTCCATACTTTCTCTGGAGTCATACCTAAAGCATAATCATATAATAAACCTTTTAGCTTATACGTATAAAAGGGGTGGTTCATTGCTGTATTGTATTTTAACGGGTTATTTATATTAAGAAGGTTTAATAGTTCCTCGATATTATTGGTATTGTGTATATACCTATATAGTAAAAGCTGTGATAATATTTTAGGTAAATCACTATCTATTAATTCCAAATTCAGTTGAAATATTTCAGATTGTATTTTTACAAAGTCGATTGAGAATCCAAGATTATTTAATTCTTTTATCCTTTTTGAAATTTTTGAGTTCCCTTTTATAGAAGACTTAGAATAAGTTGATTTATTAAAGTCATCTAAATTAATAATTGTATTATCTGGATGAGTTACTTTATAAATAAAATTGGTACCAACACCAGGATTTAATAACGTAGGTTTTTGACCAATTAACGATTTAATACTAAAACTTAGTTTTAAGTCATTGTTAGTCATAACATCCTCTACTATTAAAGTAATATCAGCCTTTTCTGCACTTTTGGCTTTGAGGGATGTTATATGTATAGATTTCAAAAACTCTTTAAATTCTGGAACTTGAAATGATCGTCCTTTCTTCTCTTTTATTGCGTTAAAAAACTCCAAAGAGTTTTCGATAAAAACAGAAGTTGGGATTTGTAATAACTCTAATCCATCTCCATTTTTAATTTTGATATTTCCATTAAGTATAAATTCTATCTTTTGGCTATCAAGAGACTCTTCTCTAATAATTTTTAGTATTCTAAAGAATACATTATCTATTTTTTCTAACCTTTCACCAGCAGAATATAGCTTTCCATCGGCTAATAATTTTAGTATTACATACACTTCACTCCACTCGCCTTTATTCCCTGATAATTCTTCTGTTCTAGCTTTTGCCATGTGATATTATTTATGGTGTATTTGTAGTTTATCTATAACTTTTTTTGCTGTAGCTCTGATAGCAGGTACTGCAACAGAGTTACCAAATTGCTTGTAAGCAGAAGCATCTGCTACTTGTTCTAATTTGAATGTATCTGGAAAGCCTTGAAGCCTTGCCCATTCTCTTGGTGTTAGTCTGCGAATACCTTCTCTGTTTACTTCGCCTTTAATCTTTGTAGTAGGCGTAAAGTCTTTCAGGCGTTTATCAATTACAAGGTTTCTTTCACGGCCCATACCTCCAACAACTATTGCATTAGCCACACCGTCGTTTTTCAGAATCTCGTAACCAAAACCGTTGCCTTTGCCTTCGTGCCTTTTCTTGTGTGCAACTAATGTTGAGAGGTATTGTGTTGATAAATAGTATTTAGCATTTACTACTTTTTCTTCAAGAATGTCTGTTACCTTTTTCTCTATTTTATCTGATTTAGGGTATTCAAATTTTTCAATACCTAAGTCTTTTCTGAAGCCAACAATAAATATCCTTTCCCTGTTTTGCGGAACACCAAAGTATTTGGCATTCATTATTTGTGGTTCAGGCACATAGTATCCCAAGTCTTCTCTAAGCGTATTAAGAATAGTACTAAGTGTTTTGCCTTTATCGTGACTTACTAAACCTTTTACATTCTCGAGGAAAATCGCTTTAGGTTTGTGACGTTTGATGATAGTAGCGACATCAAAAAATAATGTGCCTCGTGTATCATCAAAGCCACCGCGCTTGCCAGCAATAGAAAATGCCTGGCATGGGAAACCTGCACACAAGACATCGAATGATTTAGGAATCCATTGTTTGGTTTCTTCTTTAGTAATATCACCAAATGGTCTTTCGCCAAAATTTGCCAAATAAGTTTTTTGTGCTTCTTTATCCCACTCTGAACTAAACACGCATTTACCTCCAAGGCTTTGCATTGCCAGCCTGAAACCACCTATGCCCGCGAATAAGTCTATGAAAGTAAATGTTGCACTTCCATTAGGTCCCGGGAAAGGAATATCATGAAACTTATACAGATAACCATCGAGTGCGCTTTCTGCAACTTCAGTAGTTATTTTTTCATCTGCATATTTTTTTGATAGTAATTCCTTAACCTCTTTCAGTGCTTCCTTTTTATATGCAGTTTCTTTAGTAATTGCATAATGGCTTACAATCGGACTTTCTATTCCGTCTGCTTCTGTAATAACTATTTTCTGCTCTTTACTTTTTGTTGAATACTTCGTCATCGAAAAATCCTTTTACTGTTACCTCTAATGCGATTATTATTTTTTCAAGATTGATTACGGACACGTTTCGCTTACCATTCTCAACTTCGTTGAGATAGGTTTTATCTACTTCTGCCTTAAATGCTAATGCTTCCTGAGTTAGTTGTAAATCTTTGCGTAACTCCCGAATACGAGAGCCAACCTTTGCACGAATGTCCATTCGTGCAACTTACCCGAGTTTCGACTATAGGTCAATCGGATATAAGTGAACTTGTGTAAAAGTGAATAACTATTGAAGCTGCTTGAGGATAGATACTAATGTGTTCTCAAGTTTATTAGGCTTCATTTCGCATGTCCATATTGTAATAATCTTCCAGCCATCCTTGCTTAATGCTTCTATGGCTTTTTTGTCGTTGGCTATATTGGTGTTTATCTTATTAGTCCACCATTCTGTTTTTGTTTTTGGGATGGAGAAGTATTTGCATCCTTCATGCCCATGCCAGAAGCAACCATTTATAAATATAACAGTATGGTATTTGGGAAGTACAATATCGGGTTTGCCGGGCAAGTCTTTTGTATGCAGTCTGTAACGATAACCATTTGCATGCAGGAATTTACGAACCAGCATTTCTGGCTTGGTGTCCTTACCCTTTATCCTGCTCATATTATAGCTGCGGGTCGCCTTATCGTGCACATCTGCCATAAAACAAAGCTAAATATTATCCCGAACGATGAACGGTGCCAACGCCTTAGGTGCCAAATAGCCATCCTGCAGGTGGGCAAAAAGGCATTTTATACAGTATGTCAATAACTTTTATCCAAAATTATTATTGATAATCAATTACTTACAACGGCACGATAAAAAAACTTCATGAATTTCTTGGTGGGGAAGAATAGGGGTTTTACCTTTGCCATCCCAAAATAAAGCCCTCAGTGGCTACAATTTAAAGAAGACAATGAGACATCTTAGTTTTAAAACACAATCGGCTAACGAAAAAATCGTAAAACGTGATTGGTATGTAGTAGATGCTACAAACAAAACACTGGGCCGTATGACTACGCGCGTAGCAAGCGTACTGCGCGGTAAGCACAAAGCATATTATACGCCTCACTTCGATTGCGGTGATTATGTAATCGTAGTAAACAGCGGTAAAGCTATACTGACTGGTAACAAACTGGACCAGAAAGAATACCAGACATTCAGTGGTCACCCTGGTGGTCAGAAAATTGAAATGGCAAGGGATCTGCAAGCTCGCCGTCCAAGCGTAATGATTGAGCGCGCTGTAAAAGGTATGCTGCCTAAAAACCGTATGGGCCGTGCTATGTACAAAAAACTGTTTGTGTACGAAGGTGCAACACACCCGCACACTGCACAGCAACCAAAGGAATTGACATTCTAATTCATTAAAAAAAGAAAACCATTCATTATATAATGGAAAAGCAAAAAAACGCCGTTGGTCGCCGTAAAGAAGCAGTTGCTCGCGTATACATGAGCAAAGGTACCGGCAACATCACGGTAAACGACAAAGATTACAAGGCTTATTTTCCGATAATATACCTGCAAAATCAGGTAGAGCTGCCTTTGAAAACTACTGAAACAATGACAGGTTTCGACATCGTAGTAACGGTAGCAGGCGGTGGTCCTAAAGGCCAGGCAGAAGCTGTTAAAATGGCTATCTCTCGCGCATTGTGCGAGGTTAACGCAGAGTATCGTCCGGCACTGAAAGCACAAGGCCTGATGACGCGTGACCCACGCTCTGTAGAACGTAAGAAATTTGGTAAACGTAAAGCTCGTCGTAGCTTCCAGTTCTCTAAACGTTAATCGCTGGTACAATTTTTATTTAACCGTCAAGAAATTACTAAAATGGAAGAAAATAAAAGCCTTCACCAGCAACTTCTGGAAGCTGGTGTACACTTCGGCCACCTGAAGAAAAAGTGGAACCCAAAGATGTTGCCTTACATCTTTGCCGAAAAAAATGGTATTCATATCATAGACCTGAACAAAACAATCGAAGGTCTTGAAGAGTCTGCAGCTGCACTGAAATCTATCGCTAAGAGCGGTAAGAAAATCATGTTTGTTGCTACTAAAAAACAAGCAAAAGAAATAGTTGCTGAAGCAGCAGCTAAAGTAAATATGCCTTTCGTTACAGAACGTTGGTTGGGTGGTATGCTTACCAACTTCCAGACTATCCGCAAGAGCGTTAAGAAGATGCAGAGCATCGAAAAAATGCTGCAGGATGGTACAATGGATAGCGTTACTAAAAAAGAACGCCTGACATTGACACGTAGCAAAGACAAAATGGAAAAAGTACTGGGTGGTATCAGCCAAATGGGCCGTACGCCTGCTGCTTTGTTCATGGTAGACATCAGCCACGAGCACATTGCACTGGCAGAAGCTAAGCGTCTGGGCATCAACACATTTGCAATGGTTGATACAAACAGCGACCCTACGAAAGTAGATTTCGCTATCCCATCAAACGACGATGCTACTAAGTCTATCGCTATCATCGTTAACTACCTGACGGCTGCTATCATGGAAGGTCTGCAGGAGCGTTCTCAGAACAAAGAAGAAGATAACGAAGAAGAAGTATCAACTGAGCGCATGCGCGGTTTGGATATAGATGAAGAAGGTGGTGAAAAAGGTGAGCGTCGCGGTCGTGGTGCTGGTGCCGGCCGTGGTCAAGGCGGTGGCCGTCAAGGTGGCGGTGCCGGTCGTGGTCAAGGTGGTGGCAACCGTCAAGGTAGCGGCAACCGTCCAGGTGCTTCTCGCCCGGGTGCTCCTAGAAAAGCATAATTCTTATATCCATATCAGATATAACAAATTATTAAAGCCCCATCCGTTGGGGCTTTAATGCAAAACATGAAATTCGCACAACACGATTTTTAAATAACTAAAAAGATATTCAAACAATGAGTACTGTAACAATATCTGCAGCAGATGTGAACAAACTGCGCCAACAAACAGGCGCCGGTATGATGGATTGCCGTAAAGCGCTGATGGAAAGTGAAGGTGATTTTGAAAAAGCGATAGACTACCTGCGCAAAAAAGGCCAGAAAGTAGCTGCAAACCGTAGCGACCGTGATGCTAAAGAAGGCGTTGTTATCGCTAAAGCATCTTCAGACAACACGTATGGTGTTATCGTAAACCTGAGCTCTGAAACAGACTTCGTTTCTAAAAATGCAGAGTTCATCGCGTTTGCAAACAACCTGACTGACATCGCCCTGAATACTAAAGCAGACAGCATCGAAACGCTGAAAGCTGCAGCAATGGAAGGCGCTACAGTAGGCGACAAACTGCTGGAAATGGTAGCTAAAATCGGTGAAAAAATCGATGTAGTTCGTTACGAAACTATGACAGCTGCTACAGTAGTTCCTTACATCCACGCTGGTTACCGCATTGGTGTACTGGTAGGTATGAACAAAGCTGCTAACGAAGGCGTAATAGCTGCAGGTAAAGACGTAGCAATGCAGATTGCTGCTATGAACCCGCTGGCTGTTGATGCTGACAGCATCCCTGCTGAAATGGTAGAACGTGAAAAAGCTATCGCTTTGGAACAAGTTGCTGCTGAAGGTAAAACAGGCGACATGGCAGAAAAAATTGCTATGGGCAAACTGAACAAATTCTTCAAAGAAAACACACTGTTGCCACAGGCTTTCGTAAAAGATGGCGGTAAATCAGTTGCTGATTATCTGAAGAGTGTAGAAGCAGACCTGACAGTTGTTAGCTTCAAGCGTATCGCTGTTGGTTCTTAATCCAATAATATTTGCACTATACTATAGTAAGGGTGGCCTTTTGGCTGCCCTTATTTTTTTTATCTTCGTATGGTTCTTTTTCTAACACTACTACCCATTGCTCGATAAGCTGAGAAATAATGTACCACTCTGGTTTGCAGTAAAGTTCCTGCTGCTTTTTGGTGTGCTATATGCCGCCAACCATGTGCTGACGGGTATGCTGATACCCGGAGGCTACTATAGCCAATGGATGGATGAACATCTGGACTATGTGAGTGCGCTGCGCAATCTGGTACTGCATGGCGGGCAGCTGATAGTCAATATGTTTGGCTACGAAACAGCTTTATCAGACTACAAACTTACACTAATAGGCTATGGCGGTGTGCGCATGGTGTACTCCTGCATCGGCATCAACATCCTTTGCTTCTGGGTGGCATTTGTAGTAGCATTCCCCAATACACTGAAGAGTAAAATAGGCTATGGCATCTTCGGGCTGGTAGTCATCACCATCCTCAATATGATACGCGTAGCTGCACTGGCGCTGATACGTACCCGCCCCGCGTGGAGGCATGCCAATATAGATCATCATGCCATCTTCAACATAGTAGTATATGCATTCATATTCCTGATGATGATGCGTATGATAAACAATATAGGGCGCAGAAATAAAGCTGCCGAAGCGCAATAATGCTGCATTGCAGGCAATAATATAACCCCTGCCAGCGTTAAAATTTCAGTACATTTGAAAGCGTAGAGATATATCTATGAAGAAGCGAATACTATACATTGCATCCATCATACTTACCACCCTTGCAACCCAAACAAAGGCACAGGAAAGGCCTGTAGGCTACTGGCGCAGCCATCTGCCATACAACACTGCCGTTAGCCTGGCATGGGATGGTGGCAGCAAGCTACACGTAGCTACAGACAAAACATATTTCATTTACGATATTGCTACCAAAGAGTCTGAAGGTTTCAGCAAAACCGAGGGCATGTCTGATATTGGTATGGCTTGCATTGGCTACGATAAAGCTACATCTACCACCATACTCGGTTATTCAAACGGTAATATAGACTTGTATCAAGACGGTAGTTTCTTCAACATACCAGACCTGAAACTGAAAAGTGTAACCGGCAGTAAGAATATAAATACCATACATACCATTGATGGCTATGCATACCTGAGTACCGATGTAGGTATAATAGTAATAGACTTGGAACGCAGAGAAGTAAAAGAGAATTATGTATTCTCTGTTGCCGGACAAAACATTGGCATTAGTGAGGTAGCATTTGCAAACAACAGAATATATGCAGCCACACAACGCGGTCTGTATAGCAATAACATCAATGCTATCAATCTGCAGGCATTCAGCTCATGGACAAAACACGATACAACACGTGCATTCATAAGTGTTGCAGCAATGGGCAGTCAGTTGTTTGTTACAGGTACAGATAGCTTGTTTGAATTGAAGAATAATGCGCTGCAATTTGTATACAGGTCAGACACAAATACGGCTCGTATAGATGCAGGTATTGATGGTTTATGGATAAGTGAATCCTATGTAAAAACATTTAATGGTAAGTCTAAAAAAATAGCTACGACAAACTATCAGATACTGGATTCTTTTAAGATTGGCGGTTTTTGCAGGCAAACATTGCAAACATCCACTCAGAATATCTGGATAGCTGATGCATTGAGTGGGCTGACTATACGTGAAGGCATAGGTGACCCTTATGGTGTATTTACGCCGGATGGGCCATCATCTTTCCCTTGCTACGACATATTTGTATATAACAATGAAATATGGGTAGCACATGGTGGATACGATGATAAGTACAAAGCTACCAGCAACCCCGCAGGCTTTTCCGGTTTTCTGAATGGCAAATGGCAACGCTTTGCTACATATAGCTACAAACCACTTGAAGGTAACAAGAGAGATTTTTCAAGAATCATAAAAACAAAAGCAGGCAATCTGTATGTAGGCTCTTTTCAAAACGGTTTGTTTGTACTGAATGCAGATGGAACAACCGAGGCTTATGAGAAGAACTCATTTATAGATTCATCTTCTGTATCGGGAACATGGCACATGATAGGAGGTTTTGCAGAAGATGATGATAACAATCTGTGGATGACAGTATATGGTGGTAAGCGCGAATTGGTAGTACGAACGAAAGATGGTAATTATACACCTATTCAGGTACCACTAACACGTACAGGCACACCCAATGCTGCTATGAATATTATTGTGGATGATTACGGACAGAAATGGTATGCAACAACAGGTGCATCAAGTGGTGTAGTTGTGTACAATGATAATAAAACACCATCGGCTACTTTTGATGATACTTACACACTATTGCTTTCGGGCAAGGGTGCAGGGGGCTTGGCAGATAACGAAGTGTATTGCCTTGCAAATGATAAGAGTGGTAGTATATGGATAGGTACTAAAAACGGTATCAGCATTGTAAGCTGTCCGAGCCAGGTAATAGCAGGTACCTGCGAAGCAGAAAACCGAATAGTACAGTACGATGATTTTGCAGGTTATCTGTTTCAGGGAGAGATTGTAAAAACCATAGCCGTAGATGGTGCCAACAGAAAATGGGTGGGTACCAATAATGGTGTTTGGCTGATATCTGCAGATGGAGATAAAATTGTAAACAGATTTACCGCTGAAAATAGTCCGCTACCTTCCAATCTTATTCAGAAGATAATAATAGACCCTGCTACCGGTGATGTATATATAGGTACTGAAGAAGGGCTTGTAAGCTACCGTGGTACTGCTACCGATGGTGGTAAAGAAAATAAGGATGTGCTGGTGTTTCCTAACCCTATTAAATCGGGCTACAATGGTACAATAGCCATCAAAGGCTTGGTAGAAAATGCAGATGTACGCATCACAGATATTTCAGGCCAATTAGTATATCGTACCAAAGCACTTGGCGGACAAGCAGTATGGAACGGACTGGACTACACAGGACGCCGCCCGCAGAGTGGTGTATATCTTGTCTTCACTACCAACAAAGATGGCTCGCAAACCAATGTAGCCAAGATGGTGTTTATGGAGTAAGGTATGCTGCAAAATACAAGAGGCATAGCGCTGCGCGCTGTTAAATACGGAGACACAAGTCTGATAGCTACTGTCTTCACCGAGCAATACGGTGTGCAAAGCTATATGGTACAAGGTGTGCGTAGCAGCAAGGCAAAGAACAACAAAGCCGCACTATTGCAGCCCGCTACACTGCTGGATATGGTGGTGTATCACAAACCGCAGACCAAGCTGCACCGCATCAAAGAGTTTCAATATGCTTATATATACACACAACTGCAGGAAGAGATTGTGAGGAACAGCATTGCGCTTTTTTCTGCAGAAGTATTGCTGCGTATGCTGCCCGAAGAGGCCATTATGCACGAGCTGTTTGCTTTTTCCTTTCAATACTTTCAGCAACTGGATGCCATGCCTGTAGCGCATATTGCCAACTTTCCGCTGTACTTCCTGATACAGTGCAGCCGCATACTGGGTTATGAAATAAGCGGTACATACACAACAGAAACACCCTATCTGAATATGCAGGACGGTGCATTTACCGCCACGCCACCACGTATGGATACTTATCTGCACGATGATGATGCAATAGCCCTCAGCAAACTACTGCTGGTAGATGAAGTATCGGAACTGCAAAACATATCGCTGAATGGTGAAACCAGAAACCGATTGTTGGATTGGTATATCGCCTTCATGCACAGCCATACGCAACACATGGGCAACATACGTTCCCTCACGGTACTACGCGCTATACTGCATTAGGAAGATTTCCTACCTGTCATACGCTTCCAGATGCGTTGCAGATAATTCTTAAAGAAAGAGAACTGCCCGAATGGTATGCTGATGATAAGCACACAAATTGGCCAAAGAATGGTAATAAGCAGTATGTAGATAACGAACCAGAGAACACCTTTTTCAAGCGGGAAGAGAGAAAGGATTTTGCGCCCAGCATAACCACACAGGCTACCACCCAATGCAAATGTGCATAGTATCAGCAGCAATTGCAGTCCGCCTACTTTCCATTTATTTTTAAGCCCGTCGAACATCGTATATACGAAAGCGATGCAAATCTAAGGCTTATTGATTGTATATCTCGTGGTATTTCGTCAAATTTGACTAGCGTTCAACGATGAGATATAAAAACATTTTTATTGCAATATGTATGATGCAGGCTGCAACTGCATTATCGCAAAGCAAAAACTACCCCATTGCAGACTTTCGCAATCCGTTGGATATACCCATCATGCTGGCGGGCAATTTCGGCGAATGCCGCCCCAACCATTTTCACAGTGGTATAGATATTAAAACAAACGGGGTAGAAAACCTGCCTGTGTATGCTATTGCAGATGGTTATGTATCGCGCATCAAGATGGAGCCTGGTGGTTTTGGGCACGCATTGTACGTTACACATCCAAATGGTTATACATCGCTCTATGCTCACCTCAACGATTTTGCGCCAGCCATACAACGCTTTGTAAAAGCAACCCAATACAAAACACAAAACTGGACGATGGACCTGCCACTAACACCCGACCAGTTTCCCGTAAAGAAAGGACAGCAGATAGCATGGAGTGGTAATACAGGCGGCTCTACAGCACCACACCTGCATCTGGAAATACGTGATACTAAAACAGAACACCCGCTGAACCCGCAACTATTTGGCTTTGAAATAAAAGATGATATAGCACCTGTGCCAACACAGGTAGCAGTGTACGATATGCGCAGTAGTATATACGAACAGTCGCCGCAAATGGTAGCGCTGAAAAAGAAAGAAGGTGTGTACACGACAGATACAATACGCTGCAATACGCCACTGGCAGGTATAGGTGTGAATGTGAATGACTATATGAATGGCAGTGAAAATACACTGACCTTCTACACAGCAGATATATATCTGGATAGTGTAAAGCAAGGCACTGTAATGCTGGATGATATAGGCTATGATGTAACACGCTACTTGCATGCACATATAGACTACAAAGCAAAAAAGCAGACGGGTGAATGGATACAACTGATGTACCAGCTACCGGGCAATGCGCTGAATGTGATATATAACTGGAGTGCCAAAAAAGGCGTACTGGATATTACAGACAAGCAAGCACATCGTGTAAACATTGCATTGACAGATGCCAACCACAACGTAGCCAACATAGCCTTCTACCTGCGTGCAGCAACAGATACAAGTGCAGCGCCGTGCAGGGGCAGATTATTTAAAGTAAATCAGGCGAACCAATTTGAGCATCCGAATGTTATTGTAAAACTGAATGACAAGGCATTGTACGATGATGTGTGTTTCGATTTCAGTGCGGTAAAAGATGCGGCAAGCTATAGTGACAGATATAGGCTGGATAATGTCTGGGTGCCATCGCACAGCTATTTCGATATCAGCATCAAGCCCAACAAAGCCATACCATTTACATTGAAAGACAAGATAGCATTGGTGTATAACGATGGCAAAGATGAAACTGGCAAAGCGGCAACATTAGATAACGGATGGTACAAAGCATCTGTTAGAAACTTTGGTGAATACAGGTTGGTGGCAGATACTGCAGCACCTGTCATAAAACCACTGCAAAAACAAAATGCGGTACTAAGCAAGGCAAAACGTATGAGCTTCACTATAAAAGATGATGTAACAAGCGTGAAGCAATACCGTGGCGAACTGGATGGTAAATGGATATGTGTAGAGCAACACGGCAGTCAATACTTCTATACCTTTGACGAGCATTGCCCGAAAGGCAAACATACATTGGTACTGACAGCTACTGATGAAAACGGTAATACAAGAAAACTGAATTATAACTTTACAAGATAAGAGATATGGAACTGCAAGCAGGCGATAAAGCACCCGATTTCAAAACCAAAGACCAAGATGGTAATGTGGTTTCGCTGAAAGATTTTAAAGGTAAGAAAGTAGCGCTCTACTTCTACCCCGAAGATGATACACAGGTATGCACGGTACAGGCATGCAACCTGCGCGATAATTATGCGGAGCTAAAAAAACATGGCATCACAATACTGGGTGTTAGCCCCAACGATGAAAAGAGCCACAAGAAATTTGAAGCTAAATACAACCTGCCATTCACACTGTTGGTAGATGATGATTTGA
Organism: Flavipsychrobacter sp.; assembly: GCA_035299045.1. GTDB lineage: Bacteria > Bacteroidota > Bacteroidia > Chitinophagales > Chitinophagaceae > Polluticoccus. The sequence continues at coordinate 134,613 of DATGXJ010000032.1, forward strand.
AGATAGCCAACAAGTATGGCGTATGGGCAGAGAAAGTATTGTATGGCAACAGGCACATGGGTATTGTGCGTAGTACCTATCTAATAAATGAAGATGGTAAAATACACCACATCATCAAGCGTGCATTGTCTAAGATACACACACAGCAGATACTGAAAGGTTTTGGGCTGGTTTAGAAATTGACACGCATACTGCCGAAGATGCCAAAGTATTTTTGGCGTGGTTCTGTTGGTAGTGCTTTTGGTGTCACACGCCACACAAAATCTACCCTGAATAGTTTCAGGATATTTTCTACACCCGTACCAAGTTCCAGGTACGGGTTTCCTTCCAGTGTTTTGAAGCCGAAACCTTTGTTCAGGTTAATAGCCTGATTAGCATCGCTAAGACTACCTACTATACCTTTGGCCGTCCAGAACTGGCGGAACTTTAATTTCTTGATGAGTGGTATGTAACCAAACAAACCGTTGCCAAGCGAGTGTTCAAGATTCAACCCTACATACTGGTCGCTCAGAAACTCGTATTGGTTCATCATATTGAACGCATACTTGTTGTATGAGTAGAACTCATTGCCGGGGTGAGACTCCAGCAGATTGTATGGCAGGTTGCCGAAATACTTACCGCCAAACACATTCAGGTATAATGAACCAAGCGGTGCTATCTTGATATTGTCTGATACTGTAAAGCTCACTTTCTGGTACTCATAACTGCTGTTCAGTATGCCTTTTATACCCATTGCCAAACGCATCTCTACAATCGGGTACTTGCTACCCAGACTGAAACGATAGTAATTGCCCTCGAGGAATTTTTCTTTGAAGGCATAACGAAACTGTACATTCACTTCTGTGTTTGTAGATGTGCTTGCAGGCTTGCCGTTAGCATCTGTAAAAATGTTTATATCAGGAAGCGGGTTGTATGGGTCGTACTGCTTGTTGAGGAATGTAAACATGTAACGGAAACCACTGTAGTATTCTTTAAAGAACTCGAAACGCAAATCTTTTGCAAACATGAACTTAGGCGGAATACCGTTCTTGCGTATCAGAGATGTAAAGAGATTGTCGTAACTCACACGGTCGTAATAGTTAACCGTACGGTCGATGTCTGAAGTGTAAGATGCAAAAATATAAGTACGTGGTTGCCGCTTGGTAATCCAGAGTGCAGCAAGGCTACCCTTGTAGCGCTCATCGCCAAAACCGTATGCAATATACCCGTTGATGTATGCATCCTTAAAAAGCTTTGGTGTAGTACCTAGTGAAAAGCGTACACGACTGCCTTCTATCTGGTTGTAGCTATAAATATTCCAGTATGGGCCAATCTCTAATGGGCCCCAACGCACCACACCCGTTGCCAGTATGCGCATCATGTTTTTGAACTTGCGGTAAGAAGGCGTCTGCTCCAGCGTATCGAACATGTTATAGATAGCACGTTCGTTTTTGCTGAGCGTATCGGGGCGCAGCATAGTCCATGTTTCTTCCGTTACATCTTTGGCAGTATCTATCAGTGTCACATCAGGCTTATACTTTGCAACAGCTTTTGCTACACGCGGTGTATTTACATCTACATTGCTGTAGTAGGTTGTTTTGCGTGCTATGAAGCCGGGGGGCTTTATGAAATCTGCAGGGGGTAATATTTTGGCAGTAAGATGCTCCTTATTGCAAAACCACAAACTATCGCCTACGGGTGCAAATTCTTTATAGAACGATGCACCCTTTACCCAGTTGACGTTTGCTTCTTTGGGAATATCAGCTGCTATATAGGCCAATGCAAAAGATGTATCAACTATACGTATGGTGCCTGCAAAACAGTTTTCACCAAGCCTTTCGGGCCTGAAACTCATTTCTATGATGCGATGCCCGTGCTGATACAGCGTATCAGTAATCTTGTATTTGTAAAATGTTGGCCCTGCGTTATTCAGTGGGCTTACAAATTTTTTATCGAAGAAGTTGATGAAGTTGTTGTAAGGATTTACATCAAGATTCATGGTACCGAGATACTTTTCAAAACTGCGGTTGTTGACACCGCGTATCTGTGTAGCCTTAATGACTTCTTTTACTTTCTTGGGATTGCGCTGGAAATAGAAATCGGACAATGCTTCTGTAAGGAAGAAAGGAATAAACTTTTCACCGTCGTCTGTAGTATCCTGATTGTTGTATATAAAACTGAAGTTTCTGAGATAGGGAACGGGGATGCGTTGAAACATATCTTTGCTCAGGTTCAGTACATCTATCTCTATCTTATTATACGCTTCGTAGTAGTAGTTTTCAGTTTTGTCGGGGTCGTTACGTTCTTTGTTCCTGATTACGTTTTTGATTAATGTAATGGCAGGGTCTTCACCTGCAAACACTATTACCTCAGTAAGGTTGGTTTTATCGTTTTCAAGTGTTACGTATAGTTGTATGTCTTTTTTTGTGCTGTCTATTATTTTGATGAAAGGTTTATAGCCCAAAGCCACTACAACCAGTGTATCATTTGGTAATGCATCTAACTGAAAATCAAAAACACCATCTAAATTGGCAGGCGCTCCTATCAGCGAATTTTTGAAAGTAATACTTGCAAAGGGTACTGCATCTCCTGTTCTTTTATCTTTAACTACCCCGCTGAAGTGGTATTGATTATTAGGAACTGGAACAGTAGTTGCAACAGGTACATCTATGCTGTCAACGGTTTGTGCATGCAAAAGCGAGCCACTTAACATAAGCAGCAGCAGCACTATATATACGTTCGCCTTTTTACACATTCTCTGAAAGGGGCAATCCCGAACCGTCGGCTATATACTCGTCTTTATTAGTTATTTGAATTAGATACTTAAACATCCTCAGGGTTTAAAAGGTTGTTTAAAAAACTATGCAAAAATAACACACCTATGTGGCATTCCCCTTATATTTACAAACTTCAATATGGACTTAAAAGCGTTTAAGAAGAAAGTAGCTAAGAAAAAGGATAAACTAAATGCCTTTCTTACCAAACTGGATGATATAGTACCTGATGACATGCCAAAACTGGTGGCAGAGGTTGATAAAACCGTTTGGGAAGATGTAGACTGTACTACCTGTGCAAACTGCTGCAAGTCTATGGTGCCTACCTACAGCACCAAAGATATAGCGCGTATATCTGCACACTTCGGCATGACGCCTAAACAGTTCAAAGACAAGTGGTTGGAGAAAGACCCCGAAAACGGCGACTGGATGAACAAACAACGTCCGTGCCAGTTTTTGCAAAACAACCTGTGCAGTATTTATGAAATACGTCCTGCAGATTGTGCAGAGTTTCCGCACCACAACAAAAAGCCTTTCGATCTGTACAACGATATGTTTAAAACAAACATAGAGTACTGCCCTGCTACTTTTACGCTCATCAACCGTCTGCGTAAACGTGTAGAGAAAGAATATGAGTGGTAAGCCGCAAAAAGGAACACACCGTAAAGAATTACTGCCGCACAAAACCTGCCTGCAATGCGGGCTACCGTTTGCATGGCGCAAAAAATGGGCACGCGTGTGGGACGAGGTAAAGTATTGCAGCGACCGATGCCGCAACGAGCACAAAAAAGCACCAAAAGAAACCAAGTAATAGGGCTGCAAGCATACATTCCTTAACTTAGCCCTATGTCTGAAAAGAAACTCTTTTTGCTCGACGCATTCGCGTTGATATTCCGCGCTTATTATGCACTCATCCGCAGTCCGCGCATCACCAGCAAGGGCCGCAATACCAATGCACAGTTTGGCTTCACCACCACACTGCTCGATTTGCTGAATAAAGAAAAGCCTACTCACCTTGCCGTAGTGTTCGATACCAGCGCACCTACAGAAAGACATACAGATTTTGAAGCATACAAAGCCAACCGTCAGGAAACACCTGAAGATATAAGTGCGGCAGTACCTGATATCAAAAAAATCATTCGTGGCTTCAACCTGCCTGTCATGGAGTGTGACGGCTATGAGGCCGATGACGTTATAGGTGCATTAGCACACGAGGCTGCAGAGATGGGCTATACCGTGTACATGGTAACACCTGATAAAGACTACGGACAACTTGTAAAGGATAATGTATTCATCTACAAACCTGCATACCAGGGTGGTAGTGTAGAAATACTGGGGCCGAAAGAGGTGTGTGAGAAATGGAACATCAAACGTGTAGACCAGGTAATAGACATACTGGGCCTGATGGGCGATGCGGTGGATAACATTCCCGGCATAGCAGGTGTAGGCGAAAAGACAGCCGCAAAACTGCTTGCAGAATACGATACACTTGAAAACGTACTTGCCAATGCAGATAGCATAAAGGGTGCACTGGGCGAAAAAGTGCGCAATGGTAAAGAGTCTGCCATCATTTCAAAAAAACTGGCAACTATTATCACCAATGTGCCTGTGTCATTTCATGAAGAAGATTTCCGCGTAAAGGACATAGATAAAGAAACACTGAAAGATGTTTTTGCAGAGTTGGAATTTAAAACCCTCGGCAAACGCATACTGGGCGAGGAGGTAGTAACAGCTGCTGCCGTAGCACCCGAGTCTATGGTTACAGATTTGTTTGGCAATCTTGTACCACAAAAAGCAGCACCTGTAAAGGCAGAACCTGTTATTGTAGAAGTACCTGAAGAAACGACCATAGTAGCAGATAAGAATATAGAAAACACACCGCATACTTATCATCTGGTAGATAACGATGCTGCCATACAAGACCTTGTGGCAAAACTGCTGCAACAGAAAGAAGTAGCGTTTGATACTGAGACTACCAATGTAGATGCGAATATTGCAGATATCATTGGTATGAGTTTCTGCTGGGAGAAAGGCACTGCATATTATGTATCGATACCTGATAATGATGCTGCAAAGAAGATACTGGAGCAGTTCAAACCTGTATTTGATAAAGAAGATATACTGTGGATAGGACAGAACATTAAGTACGACCTCACGATACTAAAGTGGTATGGACATACTCTGAAAGGGCAGATGTTTGATACCATGCTGGCGCACTATGTGATAGAGCCTGAAGGCAAGCGTGGTATGGATGTGCTTAGCGCCAAGTATCTGGGCTACGAACCAGTATCTATAGAAACACTGATAGGTAAGAAAGGTAAGAATCAGGGCAATATGCGCGATGTACCTGTAGAGCAGGTAAAAGAGTATGCAGCGGAAGATGCAGATGTAACATTCCAACTGAAGCAGACTTTCAACCCGATGCTGGATAAACAGGAAGTACGCAAAGTATTTGAACATGTAGAAAACCCGTTGGTGCCAGTGCTGGTAGATATGGAATACGAAGGTGTGGGTATAGATGTAAACTTCCTGAAAGAATACTCAAAAGAACTGGAGCGCGAAATAAAGATTGCAGAAGAGAGTGTATATAAACAGGCAGGTATTGTGTTCAACCTGGCATCGCCAAAACAACTGGGCGAGGTACTGTTTGATAAAATGAAGCTGGACGACAAAGCGAAGAAAACCAAGACTGGGCAATATGCAACAGGCGAAGATGTACTTGCCAAGCTGCGCAACAAACACCAGATAGTAGATGATATACTTGCTTTCCGCGAACTGAGCAAACTGAAGAGTACCTATGTAGATGCATTGCCTACCATGATAAATCCGAAGACAGGCCGTGTACATACCAGCTTCAATCAGGCTGTAGCAGTAACTGGCAGGCTGAGTAGTATAGATCCGAACCTGCAAAACATCCCTATCCGTACAGACAGGGGCAGGGAAATACGCAAAGCATTTACATCCCGTGGCGATGGCTGGACGTTGCTTTCTGCCGACTATTCGCAGATAGAGTTGCGTATAGTTGCTGCCATCAGTGGTGATGAGAATATGATAAAAGCCTTCGTAGAAAATAAAGACATCCATACCGCAACTGCTGCCAAAGTATATGGCGTGGCAGAAACTGAAGTAACAGGCGATATGCGTCGTGCTGCCAAAGCGGTAAACTTTGGTATCATCTATGGTCAGTCTGCATTCGGACTGGCAGAGTCATTGGGCATCAGCCGTACAGAAGCCAAGACGATAATAGATAACTACTTCACAGAGTTCTCTTCTATCAAAAAGTATATGGATGATACCATCAACTTTGCAAGAGAGACGGGCTATGTAGAGACACTAATGGGACGCAAACGCTACCTGCGCGATATTACATCTGCCAACCAAACCGTGCGCGGCTATGCAGAGCGTAACGCCATCAACTCGCCTATACAAGGTACTGCCGCAGAGATGATAAAACTGGCCATGGTGAAAGTGCACCATGAACTGAAGAAGAGTGGACTGAAAACCAAGATGGTACTACAAGTGCACGATGAATTGGTATTTGATGTGCCTGAAGACGAAGTAGCACAGGTAACAGAACTTATTAAGATAAATATGGAGCGTGCTATGGCACTGCCGCATGGCGTACCAATAGTTGCAGAGGCAGGCACAGGTAAAAACTGGCTGGCAGCACACTAAGTATTTATAATTTAGGTATTCGCATTTCTTTCAACGGGTGGCGTTGTTCCCACTCGCCTTCCTGCGACTGGCTGTTGTTCTGCAAACGCAATGTAGCCATACGTATATACCTGTTGCGGATAAGCACAAAAGTAGATTTGTAAACAGGCCTGCAACCCAGGCGAGCTTTGGCATCCAACGCTGTTCGCCCAAAGATGACTTTGCTTTTCTTGTGTGCAATGCCTTGCTCTATACCACAGAACAGGATGTTGAAATACAGCATCAGGTCTGCATTGCGTTCGTAATCGAAACCGATATAGAACATATCAAAAGCATCTTCCTTTACCCATGCGCTGAAGAATGCTACAAGCTTTCCGTTTTCGCGTATGCCCCATACTTTCAGTTGTTCGGGGTTCTGCTTTTTCAGCGTGGGTACAAAGTCTTCACTTATCATGCCAATACGTGCAGTCTGCTTTTCGCATACCTGTTTGTATAGCTGGTAGATGGTTTGTTTTTCCGCTTCTACTTCATCAGCACTCATTTCCTGTATCTGCAAACCCGAAACTGCATTGCGCACTTTGCGGAAACGTTGTGCGTATTTATGTTTCAATGCTTTTTCATAATCTGCAAGGTTGTTCCATTCAGGCGATAGCTCCAGCTCCATCATGATATCGTTGCGTAGCAACATATAGTTGGGGGCATAGTGCTGAAAGTAAGTGACAAGATTATCGGGCAGGTCTTTTACCAATACTGCATAAGCACAATTGGTTACCAATTGTTCGTTAATGACATCATTATAAATCCTGAATGCCTCGAAATGAGAGAGGCTATCGTGGTAGTAGTAAGTTTCTACATCGTGACGGAAGAGGTGCCCTGCTACCAACAAACGTGGCTTTACAATATTGGTAAAAGCACGCCAGCCAATACGCGACATACTACTCAGGCTTTCTTCATTCAGATGATGTTGTTGCAGCCTTAGTAGCTGAAAGTATATAGCAGCTATCGGCTTGTTACCATCGCTTACCAATACATAAATATAACTGAGGTGTTCCAGTTGCGATTGCTGTGTTGCCTTCAGGTTGCTTCTTTTCAGAAAGTGACCCTCGGGCAGCAATCTATCCCAGTCTTCGGGCAGTGTAGCACAAGACTGGTGGTACTGATACTGAAATGAATCGCTTTTTTTTGTGCAGTGCCTCAAAATATATCTTTTTCCATCACTATGTGCGGAATGCCTACTTCTGTAAACTCGCTGCTGGTAGTATAGTAACCCAGGTTTTTATAAAAACCCTCTGCAAGTGTACGTGCATGTAGTATGATGGATGAATAACCGATTTCTTTGGCATATTGTTCGGCAGCATCTACCAGTTTTTTGCCAATGCCTTTGCCCTGCCATTCTTCATACACGGCCATCTGGCGAAGTTTTATTTTCTCATCATCTGCAATAGGATACAGCATTACACAGCCTATTACTTTACCCTGATGTTCTGCAATGAAAATCGTGTTTAATGCATCTGCGCTCAGGTCTTCGTTTTTGAGAGATAAACCTATAGGTTGGCGCAATATAGCCTCGCGCAGATCATATACCTGTTGGTATATAGCGTCGTTGATGTCAATACGTCTGACGACTATGTCTTCCAAGGGAAAAACTTATTTAGTTAGTTCTAAGTTAGTAACATTATTGCTTTTAACCGTAAAATTCACCACGGTTTCTTCTTCCAATGGCAAATTCGGGTTCTTTTTATAACCTGCCTTGTAAGAGCCTGGCAATACTCTCAGCTTTATTGGAGTGCCGCTGCCATCTATCTGCAAAGTCAGGAATGTTCTGAATTTATCACCGTATGGATAGTACAGATTCACCTTGCCAAGAGCAGTGCTGTTATCAATAATCAGGTCACCTTCTTCAGGTATTACCAGATTATAGTCAGAACCTATCTCGTGGTAAATGGTTTTATTCCATGGTGGCAACGTGTTTACCTTGATGTTGTATGTACCGGGTTCATATTCCAGTTCCTTGCTTGTTGGTTGTTGTACTGCAGCGCTGGTCGCATCAAAACGTTTTGCAACTACGGCCACATAGTCTGTCATCAGGCGTTTGGGGTTGCCATCGTAAGAGAAGATGATGATACCGTTTTTAATAGGCACGGTAATAGATGTATTCTCGTTGGCAGCAGTAGTAAAATCATAAATATGCTGGCTGCCTACTATATTCATATAGTAATAACCTGCAGGTACTTTTTGTTTCGTAGGTATACTGCCTGCATCTACAGTACGTTGAAACCGCATCACTTCTTTTTTCGTTTTAGGGTCAAGTAATGCTATGATGGGTGCAGAATCGTAGTTCTTCTCACCATCGCTGAAGTATACCTGCAGAGTAGTTTCGCCTTTCTTTTCAGGTTCTGTTTTAGGCATTACAATAGCCTTTACTACAGGTGGCGCAAGGGTAGCAGTTTTGGTAGGCTTCATGATCGGAGCAGGTTTTACTGCCGGCGGTGGTGTTGTAGCAGATTTTGGTTGTGGTGTATTTTGTGCAACTACAGGCGGCGGCGTTTCGCTTTTTAGTATAGTTGGTTTGAAAGAAGGGATATTTATTGCCGTCAACCCTTTTTCCGTATAATATATTCTGAAAGTCCTGTTGCTTTTTACTACAGGCATTTGTGCAATATCTGTGACAGGTATCAGTTTTGGTTGTGGTTCGGTGTTGTCATTGGTACGGTCTGTCAGGTCTTTTGTCGGTTCTGTTTTAACAACAGGAGGTGTTACCACAGGTGGTTTGGTAATAGCAGGCTTTGGTTTTTCAGGTTCTTGTTTTTCAACAGGTTTTGGTTCTTGTTTGGCAACGGGTTCGGGTTCTTTTTCCTGCGTTACTTTAAACTTTGGTATATCTACCTTCAGCGCGCTTGGTGCATTTACAACAGCCTCTTGCAGCAGCTTCTTGTCTATCTTCTGCATGATAAACATCTGCTGATATGCTTCTACAATTTTTCCAACAGAAGGACGAAAATCTTTCTCTGTAACGACAGGCAAAAATGTACCCAAACATTCATAACCCGATTTCAGCGAAGGATTATCAACAAGGCTCAGTATATATGGTTTGAATTCTATTTTCTTTTCAAGCAGTTGCTTTACAACGTCACATATATCGCCGCCACAGCTTTCTGCACCATCTGTTACAAGTATCAGGCTGTAGGTATTCAGGTGCGGGCTTTCAAAGTCCCATTCAGCAGCCTCTTTCAGCGAAAATGCAATGGGAGATACACCTATGGCGTGCAGGTTTTCAAGGCGCATGCCCATTTGTTCAATATTGTCTTTACTGAACATTACCTCCATCTTGGTATCGTAGCAATTGTTTTGCTGAGAAGGATACTGATGGCCATATACACGCAGGGCAAATTCCACATCCTTATTCACCTTATACATGCTGTCCATCAATGCCAGTATGATGCGCGATGCAGTATGAAAACGGTTTTCACCGTTAGCCCATTCGTAGTTCATGCTCGAAGAACCATCGAGCAGGATAAGAATACGGGGTTGTTTTACATTTTTTGTTTGTGCAAACAGTGTACCGCAATAAAATAATAAAGCAAAAACCGACAGGCTCTTAAAAAATCGCATCAGGCAAAGAATAATCTATTGGCAAACCTACGCCAAATGCCCGAACAAATACTACCCCCAATTGGGTATGATAATCAGATTTTAACACAGTTGTGTAAAAAACTATAAGTGTTATTCTGTTATCGGTTCATATACAAAATGCGTAACTTTGCATCCATTTCTTTTTATATGTCAGTTTCTACGCAGGTTGTTGAAGATGTAGTTATAAAGTTTGCTGGTGATAGTGGTGACGGTATGCAGCTTACGGGTAGCCAGTTTACCAACAGTACCGCCCTTTTGGGTAATGACCTTTCCACTTTCCCGGATTTTCCGGCAGAGATACGCGCCCCGCAGGGTACAGTACCGGGTGTTAGCGGATATCAACTACACTTTTCCAGCAACCGTATATATACACCGGGCGATGCATGTGATGTGCTGGTAGCCATGAATGCTGCCGCGCTGAAGGTAAACCTGAAATCGTTAAAGCCGGGCGGCATCATCATTGCCAATACAGATGGCTTTGATTCTAAAAACCTTCGCCTTGCCAACTATCCTGATGGTGTGAATCCGATAGAGGATGGTTCGCTGACCAATTACGAGTTGCATAAAATAGATGTTACCAAACTGACGCGCGAGGCACTGAAGGATATACAACTGGGTACAAAGGAAAAAGACCGTGCAAAAAACATGTTTGTACTGGGTTTCCTGTATTGGTTGTATAACAGGGATATGGAAGTGACTATCTCCTTTTTGAAAGAGAAGTTTGGCAAAAAGCAGGAAATACTGGATAGTAATATCAAAGCACTGCAGGCAGGTTATAACTATGGCGATACTGTAGAAGCATTTACTTCTCGCTACAAAGTAGAGAAAGCAAAACTGCCTGCCGGTAAATACCGTAGCATAACAGGCAATACCGCACTGGCTTATGGCCTGATAGCCGCAAGCGACAGATCTGGTTTGCCGATGTTCCTCGGTACATATCCTATTACGCCTGCATCAGATATATTGCACGAGCTTTCCCGTTACAAAAACTTTGGTATCCGCACATTCCAGGCAGAGGATGAGATAGCAGGTATAACATCTGCAATAGGAGCATCCTACGGCGGTAGCCTGGGTGTTACAACAACATCGGGCCCCGGTATGGCATTGAAAACAGAAGCAATGGGCCTTGCGGTGATGCTTGAGATACCATTGCTGATAGTAAACATACAACGTGGCGGCCCTTCTACAGGCTTACCTACCAAAACAGAGCAAAGTGATTTGCTGCAGGCATATTATGGCCGCAATGGCGAATGCCCGATGCCTGTGATATCTGCATCTACACCAAGCGATTGCTTCGATGCGGCATACGAAGCAGTACGCATCGCAGTGCAGCATATGACGCCTGTGATATTGCTGAGCGATGGCTACATAGCTAATGGTGCAGAGCCTTGGCGTTTCCCGCAGTCGGCAGATTTGCAACCGATAGAGGTGAAATTCAAAACCACACTGGAAGAAGGCGAAGAAAAATTCATGCCATACAAGCGCGATGAAAAACTGGTGCGTCCATGGTCTGTTCCGGGTTCTGCAGGTTTGGAACATCGCATTGGCGGACTTGAAAAAGAAGACATATCAGGCAATATTTCTTACGACCCCGAAAATCACCAGCACATGGTGAAAACGCGTGAGGCTAAAGTAGAAATGATTGCAGACTATATACCGCTGCAAACACTGGACAGTGGTCCTGAAAAAGGCGATGTACTAGTACTGGGTTGGGGTTCTACTTACGGCTCTATCAAGAGTGCAGTAACAGAACTGCAGGCAGCAGGCAAATTTGTAGCACACGCGCATCTGCGCCACATGCGTCCTTTCCCTAAAAATCTGGGAGAGATGCTGCAACGCTATAAGAAAGTATTGATACCGGAAATCAATAACGGACAGCTTATAAAAATCATCCGCGATAAATATCTGGTAGATGCTGTTGGATTCAATAAGATAAAAGGTACACCTATTACAAGAGCAGAACTGGTGAGTGCCATCGGCGAGCTGTTGTAATAACAGGTATCAACATAAAAAAACAGCCCCGAAATTTCGGGGCTGTTTTTTTATTTCTTTTTGTATTTGCTTATCAGGTCTGTAACAGAGCTGCGGCGCAAGTACTCGGGGTTCAGTTCTGTAAATACTTTCAATTTCGGCAGCGAACCTTTTAGTCCTTTTTCCAATTGCAGCATAGCTTCCTTGCTCTTACCAAGTTCCAGTAGCAGTGCAGCGTGGTAATAGTAGAAGTCTGGCTTATCGCCACAATGTTCGCGTGCTACTTCCAATTGTGTCAGCCCCTCATCATAATAGCCCGATGCATATAAACCTTTAATGAGTGCAACCCATGTGCTCTTGTTGCCCGGTTTCAGGCGTACGGCATTCAGGTAGCAAACAAGTGCTTCGCTTTTAGCATCCATTTCCATCAGGCAATTGCCAATGGCCATGCAGTAAGAAGCATTGTCTTTATCCAAGTGCAGCGCAACGGAATAAGACTTTACGGCTTTCTCCCATTGTTTCTCACGTGCGTAGGTTTCACCTATTTTGTAGAAGATGGTATCATCCTCAGGACTCAACTGTGAAGCCTGACGATAGAAGTGGCGAGCACGCTGATAGTTTTTTTGTTTCTCCCAGCAATAGCCCATCGCTTCAAAGATTACATCTTCGGGCTTCGCTATTTCCAGATGCTTTTCCAGTACTTCTATTGCTTTGTCATACCACTTCAGGCGCATAAAAGCATCTGCCATATTGCGGTAGGCAAATTCAAATTTCTCATCTATAGCTACGCAATACTCGTAAGCATCAATCGATTTTTCATAAAGCTTCAACCCCTGATATGCAGCACCCAGGTTGAACCATGCAAGTGCATTAAAAGGATCTTCTTCTGTAAGTTGTGCATGTAGTGTTACGCTCTCTTCAAGACGTTTGGTAAAGTCTGCCCAGAAGCAGATTTTCTGCAACGCTTCTTCATTGCGTTTATCAATTTTGATAACACGTTTCAGCGTATCGAATACGGCATCAAACTCTTCGCATTCGTCATACACATCAGAAAGCTCCAGCAGTATTTCTATTTTATCTCTGCCATTAAACTCTGCAGACTTTTGTTCCAGCCACATAGCAGCTTGGTCATATTTAAACTGGCCAAGCAAAATATCAGAACGCAACAATGTAGCGTCAAGGTTATTAGGGTCGTTCTCTTCCACCTGGTCAAGCACTTTCAGTGCCTGTCCGTATTTCTGTGCCTGTGTCAGTATCTCTGCACGCAGCAGCATTATAGATGCAGAAAAAGGATAGTATGTACCGGCAATATCACATGCAAGCAGTGCCTGCTCCTCATTACTGTTCTGGAAGTAAAATTCAATCACCCGCTCAAAATCATCTTCGTCAAGTATGGTAGATGATTCGCCTTTCTTCACCTCTTCGTATCGTTGCAGCAGTTCGTCCAGCGAGTCCATTTCGTCATCTAAAAAATCATCATCTTCAAACATAGCAACTGTGTTTATACCAAAGTTAACAAATAATAGTGCCAGTCAACAGTAGGGCGTGTTAAGGCAGTGTAAAAAATACACAGGTTATCAACATACTAAAAAAGCCTCTCCGAAGAAAGGCTTTTAAGTGTTATAAAGAGTTGATAACTATTGCTTTGTAGTTTGCAGATACAAGTAGTTAGTGCCAAATTCTTCAGATTTTTCTATTGTAAATGGCCTTGTGCCAAATACAGTCTGAGAACGAATAATATCCCATCCTCTACCCATAAAGAAGTAATTCCCAACTTTTAGTTCAGTGAAAATAGCCATAGGAACACCATCCACTTTCTTTACAAGTGCAGAGTCATCATACTTGTTTCCTGCAGGCGTAACTAATGCATCGTATTTAACGTATACCCAGCCGCTATCAACATTCAAACCACTATTTTGCATAACTACACGCATAGTAGCTCCACCACCTTTACCACCAATGTAATTAGGTGTAGGAGTTGTTGATTGTGTTTTATCCTTGCAAGCGAATAAAGTCAGCACGAATGCTGAAAAAAGTAACGCTTTACCGATCCAAGCTGATTTCATGTACTAAAATGAGATTTTAACGAAAGTTGAAGATACAAAAACAGATTTTAAAATTGCTACTGTCAGGCTTATTAAATTATTTAATGTTTACCTCTACCGGTATATTGCCCTTGCTTTCGTTCCAAAGCCTGTCCAGCGCGGTAACAACATAAGTACATTTTTTATACTTATTGGCGTTTACGTCCAGATATTCCTTTTCGTTGAGTACAGATATTATCTTTTCTGCATTATTTGTATTTACGGGCTCCCCGTTCACAAATCGGTACACCGCATACCGTACTTTTTCCTTGCCGGGTTGTGTCCATTGTAGTAAAGTACCCTCGTTTGATGGTACTGCCTTTACCATAGGAGCTGCAGGTGCGCTTGTATCCAACCATTTCATTACCGGCGGAAAGGCATAATACCTGTTGTGGCTGATAACACTATCTTTTATGGGTACTGTCAGTTTATCAAAGATGGAGGCGCTGTAGAATACATGGCTTGGATTCTGTGCCATAAGCCTGATGTCCTGCATTTGCCATATCAGTTCACGAGTACCTACCCACGGGCCTTTGCCTGCACCTACCATGCGGTATACGCCAAGACCATAATATATATGCCTTCCGTAGCTATGTGCTTCCCACCAAGGTAGCAGCACATCAAATGCGGCAGCACGATGATAATGCTCCCAGTATAGTTGCGGCAACACATAGTCTACCCAGCCTTTGCGCATCCATTGCAGCACATCGGCATACAGGTCATCATAGCATGTTTGTCCGCCGCGTGTAGTAGAACCTTCGGGGTCTTTAGATGCATTGCGCCATACACCAAATGGGCTGATACCGAATTTTACATAGGGTTTTGCCTGTTTGATGTTGGTATTAAGTACCGATACAAAGAGATTTACATTATTCCTGCGCCAGTCATCTTTACTCATACCACTGCCAAAACGGCTGTAGGAGCGGCTGTCGCCAAACTCTTGCCCCGCTATGCGGTATGGGTAAAAATAGTCGTCGAGGTGTATAGCATCTACATCGTAACGTTTTACAACATCCATAATAATAGATGTAACATATTCCCTAGCTTCGGGTATGCCGGGGTCTATATAAGATTTGCCACCATAGCTTATTATCCAGTCAGGATGCCTGAAGGTAATGTGGGTAGAAGGGTTGGGGTTCTTTTTACTGTCTGTTAGTGCCCGGAAAGGATTGAACCATGCATGAAATTCCATATTGCGCTTGTGCGCCTCTTCTATCATGAATTTCAGCGGGTCGTAGTACGGAAAAGGTGGTTGCCCCTGCCTGCCGGTCAGGTATCTGCTCCATGGCTCTTCATTACTGGGGTAGAAGGCATCGGATGCAGGGCGCACTTGTACTATTACTGCATTGCAGCCCAGTTTCTCCAGCTCGTTAAGCCTGTATATAAACTCTTGTTGTTGTTGGGCAGAAGGCAGACCCGGTTTTGAGGGCCAGTCTATATTAGAAACGGTAGCTATCCACGCAGCCCTGAATTCTCTTTTAGGCGACTGTGCTATGGATGAATATGTAAATAACAAAGCTGCTAACAGCAAGCCATGATATATCCTCATTGTATATATTGTAACGGATGCGCAGATTGGTAAAATACAAATATATATATTGTATCTCGTAAGATGATTATAAAAATGGCTGACCATCAACATGGCCAGCCATTATATTATAGTACCCGAGGGTATTATTCTTCTGTTTTCTTTTTAGCAGCCTTTTTCTTTGGCTTTTCTTCGCCTTCAGCAGTAGGTTCTGCAGCTTTCTTAGCGCGAGATTTTTTTGCAGGTTTTTCTTCAGCAACTTCTTCTGCTACAGCAACAGTTTCAGTAGCAGCTTCTTCTTCAGCAGGTGCATTCAGGTATTCAAAATTCAGCAGGTCGTTTGCCTTCAGAATTTCAAACCATTTCAGCATTTTCTTCATGTCACTTACATACACGCGTTCTTCATCAAACTCAGGGAAGATGCTTTTGAAATAACCTTTGATGCTATTGTTATCTGCAGACTTTGCATCTATAGGTTTAATACTGTTTTCCTGGTCTTTCATTTTCTGAAAAACCTCGTGCAGGCGCACGTTATCGCCTGTTGTATATACCTCAATGCTTTCCAGTGGGGTAACATTGTGCAGACGTGCAGAAATGAATTTCGTGCTCTTATCTGCCAGGTTGCGTACTATAGCGCCATCGCTTTTAGTAGCAATCAAATGAAACAAACCGCCGATACCGGTTACTGCAACTATTTCTCTGTAGTCCATAATTTATTAATAGAAAGGGGGGCAAAAATAAGGTTTTACACCAGTATTTGCCCCCTTTTATTTAAAAATATTATCTATTAGGTCAGATGATGATTATTTTATGAGTGTAACATTCCCTTTAAACTCAACTTCCTTGGTGCCTCCGTTGCCACAAATACCCTTGATGTAGTAGTTGAAGGTACCGAGGTCTTGCATCTGTCCGTTGAATTTACCATCCCATCCTTCATTCAACATGTTCGTTTCGAACACCTTCTGCCCGAAGCGGTTGAATATGGTAAATTTCTCCAAAGTGAAATCGCCTTTGAAAAGGATTTTTGCCTTGTCATTCCTGCCGTCTCCATTTGGTGTAAATGCATCAGGTATGAATACTTTACAGCAATTGTCATAAGCTACTACTGCAGATGCAGAGTCGGCACAACTGTTAGAGTCAACAACTCTTACTTTATAAGGTCCGTTTGCAATGCCTGCCAATTCCGGTTTGTTGCCCGCATTTGCCATGCTCCACAAATAGTTGTAAGGTTTGGTGCCACCAGTTACGTCTGCTTTTACAAGGCCATCATTATCATAGCCTTCACAGTCATTAGGCATTACAGTCAGCTTGGTAACCAGTTTGTCAGGTTGTTCAACCTTTACAGTAGTATCCTTAAAGCAATTCTTATCATCAATAATGCGGATTTTGTACGATGCAGCAATAAGGTCGTAGAATGCGCTGACTGTAACAGGTGTCCTGTTTTCCAATTGGTACATCAATGGCGGAATACCACCGCTTACTTTCATCAGAATTTTACCGTCACTCAATCCGTTACACGTTACTTTAAAGATGTCGAGTGTATCAATATTTATAGCAGGGTAGCCATTTAGTAATACGTTAGTATCCACAGTACAATTATTGGCATCTTTTACGGTGAAAGTATAATTGCCTGCCTTTAGATTATTCATATTACCAGTAGTAGATTGTGCCCCGGTATTGGTAGTGAATAAATAAGGAGTAACACCACCATTAGCATTAAGTATCACAGCACCATCAGGATACCCTTCGCAGGTAGGTGGTGTAATGGACGTGATGCCTAATATAAGTTTTGGAGGTTCTGTTACGTTTATTACCGAATCTAAATAACAGTTATTTGCATCCTTCAAACGTACAATATGATAGCTCGCATTAAGTCTGGTTTTTACTTTAATTGTATCATAAGGATAGTTATCTGCAGCATACAATAATGGTGCAATACCACCGGCACCGCTCAATATCACACTTCCTGTACTATCGCCGTTGCATAATACGTTGTTAATGGTAATGCTCTGGAATATGATTTTATCAGGCTGAGTAATGGTAATTACTGTGTCTTTGATACAGTTGTTTGCATCTTTTACATGGAAGGTGTATGTACCGGCTTTTAGTCCAGTAATATTACCATTCGAAGTATATGCTCCCGCATCAACAGCATAAGTATATGGGAATGTGCCGCCTATGCCAAAAATACTAATACCACCATTAGAGAATCCATGACATCTTGGAGAAGTGATAGATGAAATAAATACCTGCAATGATGTAGGCTCCGTTACTGGTAATGTTGTATCTTTTTTACAACCCAAGTCGTCTTTTACGCTAATTGCATAACTACCTACTACAAGATTATTGAAAATTGATGATGTACCGTAAGGGTTAGTATTGATAGCGTATGTAAAAGGACTTTTGCCACTAGTAGTAGTAACAGAAATAGAACCACTGCTTTCACCAAAACATTTCACATTGTTGATAGTATAATTTGCATTAACAACGGTAGAGTCAATAATATTGATAGTGGTGTCTTTAACACACAACCTTGTATCCCTGATACGGAAAGTGTAAGTACCTGCAGCTAATGGAGTAAAAGTGTTACTGCTTGAGAATAAACCTGCGCCAACAGCATAAACATAGTTAGGTACACCACCTGTAGCAGTAACAATAACTCTACCGTCGTTTAAAGGTGAACAAGTTGATTGTTTCACCTGAAGTGTAGGAATAATTCTTGTAGGTTCATTCATAGTTACCACACTGTCTACCTGACAATTGTTTGCGTCTTTTAGGTGTAGCGTGTATGTACCTCTTGCCAAACCACTGAATGTATTTGAACCAACATAAGCACTTGTATTTATTGCATAGGTATACGGTGTAGTGCCTCCTGTGCCTGTGATAGTAATAAATCCGTTTATATCACCGTTACAAACAGGCTCTGTTATTTGTATACTACTAATAGCAAGAACAGCGGGTTGTGTAATTGTAATGATAGTATCCTTTAAACAACTGTTGGCATCTTTTATACGTAGTGTATAATTACCAGCAGCAAGCCCTGAGAATGTATTTACTGTGCTGAAAGTACCGCTGCCAATTGCATATTCGTAGGGAGACACGCCACCTGAAGCTGTAATTGTAACAGCACCATTACTGAGGCCAAAGCATGTAACATTTACAATACTTGAAACGCTCGTTATTCTGTTAGGCTGTGTTATAGTAATTGCAGTATCAAGATAACAACTGTCTACATCCTTGATTCTGAAGTTGTGTGTACCTGCAGGTAATGGTGTAAATGTTCCTGAAGTGCCAAATGCCCCTGACCCCATTCTATATACATACGGAGATGCACCGCTATTGCCTGTTAATGTAATAGCACCAGTTGTATCCCCATAGCATAGCACATTTGTTACTGTTGCAGAACCATGTATAGATATAGAATCATTTAACAGGAATGTTGAATCTTTAGTACAGTTATTAGCATCCTTTACATGTATAATGTAAGTGCCGGAAAATAGTCCTGAAAAAGTATTTGTGGTACTATATGTTCCAGTACCAAGCGCATATTGATAAGTAGGAAGGCCATTTGACGCATTGACAGTTATAAGACCACTACTGTAGAAATTACATTTAGGTTTAGTAGATACTATACTTAAAGTTATGTCAGGTGGATTTTGTAATTGTACGGTAGTATCTTTTATACAATCGTAAGAATCTTTGATATGTAGTGTGTACGTGCCTGCGCTTAATCCTGTGAAGGTGTTGGTACTGCTATATGTACCGGAGCCTATAGCATAAGTAAATGGAGAAACACCACCACTTGCATTAACTGTGATGCTGCCATTACTACCGCCAAAGCATGTTGGTTTAACCATTGTTACAGATGGTGTAATGATTGGAGGCGGGCTTAAAGTAATTGTTGTGTCTTTAAAACAAGTATTTGCATTTGCTACACGTATAGTATAAGTGCCGGGGTCAAGACTATCTAATTGCGTACCTGTAACGCCTGTGAATGTATGAATAGTTGTAGTCCCTTGGCTGATGGTTATTGTCCATGGAGAAGGATTGACAGATGGAGTCATATTAAATCTGGCCTTTTTGCTACAAGTAGCAGGCGCAATCAAAGAAAAAGCTAATGCAGGGTCAGGTAGTATTGTTATAGTATAAGCAGTAGTTTGTGTGCTGGAAAGAGGGCAACCATCATCTTTATAGTTTATAAAAAAGTTGTAAGTACCGGGCGTTGCTGATGCAAGGTTCCAGCCAAAAGAACCTGTAGGGCTTGTACTGCCATTGTTTGTAATGTTGAAAACAGCACCTGCCGGAATACCACTGGCCGTCATAGTAATGCCATCACCCTCTACATCTGTTGGGTTAATATTGAAAGTAATATTGCCGGCAGATTTACAAACAGTAATTACCTTACCTGCACCACTAATAGTACCACCAGAGTTGTTTGAAATATTACCACTTGGGGCATTATTGTTACAATTGTTCAATACTACAAAGGTCATCTCCCTCATGCTGGTACCAACTAATGTACTGCCACGGTATTCATCTACCCTGAAAACTACCAGTGAACGTTGCACAAGGTTGGGTGTAAAACCAAGCTGTCCTGTTGTACTGCTAAAGCTGAAAGAACCTGTACTAACGGCGAGAGGCGCAGTTGCAGAATACCCGGTAAGATATGTAACAGTGCCACTTGTACCGGTAATACCTGGTACCAGATTATAGGCTAACACATCACCATTTGCGTCCACCGCACCAGGGTTATTATTTGCCGGCACATTTATACAGAAGAAAGGAGTTGGTATAGAAGTATATATTGGGGAAGAGTTAGAGCCTCCGGTATTATTTAATGTTGCTTCCAGACCCATTATAGAGCCACCACCGGTACCGCTACTTATGTTAGTAATAGTAGTACTGCGTCCGGCAGACGTAGTACCCATAGCACCTGTGAAAACAAAACGCCAGTTGGTAGAGGTACCTGTAAGTGTGAAGTTTCTAGAATATGTAAATTTCTTTACACCCGGTATAGTACCAGTTGTACTTACGCAGTTTGTATTACTTAACTGTGCAGAGCACACAGGTGTAACTTCAATACCTGCTGTTGGTGCTTGTATGATGAGATTTTGCGAACTTACAAATGATGTACCATTATATAATTCTACAGTTGGAGTGCTGGAACTAAGGCTATTAAATGCAGAACCACTACAATCGCCATATACAACAAGTGTAACAGTATATGTATTACCACTTACATAAGTGTAATAGAAGTCTGCCCCGTAAATATGCGTTGCCTTAGCATAGCCGGCACACATCAATATCACAAGCAATAAAAATAGCCTACGGCAGATAGTAATAAATGATATCATAAGTACGTAAAAAACATGTTTATTAATCATCGGACTATTTAAGCCTGATGTATTATTTGCATGGGGTAAGCAACTCTATGATAACAGATTATAAATATAATACAATCTGTTATGCTAATTGTTGAGATTTATACATTTACAAAATATGTCATTTTTATGACATGGCATTAGTTGTAATGTAAATTTTCAATTCCGTCAGTAAAAATATGTGAAGAGGTATGTACCCTACTACTCTTCAAAGATAAAACTGGAATATTAACGGATGAGCTTGCAGGATGTTAGTATAGCCTCTTTTTTTCTTTAAGGTTCTTTATCATTTGGTTAAACTCCTCGGAAGGCTTCAGGTAGTAAATAAATACTATAAGCAATAAAACAATTACAGCACTTCTTACAATTGCATCTGCTATCGGGTGCCCTATTTGGGGAATATAATACCCGGCAATGGCAGCTGGTATTGTACTTATTATTGCAAGCAGGCTTTGTTTACGAAATGGTTGAAGATTCATTTTTCGCCATACAAAAAGGAATTTGGCAAAATTATATGTAGCAAACCCTATAGTATTGGCCCATGCTGCGCCATAAACCCCATATTTTGGTATTAATAAGTAGTTAAATAATATCACAATAAGAAGCAACAGGATTGTTAATATAAAATTGAAACGATAGTATTTTGAAATAGTAAGAATTTCAGTGTTAAATCCTGTCATATTGTCAACAAAGCGCCCTAGTATTAGTATCGGAACCAGAATAGTAACAGCACTATAAGACTTATTCAAAATACCGGCAAGGTTTTGAACATTTGAGAGTATTAATACAGACATTCCGCATATTACAATGAGTACATTCAGTGCAGAAACAGAAAATAACCTATCAAGACTATTTTCATCTTTGTCTTCCATTGCTTTCGTGAATATGGGTGCTATGCTGGATGACATTGCCCTGATAGGAATCTGAAAGATTGAAAGTACATATATTGCTACAGAGTATACAGCTACCGATACAAGCCCTTGTTTATCCAGCACACCAAGCATCAACTGGTCTATGTATATAAGCAATATCACAGACACATTGACAAATAAGTGAGAAACAGCAAAGTCTGTTATCTGTTTATATTCCTCTTTAGAAAATACAGCCCATTTTGTAGAAAAGCCAAAATCTTCAATAGTATTACATATCCTTATCATGAGTATGATAGGTATTATGTGTATTAATACACTTAATATCATAAACCAATTAAAGTCTACCCATCCTATTGCATAAATAACTACAAGCAGAATATTGCAACCTCTCAGGATAATTTCTTTTATAAAATTAGATAAGGCTACTTTCATGTGAGATAGCAGGTAGTTTTCAAATACCGTCATTACAGCCCACAATAATGTATATACGGGTAACCACATAAAAAACCTATCCATGTATACCATATCTTCAGCACTATATAGCGACAGGTAGAAGGTCTTTAGAACAAAGTAGGGTATAGTAGCAAGCAGTGTTGCAAGAACCGGAACCAGTACACTAAGGCTTAATAGTACTTTCCTCTTTTCATCCTGAACATTATACTTGTTAACAAAAATGAATAGTGTTGTATGCATGCCTATCAATGTAATCTGAGAGGCTACAATTGCTTGAGAAAGCAATGTGCGCGAAAATCCATACTCTTGTTCAGGAATATACTTTGTAGAAAGGTATACCGTCAGTGCGCCCAATAACGCACCTGCAAATGTTACGATTGTAGTTTTGATAGATTGTCTGAAAACAACACCCATTACCTCATACGGTATTTAAATAATTTCATAACCAATATTTTCACGTAGTATCTCAAATACTCTTTAAAGGTATATATCGCAGTTAGTGTTTTAAAATATATACCAGAACCGAACCTGTATCGGAATATGTCAATGCTATGGTTAAGCATTGTTTTCATGAGTTTTTGTTGCTTTGCCGGTTCCGTACTGGCATTAGCAATATGTATAACAGATGTCTTGCAAGTATAATAATTTATGTATCCGGCTTGATATGCTTGCAAGCACCATAATTCATCTTCTCCGTACATAAAAAAACGTTCGTCGAGCTTTTTATCAGGCATAGATGAGAGTAAAGATGCACGAAACATCATAAAAGCACCAGATACCCATCCACATGAAGTGCCAAAATCGCCATGAAAATATTGATTCAACATCAAAGCCGCCCTTTGTTTATAAGGTAGCAGCATTAATATAGGCCTTACAATATCCAGTAGTTCATTTCTTATGCTTCTGAAAGCTCGGGCATTATGCTGGTATTTTCCATTCTGATATACAAGCTTGCAAGTAAGAAAACCTACATCATCAATTGACGATAGATGTTTAGCACATATAGAGATGCTATCTTCAGTAAGTATTGTATCAGAGTTTAATAGTAATATTATATCTCCTGAGGCATTATATATACCTATATTGTTACCCTTGGCAAACCCACCATTTTCAGCAGATTTGATAAGTTTGATATTGTGGTATCTGGTTTTAAAATGCTCAGGATTTTCTGTCGGAGATGCATTGTCTACTATTATTATTTCGTATTCAACACCTTTTGTATGCTTCAAAACACTGTCTATGCAATTGCAAGTCAGTTCGTATGTGTTGTAGTTTACAATAATAATTGAGACCAACATAATATTAATCAGGGCTTACGTGCTATTACTACAAAGTTGAGCGTAGAACTGTAATCTTTATCAAAATTATCAAGCCACACAAAAAACAAGTTTATTATCCATTTCAGCCTGAAAAGAAAATACACTCCTTTCAATAATCTTGCTTTGATTGATTTTTTGCCATAGCATGAAGAACGTAAGCTATTATGAAGCAATTGTCCAACCATAGCCCACTTACCACCATTAGGTACTATTATTATATCGGTAAAGCCTGTTTCAGTCAGTATGTATTCAAAGCCATAGCGCGTAAACCTGAAAAAGTCATATGGCTCTTCATGATGCTCCCATGCCATTGGCCCTGAAACAATCAGATGTCCGCCAGGTTTCAGAATACGAAAAGCTTCAGACAATAATTTGCGATGGTCTGCTACGTGCTCTATAACCTGGGTGCTAAAAACAGTATCCTTGCAATTATCAGCTAGCGGTATATCTGTTGCAGGGCATATTATATCAACAAGATTTTTGTCAGATTGTATGATATCGCATCCTATATAGCTGGTTAATTTTCCGTCAAAAAATGGTCTGTAAGGTTTATTACCACATCCTATATCCAGAAGATCTCCTTTTGCATATTGCTGTGCTGCATCCTTCAAATCCTTGAAAAGGAACTTGTATTCTATATAGTATGGATGGTTTATCCCGGCAACCGGATAACTAAGCCTCTCAAGATTTTCCTGCCTCATTTTGTTCTCTGTTATATATATTTTCTAAGCTTGCCTTTAGTTACAAGTTTCGAAAATAGCTTTGGAAAGTACATCTTTATTATAAGCTTCCCTAAAAAAGCTAAGGGGCTTGATTTTATTTTTTTTATAAAATATTCATCTATGTGCTGTGGTCCAAAATAATAACTGTGCTTTTCTCTGAAGTAATCCATGTTAGAGTTGCCCTTTATCTTATTGGCATTCAGCTTGGCAGATCCTGAGTTTGGGAGCACTCTGTAATCAAACAAAGCCTCATTCAGGTAGTGAAATTTGTATCCGTTGAATGCTGCCCTAAGCCAGAATTCCCAATCTTCAGTACCATTAATTGTATGGAAAGTATCATGATAACCTATCTCTTTTAGTAATGAGCTTCGAAAAACTGAGCAATTATCTATGAAGTTGTTTAGCATCAGTCTTTGAAGATTAAACTCACCTGCAATTCTAATGCCTTCTTCGCTGCCAAATAGAACAGAGTTGCAATAAACCACAGACACATCCTTCTGTTGGTCTAATAAATTTATTGCTTTGTATATAAAATCAGGGTTTATTCTATTATCAGAATCTACAGGTAGTACAAACTCCCCTCGTACATGTTTAAAGCCATTATTTCTTGCTTTGCAGACACCTTGATTTTCTTGCCAGATAATTTTATATAAACCAGTTTTTTCTAATTCCGCTAAGCGCTCATTACATAGCTCTTCAGTTGATCCATCATTTACAATGATTATTTCATATAGATTTTTATCATGTATTCTATCTATACTTTGAATAGTTTCATCAATATAATTACCATGATTATAACATGGTATTACTATAGAAATTCGTGGATTTCTGATATTGTGTTGCATTAAAAAGATTACATTCTTAGCAAATATCTAACTTGTTTCTTACTTTAGTGTTCTAACTATTATATAACCCTTGATTTTTTATGAAAAAAATCATTACCACCCTTTTAATGAGCATTATATACATATTTGCTACTGCTCAAATCCCTACATCAGGCCTGCTTATACATTTCCCATTTACTGGTAATGCAAATGATGCATCAGGTAAAGCCCATCATGGTAATATTAAGGATGTTAAACCTGTAAAAGGCAAGATTGGTTATCCTGCTACAGCATATTTGTTCGATACTATATCCAGCAGTATTGGTGTACCATACAAGCCGGATATGAATGTCAATAAAATAAGTATGTGTGCAGTGTTTAAAGCAAACAAATTTTATACAGATGTTTGTCAGGGTAACTTTATAATAAGTAGAGGAACACAGGGCACTAACGGAAGCCTTATATTAGATTATCTTGATAATGGATATAATGATTGTACTGTTGCAGATACTAATTTATATGTATTTGCAGGGCAGGTTGGGCCTATTGTCTTATCTGCAACAACTACACAATGTTCTGTAAAAGTAAGGACACAAACATGGTATTGTTACATACTAACTTTTGACGGCGATACTGCACGACATTATGTTAATGGTACTTTGATTAATAAATTCGCAGGTTGGTCAAATACCATTGGTTCATCTACAGATAGTATTTGTATAGGAAAATATCCTTGGGGTGGTTCAAGCTTTCCTTATAATTTCATAGGAGTTTTAGACGATATAGCTATTTACAACAGGGTTCTTTCAGACTCAGAAATTAATAATTATTGTACCAACGCGCCAATGATAGGAGTTGAAGATACAACCACTTCAATCAGTCAATCCAATATTATTAATCAGGCAAACCTGCAGATATATCCAAATCCTAGTGATGGTATATTCACTGTGTCAGGTACGTCAGCATCTGCTATAGTTGCATTACAGGTTTATAATGCAGTAGGTATGTTGGTATACAACACTTCTGCATTTACAAATAATAAACATATCAATACAACAATTGATATTAGAAGCTTACCATCAGGAGTTTATACAATGAAACTGTCTGATGACAAGCATATACAAACAGTAAGGCTTTTGAAAAATTAGCGTTGGTTTACGCTTTTGCGTGCTATTTGAAGGATTATTGTTCTCGTCTTACAAGAATTCTTTATTATTGTTACAGGGCTTCTCTTTAAAGCAGCCTTGTAACAATAATACCCAAAATACATATTCATGTCTAAAGGAAGCGCTGTATCAGGGAACCCCCGTTATCTGAAGTGGATAATAGCAGCTTTGATATCACTCACGGTATTCATTTACTTCTATGCTATAAATAAGTATGCAGTAAACATACCCATGAAAGATGACTATGAAGCAATATTGAATTTCCTGAATAAGTTTAGTAAGGCTGATTTTTTTAATAGACTTAGCCTTTTATTTTCCCAACATAATGAGCATAGAATACTATCATCAAGAATAGTTTATGCAATTAGTTATATTATTACTGGAGGGGTAAACTTTAAAGTATTAGGTATTATTGCCAATCTTCAGTTAGTATTTATTTCTACGACCTTGCTTTATGTACTATGGCATCTTTTACCTAAGTATTTTCCCATATTGTCGTTGATGACCGTATTATGTGTTTTCGATTTCAGTAACTATGAAAACAGCATTATGGCAATGGAGGGGATGCAAAACTATGGTGTAGTAATGTTGTTTTTGTTGGCTTTATTTTTCAGTAGTAAAAATGATAGAACATACCTCATTCCTACCGCAATTGTTACGCTCCTTACTATATTTTCAAGTGGGAACGGAGTAATTGCTGCATTTTTTATATTAATATATAATTTATTGATAGCAAATAAAATACAAAAAATAACTCTCACATTTACAATCATCGCAGGTGTCGTATTCTATTATATAAACTATCAACATACATCGCATGACTTTGGTAGTTATGATGTATCTGCAGCTGTCAATTATTTTGTTAGTATGGCAGGGGCACATTTTGCATTTGGAGAAATAACAAACACTGAAAATGCTAATATATTCGGATGCCTAATCATTTTTGGCGTCTTAGTATCATTCCCATATGGTAAAAAAATGATATCGGATAAATATTTGCTGCTGTTGTTTATGATTATGTGCTT
The DNA here is from genome assembly GCA_035299045.1 of Flavipsychrobacter sp. Taxonomy (GTDB): domain Bacteria; phylum Bacteroidota; class Bacteroidia; order Chitinophagales; family Chitinophagaceae; genus Polluticoccus. The sequence continues at coordinate 161,998 of DATGXJ010000032.1, forward strand.
CATTTTATCATCTATGGCTACAATATCAGTTTTTCGTTCTCAGACGGCTGGCAATCCGTTTTATTCAAGCAGGTACATGATATATTCTAACCTTTTAATGGTTGTATTTATATTAACTGTTACATATAGGTTTTTCACAAATTCTGGATTGTTCAGACTATCATCGGCAGTTTTCCTTCTATTGTGTATTTACAGTTATGCAAATAATTATAATTACGGAGAAAAAGGGTTTGACCTTGAACACAGAAGGCTTATAAACGAAACATACTATTTTGACAAATACGATAGAGCAGCATCGATTGCAGTAGAATCTTGTAACTTAAATATATATTGTATTGATAATCATAGATAAGATATCATTATAATATGTGATTCGTATCAATACAATAGGTCAATTTACAACCACAAATGATAAGCATTACTCTTATGTGTATTTTACTATGAGTAATGCATTACTGCGGGTCTAAATAATAATAATAATAGCACGGTTTTTCCCTTGCAAATTCGCACCATAACTATAACTTTGCTACCTCTGTTCAGAACGCTCGAAGTTTAGTTGTAATATGAATTTTCTACTATTGGCAGCAAACCAGCAAACGCCCTTCAGCTACCTACCGGTGGCTATCCAATTATTGGTGGGTATAGGCTTTGTGGTATTAACAATAGGTGCTTCGCAAATGCTAGGCCCTAAACGCAGAACCAAAGACAAGCTCATCAACTTCGAGAGCGGTATCCCCTCTGTAGGTAACGCGCGCCAGCCAATGGCCATCAAATACTTCCTCGTAGCCATACTTTTCGTGTTGTTCGATGTGGAAGTAATATTCTTTTATCCCTACGCTGTAAACTTCAGAGATCTGGGTCAGGAAGGCTTTCTGGCTGTTATAATGTTTGTGGCTTTCTTCCTTTGCGGGTTTATATACATTGTGAAGAAAGGTGCGCTTGACTGGGAAGATTAAAACATGCTTTAACTATTATGGGTTTGTAATTGTTATTACAAATCATAGCTAAACAGAATTAACAGATTATGGGACGTCCCGTACAGTACAATACTAATATGAAGCTGTCCCCGATACCGGAAGGCTATTCGGGAGAAGGGTTTATGGCTACATCTTTTGATAAGGTGGTAGGCCTTGCACGTAAAAATTCACTATGGCCTTTACCATTCGCAACATCTTGCTGCGGTATCGAGTTCATGGCTACCATGGGTTCCAACTACGATCTGGCTCGTTTCGGGTCAGAGCGTATGGGCTTTACACCTCGTCAGTGCGACGTGTTGCTGGTAGCAGGTACTATTGCCAAAAAAATGGCACCGGTACTGCGTCAGGTATATCTGCAAATGGCAGAGCCTCGCTGGGTTATTGCTATTGGCGCATGTGCATCCAGCGGTGGTATATTTGATTCTTATCCTGTATTGCAGGGTATAGATCAGGTAATACCGGTAGATGTGTATGTAGCAGGCTGCCCTCCGCGCCCGGAGGCTATACTGGATGGTATACTGAAACTGCAGGATCTTGTACACAACGAAAGCCTGCG
>DATGXJ010000033.1:0-35113 GCA_035299045.1 Flavipsychrobacter sp.
CCATATTTAGCATACATATTTATAACATCGTGGCAAGAACCGCCATCGCCCCAGCTAACAGCACCATGCATACGAACATAAGCATCGGCTTTGTCTATATATACACAACGTGCAGTATATATTTCGGCAATATCTATTGGCTTTTTGCCCATTCTCGCCATTTCGCTTTCCAGGAAAGAGTTGGTGCTATAGCTCCAACAGGTACCCGAGCTCCCTTGGTTTTTTACAGAACTGTTTTCCAGATTTATTTTATTAGTGAAGACAAACTTCTTTTTTGAACTGTCACTTTTGTTCGTTTCCAGTTTTTTTACAAGGTCGTCTTGTGCATTTACCATAAAAGGTAAAAGCATAGAAAGAATGATAGTCGATTTTTTCATTATATGATATTAATGCGAATTGCAATATACTATTCGGATGGCAAAAGATATAAAAACCTTGAAGTGAAAAATAAGGTGATATTAAATCAGATCGATACTATACAGCAAATCTTCAGATGAATCATTTTTGCCATATAGTTTGGCATCATGCACCTTAAAAGACGAGTAATTATTTAATAAAATATGTATTACTCTTTCCCTCTTCCAATCGTCCAATAGCTCTAAGGCATCTTCTTCATCCATAGTAGCTGCCTGCGCCTTCAATTCTTCATTTTCAGCTTGTGCGTTCTCTACTTCGGTAATGACTGCCTGCATCTTAGCAGATGGGTCGCCGATTTCAAAGTCGAATAATACTTCCATCAGCGAATCTGCATCCTTAAATTGTTGATTTTTTATGTACATGTTTTACGTCCTGTATTGGTAAAAATAAGGCATTAAAATTTCATTAAAACATATCTTCATATTATGTATGGAAATATGCGGTTTTTAAAGCTATAATTTTTTAACAAAGGGTTTGCAAAGCAAAGAATTATCCTTATTTTACGTCTGATTATGCTGTGCTTACAATAGTATGACGGATGTAAACCAACCAATGTGATGGTATACATGTCTATATATTATGGTCATCTACAGTATTTTAAAAAATACTTGCAGAATAAAAATTAATTATCAGAAATAATAACCCATGGTAAAACAGTTATTCAAAAGGTTTTTATCGACAGCTTCTGTAATTGCAGGTTGTGTGTTAGTAGCACATTCTCAACCTACCACTACAATTACTACCAATTTTAACAATAGTCCGTTACATACATATGTTACAGGGCCAGGGGCTCCTACTCCTCCTCAGTTTATTACCTTTAATGTTACAAATAGTAATAGCTGTCCCATAACAATTACCGAGCTACATTGGTATCATGTGGGTGAAAACACTTATGGCACTTCTCTACACAGTATGAATGGCGCTATATATACACTTTGGAAGCAACAACCGGCAGTAGGAGGTGGACCAAATATATCTGCAGCAAATGGTTGGATTCCCGAAGCTGTTAGTAATCCTATATCTAATGGTACAGTGCCGGGGTCTATTATACCTATACTTACCGGTTTGAACATCTCAGTACCTCCGGCTACTACTATTCGTTTAGCTTTGATGTCTACTGATACAATATCTTTCTTCTCGAATGTTGCACCTACTGCTTTTACAGCTAGTGGTGTTACAGTAAATACAGGTGGTGGTATTAGTTATTGGGGGGCAATGCCTGGGCCTGGTGCAAACTCAGTTGTTGGTAGCATTCCAGCTTTTTGTGGTTCTATTAAGTTTATTGATGCGGGATCTGCAGCTCCTGCAGCACCAAAATTGAATGTATCTTCATTGAAAGTTTGTCGTGGCGCTGACGGAATTTTCAGCATTTCACTGCCTTCTTATCTTAATGGTATTGGTGTTATTACCGTAAGACATCCTAACGGCTCTGTAATATACACAGGTACTAATACAACAATTACCATTGCAAATATGCAACCTGGTGATGCAGGTACTTATACTGTAACTGTAAAAGATCCAAACTGTGGCAATACAGAAAGTTTACCTTCAACTTTAAAGATAACTATAGGAGATCCTCCGGCACCTAAGTTTGAAGGAAAAACAGATTTCTGTTTAAATGAGCCATTTACTCCTGTTACAGTAGCAGGTGGTGGTTCTGCAAGATGGTATTATACAAGTACAGGTGGTTCTCCGATTCCGTTCACGCCTCCGTTTAATACAACAACTGTTTCTCAAGAAACTTTTTACCTTGCTCAGATTGTTGACGGTTGTGAAAGTAAAGATAATAGAACGCCTGTAACTTACAGAGCATCTGCGAAACCTAATCCTCCATTGGTAACTACACCATTATATTTCTGTGAGAATGACCTTGCACAACCACTTACTGCTACGGGTAATCAGTTGAAATGGTATTATGATCCGATTGGTGGCATACCATCTTTGATTGCACCAACTCCGAATACTACAGCTAAAAATGAATATAACTATTATGTAAGCCAGTCAAACAGAGGTTGCGAAAGTAATCGTTCATTAATTAAAGTCGTAGTTACATTCAAGCCTAATGGCCTGATAGTATCAACTAAAGACAAATTGTGTCAAAAAGACACTCTGACATTATCTTACTATGGTAGTGCTTATGATAGCTCAGGTTTTAATTGGACATTCCCTACTGGAACACAAATTTTGTCTGTTGATCCAAATTTCTCACGCTCTATTAAAATAGCATTAGATAGCGCTGGTCTTCGTGATATTAAGCTTCAAGTTGGTCATGATGGTTGTTATAGCGAGCTTTTAAATAAAACAATACGTGTTGATACATTACCTACTGCTGAAATGGGTTTGCGTGAAAATATATGCTTGGGTCAAATAGAGCTAGTATCTCTTTACTCATATACATTGTCTGCAGATTCATTCTTCTGGGATTGGGATGGTGGTAGAGTATCGTTTGGTGCTACAGACCAAGGCCCTAATGGTGTAATCTGGGATAATTCTGGTAAGAAATATGTTAAGCTACGTTTAGTGAATAAGTTGTGTAGCAACGTCGTTACTGATTCTACCTATGTACATGCAAAACCAGATGCCAGCTTTAAAATTGATGGTTTTGATGCCAGCAAAGTTTACTGTAACAGCGATAGTATGAGAGTAACTGCTAATACTATAAATAGCGGTAGCGAATATTCATGGTCTCCTACTCGTTTCTTTGATGAGTATAGTGATCAATCTAGTACATATGCACGAGTTGATTTTACTTCTCATTTGCGTTTGGATGTAAAAGACCAGTATGGTTGTACTAACAGCGACAGTATAAAGGTTATTACTAAAGCCTGCTGCAATGTAAATCTGCCAAGTGCTTTTTCACCAAATGGTGATGGTAGGAATGATTTGTTCCGTATTATACCAAATGCACCTGGTGTACAACGCCAGATAGATGTTCGTACTATCAAGGTTGTTAACCGTTATGGTCAGGTAGTATTTGAAACAGTAAATGAACTGAGAGGTTGGGATGGTACTTTCAATGGCAAACCAGCTGATATGGGTACTTACTTCTACTACGTTGCATACAAGTGTGATGGTAAGATGATGGAAAATAAAGGTGAGGTTGTACTGGTTCGATAGTCAATAACACACTTCTGATAATTAAATAAAAACACCCCGAAATCGGGGTGTTTTTATTTAATACAATTTGCAAGAATTGTCTCATAAAGTTAAAGCTTATGTAAACAGGCTGTTTTAAAATTGATATAGATAGAGCTATCTATTTTTATAGTTACAGGGTTATATTCACAGTATTTTATGATAAGTTTTATGCACTCTGTCTATTTTACACAAGAAAATGAGAAGCCCATCTTTTAAGATGGGCTTCTCATTGATTAGTTGATGTTATTATTTCCTTTTAAAGAATACAAAACCATTTTTACTGCCAGTTTCTTCCAGTTGTGGCATTGCTCTGTATTTGTCTGCTTCCATCACTTTACAAATAAAGTAAGCCGGTTTGTCTATATCGCCTGTTAACAGCCATTCTTCGTTGTCGTAGTTATTGTTGGTTTGTGGCTGCTTTTGGGTATAAAAAAGATGTGCATAGCTTTTGTATCCCAGAACATGAACATATACATCTTTGCCAATGAAGCTTTGAAAGTATTCGATTGCGGCTCTTTGGGAAATGGCTTCTATTTTAGGGGTGAAGTGTAATACCGTTACTTGTATGGTTATTACCTGTACTGCACATAAGACCAACACCCCCTTCCTAAATTCCTTTTGCATTAAAACAACAGCTGTAATAATACCACCTAGATAAATGAGCCCCCAACTTATTTCTGCAATACTCCAGTGCACATTAGCCTGCAGGTTTCCTACGGCAAAAGGATCATCAATCAGAGGTATCAATATGTCTTTATTAAGCCCTACTAATGGCAGGCATGTAATAGCTATTGCTAAAACCACACCAATAACAGTAAGTAGTATTTTGACAGGCTTAAGCAGAGATACTTTCCCTTCTGCTATTCTGTACAACTGCAAAGCTGCCAAAAAAGTAAGCGGAAAATAACATAGCGATGAATAGTGTACAATTTTCGTTTTAACAATTGAAAACAGCAGCAGCACTACCCAAAACATAATCCACATCCACTTTATGAAATCTGCCTGTTGTGTGTTTTCAGCAAGTTGTTTTTTGAAGTATTGAAACAGAAAAGGTACCGCCGGAAAACAGCCGATTAATAGAACAATGAAGTGGTAAAAAAATGGACCTCCATGGCCAGCGTCTTCTGTTTTGAAAAGTCTTATCTGGTAAGTAATAAATTCATTTACAAACCAGAAACCATGCTGTAGTATCTCTACACCAAACCACAATGCAGTAGTAAGCAGTGTGGCGAATGCAATTGTAAATAAATGCAGCAATTTATAGCCTGTAAAGCCCTTGTTTACAATAAGGTAAGTTGTAAAAGACAAGCCTGCTACAAGTATAGCTACAGGTCCTTTTGTCATTACTGCAAGACCCAGAAACACACCGGAAAGTAGTGCATGCAGGTATTTGTTTTGCCCGTACTTGATAAAGTATACTTGCACAAATGCAAGGAATATAAACAGGTTAAATATGGGGTCTATAATGCCCGATTTAAAATAGAAATGTGGTAGCCACGTAGCAGCATAGAGTATTACCCACCATATAGCCAGTCGCTCATTTACAATGCGTTTGCCTGTGTAATATAAAGCTATCAGTGTAATAACTCCTGCCAATGCATTCGGGAATCTGGCTGCAAATTCGTTGATGCCAAATGTTTTCATACTAAGTACCTGCAACCATATAAACAACGGTGGCTTTTCCCAGAATGGCCGATAGTTGATTTGCATCCGCAGGTAATCTTTAGATACAATCATTTCCCTTGCACACTCCGCAAAGTTTATTTCGTCCCAGTCGAACAGGTGAACCTGCCCCAGAAACGGTACAAACAACAATGTTCCTATCAGAAAGATTGTGATGTATCGTAATACATTAGGCATTGTCATTATCGTAAAGTCTTTGGTCGTTTAAAGAAATATGGTGCCAATCCATTCATTATGATAACAACTATCGTTGCTATACATGTACCTATAATACTACCTGCATACACATCTTCGAAAAAATGTGCTGCCAGATACATTCTGGAATAGGCAGTGCTTATTGCAAAGATAAATAATATACTACCCAACCACTTGTAGCGTGGTAATAGTAGCATAGATAGCAAAGTATAAAGGCTGAATGCGCCGCATGAGTGTCCTGAAGGGAAGCTTCGTTCCATGAGTCTGGGCCATTCAGGCAATGTATGTATCCATGCAGCCTCGTTAAAGTATTTTAGCGGCCTTGCTGCACCAAAGTGACTTTTCAGTATTTGGGTGAAAATAGATGGTAATGTTGTAGCTGCGGCAGCTGTGATGAAATACCACCAATTTCGGAAGGATGAGTAGCCAAATAGTACTAGCAATGCCACACTAATAAACCAACCCTCTCCTAGCGTAGTTACTCCAAGCATTATACTGTCCAGAAAGGAAGTATGATTGGTATTGAATGTTCTGAATAATGTTTCTTTATCACTGACTATTAAAGCTATGCCACCACCAACTACCCATATGGCAAATGGCAGCAGAAAATATACATTGTATGAAGTGTATGGTTTCTGTGCCATCTATTTTGATTTTTTGAAAGTCGAAATTGCTTTAGACCAAACACGCATATACCATTCTTTACTGAATATCTGAGAGTCGTTGCGTGCCTGATTTATCAGAATGAATGCAATAGGCAACAACATACCTGTTGCCATCCACATGCCAAGCCATGCGGGTAGAGAGCCTGTTTTAGCCAGTTTCTCGCCTGTTATAGACATGATGTGGAATACCACAAAGAAAGCAACTGCTATAACCATGGGCATACCTAAACCACCCTTACGTATAATAGCACCAAGTGGTGCACCTATCAGGAACAGCAATACGCATGCGAATGATAATGTGAACTTTCTATGCCATTCTACATTGAACTGCAAAAAGTTTTCGCGATGCAGCACTTTATCGTTTGAAGATATGTCTATCATCCCTTTACTATTGCGTACGGTATTAATAGAACTGGCTACTACCCTGCATTTCAGTGAATCCGGGATATAATCTATAAATGAAGATTTGTAGGCAACTGTTTTTTTAGTGGCGACAACTCGTTTGGTAAGTGCAGTCATCTGGCTATCATTGCCCATAGCCTCAATATTGGGGCTCAGGTATATGCCAAGATTTTTAGCAAGGTTTTTCTGGTATCTGCCAAAGCTGTCAATGCGTTCGTTCAGTTGCACAACATCCATCATCTGATAAGCATCTTTAAACAGATCTTCACTGGTACGGGTGAGTTTAAATGAAGATAGGTCGAATACCTTATCCCATTTTTTGAAGTACATCCTGTATTGCTGATAGCTATTTACCCCATCTTTGGTATTCACTGTCTCCTCATAGCGCCAACCGTCCTTCAGCCTGAAAATAAGATAGTGTTTATCTGCACTTGGTATCATTTCACCTTGTTTGGCAATAACTACCCTGTCATTGCCAAGCCCCGAGGTATGGTCATAAATGATAATATTTCTGATTGTCTTACCATCCTTATCTTTTTCACCAACGCGTATGGAGAAGCCATCAATGTCTTTATTGAACTGCCCTGCACGTATGTTGAATGTAGGTTTAGAATTCCTTAAGTCGTACAGGAGAGAAAGCGCCTTCAGATTGGCATATGGGATCACATTATTGTTGAACAGGAATGCCAATCCGCCAATAAACATAATGAAGAACAGAAGCGGACGCATGAATCGCAGAAGTGATATGCCGGCAGATTTTATGGCTACTAACTCAAAGTTCTCGCCCATGCTGCCAAATGTCATGATAGACGCTAACAAAATACCCAAGGGTAATGCAAGCGGAACCATGGTTGTAGACATGAAGAACAGCAACTGCACAATCATCCAGATACCCAATCCCTTACCTATCAGCTCGTCCATATACAGCCAGAAAAACTGCATTACCAGTACGAACAGCGTAATGAAAAAAGTAACTATAAACGGCCCTATAAAACTCCGCAGAATAAGTATGTCGAGCTTCTTAAGCAATAGTATTTCAGAATTTGTGCAAACCTACACAAAAACGGCTGCAATGGCTATTGTATTGTAAAGAATAAGCCACTATTTAACGTTTTGAAAAGCAGCTGCAAAAAAGCCTGCAATATAGTACTGCAGGCTTTTGTAGGAATGATGTTAACTACCTATACGATGCTTCAGGTCTGCAACCTGCGTATGCCATAAACGTTCCTGGTCTTTCAGGTCTATTTTGTCGGCAAAGTCAGTTATTTTCAGAATGGTTTCGTTTGTAATAGGACTTTGTTCAATTCTGAATTCAAAGAATTCTTCAGGGTTGTAATAATCCCATCTGTATCTTACGTATTCATTTTCCAATCCTTCTACCATGTCGGCCACGTCTGTGCTACCGTTCCAGCTGAAATAGAAAGTATGATCTCTTTGGTCAACTTTGTCTGCGAACCACTCTTGCAGCCCAACCGGTGTCGATAAAAACTCGAAAAGTATCGATGGAGAGCACCTAATGGGAAACTCGAGCGTGTACATTGTCTTTTTCTTACTCATCTAATGATTTTAAGCTCTTGAGGTAAACACTGGTGCAATAATAAAAAAAGGAATGAACAATCAAAATCTTTCTGAAAGAAATATTTATAAATACCAGCCTGACTTGAAAAATTGGTTTGATTTTTGCTGTTAAGAATTTCTTAATTTTTATTTGGGTTGAATTACTCAGAACGTTAGATTTGCCATAACAATGTAAAAATCAAGACCATTACTTACGTTTATTCTTCTATTCTCTAACGATTAAAAAATTGATTTGCCTATGTCAATGCGTCAGCTCAAAATCACGAAATCCATTACTAATCGTGAGAGCCAATCTCTGGAAAAATACCTCCAGGAAATCGGTAAAGTAGATTTGATTACCCCTGAAGAAGAAGTGCAGCTTGCCATCAAAATTAAACAAGGTGACCAACGCGCACTGGAGAAACTTACAAAAGCCAACCTCCGTTTCGTAGTATCGGTAGCAAAACAATACCAAAATCAGGGTTTATCGCTTAGTGATCTGATTAATGAAGGTAACCTCGGCCTTATCAAAGCAGCACAGCGCTTTGATGAAACACGTGGTTTCAAATTCATCTCTTATGCAGTATGGTGGATTCGTCAATCTATCTTGCAGGCTTTGGCAGAACAATCACGTATCGTTCGCCTTCCGCTCAATAAAGTGGGTCTTTCGAACAAAATAAGCAAAGCATATTCTCAACTGGAACAGGAATATGAACGTGAACCATCTACAGAAGAATTAGCAGAACTTTTGGACATAGGCACAGAAGAAATTGAAACGACACTGGGTGTAGCTGCTCGCCACGTATCTGTTGATGCTCCGTTTGTGGATAGCGAGGATAATACCCTGCTTGATGTATTGGAGAATCCAAATTCAGACTCTGCTGATTCTGAACTGGAGCACTACGATTCACTGCGTTGTGAAATAGAACGTTCTTTGAGCACGCTTACAGACCGCCAACGCGATGTGATTAAGCTGTACTTCGGTATCGGCGTAGAGCATCCGATGAGCCTGGAAGATATTGGTGAGAAATTCTCCCTGACTCGCGAACGTGTTCGTCAGATTAAAGATAAAGCAATCACAAAACTGCGCACTGCTACACGCTGCCAGTTGCTGAAATCTTATCTAGGTAACTAAGAAAAGTACATCTTTTATATATTTACAGCCTTGCAGATTGCAAGGCTGTTTTATTATGAAGTATATAGTATTGGTATTATTGGCAGTTGCTCCCTTTACAGGCCTTAGAGCACAAAACTATAAAGCTGAAATTGCTAAGTGGAGGAAGGAATACAAGGAAGCTTTTGTTAAAGAAGAGCGTAGTCCGTTAAAGGCAAATGACACGGCATCTTTACGTTTTTTTGAAACGGATGAAAAATATAAAATAGCAGCTAAATTTCATGTTACGCCTGATAGTCAGCCTTTTGAAATGCCTACCTATAGCGGGAAAACAAAGACTTTTAAACAGTATGGTACAGCCATGTTTGTGTTGAATGATACTGTTGTTACGCTTTGCATTTACCAAAACATAAAACTGCTGGAAGATAAAAAGCATAAAGATCATCTGTTTATACCTTTTACTGACGGTACATCGTATACCGAAACTTATGCTGGTGGCAGGTATATAGACCTTGAGATAAAGGACATAAAAGGCGAGAAAGTGGTTATAGACTTTAATAAAGCATACAATCCTTACTGTGCATACGCAACAGGTTACAACTGCCCTATTCCACCAATAGAGAACAGAATGAGTGTTGCTGTAAAAGCCGGCGAGAAGCTATTTGGTGGTAAGCACAAGGATTAATATTGTAATAGTGGTAAGTGTACTACATACTCACCATTTTCAATGCCATACTGTACAGCCTTGCTCGTAGCTAATGCATAGCGTTTGCTGATGTTTGCAAGTCCTAAACCGCTGCTTTTATCCTTGCTATGTTTTTCCTGTATTTTATTACGCACAACCAGCTCTGCACCATCGGCTGATATATAGACGTGCAAAGGTTGTGTTTTTGATACAACGCTGTGTTTAATGGCATTTTCAACCAGCATTTGCAGTGCAAGGGGTATTATTTTACGAGTTTGCTTTAGTGTTTCTGAAACATCTATGTGTACATGCAGGGCATCGCCAAAACGGCTTTTCTGAATGTGTATGTAATTATCTAAAACGTCAAGTTCTTCCTGCAATGATACCAGATTGCGGCTGCTATGTACTTGCATATTTCTGTATAGGTCTGAAAGACGCTCAGAATATTGTACTGCGGTTTTCGGGTCTTCTTCTATTAAGTTGGTAAGCGTATTTAGGCTATTGAACAAAAAGTGTGGATTTACCTGGCTGCGAAGATGCTCGTATTCAAATACGATGCGCTCCTGTTCCAGCAAAGCCATTTTCTTCAGGTTAGCTTCTCTGTATCGTACTATTAAATATGCTCCTGCTACTAAAAATAATGCTATTAGTGTCATAAACCATAGCTCTTTGTAAAATGGTGTAGCAACAGTGAAGTGATATGTTTTTTCTACTGGGTTACTAAAATCGGGCTTGAGACTTGCTTGTACAATAAATGTATAATTGCCAGCAGGTAGGCTAGGAAATGTAGCAGACTCTTCATTTGTTTCAATCCATTTGTCGTAGTAGCCTGTTAATTTGTACCTATACCTGATAGACTTGAAATCTGAAAGGTTGGCAGCATTATACCTGAAATGAAAATAGTTTTCATCAGGGGCAAAATCCTGTTTGCTAGGTGTTACCAACCTCAGATATGTGGTTGCAGGATTAGAGTCATTATTGTAGAGTGTTTTAAGCTTTCCCTGCTTATATACATCATATACATTATCAACAAAGTCTGTACGCTTGATAGATGGATTAGCTGCATAGAAGTCTAAAACACTTTTCACTGCAGCTATAAAGCAGTTGCGTTGTACTGTATCTTTGGTTTCGAGTGCATACTTCATCCATCCGCCTGAATATAGAAAGTATAAATCATTATTGGCGTTTTGAAAACGTATCAGGTATTCGGGCATTTTAACAACTACCTGATTGTTTTTTTGCAACCATAACATGATGAAATTGTTGAGCCTGCGACGTTGAACCTTATCGCTATCAATTGGCGTGGTCTGCAGCCAGTTTACTGCAGGTATAACGTATGCAGTATACTTATCGTAATTAAAACGTTCGTCAAGTACAAGGTCTTCAGGAAGAACTTGTTTTTGTGCATATGTCTTATAGCACAAAAGCGTAGCGATACATAAAAGTATCGGTAGTATTAGTTTTCTAAGCATTATTCCTATCCAGTATTATAAGACAGGAGTCAGTAAGTATAAACGGCAGATAAATATATTAAATTACTACGTCACTATTGTATCAAAAAAAGTAAAGGGCTTCTTATGAAGCCCTTTACTATGATAAATTTAAGTTTACCTGATGTAACCTAAAATTTTCAGCATGCTTTGTGCAGACTGTTCTTTAGCATACAACCAGTCTTCCAGTTCACCGTTTTTGTTGTATTCTACTACTACGTGCTTTGGCGATGGTATCATGCAGTGTTTAATGCCGCCATAACCCGCCAACTGGTCTTGATAAGCCCCTGTATGGAAGAAGCCTATATACAAAGGGTCTGAACCTTTGTCCTTATCTGTTTTGGGAAGGAATACTGCGTTAATATGCTCTTCAGAAGTATAGAAGTCATGACTATCGCAGGTTAGGCCACCCAGATGTACTTCCTGGTATTCTTTATCCCATTTATTAATAGGCAGCATCAGGAATTTTTCACCAATACCCCATGTATCAGGCAATGTGGTAATGAAAGAGCTATCTATCATGTACCATATCTCTCGGTCGTTTTGTTGTTTGTCATCCAATACGCTATAGATAACAGCACCACTCTCACCTACTGTAAATGAGCCAAACTCGGTATATATGTTCGGTACATCAACTTTGTTCTTTTTACATACTTTTTTGATGTTCGATACAATCTCATTTACCATGTAGTTGTAATCGTAATCGAAACCAAGTGAGTGCTTGATAGGGAAACCACCGCCAATATTCAGGCCATCCAGTTCAGGGCATATCTTTTTGAGTTGACAATACAGGTTTACAACCTTGTTCAGTTCGCTCCAGTAGTATATATCGTCCTTGATGCCTTTATTCATAAAGAAGTGCAGCATTTTCAGCTGAAACTTCTCGTTGCCTTTTATTTTATCTACATAAAACTCCAAAACATCTCTGCTGCGGATACCAAGGCGCGATGTATAGAAGTCGAAAGTAGGCTCTTCTTCGCTGGCAATACGCAGACCTATGTTTACAGGGTCTTTGGAGCGTATGAGACGTTTATAGTCTTCAAACTCATTTTTGTTATCCAGGATAGGAACAACGTTTTTGAAGCCGTCGTTGATAAGGCGTGCAATATTGCGTGTATAGGCTTTGGTTTTAAAGCCATTGCAGATGATATAGGTTTCTTTATTGATTTTACGGCGCTTATACAGTTGCTTGATGATTTCGATATCATAAGCGAAGGATGTTTCAAGGTGTACACCGTGTTTCAAGGTCTCCTCTACTATAAAGGAGAAGTGAGAACTTTTGGTACAATAACAGTAGAAGTAGCTACCATCATACTTATGCTTTTTAATAGCATCGTTAAACATCTTTTTGGCTCTGTTTATCTGCATACCAATTTTAGGCAGATACGTGAGCTTGAAAGGCGTACCGTATTTATCGATAAGCTTTTTGATGTCAAGACCATTAAAATGCAGGTGATTATCTTTTACTTCAAAACCTTCCTGTGGGAAGTCAAAAGTCTGATGGACGAGGTCCGTGTAAGTATTGTTCATTTATCTTACTGATAATGCGGAATGCCTGTTTAAAATACTACTGTTTATTTTGGATAACAAAAGTAACTAATTGCTAAAATGTAGAGCCATTTTTTTTAATGATTCTCAACATATTTTTTAAGGCTCTCCCACCGGCAAATACGTATGTTTGCACATCTTTTCCAACAAATGAAGAAAGCATTAATACAAATGCACTTGGCAGTGCTGCTTTGGGGCTTCACCGGCGTATTGGGCAGGGCTATAGATATGACAGCGCCTGTGCTGGTATGGTACCGTATGCTCCTTACTGCATTGTTTATGGCAGGCATACTGTTTTACCGCAAGCAATGGGTTAAAATACCAGCCAAAGATATACGTAGCCTTGCCCTTATAGGTATATTAATGGGTCTGCACTGGGTGGGTTTTTATGGCTCTATTAAGTTTGCCAACGCATCAATAGCACTTGTATGCCTGTCAACAGCCAGTATTTTTACTTCTCTGCTGGACCCGTTGGTTAACAAAACCAAGCATGATCCTATAGAGCTTTTTATAGGTGCTTTGGCACTTGCGGGAGTGTATTTTATATATCGTTTTCAGCAATTGTACGGATTGGGCATTGTTTTTGGCGTGATTGCGGCTATTCTCAGCTCGGTATTTACGGTTCTCAACAAGCGAATGGCAGGGAAATATCCATCCAGAACGATGGTTTTCTATGAAATGGGTACAGGTTGGATTTTCATAACCCTGCTAATGCCATTGCAGTTACTCTATTTCCCGGAGACTAAAGTTGTGCCTACAGCTACAGATTTGTTATGGTTGGTTGTTTTAAGCCTATGTTGTACGGTATGGGCACAGTCTTTAGCATTGAATGCGCTGAAGCATATCAGCAGCTTTACGGCTACACTTAGTGTGAATCTGGAGCCTGTTTACGGTATTTTACTGGCTTTTTTCTTTTATCACGAAAATAAAGACCTTGATTATGGTTTTTATATTGGTATGGGTTTAATATTACTTTCCGTAATTTTACAGACGTTAAGATTGTTGAAGCAAGGGACTACCGCAAGTGGATATGTTGAGGGAAAAGGAGGTATTGACTAGCGGATTTTTATCATAACAAAAATCTGTTTTTATGAATAAGTACCTGGAGCAATTGCTGGAAATTGAAGTGATAGCCAAAAGTGAACCTGCATCTATGATAACAGCAGCCAATAAACGCTGCAACGGACGGTTGATATTGAGCAGTAAACGTCTCCTATTTATCTGCAACGGAAATGAAAATCCTGAAATAGATATAGACTTGGATACCATCAACAGACTTGGGCATGAGAGCCAGTTTGTTGACCACAATATTCTAGCCATAAACTACCTGCAATACGAAGTTGCAAGATTTACTGTAATAAACTGTGAAAGCTGGGAGGCTGCTATTGAAGAACAGCGCATGACTCCACACATCACCAATTCTATACCACCTGTTTCATTGAATTAGTTATCTGCCTTTTGCTTATTGGCATTTTTGTTAATGGTGGATATATATTTATTAAATTCAATAAGAGATAATTCTTAGAACTTTAGTAGTTTAGAGATTACCTTTGTGTTCACAGAAACATTGTAATTCAGTATATGCTGCAGGAAGCTACATCTACACAAACAGAAAGATTGTCATTTGACGAGTTTAAGCTTGGAGTATTGGAAGATTATCATCTGGCCGTTGCCAGCCGCGAGGCTAGTCTTATCGGGCGTCGTGAGGTGCTGACGGGTAAGGCTAAATTCGGCATTTTCGGTGATGGTAAGGAACTTGCTCAGATAGCTGTATCTAAGTGTATGCAGCCGGGTGATATTCGCAGTGGTTACTATCGCGATCAGACTCTGATGTTTGCTACTGGCATGAGTGATATTGAGAAATTCTTCTCTCAGCTATATGCCAATCCTGATTTGACTAACGAACCATCTACAGCAGGCCGTATGATGAACGGCCACTATGGTACACGTTGGCTGGATGCTAACGGTGATTGGATAGATCTGACACAAGATGTACATTCTTCAAGTGATATATCTCCTACAGCAGGCCAAATGGTGCGTGCGTTAGGTTTGGCATTGGCTTCTAAGTGCTATCGCAATATTCAGGAGTTGCAGCAAGGTTTTGAGAAATTCACCCGCAATGGTAATGAAGTTATATTCTGTACTATAGGCGATGCGTCTACATCTGAAGGGCTTTTCTGGGAAACGGTGAATGCAGCAGGTGTACTGCGTGTACCTATGGCTGTGTTTGTGTGGGATGACGGCTACGGTATCTCTGTACCACGTAAATATCAGACAACTAAAAACTCCATCTCTGAAGCACTTGCAGGTATGCAGTGGGATGATGCTACAGGTGGGTTGAATATATACAAGGTTAAAGGTTGGGACTATGCAGGCATGCTGGAAACCATACAGAAAGGTATAGCCCGTGTACGCGAAACGCATATTCCTGCCATCTTCCACGTACAGGAAGTAACACAGCCGCAAGGCCACTCTACTTCGGGCAGCCACGAACGCTATAAGAGCAAAGAAAGGTTGGAATGGGAGAAAGAATGGGATTGTATTACCAAGCTGCGTGAGTTTATACTAACTAACGAGATAGCTGCAGAAGAAGAGCTGCTGCGTATAGAAGATGATGCCAAACAACAAGCACGCGATGCCAAACAACGTGCCTGGGATAATTTCATCAACCCGATAAAAGAGCAAATACAGCAAGCAACACACCTGTGCAATCAGGTAGTGTATGAAGGTGGCCCCAATGCTGCTACCATTGCTGAAATGATAACTAAGCTGAACAGTATTCGCGAACCTATTCGTAAAGACGTAATGCAGACCGTTCGTCGTGTATTGACACTTTGCAGTGGTAACAGCGAAGCTGTACGTGGTTTGCGAAATTTCTATGATTATTTGTTGCAGGATAACAGAGACAAATTCTCTTCTCACCTGCATAGTGCAAGCCGCCATAGTGCTATGAAGGTAACTGAAGTGCCTGCGGTATTTATGCCGGACGGACAACAGTTGAATGGTTACGAAATACTGAACAAATTCTTTGACCATACATTTGCTAATAACCCTGCTGTTGTAGCATTTGGTGAAGATTTGGGTAAGATTGGCGACGTAAACCAAGGTTTTGCCGGTTTGCAGGAAAAGTATGGTGAAGGCAGGATTTTTGACGTAGGTATTCGTGAGGCGACAATCATCGGTCAGGGGCTGGGTATGGCTATGCGTGGCCTGCGTCCGATAGCAGAAATACAGTATCTCGACTATCTGTTGTATGGTCTGCAGCCATTGAGTGATGATGTGGCGACAATGCTGTATCGTACCAAAGGTGGTCAGAAATGCCCGTTGATAGTGCGTACACGCGGCCACCGTCTGGAAGGTATCTGGCACAGTGGTTCGCCGATAGGTATGATTATAAATAGCATACGCGGTATGTATCTGTGTGTGCCACGCAATATGACGCAGGCCGCAGGTATGTATAATACGCTGTTGCAAAGTGATGAGCCTGGTATTGTAATAGAATGTTTGAATGGGTATCGATTAAAAGAAAACGTACCTGCCAATCTTTCTACATACACTGTACCATTTGGTGTACCTGAAGTAATACGTCAGGGTACGGATATCACAATTGTTTCTTACGGTTCTACATTGCGTGTAATAGAGGAAGCTATTGTAAACTATCTGGAACCTGCAGGTATTAGTTGCGAGGTAGTTGACGTACGTACGCTCCTGCCTTTTGATATCAACAACATGATATTGGAATCGCTGAAGAAAACAAACCGTATCGTATTTGTTGATGAAGACGTTCCGGGTGGTGCTAGTGCATACATGTTCCAGCAAGTGATGGAAAAACAAGGTGGCTACAGGTGGTTGGATGTTGCTCCGCGTACTATAACAGCACAGGCACACCGTCCGGCTTATGCTACAGATGGTGATTATTTCTCTAAACCAAATGCAGAAGACATAGCTGCAGTGATAGAAGAAATGATGAATGAATAGTGCAACCTATAATTTCAATAAATAAGAAATTGCACCTCACATTGAGGTGCTTTTTTTATGGTTTGCTGATGAACTTATTGCCAGCAATGTAGAAACGATAAGGTAATAACGCATCTTCTTTAGCATAATCTACACCAATGCGTGTAGTGGCAATAATATCTTCAACATTGATGCCCTCATCGTGTATGGTAATGATGCCTTTTCCCAATGGCAGGCCTGTATGTGAAGTATGTATTCCCAAAGCCATGCTCATAGTACCCGGTCCTGACGTTAGTTGTGGTTGCAGTTTTGTTTTCTTCCGCCTTTGCAGCATTGCATCAATGCCTTTAACAGGTTCTATAGCACGTATCAAAACTGCATGAGGTATATCCTGTATGTTGGTAACGACATTGAATAAGTGATGTATGCCGTAACACAGATATACATATGCGACTCCGCCCCTTGCGTACATTATTTCCGTTCTGTTTGTACGCCTGCCACCATAAGCATGAGAGGCTTTGTCTGTAATACCCGCATATGCCTCCGTTTCTGTTATAATGCCAGATGTGGTAATACCATCTATCTTGGTAATAATCACTTTTCCCAACAGGTCTTTAGCAACCTGTACTACATCTTCATTCAGGTAAAATGACGGTGACAGTATCATGCGGTAAAATTAATACAATGCGAAACAATACTGTATTTTTGACAACAGATGAGTAAGGGAACATTATATCTGGTACCAATTACAATTGCTGAGAATGCACTGCATACGCTTCCTGCAGAAGTGTATACACATACTGCCACGCTGCAATACTATTTTGTAGAGAACGTGCGTACTGCAAGACGTTTCCTAAAGTCTTTGCGCAAAGAACTGGTGATAGATGAAATGCATTTTTCGGAGATAGATAAGCATAACGGTGCAGATATAGCATTGCTCAAAAAATGGCTGAATGAAGGAAAACAGGTAGGTGTGATGAGTGAGGCGGGCTGCCCCGGTATAGCAGACCCTGGTGCAGAACTGGCGGGTATTGCACATAGTATTGGTGCTAAAGTAGTGCCATTGACAGGACCGTCATCTATTATTCTGTCGTTGATGGCTTCAGGGCTTAACGGACAGTCTTTTGCTTTCAATGGCTATTTGCCAATAAAAGATCCTGCACGCACGCAAAAACTGAAAGCATTGGAGGCACATTCTAAAAAAGAAAACCAGACACAGATTTTCATCGAAACACCTTATAGAAACAATCAGTTTCTCGACGAGTTGCTAAAGCAATGTCAAGGTAATACCAAGCTGTGTATAGCAGCAAATATATCTGAAGAAGACAGCTACATCAAAACAAAAACAATAAACGAGTGGAAACAACAAAAGCCTGAATTGCCTAAAGCACCTGCAGTATTTTTGTTATTGGCTTAGTAAGTAGCGTTCTCTACTTTTTCGATACGGTCAACCACATATTGTCCGCCTTCGGCATTTTGCTTGTTGTAGTTTTCGCCACGCCAAGGCAGGTTTTTGCGATACTGTACATAGTGCAGGCGTACTATCTTGCCAAGGCATTCTTCAAGGCTATCCGCCAGCTTTTCATCCGCTACACTGAAATAATAGTATTGAGAATTGATAGCAGCACCACGTTGTCCAAAGCCAAGTTGTATCATTTCACCCTCATAGGTTTTGAAAACATTACCCTTTCTGGAGAATTTTTGTAGCACCCCTTCGCGGCTACCTTCGCTATATGGATTGTAGTAAAACCAATAGGTATAACCTGTTACTAGTAACAGAATGACTAATATAGAAATGAAGGTAACCTTGCGCATAGCCATGATTTACAATAAAGTTAGTAAAAACACCTGTTAAGTAAAATGATATTTACTTTACCTTCCTCCCCTTCCATTTGTACGCACCAATGAAACCTAAGAGGCCAGCACTTACAATATACAGTACGTGCAAGGGCTGCAGCAATGGAAAGTACAGTAATTCCCGACGCTTGTTAAAGAATCTGGCAACAGATGCCAGATAGATTAACTCTACAACGGTCTTTATGAGTAGTAGCGCGAAGAATGAATAACTATAAATGGTGTTTAAGTGCACAAAGGATACAAAAGCACTGATAAATATCAAGACATTGTACAGATAAACAAAAGCCAATATCGATGTCAGCTTTTTATCATCATACTTACCAGATTTTGATGCCCAACGAATACGTTGTTGTATAAAGCTGTTCCAATCGGGTTGCGGGGCAGTTCTTACAATAGCATCCGTATTTTTCAAATAGCTGATTTTGTCAGGATAAGCGTGTTGCATTTTCATCATCAGCAGATAATCATCACCAGATGCTAAATGGTCTATGCCTTTATATCCATCAACAGCATTGTAAGCTTCTCTTGAAAATGCAAGGTTAGCACCATTGCACATATTGCCCAGCTTCAATTTGTGAGATGCTGCTGTGATACCCTGCATACTCATAAAATCGAGCGATTGGAAAAGCTGAACAATGCTACCATTGTTTGTGAAGTCTACAGGTGCAACTATCATTACAGGGTTTTCCTGTTCGTATATGGCAGCTATGTTTTGTAACCAATGTGGACCAGCAAAACAATCAGCATCTGTAGTAACTATTAACTCGCCTGTACTGGCAGCAATGCCGATAGACAGTGCTTTCTTCTTGTATGCAATAGTATTATCAGATGGGTGGTTTGATAGTCTGATACAACGCACGTTAGCACTTTTATATCTGTTTACTATCTCGACTGTATTATCGGTAGAATGATCGTCTATCACAATCACTTCATACAATTCTTTCGGATAATCTTGCTTTATTATAGCATCAAGACATACACCAATGTTATTTTCTTCATTTCTCGCAGGGATGATGATGCTGATCTTTGTAGAAGGCTTGTTTTGTTTTGTTGTAAATATCGGTTGTGCCTTCCACCCTTTTCTGTATACCATCATCAACACAGCATATAGCAGCGTGAAAAGTGTTGATATAACAGTAAATACTATCATCTATGTGTGTAAAGATTTCGCAATGATAGGCAAAGTATCTTCATCAATCAGTCTATGACCCTTATTTAGTATGTGCAACTCTATATTAGCATTGCTCAACGCTTCTTTAAATCTCTCTGCAAGATTCACTGGAATAACCTTATCGAACTTGCCCATGTATACAGAGATATGAATATTATGCTGTGTGATCTCTGTTTTAAGCTTCTTGTAGTCCGGTATCAGTAAAGACATACAAGGCCATACTTTCAATAAGAAATGTCGTTCTTGTGCTTCATTCAGGTATTGCATTGCAAACTTATGCCTGGAAGCATCTATCATATTCCGTTTTCGTGCCCAGTTGATTACAGGCATATATCGGTTGGGCGATGACAAGAAACTGCGAAAAAGGTATCTGCCAGGAGTAGTTCGTGTTACGAAATAATAGAAAGTATTAAATGTCAATCCATCAGAAGCTAACAGGATGATTTTATCAATCTTATCAGGCATGAGCTCTGCAATCTTCAGACATACTCGGCCACCCATGCTATACCCCATCAGAGATATGCTATCGCAGCTATATTGTTGAAATAGTTGCAGCACAAGGTCAGTAAGGTGTTGTTCTGTAAGATGCAAGCTTTCAGGCCAGGAGCTGTTGCCATGGTGTGGCAGGTCGATACTAACTATTGTATATTCTGAAAGGTGTGCTGCAAAAGGCATAAACATATCAGCACTATTCCCGTATCCATGGAATGCCAGCAAGAGCTTACTGCCGCTGCCTGTTCGCAGGCAATGCAGCTTCTCTTTGCCAAGACTGATATGTTTGGAGCCACCTGAAGTCATTTGTCAATAATCACCAAAAATAACCAATGAAAACACTTATTTAACATAGTATTTTGATGTTATCTGCTGATATTATTTAGTAAATTTATAGAAACGACGAAGATATGGAAGCACAAGCCAAAAGTACATTGATAGGCGGCGGATTTTTGATTCAACCATCTGATGCTGCAGGTACTTTCATCCCGGAAGACTTTACAGAAGAACAAAAGCTGATAGAACAGACCTGTAACGATTTTTTGGACAAAGAAGTAATTCCTCATTTGATAGATATCGACAAACAGCTGGAAGGATTAATGCCTTCGTTGTTGGATAAAGCAGGCGAACTAGGATTGCTTGGTGCTGCTTTCCCTGAAAAATATGGCGGACTTGGCGAAGACTTCGTTACTGCTACGCTGATAAATGAAGCGTTAGGTGGTGGACACTCATTTGCAGTTGCTATGGCAGCGCACAATGGTATAGGCTCACTACCCATTTTATATTTTGGTACAGAAGAACAAAAGCAGAAATATATACCCAAACTGGCTACGGGTGAAATGAAAGGTGCTTATGCACTTACAGAACCCAACTCAGGCTCTGATGCATTGGGTGCCAGAACTACCGCCACCCTTACTCCGGACGGCAAACACTACCTGATAAATGGTCAGAAGATATGGATTACCAATGCCGGTTTTGCAGATGTATTTACGGTGTTTGCGAAGATAGATGGTGATAAGTTCTCTGCCTTTATCGTAGATCGAGGTACAGAAGGTTTGAGTTTTGGTGAAGAAGAACATAAAATGGGTATCAAAGGCTCCAGTACGAGACAGTTGTTTTTTGAGAACTGCAAAGTACCTGCCGAAAACCTACTTGGTGAAATAGGTCGAGGACATATCATAGCTTTCAATATCCTGAATATAGGTAGATTGAAGCTTTGTGCTGCTGCATTAGGTGGGGCTAAACGTGCCATGAACACATCGCTGAGCTATGCTGCTACGCGCGAACAGTTTAAGACACCTATTGCGCAGTTTGGTGCTATACAACACAAGTTGGCAGAAATGGCCATCAAGACTTTTGCAACAGATGCTGCATTGTACCGTACTGCCAAATGGGTTGCAGATAAAGAACATGAATTGTCAGAAAGTGGCAAACCAGATAGCGAAACACTTCTTGGTGCAGCGGAAGAGTACGCCATTGAGTGCGCTATGCTGAAAGTGATAGGCTCTGAGACGCTGGACTATATCGTAGATGAAGGTGTGCAGATACATGGAGGTAATGGGTTCTCTGATGAATACAATATTTCCCGTGCATACAGAGATAGCCGCATTAACAGGATATTTGAAGGTACAAACGAGATAAACAGGCTACTGACGCTTGATATGTACCTGAAACGTGCCATGAAAGGACGCATCAACCTGATGGTACCTGCAATTGCCATTCAGAAAGAATTGATGGGTATTCCTGAATTTGGTGAAGATGACGCACCATTTGCTGCAGAGCTGAAAGCAATTGCTAATTTCAAAAAAGCAGGATTGATGTGTGCAGGTGCAGCAGTGCAAAACCTGATGATGAAAATAGAGCATGAGCAGGAAATACTGATGTATTTGGCAGATATGGTAATGGATACCTTCCTTGCCGAAAGTGCTTTGCTACGTGCAATGAAACTGGATGCCCGTGGTCATGAGAATGCTGCGCTAGCATTGGATGCCGCTCGTGTATTGATTGCAGACACTGCAGACAGAGTTAACCACTCCGGCAAAAATGCTATCAACGCATTTGCCAGCGGAGATGAAATGCGTATGATGTTGCTGGGCTTGAAACGCTTTACCAAAACAAACAGCTTTAACACAAAAGATGCAAGGCGCAGAATAGCAGCAAAAATGCTGGAAAAGCAACGATATTTCTTCTAATTAATACTATCAAAAATCGTTTTAAATTAGTCCTGCGTTACTGCAGGACTAATTATTTATAAAAAGACTTATGGCAGACAAACAACAATTTATTACAGATATCAATAGTGGTTACAGCTTTAAAGGAACGTCTATACTGCTAGGTAAAGCAATACTTGATGGTGAGTTGGTAGCTGATGCAACTATAGCAGCACCGCTCAAAACGATGAACCGTCATGGGCTGATAAGTGGTGCTACTGGTACGGGTAAAACCAAAACATTGCAACTGCTTGCAGAAAGCCTTAGTGATGCAAGTGTACCTGTGTTGCTCATGGATATAAAAGGTGACCTGAGTGGTATTGCTGCGCAAGGAGTACCAAATGACAAAATATATGAGCGTGTACAACACATGGGTATTACATATACCCCTACAGGCTTCCCTGTTGAGTTGTTGTCATTGAGTAATGAGCCCGGAGTACGCCTGCGTGCTACGGTTACAGAGTTTGGCCCTGTATTATTATCTAAAATACTGGGGCTGAACAGTACACAGGAAAGCATTATGTCGATGCTATTTAAATATTGTGACGACCACCAAATGCCATTGCTGGATTTGAAAGACTTGCAAAAAACATTGCAATGGGCTGCCAATGAAGGTAAAGATGAACTAAGCGATGCCTATGGCAATATCTCTGCGGCATCGGTTGGTACCATTATGCGTAAAGTAATTGAGCTGCAACAGCAAGGCGCAGACATATTCTTTGGTGAGAAATCTTTTGATGTAGATGACCTGATGCGTATCAGTGATGACGGACGTGGTATGATAAGCATAGTACGTGTTACAGATTTGCAGGACAGGCCTAAGCTGTTTTCAACATTTATGTTGCAGCTATTGTCTGAACTATATGCAACACTACCCGAGGCTGGCGATCTTGACCAACCTAAGCTGGTCATGTTTATTGATGAGGCACACTTGATATTTTCTGACGCTAATGAAGTACTGATAAATCAACTGGAAACTATCATTAAACTGATACGTTCCAAAGGTGTTGGTATATTCTTCTGCACGCAAAATCCGCAAGACGTAGCGCCTGCTGTGCTCGGACAATTAGGTTTGAAGATTCAACATGCTTTGCGTGCGTTTACCGCAAACGACAGAAAAGATATTAAACTGACTGCTGCAAACTATCCTGAAAGTAAATACTATCAGACAGAAGACCTGATAACACAACTGGGTATTGGCGAAGCACTGATTACGCTATTGAATGAAAAGGGCATCCCTACCCCGTTGGTGGCTACTATGTTGTGCCCGCCACGTAGCCGTATGGATATACTATCTGAGCAGGAAATAACTAATCTGATAAATAAATCTTCTCTTGTACCTAAATATAGCAAGGTTGAAGACAGAGAGAGTGCCTATGATATACTCACTAAAAAAATAACAGTGGCAAAGGAAGAAGCTATTGAAGAGAAAGAGACAAAGGCATCGGCAAAGACTAAGCAAGAGGAAGATAAAAGTATTGTAGAAACCATTACTGAAAATCCAATAGCAAGAAGTATGATGCGCACCGCAGGAAACATGCTGGTGCGTGGATTACTTGGTTCTTTGGGGTTGAGTGGTACCACATCTCGCAAAAAGAAAAAAGGCTTCTTCTAATGAGAAGCCTTTTCTAATTTTCTTAATTCGTCAAGCGTTATAGTCTTGTTGGTTCTGGTGTCAAGATATAAGACTTCAAAACTTTTGGGGTCTACGTAGAAATTGAACTGTGTAAAGAAGCGCACTTCATTGACCTTGCCTGCTTGTATCCAGAAATATTTGAAATCAGTGTTTGGTAGTTTGATGGTTCTCATACTGAAATGCCACATTCTGTCTGTATCGCTTTTTATTAATGTCGCTATTTCAGGTATTTTTTCAATGACTGCATAAGCACTGTCTTCAAGACTTGCAATATTGTCTTGTGCATTAACTGATGCAGATAGTAGCAGTGTAAATATTGTGAGTTTATTCTTCACGCCACTCTTTGCCTGTAAGGTTCAGAAATACGTCTTCAAGATTAGCTTCTTTTACCTGCTTAGTACGTTTAAAACCTGAAGCTATCAGGCTATCGATTAATTCATCAGGCGTATTAAGCGCAATGATTGTTCCACTATCTACTATAGCTACCCTGTCACACAATACTTCAGCCTCATCCATATAGTGTGTTGTGATAACAACGGTTGTTCCTCTGTCGCGAACTTGTTTTATCAACTCCCAAAGATTGCGACGTGCTTGCGGATCCAGTCCGGTTGTAGGTTCATCCAGAAATATGATAGCTGGGTCATTGATTAATGTAGTTGCAATTGAAAAGCGTTGCTTCTGTCCACCTGATAGTTCTTTGAACTTGTTCTTCGCTTTGTCCCTCAGATTAACCGTATCAAGCAAAGCCATCGCATCTACGTCCCTGTTATAGAGTCCACCGAACAAGTCTATTATTTGTATCAGATTCAGGTTGGGGTAATATCCTGCCGCCTGTAGTTGAACGCCAATTATCTTCTTTATCTCATTTGCTTCTTTATCAAGGTTCATTCCCTTCACCCATACTTCACCCGAAGTCTTTTCTCTCAGTGTTTCAATAATTTCCAGTGTAGTAGTTTTACCCGCTCCGTTTGGTCCGAGCAAACCAAATATTTCACCTTCCTTCACCTCAAAACTGATGCCTTTCACAGCGGTGAAATCTCCATATTTCTTAACCAGATTATTGACCTTGATAATGCTCATATTTGCAAGTTAAAGACGAATATTTACTTTTCAATCAGGAAACAGCAACGGTGTAGTTTACCTTGAAAATCGAAAGGTGTTGTGGCGGCTGTGATGTCTTTTATGTATGGTGTAGGTATGCTATCCTTATCCAGTATGAAGTTTCTGTAGTTATTGCTGAAGTATATCTTACCACCGTCCCTGCAGCTTTTTAGCAATTGCTTTATCAGCGAAACATGGTCGCGCTGCACGTCAAACGTGTCATCCATTCTTTTACTGTTAGAGAATGTAGGAGGGTCGCAGACAATAATATCAAAAGTGTCTGCAGGTAGCTCGTGGATTATTTCCATCACGTCCGCATTTACAAACTCATGTTTTTCATCGTTGTATAGCTTATTGAACTGCATATTGCGTTTGGCCCAGTTGATATATGTTTTTGACAAATCGACTGATGTAACACTTGCAGCACCACCATGTGCAGCATACACACTGAATGATCCTGTATAGCAAAACAGATTCAGTACACGTTTTCCCTTACATTCCTCGCGTACCATATTGCGTGTTATGCGGTGGTCAAGAAACAAGCCTGTGTCGAGGTAGTCAGTCAGGTTGATGATAAAGTTGAGTCCACCCTCAGGTACGATTCTTTCTACTTTTTCCTCACCAAACTTTTCATACTGCCCTTGTCTGCCGGCCTTGCGTTGACGCACTTTCATAAAGATGCTATCGACAGGCATTTCTAATACTTTGGCAATAACTTCCTTACATGCCTGTAGCCAAGCTTCATGCTCCTCGTCGTCCATGCCATGCTTTCGCTTGTATTCCGCGGCATGTACCACATCATTATAAAGCTCTATAGCAAAAGGAAATTCAGGGAGGTCGTGGTCGTAGAAACGGTAACACGCAACTTCCTGCCTGCGAGCCAGCTTGCTGATGTGTTTATACACCTTCCGCAAGCGGTTTTCAAACATTTCCAGTTTTTTAGAGAAATCGTATTCCATTGCCTGTGCAAGATACAGATTAAGCAATCTTTATAAAATCTTTATATCGGTACAAATATCTTTATCCTTTATTAATATCCGCCAAATTACCTTTGTGTTGTAAATGGAGATGATAAACCACCATACAAGCCGTAGCAAACAGTTTTTGTTGAGTATTTCAACAATTATAGCTGTATCGCTATTGGGATTTGCGATCAGCGGATTGGTAGGTTACAGGGTTGTTGCTTTTCTACTTTTAGTAGCCGTATCTGTGCTATCTATGTTTTTAGGTATCAGGGCAGTCATGCTTGCAGCATTGTTAAGCGCTATGATATGGGATTTCTTTTTTATACCTCCCCGCTTCACATTTCATGTAGATAAGACCGAAGACATGCTGCTATTGCTGATGTACTTTGTAATAGCACTTATTAATGCAGTTTTAATAAATCGCATACGCAAGGCTGAACAAAAAGCACGAGACAAAGAGGAACAGGAAAAATCTCTAAAATTGTATAATACAATCCTGAATTCTCTTTCTCACGAACTAAGAACGCCAATTTCTACAATTATTGCAGCTACAGACAATCTGCAAACCGAACAGAAACTTACTGAATCTGATAAGACTGAATTAGTGGCTCAGATATCTACGGCGTCCCTTCGTTTGAACCAACAGGTAGAGAACCTGCTTAATATTTCAAGATTAGAGTCCGGTTTTATAAAACCTAAAAAGGACTGGAGCGATATTAGTGAATTGATATACACAGTACTTCATAAGCTTGAACCATATCTTACAAGTCATAAAGTACATGTGTCTATTCCTGACAGTCTTCCATTATTTAAAATTGACACCGGATTAACGGCGGAGATTCTATATAATCTTATATACAATGCATCTGTTCATACACATGCGGGAACGGTAGTTAATTTATCTGTTGCTTGCCTCAATGAGAATTGTGTAATTACAGTTTCGGACAATGGAATAGGCTTCCCCGATGATGTGCTTGAAAAAGTATTTGAGAAATTTTATAGAATTGACAATGCTAAAGCTGGTGGTACTGGATTAGGGTTGTCTATTGTGAAAGGATTTACAGAAGCACAGGGAGGAACAATTGTATTAAGAAATAATGCGTCAGGTGGCGCAGAGTTTACACTTACATTACCTGCAGAAATATCATATATCAATAGCCTAAAAAATGAATAGTGCGAAAGTATTGGTAATAGATGATGAGGAACAAATTGGTAAGTTGTTAGAAATAACGCTTAAAGCAAATGATTTTGCTGTGTATTATGCCAACACCGGTAAGCAAGGCATAAATATGGCTGCAAGCTATATCCCGGATCTGATTCTACTGGATATCGGACTGCCCGATAAAAGTGGACATGATGTATTGAAAGAGTTAAGACAATGGTACAATAAGCCCATCATAATATTATCTGTACAGAATAGCGAACAGGACATCGTAAACGCTTTGGACAATGGTGCTAATGACTATCTGGTGAAACCATTTCGCACCGGTGAGTTGCTTGCAAGAATAAGAGCAGCCATAAGAAAAGATAGTTCAAAAGATGATACGCCTGTAGCACAGTTTGGCGGATTGTCCATAGATTATAACGCAAGAACTCTCAACAAAGATGGGGCGCTAATAAAGTTGACAACAACTGAGTATTCACTTCTTGTATTATTTACGAAGAATGTCGGATGTGTGCTGACGCACCAGTATATACTAAAAGAGGTTTGGGGCAATGCCTATAGTAACGAAACCCAGTATCTGCGTGTATTTGTTGCGCAACTAAGAAAGAAAATAGAAGACAATCCTAATCAGCCTGTATATATCATCACCGAATCCGGTGTTGGGTATCGCTTTACGGGCAAAGAGTAATCAACATATTAAACAGTTAATTTATGAATTCGGATAGTAAACATTCGAACAGGGTAAGTATTGCCAGCTTGTTGGTGGCACTAGGTATTATTTACGGAGATATTGGCACTAGTCCCCTGTATGCACTCAGAGCAGTTATTGGCAACAGAGCAATCAGTGAAACACTGGTGTATGGCGGTGTGTCTTGTATATTCTGGACATTGGTTTTTCAGACAACGGTTAAGTATATATGGCTAACGCTCCAAGCTGATAACCAAGGTGAAGGTGGTGTGTTTTCTTTATATGCACTTGTGCGCAGATATGGCAAACGTTTAGCAATACCTACAATCCTGGGAGCCACTACCCTACTTGCAGATGGTATAATAACCCCACCTATATCTGTAGCTTCTGCTATAGAAGGCCTAGATATGATAATGCCTGGGTTGCCTAGTGTACCAATTGTAATTGTTATACTCTCAGGTTTGTTTTTCTTTCAAAGATTTGGCACACAAAGTATTGGTAAAGCATTTGGCCCCATAATGACGGTTTGGTTTGGAATGTTGTTTGTAATAGGTATTGGCAAGATAGTAAAACATACTGAGGTGATTAAAGCACTTAACCCATATTATGCTTATAATCTGCTTGCAAACTATCCGCACGGATTCTGGCTGCTTGGTGCAGTGTTTCTTTGTACAACAGGTGCAGAAGCGTTGTATTCAGACTTGGGTCATTGTGGCATCAAGAATATTCGCATCACGTGGGTGTTTGTGAAAATAAGCCTTGTAACCTGTTATCTCGGCCAGGCAGCGTGGATAATGAATGTAAAAGCTCCTACGCTGGATGGTATTAATCCATTCTTTGGTATGATGCCCGAGTGGTTTCTTTTACCGGGTATACTTATCGCTACGGCTGCAACCATTATTGCTTCTCAGGCACTTATCAGTGGCTCGTATACACTTATCAGCGAGGCCATGAACCTCAATTTCTGGCCACGGGTTGGTGTTCGTCAACCAACAGATTTGAAAGGACAGATTTATATACCAAGTGTAAACACGATACTATGGATTGGCTGTGTGTTGATGATATTGTACTTCCGTACCTCATCTCATATGGAGGCTGCCTATGGGTTTTCCATAACCGTAGCCATGATAATGACAACCATACTGCTTGGTTATTATCTGATATTCAAACGTAAATGGAACAAGTTTGCAGTTGCAGGCATACTACTGTTGTTCAGCGTTATTGAGTTATCATTCTTTATTACAAATGTTGCCAAGATTAAAGAACGCTGGATGTTCCTGTTCTTTGAATTATTCATCTTCCTGACCATGTATGTGTGGTATTATGCAAGGAAAATCAATAACAGGTTTACCCGTTTTACAGATATAGGTAAATATGTGCAACAACTGAAAGAACTTAGCGAAGATGACAGCATACCTAAGTTTTCTACCCATCTTATTTACTTATCAAAGGCAAACAACAGAAATGAGATTGAAGATAAAATCATGAAATCTATTTTCTCTAAAAAGCCTAAACGCGCAGATGTCTATTGGTTTGTACATGTACACAGAACTGAGCAGCCTTATACGCTTAACTATGAAGTGTCTGAACTGCTAGACGATAAACTGATAAAAATTACGCTGAATGTAGGCTTCAGAGTTTCTCTGCGTACTGAATTATACTTCAAGAAGATTGTACAAGATTTGGTAGCAAATAAAGAATTGAATCTGCATGTGCGCCCTGATGGCTCAACCAAATACAATTGTGAGCCTGATTTCAAATTTGTAGTACTCGAGAAATTCCTTTCTGTTGAAAATGAATTTGCATTGAAAGACGGAATACTACTTAACAGCTATTTCTTCTTGAAAAGATTAGGACAAAGCGACGAAAAAGCTTTTGGCCTCGATAAGAGCGATGTAGTTACAGAACAAATACCACTTGTGTATCAGCCATTACAAAGCTTTGAACTAAAACGAAATACAGTAAAACAATCATAAAAATGAAACAATTATTCATTTTCGCATCTGTAGCTATACTATCAATACTTAGCACACATGCACAACAAAAAAGTGAAACAGAAAAAGAAGAGAAAACACCATTTGACGGTATGGACCTCACTTGGCAAAATGGCAATGACAGGCGGACGCATTCAGTGCTTCAAACAAAATACGTTACAGGTAGCGTAATGCTGGATGCTAACTACAACTATTCCTTTAATAATCCTATAGACAATACTGTTGTTGGCTCTACTGCTCTTGCCAGACATAATGAGATGCAAGTGTCATTTGCCGGTATAGGTGCAGAGTTTAATTATCAGCATGCAAGAGCTAAAATCATGACACAATTCGGTACACGATCCACAGTGGTTCCACGAAATGATTATAGTCCTTATCGCGGACAGTACGACCTGGCAAATGTATATCGTTATCTAAGTGAGGCTTACGCAGGCTATCATTTCGATGTGTGGTATGGTATTAATGTAGATGCAGGTATGTTCATGTCATATATTGGTCTTAACTCTTACTATCAGGTAGAAAACTGGGAATATCAGGCATCTTTCACATCAGATAATACACCGTGGTTTTTTAATGGTTTGCGTGTGCAAATATTTCCGAATTCTAAGTTAAAAATTGAACCTTGGATAATAAACGGTTGGCAGAGCTATGGTAAGTTTAATAGTATGCCAGGCCTGGGTATGAACATAACATGGATGCCAAAAGAATGGTTTAAAATACTCACAAACGACTATTATGGCACCGATGCTGCAGGCATACCTGACAGAAAAAGATTCCACTCTGATAATAGTTTACTGATAAGATATTTCAACAGGCCAAAATCAAAGGGTATCAGCCGTATGGCATTTTCCGCAACAGGTGATTTGGGTTTTGAAAATGGCGGTGGTGTGAGGGCTTTTAATGGAGATAGCACAATGCCTGCGCAACATTTTATAAGCGGAATGATTTATAATCGTATCTGGTTCAATCGTAACAAATTTGCCTGGACAATTGGTGGTGGTTATATGACCAATCCGGGTAGGTATCTTGTTTTGCTGCCCACCGGCGATGCAAGCGCTTTACCCAATCCTAACAATCCTACACAGACAGTAGGTACACATCCATTTACCGCTAATCCCGGTGACAAATTTGAAGGTTGGGACTATTCAACCAATTTAGATTGGATGCCTAACCAGAGCCTAACGTTCAGATTGGAATATGTACATCGTCAATCGAGTGTGCCATATTTTGCAGGGCGTGGTGGTGTCACTTCTCCAACAGGGTATACAACAACATCAGTTCCGGCAAACTGGAAACCCGATCTTGTGAAATCTGAAGACAGGATAATATTGGCATTGTTGTTCAGGCTATAGCAAAAGAGCAAGGTATAAAAGAGCAAGGTATATATACCTTGCTCTTTTTATTTAGTTGTAACTCACCTGCTTTGTTACAGGTGGTGTATAGGTTTTCTTTTTATTATGTGGTAGCTGTGTAGCACGTTTGGCATACTTCAAACTATCTTCTTTGGTGTATGGATAATCTTTATGATATACCAATTCATCTATCTGATAATCTTCTTCGCGCATCAGTCTGCCGTTGTCTGCATCGTAAAAACGCCACGTGCCATGTTTCAGGCTGCTACGTTCTGTTGGGATGATGCGACGTATTTCTTTATGCGTCTCCGGGTCCGTAACATAAAAAGTGTCAAAAGGATATTGTGGGTTAAGCCCTCTGTAATATCCTATACAGGTTAGCCTGCCATTTTCATAATACTTAGCCTCGCCGTCAAGTACATTATTCCTGAATGTTTCTGAAGAAGTTAACTGTCCGGCACCATCCATTTTGTACCATATACCCGCCTTATGTCCGTGATCGTAAAGACCAAATTCTGTGAAGCCCGGTTCTCCCATTCTTGGCGGAGCAGAAAGAACCCACATACCATCAGGTTTCCCCTTACTATCTTTCTTGTTTACATCTCCCGATGGTAAAGATGGAGATGGTTTAACGGTTTGGGCACTGACGCTAAGTGCGGCAGCCAGTAGCAATGTGCTTAATATGGGTTTTAATAATGTCATTCAGTTATTATACGGCAAATGAGCTACCGCAACCGCAGGTACTGCTTGCATTAGGGTTTTTAAATACAAAACCACGGGCATTCAATCCGTCCTCAAAATCAACCGTCATACCAAATAGATAGATACCATGTGACTTTTTCATTAAAACGGGTATTCCGTCTATATCGTATGTTTCATCATCTGCTTCTTTAGCATCAAAGCCTAGTACATAGCTCATACCGGAGCAGCCACCACCCTTTACGCCTATGCGCAGACTTTGACTTGCATCAAATCCCGGTTCATCCATCAGCCTTTTTATCTCAGCAATTGCCCCTTCAGTCAGGCTTACGGGGCTTTGCAACGTAGTTTCCATTAATATGTATTTTATACAAAATTACCACCATCCTCTTCCCTATCCAAATAAGGATTAGCTAACAACGGATACATTAACTAAATATATAGAAAAGAAATGGTATAATGTAACTTGAAGAACATTTTTTACATTTGCCATCCAATAATTAAATTTTTAGCATGAGCGAGGCTTTAGATATAATATTTGATGACGCAAGTAGCCTGATGAAAAAGGCCATTTTGCACCTTGAAACTGAACTGAGCAGGATTCGTGCCGGCAAGGCAAACGTTGCTATTCTGGATGGTGTATTTGTAGAATACTATGGTGCTTCTACGGCATTATCTGGCGTTGCCAACGTTACTACGCCTGATGCGCGCACCATTTCTATCCAACCATGGGAGAAAAACATGCTTGGGCCTATAGAAAAAGCAATCATTGCCAGCAACATTGGGTTGAATCCTCAGAACGATGGTAATATTATTCGTCTTTTCCTGCCGCCACTTACAGAAGAACGTCGTAAAGAACTGGTAAAACGTGTAAACGGTGAAGGTGAACAAGCAAAAGTATCAGTACGCAGCATACGCAGAGATGCTATTGAGGCTGTCAAAAAACTACAAAAGGACGGACTTAGTGAAGATGCAGCAAAAGATGCTGAGGCTTATATACAAGGGTTCACAGATAAAAACATTGCCTTGGTAGACCAGCACTGCAAAGACAAAGAAAAAGAAATAATGACAGTATAATACGAAACCCTGGCACTTGTCAGGGTTTTTAAATATTGGTTGTATGCACGATTGGCAACAGAAAATCTTACTGCTTTTTTCCATACCTATCTATGCGATTTTGATACCGTTGGAGATACTTCTTAGCAATTATCAGCATCGTAAATACTATTCGTGGAAAGAAACAATGATAAATGTATACCTGAATTTGGTGAATGCAGGTATAGATTTATTGTTGCGCGCAGGTGCACTGGCAATACTCATCTACTTTTCACAGTTTGCGCAGATAAAGGACTGGAACGCTATTGCCTATTGGGGACTGTTATTCTTGCTGGAGGATTTTCTTTTCTGGGTTGAACACTATGTAGATCATAGCAGCCGCTTTTTCTGGGCTGTGCATGTTACACACCATAGTAGTGAGGAATATAACCTAAGCACCGGTTTCCGTTCATCGGTGTTTATGCCCTTTTATCGGTTTATGTATTTCATACCGCTGGCTATTATTGGTTTCGATCCTATCGATATCATCTTCATGTATGCGTTGACACAGACTTATGGCATCTTGGTGCATACACAAGCCATCAAGAAATTGCCTCGTTGGGTAGAGTACATTTTCGTTACGCCATCTCACCACCGTGTACACCATGCAAGTAACGCACCTTATCTGGATAAGAATATGGGTATGGTGCTGATAATATGGGACAGGATATTTGGCACTTTTGTAGAAGAGATGGAAGAAGAACCACCGCATTACGGATTGACAACTCCGATTGATAAACCCCACCACCCTGTTAAAATTGTTATGCATGAATGGCAAAACATTGTACAGGATTTAAAGAAAAAAATATCACTTAAAGCAAAGCTCAATTACTTATTTCAACCACCGGGCTGGAGCCATGATGGAAGCAGAAAAACATCAAGGCAATTAAGAAAAGAATGGAAAGAAAAACGGAACGTTAATTAGCTCCATCGCTAATATAACAAACTGTACTATCCGATTCTGACAGGTATATATGGATATTATCAGAGTATCCTGCAGCAGAATAATATGTTAATACAATTGTTTCTCCTGAACAGCCATTTACGGGACTTGATTCAACTGCAGATTTAATAGGGGGTCCTAAAACATCCTGTACTTTAGCAAAGTGATCGTTGACAGCAATGTTTTTCAGCTTTTCTATGTTGGTATTTTGACAACTACTGACTATCATGCTGCAAAATATTAATCCCTCGTATTTTCTACATTTCATTAAAGTCCTCCCATTTTCATTATTAGTTTATACTCATCCGGTTTTACCGTCCCAACGCTCAGTCTGGAAAGCCTAACCAAGTCCATATCTTTAAGAGTAGGTGTTGCCTTAATATCTGCAAGTGTTACAGGATTAGGGATAGCTTTTACAGGTTTCAGATCTACCACCACCCAGTTCGGGTCTTCTGTTGTCGGGTCTTGATAAGCAGTCTTTACTACTTCTGCAATACCAACTATAGCAAGGCCTTCGTTACTGTGATAAAACAGAACATGGTCACCTTTTGCCATAGCTTTCAGATTGTTGCGTGCCGCATAGTTGCGTACACCATCCCAATGTGTTTTTTTATCTTTTACAAACTGTTCCCAACTATATTTGAATGGTTCAGATTTTACAAGCCAGTAGTTCATTATGCTAAATGATTTTCAAAGTAAAAATATCTCTTTTCAGTAACAGAGAAAGAGAATATTTGGTTCAATTACACAAAAATAAAGCGTCCTTACAGGGACGCTTTACCTTATATTATGCTTATGAAAATCTTACTGATTGATTACAGTTGAGTAGCAGTGTAAACTACATCTACAGTATAAGTACCTGCAGGGTAAGCGAAACCAGGTGTAGCATTGTAC
>DATGXJ010000034.1:0-24724 GCA_035299045.1 Flavipsychrobacter sp.
GTAATGCCTGTGTATTTGCCATCGTTATCTACGGCATACATCAGTTTGTGTATTTTATCGCCCTCTTTAAAGTCGCGCTTGTCCTGCGGTACTTCGTTGGTTTTCATCGCTTATCAGTTTCTCTGTGGGTGAAATTAGTACAATTATGATAAAGCATCGAGCAATACCTCCATCCTGCTGCCACGAGAGCCCTTTATCAGTATAGCCGCATCTGCAGGCATATGTTCCTTTACATAGTTTGCAGCATCTGCCGATGTTTGGAAATGCTGATAGTTGTGCGCTATGCCGTCAAATTCTTTACCTACCAGTATTACATTGCTCCAGTTGTATTGCTGTACCAGTTGTACCAGTTCGTTGTGTTCTTTTGCCTCTTCTGTGCCCATTTCCTTCATGCCACCTATCCATAGCATTTTGTTGCTTAACTGCGCATTTGCAAAATTGGTAATGGCGGCGCGCATGCTGGTAGGATTGGCATTGTAGGCGTCCAGAATGATTTTATTGCTGGCTTTTTGCAGCCATTGAGAACGGCTGTTGTCGGGGTTGTAATGCGCTATGGCATTGCTGATAGTTGCAATATCTATTCCAAAATGCAGCCCGACAGCTATCGCCACCATTGCATTGGGGAAGTTGTAATCGCCAACTAATTGGGTATCAATTGTTTCTGAAACCGGTTTTGTAAGTTCTACAGATAGGAATACATCCTTCATAGAAGCAGTACCAATATAATCTGCATCTGCACTGCCATAGGTAACCTGATTGCTGATGTTGTGGCTCATGCTTATCAGATAATCAAGGTCTGTATTTCGGAATATAATGCCGTTATTTTCGCGTATGTAGTCATAGAGCTCACCTTTCCCCTTGCGCACCCCTTCTATGCCGCCAAAGCCCTCTATATGCGCTTTGCCGCAGTTGGTAATGATGGCATGTGTTGGCAGGGCTATTTTGCAATAGCTTTCAATCTCTTTCTGATGGTTGGCGCCCATTTCAATAACAGCAATCTGCGCATCGCTCTTAATCTTTAAAAGCGTTAATGGTACGCCGATGTGATTATTGAGATTACCTTCTGTAGCGTATGTTTTATACTGCTGTTGCAATACGGTTGTTACCAGTTCTTTAGTAGTTGTTTTGCCGTTGGAGCCTGTAATGGCAATGAATGGGATATTGAATTGCCTGCGGTGTTGTTTTGCCAGTTGTTGCAGTGCTGTCAGTACATCATCTACCAACAGGTAGCGCTCATCTGCAGCAAATTCTTTCTCATCTACTACTGCGAAGGCTGCGCCTGCTTCCAGTGCTTGTTTGGCAAATGCATTGCCATTGAAGTTTGGGCCTTTCAGCGCAAAGAATATGTCACCCTGTTTCAGTTTGCGGGTATCTGTTTGTACGGAGGGGTGTTTTTTATAAATCTCGTATAAAGCTGCGATTTCCAAATCCGGGACTGTTTAGGGTATAAAAATAACAAACCCCTTCGGAAGAAGGGGTTTGAATTATGAAAAGAATTCTCTGATTATTTGCGTGGAGGACGACCACCTTTTTTGCCGAAGTAGTTACCGGCTTTTTCATCGTTGCGGCCGTTAGGTGAACCCAGACGATCCATTACACAACGGAAACCAACTGTGCTGCTAGATTGTTTAGCTTGCATGTAGCGGCGTGTACCAGGAGACATCCAGTATGCACGATCGTTCCAAGAAGCACCTTTGTATATTTTAGCATCGTTGTTGATCAAAGTATTGTTACCGTAGTTGTAAACAAACTGAGAAGCACTGTCACCATCTTGATAATCACGCAGATCAGCAACGTTACCATCAAATATTTCGCGTGCCATGATTTCATCGTTAGACATAACACGACGAGAAAGGTGACCTAAGCTGTCTTTATCTTCCAGAGAGTTATCTTCAGCTATACGAGTATATGTTTCGTATACATTACCACGGAATGGACGGAAATCGTTCATATCGTTAGTATATGGGCGATAAGTATCCAGAACCCACTCAGATACGTTACCTGCCATGTTGTACAGGCCGTAAGAGTTTGGTTGGTAAGAATAGATTGGAGCAGGAATATCAGCGTTGTCATTCAGACCGCCAGCAAGACCCATTGCATCACCTTTACCACGTTTGAAGTTGCCCAAGAATTGGCCTTGGTAAGAGTTGCGGATGCCATAACGAGTAGTGTAAGCATCACCCCAAGGGTAAACGTTACGGTCTGTGATAACCTCTTCACCACGACGACGACCAGTTTCGCGTTCAGGGTTGTTGCCGATGTTAGCTACAGCAGCATATTCCCATTCAGCTTCTGTCGGGAGGCGGTAGTTTGGCAGCAGGTAGCCGTCAGAATAACGCATGTTACGTTTGCCTGAACCTGAAGGATCATAATCGCGTTTGCGGTTGTGACCTGGCGTACCATCGTACTGACCGTTTACATATGTTTCTGAATCGAAGATATCTTCGTTCACTTGGTTTGCATTCTTTTTCAGGAAACCGTTTTTAACGAGGATGTATTCGTTAACACGGTCACTGCGCCATTTAGCGAACTCGTTAGCCTGATTCCAGTTAACACCAACTACTGGATAGTAGTTGTAAGCCGCGTGACGGAAATAATATTGAACCAGAGGCTCATTGTATGAAAGTGCTTTGCGCCAGCAGTTTGTATCAGGCAATGCCTTAGCGATAATGTTCGGATAGTCAGAACCATAAGCGCGAGACAACCAGTAGATGTATTCGCGATAGTGGATGTTGGCTACCTCTGTTTCGTCCATGTAGAACGAAGAAACAGAAACAGTACGCGGGATATTGTTACGTTCGATGGTTAAATCTTCTTCGGTTTGTCCCATTGTAAAACGACCACCTTCAATAAACGTAAGACCAGGGCCTGTTTGCTGACCGGGATAGTTTGAAACGTCAAAACCACCCAGGCGTGGGTCGTTGTAATCCCAGCCGGTAGTCTGTGAAACACCGACATTTTGTTTAGAAGAGCATGCCGTTAGAAAGGTAGCTGTTCCGATGCAAAGCAAGCTCACGCCAATGAGAGTTCTTTTCATAATCAGAGAAAAATATTTGCTACGAATTGGTTGAACAATTTGTTAAAAGTGTTACAATGATAGAGCATTAATTTCAAAATGTCAAGCTTTCAAACATTTATAGTGCAAAAATTTCGGGTTTGGATAATGTTAAATAAAATATAATAATATCTGAAGTTTTACGTTAAGATTACAGTCGTTGAATGACAATTGTCTAACCGTGATGTTAATACATTAATTTTGATTGATACAAACCAAGGCAAAACCCGTGTTTTAGTATGAAGAAAGCAGTATTGGCCATAACCTTATTTGCAGCTTTTATTGCCACTGAGGTAAGGGCAGAAAAGCTTGATTTTTCCGTAACGAAAGGAGAGATTTCCAACGGCTATGTTGTTAAAAAAATATGGCTGCAAAACTATGCAATGCCAAAAGTTGCATTGCAAGCTGTAGGCTATACGGATGCAGAGCAAATTCCTGCTGACGCATACCCTTGTAAAGCAGATAATTTTGATATAGTGCTGGGTAAGGACAGAAAACGCCCTTTTGCATTGGTAAGGGTGCCTGCATACATAGGAACAGCCGGAGCTATCAAGCGTATCAGCAGTTTTTCAATAGATATAACTGAAGCAGAAACTACAGGCTCAGCTGTATTGAAAACAACAGCGGCAAGCACACCTTTGGCAACGGGTAATTGGTATAAAATAGCCGTGCCTGAAACAGGGGTTTATAAAGTTGATTATGACTTTATAGTTTCTAAACTTGGTGTGGACGCTTCTAAAATCAGCCCTTCAAATATTCGAGTGTTTGGTAATGGGGGCAATATGCTGCCTGAAAATAATGCGATACCCAGAAAAACAGACCTGACAGAAGTTGCCATATGGGTGAATGATGGTGGGGACGGTGTTTTCGGGCAGGGAGACTATGTAGTTTTCTATGCAGTAGGGCCTACAAAATGGGCACTAAATACCGATGGCAAAACTTTTTCGCATGCCAAAAACCTGTACGAAGACAAAGCCTACTACTTTCTGAATTTTGATGCTACAGGTAAGCGTTTAGCAGTTCAGCAAGGTTCACTTTCTGCTAATGTTAATTCAACTTCATACAACGACTATTATGTGTATGAAAATGATTTGAATAATCCTGCCAAATACGGTAAAAACTGGGTTGGCGAAGACTTTAGCACACTTGCCGGAAAGACGGATAACAGAACCATTGAGTTTGATTTGGGTACACTTAATGATACGGCTTCTTTCAGGATAGTATTGGCATCTCGCGGAGATGCAAGTCCTAATAATTTTACCATAACCAGAAACGGGTTATCTGTAGGTACATACCAGTTGGGCTCATCGGCATGGAATGATGATGCACCGCCTATGACAACAAAACAAGTGCAGTGGCTTGAAGCAAATGCATCTGGCAAGAATACGCTAAAGTTCAATTTTGTGCCTGCAAGAACAGACATAACAGGTTATCTGGATTATGTGGAAGTGAACACACGTAAAGCATTAGCTTACAATGGCAGTGCTTTTGTGTTCAGAGACGCATATACTACCGGTGCCGGTAAAATAACATCTTACAGAATAAGTAATGCAGATGCTAACCTGCAAGTATGGGATGTAACAGATGCAAATAATGTAGTGAAGATGAATGGTACACTTGCTGGTAACGAATACCAGTTTGTGCAAGATGCTGCTACCTTACATCAGTTTGCAGTTATAAATGGTGGAAATGCGGGAGTGCCAGAGTATGTGGGCAAAGTTGATAACCAAAATCTGCATGCACACGATGCTGTTGATTACGTTATTGTTGCTGCGCCTGAGTTTGTACCTGCTGCTGAAGAGCTGGCAGATTTTCACAGACAGCAGAATAAATACCGTGTATTGGTAACAACACCACAACATATCTACAACGAATTTTCTTCCGGCAGTCAGGATATTTCTGCTATTCGCGATTTTGTAAAGATGTTTTATGACAGGGCAGGAAATGATGTAAACGAGATGCCTAAATATCTTTTGCTATTGGGCGATGCTTCTTACGATTACAAAAATCGTATTAGCAATAATACCAACTTTGTACCTACGTTTGAATCTGAACAATCTTTTGACAGAATAGCAAGTTATAGTGGTGATGATTTCTTCGGTTTTCTGGATGATAATGAAGATATAGAAAACACTAACATTGCTAATACTTTAGATATTGGCGTTGGACGCTTTCCTGTAAAAACACTTGAAGAAGCA
Source organism: Flavipsychrobacter sp. (assembly GCA_035299045.1). Classification (GTDB taxonomy): domain Bacteria; phylum Bacteroidota; class Bacteroidia; order Chitinophagales; family Chitinophagaceae; genus Polluticoccus. The sequence goes on from DATGXJ010000034.1 coordinate 5,254, forward strand.
AGATGGATGGTGAATAAAGTGAAAGTATACAAAAGCCCATCTTCTCTTGGCCCATGGAGAATATCTACAACACTTGTGACAGATGATGAAGACAATGCAGGGCCGCATATGGAAGATGGTGAGATTATGGATACAACCATAACCTACAGGTCTAACCTTTACAACAGCAGTAAGATATATCTGGATGCAGTGCCATTTGTATCGACACCAGGTGGTGCACGTGCTCCACAAGCAAATAAATCTATCAACGATCAGATATTTAAAGGTACGCTGCTGCTCAATTATAACGGACATGGAAACATAGATGTATTGGCGCATGAGCGTATCATTACGCAGGATGATTATAGCAAATGGGCCAACCTGAATAAGTTGCCATTTATGATAACCGCTACTTGCGATTTTGGCCAGTTTGACCAACCACAATTCGTTTCGGCAGGTGAGCAAATAGTGTTGAAGAAAGATGGCGGAGCAATAGCATCGCTAACAACTACGCAGTTAGTTTATCAGGACCCTAACCGTATCATCAATAAAGACTTTCTGGATGCTCAGTTTGATCGTGAGAACGGTAATTGGCACACATTCGGAGATGCAATGCGAATTGGTAAAAATAAAACGTATAGTGTTGCAGGTACCTCATCTTCATACATAGTTAATTTCAGAAAGTTTGCACTGTTGGGAGACCCTGCCCTTACACCTAATTTCCCGGAACAATACATATACACCGAAAGCATTAAAGACGGCATTACAGGTCAGCCAGTTAATACTCTATCTGCTTTGGGTAGCTACACTGTAGATGGTTATGTTGGGGACGAGAATAAGCAAATATTAAATAGTTTTAACGGTAGAGTTACGTTGATTATTTATGATAAACCGCGCACTGTAAAAACCATTACGCCTATCAATAAAACATTCAAAGTGCGTAATAATATCATTTACCGTGGTAAGGCGACAGTTACAAACGGTAAGTTCTCAGTTTCTTTCATAGCACCGAAGGATATTAATTACGAAGTAGGCAAGGGTAAAATCAGCTATTATGCAGAGAACGGATTGATAGATGGTGCAGGTTTTGATACAACATATAAAATCGGTGGTTACTCTGATAATCCGATACTGGAGAAAACCCCACCAATTGTAAGGCCATATATCGGAGATAGTATGTTTGTAAATGGAGGGCTGACTGGTAGCAACAGCCTGTTGTTTGTAGTACTGCAGGATGAAACAGGTATCAACGTATCTGGCAATGCAGTAGGGCATGATTTGGTTGGTATTCTTGACGATAATGTCGAGAGCCCGTTTATCTTGAATGATTACTATGAAACAGAGGCAAATACATACAAAAAAGGGTACGTAAACTTCCCTATGACGGGCTTGGCAAACGGCAGGCATAGGCTGAAGGTGAAAGCATGGGATGTCAACAATAATTCAGGTGAGGGTACTGTAGACTTTGAAGTGGCAGATGGTAAACTGGTAAAAATGCAAAGATTGTCAAACTACCCTAACCCATTCAAAGACAAGACACATTTTGTATTTGAACACAACCACCCGGACGAATATTTGTATTCAGAAATTTATATATATACTATGGATGGCAGACTGGTTCGTACCCTGAAACAGGTATATGAAGCCGGTGCAGGAGCCAGCCGAGAGCTGGTATGGGACGGTACAGACGCTAGTGGCGCAACACTACCTTCGGGGGTGTATTTGTACAAGCTGCAGATAGTTGCTGAAAACGGTGCAAAAGACATCGCATACCAAAAACTGGTTATTGCGCGTTAATAGTCAATGATATGGTGTATATTAGCAATCCCTATTAGTTAACCGCATTATAATTTGCGGAGATTGCGAAATAAAATACCTTTGCAAAACTTTAAAATAAATTATAATTAGAATGGCAAATCGCTTTGCTTTAGTTGGATTAAGTTTGGCACTAGCCCTAAATGCCACCGCACAGACAGGCCTTAACGGACAGAGTACAGTAAATACCGTGACAACAGCAGTTCCTTTCTTACGCATTTCTCCGGACGCACGTTCCGGTGCTATGGGAGATGTAGGTTTGGCAATTACACCGGATGCTAATGCACAATACTGGAACGTATCTAAAATTCCTTTTGCAGAAAAAAAATATGCTGTTTCTGCAACGTATACTCCGTGGTTGAAGGATATTGTCCCAGATATATTTCTGGCATACCTTTCCGGCTACGCAAAATTTGGTGAGAAAACACCACAGGCTATCAGCTTCGGTTTCCGTTATTTCTCTCTGGGTGAAATAAACTATACTGCATTTGACGCCAGCCCATTGGGTACTGGTAAACCAAACGAATATTCTTTCGATTTAGGTTATTCTCGTCAATTGTCCCCGAACTTGTCTACAGGTCTTAGCTTCCGCTATATACACTCTGCTATCGCAACAGGTCTGGCTTCTACGTCTGGTATAGACTACAAACCGGGTAATGCTGTAAGTGCAGACTTGGGTGTGTACTACACTAAGTCTAAAGATATAGACGATTTCCGTAGCACAAACTTCAGCTTTGGTGCTGTACTGAGCAACGTAGGTACTAAAATAGCTTACAGCTCTACACGCAGAGACTTCATTCCTATCAATCTGGGCTTGGGTGCTGCGTACACTTACAAGATAGATGAGTATAACAAAATAACGGCTGCGTTGGACCTGAACAAACTGTTGGTGCCTACACCGCAGGATACATCTACCACACCAGGTGTTAAGAAATATGCTATACCTGACAAAACAGTAGTATCTGGTATGTTTGGTTCATTCGGCGATGCGCCGGGTGGCTTTAGCGAAGAGTTGAAAGAATGGCAAATATCTGCAGGCCTTGAATACTGGTATCAAAATCAGTTTGCACTGCGTGCGGGTTATTTCTACGAAAACAAAGATAAAGGCGACCGTAAATTCCTGACTTGTGGTCTGGGCGTACGCTATAATATCTTCAATCTTAACTTCGCATACCTGATTCCTTCAGGAACAGGTGTAACAAGGAATCCGCTTTCAAACACACTCCGTTTCTCGCTGATGTTTGAATTTGATGACCTGAAGAAAAAAGAAGGTGAAGTAACACCTTAATATCAATAAAGACTTGAAAGAAAAAGGAGCAACATTTGTTGCTCCTTTTTTATGCCAGTTCGCTAAGCTCCAGCCAGCGCATTTCTTTTTCTTCCAGCAGTTGGGTTACTTCTGTTATTCGTTTGCTTAGTTTATCCAGTTCTTCGTAGGCGATATTGCCTGCACTCATTTTCTCTGTTATTTCTGCCTTTTCTTTTTCCAATGCAGGTATGTCTTTCTCCAGTTGTTCAAACTCACGTTTTTCGTTGAAGGAGAGTTTCTTCTTGTCTTTCGGTTTGTTTTCTGCGGCTGCAGCTATTTGTGAAGCAGCAAGCTCTTGTTGTTTCTTTTGTTGTTCTTCTTCCTTTTGTGCAATACGGTATAGCGTATAGTTGCCTGGGAAGTCGCGTATTACCCCATTGCCTTCAAATACAAAGAGGTGATCTACCAGACGGTCCATAAAATACCTGTCGTGCGATACGATGAGCAGACAACCCTGATATTCGCTCAGGAAAGTTTCCAATACCGATAGTGTTGGCAGGTCCAGATCGTTGGTCGGTTCATCCAGTATCAGGAAGTTGGGATTGCGGAATAATATTGTCAGCAATTGCAGTCGCTTCTTTTCACCACCGCTCAATTTGCTCAGGTAAGTGTATTGTTGCTCAGGCGGAAAGAGGAATAGTTGCAAAAACTGTGCAGCACTCAAAGTGCTGCCATCGGCCAAAGGAAAGTTCTCTGCTATGTTTTTTACATACTCTATCACACGCATATCTTCCTTAATCTCCAGTCCTTGTTGCGAGAAGTTGCCAAAGATAACCGTGTCGCCAATGTTTATCTTGCCACTATCGGCAGGTTCATGGCCTTGCAGCATTTGCAGAAAGGTAGATTTACCCGCACCGTTCTTACCGACAACACCTATGCGGTCTCCTTTTTTGAATGTATAGTCAAAGCCCTTCAGCAATACTTTATCGCCGTAACTTTTGTACACTTTCTTCAGTTCGGCAATTTTACCGCCTAGGCGGTTCATCTTCATCTGCAGTTCTACCTTGCTATCCTCAATACGTTGTTTGGCACGAGACTCTACATCGTAGAAATTGTCTATGCGGCTGCGGGCTTTGGTAGAGCGTGCTTTGGGTTGCTTGCGCATCCATTCCAGCTCTTTGCGGTATTCGTTGCGCGCTTTGTCTATACTTGCCTGTTGGCTATCTATACGTGCGGCTTTCTTTTCTATATAGTTCTCGTAGTCGCCTTTGTATTCGTAAAAAGTGCTGCCGTCCAGTTCCCATATTTCATCACACACGGCATCAAGAAAGTAACGATCGTGGGTTACCATCAGCAGGGTTACTTTTTCCTGATTCAGGTAGTGCTCCAACCATTCTACCATTTCCACATCAAGGTGGTTGGTAGGTTCGTCCATTATCAGCAATACGTGTTTGTGCTCAAAGCCTATATCTATGAGCGTTTGTGCCAGTGCCACGCGCTTGCGCTGCCCGCCTGATAGGGTTTTAACAGGCTGGTCGAGATGGTGGATGTTCAGCTTGCCAAGGATTTGCTTCACTTTGGCTTCAAAATCCCAGGCGCTCAGTTCGTCGAGTTTTGCCAATGCCTCTGATAGTGCTACAGGGTCTTTTTCTTCGCTGTCCAATATACGCTCATAATCGCGAAGGGCTTCTGCCACCGGGTGCTTGTAGTGGAAGATGTTATCGACCACAGAAAGTTCCTCGTTGAATTTTGGTTCCTGTTCAAACAAGGCAACGGTTACATCTTTGTGTATCCACACGGTGCCTTCATCGGGCTGGTCTTGTCCTGCCAGTATTTTAAGTAGGGTAGATTTACCGCTACCGTTTTTTGCAACAAGGGCTATTTTATCGCCCTCGCTGATATGGAAAGTTATTTTCTGAAATAAAGGTTTTACGCCAAACGACTTGCTGATTCCCTCTGCCGAAACATAATGCATGATGCAAAATTAAACCCAATCATCGAGGCTTCATTATTTATTTGTAATAATCTCTTAGTGGCTTTGAGGTCTCATTAAAAAAAATTATTTTCATAAATCTTAAAAACGAATCCTGAAATAATATGGTAATAGGCGTATTGAAGGAACAGGCACCCGAAACAAGAGTGTCTCTTGTGCCCGAAGTAGTAGCCGCATTAGTGAAGATGAACGTCTCGGTATATGTAGAACCGGGTGCGGGCGATACGGCATTTCATAGTGATAAAAGCTATACGGATGCAGGTGCGGTTATCAAAGACAGAAATACTATTGTAAGCGAAGCCAACCTGATACTGGCTATCCATACACACAACATGCCCGAAGGCGTAAAGCAGGGCACAGTTGTGATGGGTGTATTCCAGCCACTTTTCAATACAAAGCAGATGCAGGAGTGGGCGGGTAAGGGTTATACGGTTTTCAGCCTTGATACCATACCGCGTACCACACGTGCACAAGCCATGGACGTACTAAGTTCTCAGGCAAATATTGCCGGTTATAAAGCAGTATTGCTGGCAGCATTCCAATATTGCCGCTACTTCCCGATGTTTATGACGGCAGCAGGCAGTATACCCCCTGCAAAAGTGCTGATACTGGGTGCTGGCGTTGCTGGCTTGCAGGCCATTGCCACAGCTCGCAGGCTTGGTGCAGTAGTAGAGGTGTTTGATACACGCCCTGCAGTGAAGGAAGAAGTAATGAGCCTTGGTGCCAAGTTTGTAGAGGTAGAGGGTGCTGCAGATGCATCTAAAGCAGGCGGCTATGCAGTAGAGCAGAGCGAAGACTTCCAACGCAAGCAACGTGAAAAAATACACGAGCACGCTAAGAAATCAGACATCATCATTACTACCGCACAGATACCGGGTCGCAAAGCGCCGATACTCATCACCAAAGAGATGATAGAGGATATGCGTTCCGGCTCTGTGATAATAGACATAGCATCTGTAACCGGTGGTAATACAGACCTGACGAAAGACAGGGAGACTGTAATGCACAATGGTGTAGCCATCATCGGTAATTCGGCCCTTGCTGCTACTGCATCTGCAGATGCCAGCAAGGTTTATTCTAAAAACGTTCTGAACTTCCTGAAGCTGGTAATAGACAAGGAGGGTAACATGAACCTGAATTTTGAAGATGATATTGTGAAAGGTACCTGTATAGCAACAGGCGGCAATATTACAAACGAAAGGGTGCAATCATTAATTAGTCCACAAACAGCAAATGCTTAAATAGCTATGGATTTTATAACACAATTATTCTCAGATCCGGCAACATACAGGTTGCTGACAATCGTAATCTTATCAATATTTCTGGGTATAGAAGTGATATCGCGCGTGCCATCTGTACTGCATACACCGCTGATGAGTGGTGCCAATGCCATACACGGGGTGGTTATCATCGGTGCCATCATTGTAATGGGGCAGGCGCATAGCGACGATTATTTGGCACTGATACTGGGTTTCCTTTCTGTAGTGTTAGGAACGCTGAATGTGGTAGGTGGTTTTGTGGTTACAGACAGGATGCTCGAAATGTTTGACAAGAAAAAGAAACGTTAGTATCTCAACTACTGACAAAACCGCAACAACTAAAAGAAGTTTATGCAAGCAGCAATATTGCCACTTAGTTACCTGATAGGTTCGGTAACATTTATCATAGGTCTTAAAATGCTTTCTCATCCTGAAACTGCACGCAAGGGAAACCTTGTTGCCGCCGTAGGTATGACGATAGCCATACTGGCCACTATATTTCTGTACACAGATGAAAACGGAAATAAACTGGGCAACTACGCATGGATATTTGGTGGCCTCATCATAGGTACTATAGTAGGTACACTGGCAGCCAAGAAAGTGCAGATGACGGCTATGCCCGAAATGGTAAGCCTCTTCAACGGTATGGGCGGTGCCTGTGCCATGTTGATATCCATTATCGAGTTTAAGCACCACACATCTATACCTGCAGACCTGTACGAAGAAGCAGGAGCATCTGCATTGAAGATGATACCGGGTACACTATTTGTTACTATCATCGTAGGTATGGTGATAGGTAGTGTGTCTTTTGCAGGTAGTATTATAGCATGGGGCAAGCTGAATGGTAAAATCAAAGACTTTTCATTCAACGGTCAGCATATTGTAAATCTGATGCTGCTTGGTATCATCACCGCACTTACGGTATATGTAGTGGCTATGAGGCCTGAAGCAACTATCATGTTGTTCTATGTGATATTGGCACTGTCGCTGGTGTATGGTATAATGTTCGTATTCCCTATAGGTGGTGCGGATATGCCAGTGGTTATATCATTGCTCAATTCCTTTACGGGGGTGGCGGCAGCATTTGGCGGCTTCCTGTACAATAATCCGGTAATGCTGACAGGTGGTATACTTGTAGGTTCTGCAGGTACCATCCTTACTATCCTGATGTGTAAAGCCATGAACCGCTCGCTGAAAAATGTGTTGATTGGTTCGTTTGGTGGTGGAGCGAAAGCAGGTGCAGGTGGTGCTGCAAAAGAACAGGGTAACTACAAAGAAATATCACTGAACGATACGGCGGTACTGATGGCTTATGCATCTAAAGTGATGATTATTCCCGGTTATGGCCTAGCGGTTGCACAGGCGCAGCACGTATGCCACGAACTGGAAAAAGTATTGCAGGAAAAAGGTGTAGAAGTGTGCTACGGTATACACCCCGTAGCTGGTCGTATGCCGGGCCATATGAATGTATTGCTGGCAGAGGCAGATGTGCCTTATGAAAAACTGCTGGAAATGGAAGATGCCAACGACCAGATGGGCAGCACAACTGTTGTAATGGTGCTTGGCGCAAACGACGTTGTAAACCCAGCAGCTAAAGAAGATCCGGGTAGCCCAATATACGGTATGCCGATACTGGAAGTAGAAAAAGCAGAGCATGTAATTGTAAACAAACGCAGCATGAAGCCTGGCTATGCTGGTATTGAGAACGAGCTCTTCTTCAGGCCGAAGACGTCGATGCTTTTTGGTGATGCCAAGAAGGTGCTGCAAGATCTGGTGTCAGAATTGAAACAGGTTTAAAAGAAACAATAAAAAGAATACAGGAGCGTTGCTAATGCAGCGCTCTTTTTTTGTGCTATTGCTAATAGACTATATTTGTTGCGATGAATAGAAGATTGTTTACAGTTTTGTTCAGTTGTTTTATTGCCACGTTAGTGATGTATAATGCTTGTATAAATGACAAGTGCGGCATTGTTGTTTGCAACAACGGCGGCGTATGTGTAGATGGCACTTGTACATGCCCTACTGGCTATGAGGGTGTTAGTTGTAGCAAAGTATGGTATGAAAAATTTGCAGGCAGTTGGAATGTAAGAGACAGCTTTTTTAAAACTACAAAGCCGGCTTTTACGTATGATATAAGTGTAAGTGGAGACGGACTGAGAGACAGTTTTTATGTTACGGGTTTTTCAGATACAGTATCTGCAGCGGTATTGTGCAAGAAATCTGCATATCGCTCGTTTTCTTTCGTAGAACAAAAATTAGATTCTTTTATAACAATCAAAAACGGTACAGGTACATTGGATTCTGTTAGTGGTGTTATAAGAGGCAGTTATTCGTATCTGCGCAAAGTAAAGCAGTCAGATGCTACAACTAAAGACACAACCGTGACGGTATATTTTTCATGGAAAAGGTAAGTGACGTAATTTTGTATAAACATAGAACAATGATAAATGGGTTGGTGAAAAGAATAGCGATAACAGCGTCTTTTGTTGTATTGGCATTTGCTAGTGTGCTTTATTCTTCTTGTAAAAAAGAAACTAATACAGTAGTAACTGATGCTAAGTGTGCGACAGTAGTATGTCAGAACAATGGTTCATGCATGGGGGGCGTTTGCTATTGTGTAGCCGGTTATGAGGGAGATTATTGTGAGAAGGCGTCTGTTAACAGGTATGTTGGTAAGTGGGATGTTCAGGAAACAGTTTCTGGCAGTACTAAGGGTGGAAACGTAGGGGCTAAGAGATATTTCGTAATGGATATCAAAAAAGGGAAGATGGCATTGGACATATTGTTTGATAATTTTATGGAAGAGGGTTATGATAATATTCCAGGGGTTATTTCAAGAAAGTATGTTGGTACTGCTGTGGATGTTGATGCTCCTACGAGTTTTATTTTTACAGCTAATCAAACAATCACCGGTACATATAAAACAATCAATCGTGGTGCTGGTAAAATAAACGATATTGGTACTGAAATTACTGGATGGTATATAGTTACCTACCTTGAAAATAGGGTACAGAATACAGATTCAGTAGTATTTGTTGCGTCAATAATGCAATAAAAATTTTTCGAATAAGCAGTAGTTGTATTTGGTTCGCAACTCCGGTTATTTATTAAATCAAAAAACATTTGAGCGATTGTTTGAAAAAAATTTGCAGAAATCAATTTGTTGTATACTTTTGCAATCCCGATTCACGTCGGCAGTTCTTTGAATAGTTACACACTTAATAATATCAAGAAGCCGCTTTAGCTCAGCTGGTAGAGCAACTGATTTGTAATCAGTAGGTCGCTGGTTCGATTCCGGCAAGCGGCTCTTTTTTTATTTTGTACAGGGGCAGATGGCCGAGTGGCTAAAGGCGACAGACTGTAAATCTGTTCTCTCACGAGTACGGAGGTTCGAATCCTTCTCTGCCCACATCTAGTTATACAGTATGCACTCATTTTAAGGTTAGCTTTAAATATGAAATGCGTACTGTTGACAGATTGTATACGCGGGAGTAGCTCAGCTGGTAGAGCGACAGTCTTCCAAACTGTAGGTCGCGGGTTCGAATCTCGTCTCCCGCTCTCTTAGCATCTTTGAAATTGATTGAAGCTGTTGTAGCTCAGTGGTAGAGCACTTCCTTGGTAAGGAAGAGGTCGGCAGTTCAATCCTGCTCAACAGCTCTCTCTATTTATTTTCCTTTTATTTTATTGTTTCTATATGTTTGCTGCTTATGCAGGCAATTCGTCGTTTTATATTGCAAGAGCATAGGCTCGTTTTTTTATTTTGCATGGCTGTTATGATGGGCCCTGCCATAGCAACGTTGTTTGCTTTCGATTTGTCTCAGGTGACAGACTGCTATACGTATCTTGGCTTAGCACATTTCGATTTTAATCAAAGCCCGGTGCGTCGTTTCAGGGTTCTTATTCCATTTGTGGCAGCGGCACTAAATAAAGTCTTTGGAGGAGTGTTTGCAAAACTTGCACCATCTTATTTTACAGGCGATTTTGGTTTGCCCTTCAGTTTTTTCCTGATAAATATTTCGCTCATGTCGTATTATGGTGTTTTAATATACCGATACTGTAAGGCATACGGGCTGCCTACAACAATTTCTCTGCTTGGCTTACTGGTGATGCTCACTTGCAGGTATACATCTTATACTGCTGCGTTACCGATGGTAGATTCATTGTTTTGTGTTGTAGTAGCGATGGTGTTGCTGGGAATAAAAGAGAAGAATACGGGTATGTTGGTTACAGCCATTTTTCTTGGACCATTTGCCAAAGAAGCATTCATATTTATAGCTCCATTGATATTTTTTTATAGCCATGTCAGTAAAGGCAAGCAGTTGGTTTACTTTATATTGTCAGGAGTATTGGTGTTTACTTACAGGTACATATATGAGTTATATGCCCCTGTTATGCACTTTAGCGGGCTGAAGGCCGATTTATCTCATGTATATAGAATTCCGGTTTTTGTTAAGTCATTATTAAGCTTTACAGGATTCTATAAGATGTTTTCAAATTTGTTTATTTGGTCTGTGGTACCAATGTGTGCTTGTTTGTTCATTTCCGGCTATTTCAAAAAATCTTTGAAAAACATTGAAGCACTATGGGTATGGTTTATGGCATCCGTAATCTTGCAGATGCTTTTATCCGGTTCGTTGGAGCGGATGTTTTACATTTCAATGCCTGTTTTGTGCCTTTGGGTGGCTGCATCAGCCAATGAATTTAAAAAACAATATGTGACTACGAAAAAATAAATTTATTTGAATCAAAAATAACTTATATTTGCACACTTTTTAGAAATAGAAATATTCAAATTTTTAAACAACAATAACAATGGCAAAAGAGACGTTCAAGCGGGAAAAACCCCACGTAAACATCGGTACCATTGGCCACGTGGACCATGGTAAGACTACATTGACTGCAGCTATAACTACTATCCTGGCAAACAAAGGTTTGGCAGAGAAAAGAGGTTATGATGAGATTGATGCTGCTCCTGAAGAAAAAGAGCGCGGTATCACTATCAACACTGCACACGTAGAGTATGAAACTGCTAATCGTCACTATGCGCACGTTGACTGTCCAGGTCACGCTGACTATGTGAAAAACATGATTACAGGTGCTGCTCAGATGGATGGTGCGATCCTGGTGGTTGCTGCTACAGACGGTCCGATGCCGCAAACTAAAGAACACATCCTGTTGGCTCGTCAGGTAGGCGTTCCACGTATCGTTGTGTTCATGAACAAAGTAGATCTGGTTGACGATGCTGAAATCCTTGACCTGGTTGAAATGGAAATCCGTGAACTGCTGAGCAAATACGAATATGATGGTGATAACACACCAATCATTAAAGGTTCTGCTACAGGTGCACTGGCTGGTGAAGACAAATGGGTTGCTGCAGTTGACGAACTGATGGCTGCAGTTGACGAATACATTCCACTGCCTCCACGTCCGGTTGATCAAGCGTTCCTGATGTCTGTAGAAGACGTATTCACTATCACAGGTCGTGGTACTGTTGCTACAGGTCGTATCGAACGTGGTATCATTAAAGTTGGTGAAAACGTTGAAATCGTAGGTTTCAATGATTCTCCGCTGACTTCTACTTGTACAGGTGTTGAGATGTTCAAAAAACTGTTGGATCAAGGTCAGGCTGGTGATAACGCAGGTCTGCTGCTCCGCGGTATTGAGAAAAAAGATATCCGTCGTGGTATGGTTATCTGCGCTCCTAAGAGCATCACTCCGCACACTGAATTCAAAGGTGAAGTTTACGTACTGAGCAAAGAAGAAGGTGGTCGTCACACTCCATTCTTCAACAAATACCGTCCTCAGTTCTATTTCCGTACTACAGACGTAACAGGTGAGTGTAAACTTCCTGACGGTGTAGAAATGGTTATGCCTGGCGATAACGTTAACCTGCACGTACAACTGATCGCTCCAATCGCGATGGAAAAAGGTCTGAAATTCGCGATCCGCGAAGGTGGCCGTACAGTTGGTGCTGGTCAGGTAACTGAAATCATCAAGTAATATCGTACAGTAGCAATACTGTTTGATTAAATAATAAGCAGCCTCGGATATTCCGGGGCTGTTTTGTTTTTATAATATTCGATATTTGTCTGTAGTCTATAGAATTATGTCAACAAATACAACTATCTATCTCAACACAGCAGCATGCGGCCTTGTCCCTGCTGCAACCACAGGTGCCGCAACAGCGCTATACAAAGCGCTGGAAACAAACAGCAGTACCCGCGCAGAGCATTGGCGCTTTGAGGAAGAAACACCCATCAGAGAAACGATAGCTAGGTTTCTGAATACATCGCAGGATACTGTTGCTATGGTGCCCAATTTTTCTTGGGCTATGAATGCAGTTGTGCAATCGTTAAGAGGGAATGAAAAAGTATTGTTGTACAAGCATGACTATCCATCGCTGCTGGAACCATTCCGTATCAATAAATTTGATATTACCTGGGTAGATGCACCTGATGAATTCAATATAGATATTGCCGCTATCGAAGATGCTATCGTAAATAAGAGGGTAGATATTGTAGCCATCAGCCATGTGCAATGGACATCTGGTTACAAGGTTGATATTGCACATATAGGTAAGCTTTGTAAGGAGCACGGTGTAATGCTGTTTGTAGATGGTACCCAAAGTATGGGTGCTCATGTTATAGACCTCACTGCATTGCATATAGATGTGTATGCTGCCAGCAATTATAAATGGATGAATGCTGGCTTTGGTACTGGAGTGTTGAGTATAAAGCAAACATTCCTGCAAAAGTATCCGCCTGTTGTGGGTGGCAACAACAGCTACAGAATGATTGATGGTATTATGCAATACAGGCCATCTGTACTGAGCTACGAGCCGGGACACCCTAATATGTACGGGCTGACTGTGCTTGACGTAGCCATCAAACACAAACAAGAATTGGGTGTGGCTGCAATAACAGCATCAAACGAAAAGCTAACGCAGCTATTGCTGGATAACATCAAAGATTTGCCAGTGAAGCTGATAGGTGATTTTACAACAAAAAACAGAGCATCGATAATTATACTGAAAGACGAAAACGGGCTGGGAGATTGGATAAAGCAACATAATATTGTTGTAACTCAGCGCAATGGCTTGTTACGCATCAGTATGCATTATTATAACACAGCAGCAGAAGTGATGGCAATGGCCGCATGTCTGCATTCATTTTATACAAAGTAGAAAATGCGAATTATGAATCGCAGCATTATTACGACATTGTTTATGTCGGCAGTATTAAGTACTAATGCCAATGCACAAGACACACATTATTGGACACAACAGTACGGGCCTAAAAGTTCGCTACTGAGTGGTAGTGATGCGGCAACATCGCGTGATAATAGTGCCATCTATAATAATCCCGGTGGATTGGGTTTTAATAAAATTCCCAACTTGTCTATTACCACCAATGCTTATTCACTGTCCAGTAGTTTGTTCAGAGATTATGCTGGTAAAGACCTTGACATGCAGTCTATACAACCCAATAACATACCACTGATACTATCCGGTGTATATAAAGACAAAAGGCACAAACGCTGGACAGTTGGTTATGCGCTGATAGACAAAGCGAGGTACAAGTTTGAAGGTTCTCAACGCTTTGATGGTTCACTGAATGCACTGAGCGATGACTACAGCCCAGGCAATGAGGAATTTGTATCTCAACTGGACCTGAATAACAGCCTGAGCGAGATATGGGGAGGGCTTACATTGTCTTACAGGATTAATGACAAAATAGCGATAGGATTGTCTGAATTTGGTGCTTACAGAGAACGTAAGTATAACTACAATTTTATTGCCCGAACCATAGCCAATACAGGTTCTTTGTTTCAGGCATCTACGTCCAATTTTTTGTATAATGTTGATTATCTGGCAGTGCGCATTATTAGTAAAGTGGGTGTTTCAGCCAATCTTGGTAAGGTAAATGCAGGGCTTGCAGTTACACTGCCCAGCATCAATCTGTATAGCGAGGCTACTATGGATGGTGACCTGACTGGGACGAATGTGCTGATAGATCCGGAAACAGGTGAGCGTGGCACATTTGTAGCCAACGACAGGCAAGATGATTTAAAAGCACGCTATAAATCTTCCTGGAGTATATCCGGTGGTTTAAGCACATCGTTCAAAATAACCAAAATACACCTGACAGGCGAGTATTTTGGCGGCATCAGCCCATATGTATACATTCAGCCACACCCCAAGGATTTTATCCGACCCAAAGGCCTTTCATTAGGTAGCAGCCGGGAACTATTGAGCGTATCGGGTGGTGCGCTGCCGGTTTTTAATATTGCATTGGGGCTGGAGCAAAAGCTCTTTAAAGAATATAGCCTGCTGCTGGGTGCCTGTACAGATAATTCATTCTTTGATCCTGCTGCAGATGATATCGGCAACCAGCTTTCTTTTACCAGTGCCAATTTGCTGCACGGCAGTATAGGGGTAATGGCCAACAGGCCGAAGAGCGATATATGCGTTGGCGTATCGGCAGCATATGGTAAAAACAAGGTGCTGCAGGCTGCCAATATTAATCAGCCGACAGACGGAATAATACTGATGGGAGAGACCGCAGAAACAGAATTCAGGTACTATAATGTGGCAGTAATAATAGGCTACGTGCATTATATAAAATAAGATATGGGATAGGCAGGAAGATGCCACGATTTTTTTGGGAAAATTGAACGGAATTTTCTTACATTTGCATTCGCCCCTGATAAGGGGGCTTTTTTTTACGGGCATAGTTCAACGGTAGAATAGAGGTCTCCAAAACCTTAGATCGTGGTTCGAATCCGCGTGCCCGTGCTAACATTGCCTTGCTGACTGCACCGTTAGCGCATCAGCAAGACAGCTAACAAAATTCTATGAGCAAGTTTGGCACATATATCCAGGAAGCTTATGATGAGTTGGTTCACAAAGTGAGCTGGCCTTCGTGGGAGGAGTTGCAGCAAACAACCGTGATTGTAATGGTAGGTCTCCTGATCACTACAATTGTAATCTTTGGCATGGACTTCGTTTCAGAACGTCTGTTGACCATACTGTACGGTATTTTAGGTAAGTAAAGCAAACAATTTTTATGGCTGAAGCTACTACAACACAGGAATCGAAGTGGTATGTACTGCGTGTAATCAGCGGCAAAGAGAAAAAAGCCAAAGAATACGTAGATAAAGAGATAAAGATAAATGGCTGGGGTGCAGCTATTCATCAGGTATTGTGTCCTGTTGAAAAAGTATTCAAAGTACAAGCCGGTAAAAAAGTATTGCGAGAAAAAATATTGTACCCGGGCTACCTGATGCTGGAAGCAGCAGATGGCAAGCTGACGGATGATATGATTCAGACAATCAAAAACGTATCGGGCGTTATACACTTCCTTGGTAAAGACCATCCTACATCACTGCGCAAAAGCGAAGTGAATAAGATGTTCGGTAAAATGGATGAGGTTAGCGAACAAGGTATAGGCTATGCGGAACCATATATTGTTGGTGAAACAGTACGCATCACAGATGGTCCTTTCAACGACTTTAACGGTACGATAGAAGAAGTAAACGAAGAGAAAAAGAAACTGAAAGTAGTAGTGAAAATATTCGGCCGTGCTACACCTGTAGAACTGAACTATATGCAGGTAGAGAAAATAGCTTAATCAATTCAGCAAATCATAGAAAAGCCCCGAAAATTTCGGGGCTTTTTATTTTATAAGCGCTTTAGGCTTTCATTGTGTATTGCTCTACAGAGTGCTGAATGATTTTACGGAATTCACCAGTCATATAATCAAGGTTGACTTCCTTGTCTTCCCTCATTTTTCTGATAACATTTACTGCCGTTGTCATCAACGTAGTGTTTATAATCTGCATGTTGTTAATCATACTACCCAGATAGTCGTATGAGTTGAGGGCACGTTCCCTGATATGTTTTTTAACTACCAGTTCTGCCATGCGTGCAAATGCTGCGATTTTTCTCTCTTGCGTATTCATATAAGTAGAAGTTTTGTTTGATGCTACAAATATGCGTCGCTTGTAATGTATAGTGCAAAAAATGCTGTTTGGTTAACGCTTGTTTTGCAAGCGCTTAACGAGCGGTTAACAAGTAATGGGGCTGTGTAATGTCTAATCGCGCTTTTTGATGTTGATGGAACGCTTACGCTGCTTGATGTCAAAGTAAACCGTCTTCTCATTGTTATTAATTAAATCAGCAGGTTGTGAGAAAGTGGTGGGGCGGAAGTTATCATCGAACGCCAATGGGCTTAGTTCTATAGTGTACATACCACCAGGCAGGTTGAAGTAGAATTCACCATTCTCTTGCGTAAGGGTAGAGTAGGTGATGGTATCTGCCTGACTGATGATTTTTGCAGTCACTTTGATATTAGATAGCTTGAATGTCAGGTTCGATTTGTCATCCAACTCCAGTTTCAGTTGTCCGTTCAGTATTTTACTGGCTTTGTAAGGAATGAAGAAGGTTTTGTTACCATTCATTTTCAGTATCTGCACAGGTCCGCCACTAGGTACCCATCCGCGTATTTTACTGGCAAAACCAAAGTCTACTTTATAGCCTTCTTCAGATTTGTCTACGTTTTTGAATATTGCAACACCCCTGTCATCTGTAATGAATCTACTGCCTTTTATTGCCAGCATCTGTCCTTCAATAGGTTCTTCACCTGGGTTCATTTCTCCGTCGTTATTAGAGTCTTTAAAGAGTACCAGCTTCATGTTGTAGTACTTACGTATAAGCACAAACGGCGTATGCAGCCTGACACGCAGCGAAGCGCTGACATACGGTGTGGCCTGTACTTGTTTGATAGGTATGATACCGATTACATTGAAGTCGAAACCATGCTTCAGGCTTGTGTAGGTGATATTGCTAAGCAGGTTGGATGTTTCTGTATTGCCGGGAATGGTTTTGGCATAGTTTAACTGAGAACGGATATTCAGCCTTTTCTTGAACAATGGCAGTTCTAATGACGGGCCTATAATGATACGCTTATACTCCTCGGGGTTTTTGATGTATGCAATATATTCGTGGTAGTAGTAAGGTCCATTGTCATAGCGTGCTGCAACACTTATCCAACGGTATTGCAGATTGCCTTGATTGCTGTTGATGACAACAGATGTGGTAGCTTCTTGCCCCGGTATGGTACCAACGCCATAATAAGAATTGAGCGTAAGAAACAAGTGCTTGAACGGGGATATAGATGCGTTCAGGTTCAGATACTGAAAACGATATTGCGCATGAATACCTGTGTCACTGTTTATTTGCAGTTGGTTAGCTGCAGATACTATGAGATTAGCGCCTTTGAAACCTACACCCATGCGTGCACCATATGTCTCTGTTTTCAGGTTGAATACGTCTGAGAAATATGCAGTATCCTGATAAAAGTTTGCTTTGCGAAGGCTGGTTTCATAAAAACCGCCTGTAAAGAATTTGCCGAATATGGCACGTAAATCGTGATTCTGTGCGCGTTGTCCTTTAAAGATACCCGGATAGGCGTTGCTGTTTAGTTGCAAGGTAGATACTGCAGCAAAATGCTTTTTTTCGATGTTGAAATTGTAGCCTACAGATGTACCTATCTGTGTGTTCTTATCAGTATTTACTAGATTGGCAAGGCTTTGCTCCATACCCACACCACCACTTACAACCAATTTGCCATCCTCGCCAATCTTCCATTCACCGCCTTGTTTGTACAAGTAGCTGTTTAGTTTACGGTCGTTATCAAAATTGGCAGTGGCGTTACCATTTATCTTGATGTTTGGGTGCAGTCCTCCGTATTGATAATTCATGCCCGCCAGTTTGCTATCGCCTGCACGGCTTTTGAACATGCCATATACACCAATATTGTCGCGTTGCTGCAACCAGCTACGGCCCAATTTGGCTCCATAACCATCCATATAGAAGTCTGTAAGTTCGTTTACGTTACCCGCAGATGCACTCCATTTCTGGCCTATATATTCAATCCGCATGATGCTGTTGTCTGCAGCTTGTCCCTTACTGAGTGTTTTGCTACGCAAGTCAAACGCAACTTTGTCTTGTGGTGTAAGATCTACTGCACCGTGCAGTGCACCATAGTATTGTATGTCGTCAGTACCCTGAGAAGTGCCGCCTATCTCTACCTGCAGGGGCATATCCAGAAAAGCAGAGCTGTTATCTTTCAGCGAGCTACCGATGCGGGTTATCAACTGCATCATGTTCATGGTCTCGCCATTCTCTACACCTATCTGCACTTTTATTTCTTCGCGACGTAGCGCATTCCATTGTCTGTCGTTAATATGTAGTGGTATATAGAAGGTAGTGTCTTGTGTTGGTTGCAGCGTTAAATCTTTTTTATAGTCGAGCTGCAGGAAGGCATTGATAAACCTTACGGTGAAATTGTTGGGGGTATTACCTGTGTTCTTTATCTGTACAGGAAATTTGATGTTCTTTTCGTACCCCGCCATAGAGTAGCTGGATAGAGGTAGCGTGGCTTTGAACTTTGTGAATTCCTTTACACGAACCCTGAAAGTATCCACCAGTTTTTCTATACCGTCATTTAGTTGATATTCGATGCGTACTGTTTGCCATGCCGCTGTTTTAGATTTTGTAGGTACCAACCTGATTGGTAGGCTGGTATTGCCATTGGGTTCTATATTAAGCGTCACCAGTTTTTGGGTCACCATATCCCAGCCTTCAGGGGCATATACGTTTACAATGATGCTGATTTTCTTGTCTGTCAGGTTGGTGACGTTTATGTTATTGAACATAAAGTCGCGATTGCCCATGGCTACTAGGGTGTCTTTCGTGACGATGGTCTTATAGATTGTTTTGCTGAGCTGTGCGCTGACGGTAGAAGTAAAGACGGCAAGTAGTATAGGTATAAGACATACCTTCAGGATATGATATGTACGGGTGTTTCTCATTAATACTGCTGCGTGCATTGGATACAAACAGGTAGTGACCTTCGGTGCACCTGCTGCATACAACATAGGTATCCTCCTTGTGTGGCAAAATACGCAAAAAACTGCGTATTGGGGTGAGTTTGAAGCTGATACATGCAGATAGATGGTCGTTTAGCAAATAAGATAAAGCGTCCTTACAGGGACGCTTTACCTTATATTATGCTTATGAAAATCTTACTGATTGATTACAGTTGAGTAGCAGTGTAAACTACATCTACAGTATAAGTACCTGCAGGGTAAGCGAAACCAGGTGTAGCATTGTAC
>DATGXJ010000035.1:0-80352 GCA_035299045.1 Flavipsychrobacter sp.
GTTGCCTGCGTCTTTCTATGTCCTGCTGCTGGCCACGTTGTGCTTCATAGCCACGAGGGTTTTCGTTTGTTGTCCACCTTTCTCTTTCCGCAGGACGGTTATTCTCCATACCACCTCTCATAGGGCGATTATTTTGCTCTACATTTTCACGACCACGCATTTCACCATTCCTGAAACCATTTTCCCTGCCACCACGAACTTCATTAGCATTTCCCATATTATTACCTCGTGGGTTTGCTGCTACAAATCGCTCAGGCCTTGCATTAGCTCCGCGTGGGCTATTTGTAAACTGCGGACGATATACATTTACCGTGTTGTTATTGATACTCATGCGTTGCGGACGATTCACATTATTGATATTATACGTTTGTACACGCTGACCTGTACGGCGTTGAAACTCACTACCACGCGGACCGCACACATATGTACTCCTGTTATTGATATACGTATTATTGATTATAGTCGTATTGTTTATAATAGTAGTATTATACCTCGGGCCACGATAATAGCTTTGGAATCGCGGACTATATATATGAGCACATGGTATAAATACCCACCAGTCGTTTGGTACATAATACCTCGGTCCGAATGATACATTTACGCTGATGCCTGGTGCCATTGGTGCCCAACCATAATAACTGCTGTTGTCTCTCCACGTTACCCATGCCGGTCCCCATTCTGTATCGGGTATCCATATCCAGCCATAATAGTCATCATACGTCCAGCGACCATAGTGAAATGGTGCCCAACCCCAATCATAATCGGAAACCCAAGTATTACCATATTCCGTCATAGCCCAGCGACCACCTGTATAGTAAGGGCGGAAATCGCCTCTTACATTAGGTCGCCATGCGTAACCATAACTACCATAGTCCATCCATTGACCGTAAGGAGACAATTCATCATAGAATGTCTGAATTGAAACCGATACACCTGGTTGCGCTTTTGCCACCGTTGGCATTACTACAGGTATCGCCATACCCAGCAGCGCAACACTTATTATTGTAATCAACCCTTTTTTCATCTTATTCGTTTTTAGAGCGTTTGCCTATACCTATTCAAACGAGATTCCTAATTCTCACAAGGAAATGTTAAGGTGTGCAAATAACTGTTAAAAGCCTATCAGTAGGGGTTTACAGGCTCTTTTTACGCAAGCAGACTTGTTAATCGGCTGTTAACTGGTTGCAAAGGCAGGGTTAACAAGCCTCGATTTTTTGGCAATAGGCCCTTTCCCGACGCATCTTTGTATCACAATAACAAACAAACACAAACATTAATCAAATAACTCAAACAAATTCAAACAAAATGAAAAAAGTATTCGCAATCGCAGCTCTGACAATCGCAGGTTTCGCTTCTAAAGCACAAGTTGCTTCTACAGCTACTCAAACAGTTAACCTGAACCTGAGCAACGCAATCGAACTGACTTTCACAGGATCAGGAACTGCTACTGGTGCTGCTGTTAACCTGGCATTCAACACTGTTAACGATTATGCAAACGGTGTTAGCTCTTCTAACCAGGAATTAAGGGTACGTTCAAACAAAAAATTCGGCGTATCTGTAAGGACTAACAATGCTAACTTCTCATACACTGGTACAACAACGCCTGCTCCTGTAATGCCTGTAGCCGGTGTTCTTGATCTGCGTGTTCCTGCAAACAATACAGGTGGTACTATCGCTTCTCCGTTCAGCGCTACAAACTATGCTGACCTGGGTGCAACTGCACAAAACCTGTTGACAAACTGTAACAACGGTGGCAACCAAACATTCAGCATCCAGTACAATGCTACACCTGGTTTCGCTTACCCTGCAGGTACTTATACTGTAGATGTAGTTTACACTGCTACTCAACTGTAATACAATTAGTTATATAATATTTGAGAAGTGCCTCTTATGGGGCACTTTTCTTATATACACTGTTTCAATTAAATGGTCACATTAAATAAAAATGCCCCTGAATTACCTCAGGAGCATTGATGTGTTATGATATTTTAATATTTATTTTTCTATTGCACTAATTACTTCTTTATCCATTGGATTGGTACGAGAACCGAATATGGCTATCAGGTTACCTTTTTCATCTATCAGGTATTTCTGGAAGTTCCATTTAACACTTGAATTGTCGTAACCATTGTATTCTTTCTCCGTCAGCCAGCGATAGATGGGCGCTATATTCTTGCCTTTCACGCTAATTTTGGCAGCCATCGGGAAGGTAACACCATAGTTCTTTTTACAAAAGCCCGCAATCTCTGCATTATCACCCGGCTCTTGCGACATAAAGTTGTTGGCAGGGAAGCCTACAATTACCAGTTTAGAATTGTATTTCTCGTACAGCTTCTGCAAATCTTCGTATTGCGGAGTGAAGCCACATTTAGATGCAGTATTGACAATCAATATCTTCTTGCCCTTATATTTAGCAAAATCAATCGTTCCGCCTGTCAGTGCTTCTACCTTGAAATCGTAGATGCTTTTAGGTACATCACCCTTTGGTGCAGGGGGCGTAAAAAAGAAGAATTTGAACATCAGCAAAAAACTTGTCAGCATATTAAAAATGATTGTTTCAGTTAAGAGAACAGCTATGAAAGCTAATTGTTTGGTAAACCTACGTAGTTTTCAACTAAACAGATGTAAAACACATCTTAAATCTTATTTTTGAGGGCAAATGAAATTTCCCGTACTACGGTCTGTCATATTTTTCCTGATAGCATTGCTGGCAGTAGGTTGTGCCAATATTGTACCACCATCGGGTGGTGATAAAGATACCAAGCCTCCCAAACTATTGGCCATCAGCCCGGCAGATTCTCAGCTTAGCAACAGGGTTAGCAAGATAGAGATGTCGTTTAATGAGTATGTAGAATTAAACAATCCTGCTACAGAGGTACAGATATCACCATTACTGACACTGCCCATGTCGGTAACAGCAGTGGGTAAGAAAGTAACCATACGTCTTACAGATTCGCTATTGCAACCCAATACCACCTACCGTATCAGCACCAACAATGCCATTAAGGATATGCACGAGGGCAATCCTTTTCCACGATATACCTATACATTCAGTACAGGCCCTTATTTCGATTCGTTGAATCTGGATGGTATTGTGTATGATGCAGCATCGGGTATGCCTGATACGGGTACGTTTATATTATTGTACGATGCCAAACTATCGGACACTGTGGTGGTAAAGCAAAAGCCTTCTTACGTTACCAAAGTGACGGATGGTGGTAAGTTCAGCTTCAAAGGTTTGCCATACAAACGCTTTCATATATATGCCCTGCATGATGCCAATGGTAATCTGGTGTATGATGGTAAAGGTGAAATGATTGGTTTTATAGACAGCACCGTAGCGCCTGTTAGTGAAGTAGTTAGCAGCATTGTATTGAAGTCTTTTAAAGAAGAGATAATAGATACCAATGTGCTGAAGAAGGACAAGCCTAAAATGGCTGAAGCTGCTGATAGAAAAGGTGTTAAGGATAGTAAACGCGAAGTAGTACAGTATAGTGTTGAGGCAGATACATCCAACATCAACAAGCGTACGGTAGATGTAAACAAACCACTGAAACTGGTATTTGTAAAACATCCTGACACCATTAATAAGAACAAGATATTTGTAACACGCGATAGTGCGGGTGTAGATATTGAAGTGCCTTTTGCTATAAAAACTGATACGGCTAAGAAACAGGAAGTACTGATAGATATACCGTGGAAAGAAGATGCTGTATATACCGTACGCTTTATGAAGGCATTTGCCAGAGACAGTATGGGTAATGATGCATTGTCATCTAAATATACCTTCCGTACAAAGTATGATGAAGACTATGGTGTGCTGGATATACGCCTGCCCGAGAAGTATAAAGACCGTAAATACCTGTTGCTGATAAACAATGGTGAGGATACCATCTACTTCAAACCCGTTGCAGATACGGTAGTGAAAATGAGGAAGATAACACCTGCCAACTACAGCATGCGCATCATAGTAGATGAGAATAAAAACGGTAAATGGGACACTGGCGACTTGTTTGAGAAACGCCAACCCGAGAACGTGATACCATACAAAGAAGGCATACCTATGAAGGCTGGTTGGGATATGACCATAGACTTTGAACCACGCCAGAAGCCTAAACCAAGAACAGAAGCATCCCCCGAAAAACGGGATAAACTTCCTGTGAAATGATATTAAATTTACAAAGCTAACAACCGACTATATGAAAAAACTGTTATTACCGCTTTTGTTGCTGGCTGCACATGCACATGCACAAAACCGTATGACGCCAGAAATGCTTTGGAGCCTGAAGCGTGTGAGTGGTGAAGAAGTAAGCAAGAGTGGCAAAACGCTTTACTACAGTGTGAAGCAAACAGACTGGACTACCGAAAAGAGTACCACTAAAAGGTATAAGATGAACCTGTTGAGTGGGAAGGTGACTGAAATGACTGCTGATGAGGATAAAAAACTCAAGGATAAACAATCAGCATTTGTTGTGTCCGGTGAAAAAGAGATATCAGTTGTATATCCTAAAACCGGTGAAGCGAAGAAGTGGAATATTGAAGGTGCAGAAAATGCAAGGCTGTCTGCAGACGGTAAATATGTTATCTATAGCAAAGATGTACTGATAACACCTATGAATGGTACAGACATCTACAAAGACCTGCCTAAGACTACACTGCAGGCTTATACAGACCTGAACTATCGCCACTGGGATACTTGGGAAGATGGTAAATACTCGCACGTGTTTCTGGTAGAAGTTGCTACCGGCAATCAGACAGACCTGATGGCAGGTGAACCGTACGACTGTCCGCAGAAGCCGTTTGGTGGTGCTGAGGATTTCATGTTTACACCCGATGGTAAAGGTGTAGTATATGTTACCAAAAAGAAAGTAGGTAAAGAATATGCGCAAAGCACCAATACAGACATCTACCACTACGATATAGCTACCGGCAAAACTACCAACCTGACTGCAGGTATGGAGGGTTATGACATGGCTCCGTCTTTCAGCCCTGATGGTCATTTCATGGCATTTACGAGTATGAAGCGTGATGGCTTTGAGGCTGATAAAGTTGACATCGTAGTAATGGACATTGCGAAACCTGAATGGAAACGCAACCTGACAAGCGCATGGGATGGTACTGCAGAAGGTTTTACATGGGATAGCACATCTCGCCGCATCTTCTTCACTGCACCAGTTAAGGGTACACAGCAACTGTATCAGGTAGGCATACCAAGCCATCTTGGGGCTAAAATACTGATGCCGGTAAGCCAGATAACACAGGGCAAGTTTGACATCAACGGTATAGTAGGCCTTGCTAAAAACGGCCTTGTAGTATCGCGTACAGATATGAACCACGCTGCTGAACTGTATCTGGTAAACACTACCAACGGTGCTATGGAGCCATTGACGCACGAGAACGCTGCTGCATATAATAAGATAAAACTGAGCCGTACAGAACTGCGTATGGTACCTACCAGCGATGGTAAACAAATGGGTGTATGGGTGGTATATCCACCAGACTTCAACCCGAAGAAAAAATACCCTACGTTGTTGTATTGTCAGGGTGGGCCACAATCTGCACTGTCACAGTTCTACAGCTTCCGTTGGAATTTCCAGCTGATGGCTGCTAACGGATATATAGTAGTAGCACCAAACCGTCGTGGTATGCCGGGTTGGGGTGTACAGTGGAACGAGGACATCAGTAAAGACTGGGGCGGACAACCCATGCGCGATTATCTGGCTGCTATAGACGATGTAGCTAAAGAAAGCTATGTTGACCGCGACAGGCTGGGCTGTGTGGGTGCAAGCTATGGTGGCTACAGTGTGTTTATGCTGGCAGGTATGCACAACAACAGGTTCAAATCGTTCATTGCACACGATGGCCTTTTTGACCTGAAGAGCTGGTATGGTACTACAGAAGAACTGTGGTTTGCCAACTGGGATATTGAAGGTGCATACTGGAAGAAACCAACACCTGTGAGCTATGCAAAATTCAACCCGAGCAATTTTGTAGATAAGTGGAATACACCTATCATGATCATACAAGGTGGTACAGACTATCGCGTACCTATAGAGCAAGGCCTTGAAGCTTTCCAGGCTGCGCAACTGAAAGGTATTAAGAGCAAGCTGCTGTATTTCCCGAACGAGAACCACTGGATACTGCATCCGCAGAATGGTGTGGCTTGGCATCGTGAGTTCTACAAATGGCTGGGCGAAACACTGAAATAAGAATAGCTTAATTATAACACAATACTAAAGTGCCGTGCATTCATTTGTCGCGGCATTTTTTTATATTGTAAGTACTTATAAATAGCTATTATGAAAGCTTGGGTTCTACTCTTATTAATTGTTCTTTCCTCACATCATGTATTTGCACAGGATAGTATAAATGCTGATTCCGTAAGACAAATAACCTTGAAGCATATTATTGCAAATGATTCTTTAAGTAATGTCCTTCCAATGATACGGGACTTAAAATTGAAAAAGGCTAAATCAGAAAGGAGGGTATATTATAGATATACTGATAAAAAATCCCCAATTGATTTATTTAATATCCCTGTACTAAAGAATACGATTTCCTTTACAAATGGAACCCATTTTAGTAAATCTAATCTGATACTTACAAATAGTGAAGATAAAAAATTGACTTTTGAGGATGTTTCAGTTTGGGTATTTGCCCCTGTAACGATTGAAGAATCTATTTATGTGACTACAAGGATTGATTATGATGGCCTTAACTGGTTTGTTCTATTCAAATATGATTTCTCCTTAAAGCTATTGTCTATTAAGTATTTTTCGGGGGTTCATTGATGTTAACAATGGCACTGCTTCCATATATTATAACACAATACTAAAGTGCCGTGCATTCATTTGTCGCGGCATTTTTTTTACTTTGTAGCAAATAAATATACCGGTATGGTTAAGAAGATATTGATAGGACTGCTAGTGGCATTGATAGTGCTGCAGTTTGTACGCCCCGATAAGAATGTGGCTACTGCCATGTCTGCCAACGACATCAGCACAAAATATACTGTGCCAGATGATGTGAACGCCATCCTGAAAAAAGCCTGCAACGATTGCCATAGCAATAACACCACCTACCCGTGGTACACCAATATACAACCCATTGGCCTGTGGATGCAACACCATGTAGATGAGGGCAAGGCAGAGCTGGACTTCAGCGAGTTTGCCGCCTACAAAAACAAGAAAGCTGCCCACAAGATGGAAGAAGTAGTAGAAATGGTAGAAGAGGGCGAAATGCCACTGAGTTCTTACACCATCGTACATACAGATGCAAAGCTGACAAGCACCGAGAAGGCTACACTGGTAGCATGGGCAAAGGCACTGCATCAGCAAATCAAATCTCAACCCGCAGAATAACAACACATGCGCATTATAACCTACAATGTAAACGGCATACGTGCCGCTATGAAGAAAGGCTTCCTCGATTGGTTGCAGACAGACCCTGCCGATATCATTTGCCTGCAAGAGACAAAAGCCAATGAAGAAGATGTAGATAGAGACGCGATACACGCACTGGGCTACGAGTCTCACTGGTTTTCTGCCGAAAAGAAAGGCTATAGCGGTGTGGCTATATTATCGAAGAAGAAAACAGACGCTGTGTACAAAGGCAATGGCATTATGCAGAGCGATGCAGAGGGTAGGGTGATACGTGCCGACTATGGCGATGTATCTGTTATCAATGCCTACTTCCCAAGTGGTACAAGTGGTGATGAAAGGCAGACGTATAAATATCAGTGGCTGGATGAGTTTCAGGAATACCTGCTGGACCTGCGCAAAACACGCAAGAACCTTGTAATATGTGGCGACTATAATATTGCCAATAAAGACATAGACATCCACAGCCCTAAGACCAACCAGAAGAGCAGCGGCTTCCTGCCTGAAGAGCGTGCATGGTTGGATGCTTTTTGGGAAAAGGGTTTTGTAGATTCCTTCCGCGAGCTGAATAAAGAACCGCACAACTACACATGGTGGAGCGCCCGTTTCCCCAGTGTGAGGCTGCAAAACAAAGGCTGGCGTATAGATTATATAGCTGTAACAGAACCACTGCGCAGCAAGATAAAGAGCGTAGCCATCTACCCGGATGTAAAGCACAGCGATCACTGCCCGTCTTATCTGGAACTGAAGCTGAAATAAGCACAGAATAACATACTGTATATACAATAAGAAAGCCCCGTAGATACGGGGCCTTGTTACATATAGAGGATAAGAGAGAATCGTGCTGACACCTTACGGGGTGCCTGTGTATGTTTTTGATTAAAAGTTTACCGCTGTTACTAAGCAAACCAGTATAGATGCAAAGAGTGCAATCTTTTTAGCAGCGTCTGTTTTGTATGCTGTGTTTTTCATTGTGTGTGTTTTGTTTTGAAAGTGTGTTTTTTATTTTCCGTTTTGATGATACAAAGATGCACCGGCAAACACCCCTTTGCCAAATAATCAGCCTCGCTTAACGCCCCGTTTAGAACTGCTTAACCGCTGCTTGTGTTAACGATTAACCAGCCGTTTACAAATAATGCAATAAGCTATTCTGCATCAGTAATTTATGTTTTGGCTTATAATGCACATGGCATATCTTCGATTACTTGTTAAACCTGTTCGACTTGATAAAAAGTAAACTGCGCTTACGTCAAATATTTGGTCCGATACTGTTGCTATCGCCCATGATAATACTGATAACCCTGCCTGCCAGTATTTTCAGCGGACGTGAGGAGGATGTTTTTTTAATGCGCGTTCTGATGAGTATAGCAGTGCTTGCTTTATTGGGTTATGTGTATTACAAGATGTTTAAGCAGGCACCACGTATTGTGATAGATGAAGCAAACATTACCTACAGTAGCCCTCTTGGTACACAGGTATATGCTGTCAAGGATATTAAGAAGATAAAATATACAGGTGTAAGTATAGATAGAGGAATCATAAAGAATTATGAAGAGGCTGCAACCATTATTTATAAGGATGGTAGCTCCAGTTATATAAGAGACGACTATTACAGCAATGTACACGAGCTGAAGCAATACCTGCAAAAGCTAAGAGGAGAACAAATACATCAATGCAGTACTAAACACTATGAACCTGATACAAGCGAAGTAAAATACTACAAAGGCACTTTGTTCTTGTCATTTCGTTTTATTCTAAGCCTGTTTGTATCAGTTGGGGCAATCAGTTTATTCATCAATAATATAGAAAATGGCAGCACACTGATATATGCTTTATCTGCTGTATTGTTTGTGGTGTTTCTGTTGTTCTCTACAGTCTTTTATTATGTAGGGGTCAGCGATAAATATCTCAGAATTAAAAACCACCAAATGTTTTGGGTACGCAGGCGTTTTCTGCTAAGTGATGTTAGGGAAGTAGTTGTAGAATATTTTCTCGCTGCCAGAGGGCCGTATGCACCAAGAGCCATCAGGATTATTACCAAAGACTTTAAGTACCGCCGATACAATGCTGCTACATTATCTGATAAGCAATGGAGGCAGCTGCAATCTGCACTACAAGCTAAAGGCATACACTTCCGCCATCAGGCAAGAACGTCTTAGTTTAAGTATTTAGTTTCCGTATATTTATACAAACACCTAACCTATGCGTAGATACATAGCCCTGTTGCTGCTGCTGATAACCAATACCTGTATGGCGCAGGAAAATGGTACTGTAAAATGGGATGTCACCGGTACGGCAGTCAATCTCTACTTCGACCTCGGCTCTGCTGCACTGACACCTGCTACAAAAACAACGCTCGACTCGCTGATGTATAACGACGTGGTGTACAAAGGCAGGCGCGTATCGCTGATAGGCTATGCAGATATGACGGGCGAGGAAGCTGCCAACAAAACACTCTCTTACAAGCGTGCAAAAGCAATAGCCAACTACCTGCACAGCATGGGGGTAGATACTGCTGATATAGACTATGTAACAGGGCTTGGCGAGATAACACGTAAGAATAACACACCACAAGCCATAGACCGCAAGGTAACAATGATAATAGCCCAACCACCTGCACCGCCAACCATCAAATGGGAAGACACAGGCAGGCTGGTAGCCACCGTGTACTTTCAGTTTGGCAATGCAGATATGCAGTATCAATCGAAACCTGTTGTAGATACCGTAACTGCCATCCTGAAACGCAAACCCAATATGCGTGTAAAGCTGGACGGGTATGTATGCTGCAAAAGTTTCGGTGCAGTAAAATACATCAGCACCAAAGCCAACGACCCGAAGTATGATGAATACCTGGGGCAAGTGGCAGATTCTTTATCGCTGCAACGGGCAAAACTGGTATATGGTATCATGAAGCGCAACGGGGTGGATACTGCACGCATGCGCTATGCAGGCAAAGGTTTTAAAAGTATATCCTGCAATAAAATACATGCCAACAGGGTAGAGGTAAGGGCCGTATCGGAGTAGTTGATTTGTCCACGCTTGTCCAAATGTCCATGTATTATATATCGTGGACAAAATGGACAAACAATCTTGTCCGCGCTTGTCCACGTGTCCATGTATTCTATATCGTGGACAAAATGGACAAAGAAAACAATCAGTTCAGTTTCACAACATGGTCACTTTTGTATCCATCGTTATTGAATTTGATATGTAATGTATCGCCTGTAATGTATAAACTATCAATACAATAGCCTGTGTATGCACTATTACACTCATCAGTACGGGTTATAAAAGGCTTTTTTGTATCAGTATTATATATCTGCAAGCTGTCTTGTCCTGCAACACTTACTATGCAGTTATTACTCAAATCGGTGAATATTACATCTGCTATACTAAGCGCATTATTATTATTCAATGGTAGCAAATAGCTGATATGACAAGGGTTGCCACAACTGCCTGTCAATAATATATAATCTTTGTTTTCGTCCTGTATGCTATAATTTCTTGGGTATTTATTTGCTATGGTGAAACTATCTGGGTAAGAGCGTGTTTTGCCGTCTGATGTATAGTATATCTTGTAATAACCATTGTATACTTTGAAGCTAACTTCTCTGTAGTAAGGTGTAGTTATTGTTCTTAAATGTTCTTTGATATATGCGCTGTCATCTGCACTGTAGGCATAGCTGTCTGTATTATGCTTGTTGTTGCATGCAGATATAGCTATCAGCATAATGATGCATAGGTACCTCATAATGTAATTTACTGAAAAACTATTTGTCCATCTTGTCCACGTGTCCGAGCAACTGAAGTGTGGACAGCGTGGACAAATATATTCTTGTCCATTTTGTCCACTTGTCCATATTATTATATAATTGGACAGCGTGGACAAATTATATTATTACACTGCTGCAACAAATATATAATCCTGATAAAGCAATCAACTGATTAACTAATCACCCAATCTACAATCTCGTTGGCCCATTCGGGACGGTGGTGGGTTTGTACTTTTATGTAGTTGTCTGTATAGCCTTCCATCATGCCGTTTTTGTCTGCACCTTCAAACAGCACAGGGCGTGTTTGCCCTACATGTTGTGCGGTAAAGTATTGCAGCTTCTGGTAGCTGAGGTTGCGCAGGGTTTTATTGCGCTCGTGGCGGGTATGCATCGGCACTACGGGCTTCATATCAATAGCCAGTGTGTTGGCACGTTCGCTGTAGGTAAATACGTGCAGGTAAGATATGTCTATATCGTGCAAGAAGTTGAACGTGTCTTTAAAGTCCTCATCACTCTCTGTAGGGAAACCCACTATCACATCTACACCAATGCAGCAATGCGGCATCAGTTGTTTTATATAGGCTACACGGTCGGCATACAGTTCGCGCTTATAGCGTCGGCGCATGGCACCCAGTATCTTGTTGCTACCACTTTGCAGGGGTATATGAAAGTGCGGCATGAACTTTTTGCTCTTAGCCACAAACTCTATTATCTCGTTGGTCAGCAGGTTGGGTTCTATAGATGATATACGGTAGCGTTCTATACCGTCAAACTTCTCCAGCTCCTGTATCAGCTCGTAGAAATTGCTTTCAGTACGTTTGCCACCTTCATTGCCCTTGCCAAAGTCACCCAGGTTAATACCCGTAAGTACTATCTCTTTGGTACCACTTTTAGCCAGTTCAGCAACATTGTTCAGCACACCTGTTATACTATCGCTACGGCTATGTCCGCGTGCCAGAGGTATGGTGCAGAAGCTGCAATTGTAGTCGCAGCCATCCTGCACTTTCAGGAAGGTACGTGTACGGTCGTTGATGGAGTAGGAGCTGTTAAAGCCATTTACCTCTTCTATATCGCAGCTGCATATCTTGGCACTATCGCCTTTGGTCAGGTCTTGCAGGTGTTTGGTCAGGTTGAATTTTTCCGAAGCACCCAGTACCAGGTCAACACCCTCTATCTCGGCTATTTCTTTAGGCTTCAGCTGTGCGTAGCAGCCTGTGATAACCACCATGGCCTGTGGCGCACGCTTTTGTATGCGGCGTACCAGCTGGCGACATTCTTTATCGGCATTTTCGGTTACAGAGCAGGTATTGATGACATAGACATCTGCCTCTTCATCAAATTCGCGCTTCACAAAACCGTCGTTTTCTAACAAACGGCTCAGTGTACTCGTTTCAGAGTAATTAAGCTTACAACCAAGTGTATGAAATGCTACCGATTTTGCCTGCATAAAAATGAGTGCGTAAAGTTACAAAGACTCTGGCATATACTTTGCTGTTGTATAGTTTTTATGTAAATTCGATTCTATTACACACTAACTAATATATTGTATGAAGAAACCCGTAATACTGCTTGCCCTCGGTATCATAATCCTTGCCTCTTGCAAAAAGCTGGAGGAGATAGCCCAAAACGCTACCACCATCGATAAGAATGTCGACTATAATGAGGAAATAGAAATACCTAATGTACCACAGTTGGCTCCGTTGCCTCCCGGTGGGGTGAAGCTGCCATTCCCAAAAATTGGTGCTCCTACTTATATTCAGGACTTTGTAGCAAAGAACAATACTACTGCCGATCTGATATTGAGTGTAAACGTTAACAATATAGGTATCAAGCTGATACAACCTGATAGTTCAAAGTTTGATTACGTTGACAGCCTGTGGATATTCATATCTACCAAAACAAAGCCCGAGATACTGGCTGCCTATAAATATGGTATTGGTAAAGGGCTGAAAGATATACCTGCAGATGTGGTGAGTCAGGATATTAAAGAATATTTCAAAGAAGATTCTATCTACTATACGGTAAAAGGCCATTACAACGATTGGCCCGATTCTAATACCAAACTGCAACTTTACGGTAGCTTCAAAGTGAAAGCAAGCCCTGTAAAGACAAATAACTAATATTTTACAGATAACTAAAGAGATGGAGAGCGAGCCTTGATTGGCTCGTTTTTCATTTCACGAAACCTTGTATTTTTGAGGCTATGAAAACACTCCTGCTGCTGCATGGTGCCATAGGTGCCCAAGACCAGTTACAACCACTCAAAGAGCTACTCTCTGCACAATACAACGTACACACATTGTCTTTCTCAGGGCATGGTGGTAATACATTTCCCGAAGACGATTTTTCTATAGCAAGATTTTCGGTAGATGTGCTTAACTATTTGAATGACAATGATATAGAGAAGTGTGATGTATTTGGTTACAGTATGGGTGGATACGTAGCAATGTACCTTGCAAAACAACAGCCTGAAAGGGTAGGCAGGATAGTAACACTGGCCACCAAGTTTCATTGGGATGAGCCTACTGCACAGAAGGAATGTGGTATGCTGGATGCCGACAAGATTGAAGCCAAAGTACCTGCATTTGCAGCCGCATTGGCAAAGCGCCATGCCCCTAACGACTGGAAAGAACTAATGAACCGCACCAAAGACATGCTGATGACAATGGGCAAAGACAACCCGCTGAAGGTGGAAGATTACAGTACCATTACCAACCCGAGCCTTATAATGCTGGGCGATAGGGATAAGATGATAACACTGGAGGAAACACTTGCCGTGTACAAGGCGCTGCCCAATGCACAGATGGCTATGCTGCCCGATACACAACACCCTATAGAGCAGGTAGATGCACAGCACCTCGCCTATATGATTCAACGTTTTGTGGGGTAATGGGGTAGTGTAATATTTCACTCATTTTTCACAGTTTATTTATAGCATCCGCGGTATTTATTTTACCTTTGGAAGCAATCATTTTTGCAGCACACACAACTACATGAAGAAAAATATAGCACTGTTGGCCGGTGGTTACTCTGGCGAATATGTAATCTCTATACAAACCGCCAAAACAATCGAGCAAAACCTCGACAGCAGTAAATACAACACTTACAAGATCATCGTTACTCGCGATGGTTGGTGGTACGAAGGTGCAGACGGACAGAAGCAGGAAGTAGACAAAAACGACTTTTCACTTACCGTAAATGGTGAGAAGGTTATTTTTGATTGTGTGTTTATAGCCATACACGGTACACCGGGAGAGGATGGTCGCATACAAGGCTATCTGGATATGCTGGAAATACCATACACTACCTGCAATGCCATAGTATCTGCACTTACATTTAATAAGAGCTATTGCAACAAAGTGGTAAAAGCATTCAATATTGTAAATATTGCCAATGCCGTACACCTGATAAAAGGCGAATCTTATTCTGTAGGTAATATACTGGAAGAGTTGAGGTTGCCCATGTTTGTAAAGCCCAACGAAAGTGGTTCAAGCCTCGGCGTTAGTAAGGTGAAATCTGTAGAAGAGTTGCTGCCTGCCATCGAAAAAGCATTTAAAGAAGATAATCAGGTATTGATAGAGGAATTTATTGAGGGTAGGGAACTGACCATTGGTGTGTACAAAGTAGATGGCTACCTGAAGACATTGCCTGCTACAGAGATAGTAAGCAAAAACGAATTCTTCGACTACGAGGCTAAATATACACCGGGTGTAACCAGCGAGATAACACCAGCACCCATAGACGATAGCATCCGCGAACAACTGGAACACAAAGCGGCACACATCTACAGGCATCTCAACTGCCGTGGTATTGTACGTATGGATTTCATCCTGCAAAAAAGTACTAACAAGCTCTTCTTCCTGGAGGTTAATACCATGCCGGGGCAGAGTGAAAACAGCATTGTACCACAACAGGTAAGGGCTGCAGAACTGAGCCTTTCAGACTTTTATTCGGCTATTATAGAAGATTGCCTGAAGACGGCAAAAGCATAAAAAATCGTACATTCAGCTTATGGGATTCATTAAGGAAGAGACAAAAAGGTCGTTCAGGTTCAACCTGCTGGTTGTATTCCTGTTATGCGCCTTGTTGTATATTCTGTTCTTTGCCAGCCTTAGTTTCATAACCCGTCATGGTGCAGAGGCAAAAGTACCGTTGGTTATAAACAGGGATGTACGTATGGCTGTGGCAGAGCTGGAAAGGTTGGGCTTTGAGGTAGATGTAGATTCTGCCTACGACCCTGCACATAAAGCATATACTGTGCTCTCTCAGATACCCGAGGTGAATTCGGTTGTAAAAACAGGCCGTACTATATTCATCACAGTCAATAAAGCAGAACCACCGCTTACCCCGATGCCCAATCTGCAAAATCTCTCTTTCCGTAGTGCAGAGATGATATTGAAGAGCAACAACCTGATACTGGGCGATACTACCTACCGCCCCGATATAGCTAAAGGTGCCATATTGGAGCAATTGTATAAAGGGCAACCTATACGCCCCGGTACCATGTTGCCACAGGGTAGCCGTATAGACCTTGTAATAGGTGACGGCCTCAGCAGTGTACAGATGAACGTACCGGATGTAATAGGGCTTACCTACAACGAGGCAAATGCTATGCTGAGTGGCAGTGGCCTTACCATTACTGCACTGTGGGAAGGTGAAATAACAGACTCTGCCAATGCTGTCATATTCAGCCAGACACCAACGGCACTGAACGAATTGGGTGCACCAAACCGCATCAAACAGGGAGACCTTGTAGATATACGCATCAAGCAAAACCCTACGCCTGAAGAGCTGGAGCGCAATAAAACCCCTCAAAGCGGAGTTACTACTGAAGAAGCAGAGCAAACAAAAGGCACTAACGAAAATCAGGACTACCAATAATGGGTTGCAGGAGCATTGTACTATTTATTCTATCGCTGTTGCTGTGGCAAACTACATTTGCACAGGATGTTATTATTACACCGCTCAACTTTAACGGCGCATTAAAACAACAACCTGCCAACACAGGAGCAGCACACAAAACTACTGCCATCACACTCCCGTTTTTCGAAGATTTTACAGATGAAATTACCTGGACCAACAAAGACCGTTGGGTAGATGACCAGGTGTATATAAATAATACAATGGGCGTGAATCCCATTAGCCGTGGTGTAGCAACATTCGATGCATTGAATGGTAATGGTATTCCATATAATACTACTAATCCATTTGCTGAAATATATGCCGATAGCCTTACTTCCAGAGATATTGATTTAAGTACTTATACACCTGCAGACAGTATATACATGAGTTTTTTTTACCAGCCTCAGGGTAATGGGTTCTATCCTGAAACAGGTGACTCTTTGATGTTATACTTCAAAAAGAAGAATCAGGCATGGGTAAAAGTATGGGGTAAACAAGGCACAACACTCGACTCTTTCAGGCAGGTGATGGTACCTATTACTGATACAATATATCTGCACGATACATTTCAGTTCCGGTTTGTAAACAGGGCGTCTATCAATACCAATGATGATGTATGGAATGTTGACTACATACGTATAGCTGCAAACCGTACCTATACAGATACCTTAGTAAATGACGTAGCTTTTACAACACAGCCTACAAACATGCTCAATGATTACGCAGCTATGACTTATAAACAGTTTATGGCAGACCCTAACAAAGAGCGTAGCAGTAATATGAATGCCTACATCCGGAACAATGGCACAGCAACTGCAAATACAAATTATAATATGGTGGCTACCGTTAGATATACAGGCACGCCACTTTATAACGCAGGTGCTAAAGGATTGATTGTCAATGCAGGTACTAATGTAACTTTAGCTTCAACTACTTACACAAACACAGTGCCGTTAGTTAATCAGCGCGATAATAATTTCTTCGAGAACAAGTATTATATAGAGTCTGTTTCCCCGTCTGATAACAAAACAAATGATACCATTGTACAACATCAGGAGTTTTACAACTACTTGGCATATGATGATGGTACTGCAGAGAAAGCCTACTTCCTTAAACTGTCATCCACATTACCTGGTAAGACAGCTATAGAACACCATCTTAATCAGCCAGATACTATAACTGGTGTAATGATATACTTTGGCAGACAAGTACCTGATGCTTCTGCCAAGTTTTTTTCAGTTGCTGTATACAGTGATATTGCATACAATGGTGGTACAGATAAAGTAGTCTATCAGGAAGACTTCCTTTTGCCAAGATATCTTCGCAACGATTTTTACTATACTTATAAGTTCGAAAAACCGGTGCCAATGCCCTCAGGTACTTTCTACATGACGGTGATACAACCGGCACTCAGCAATAGCGATAGCCTGTATCTGGGGCTTGATGTAAACCGTACGGGGGCAAACCACCTGTATTATAATGTAGATGGCTATTGGAAAACTGTAGTGCTTTCTGGTGCAGTAATGGTGCGTCCTGTATTAGGTCCCATCATACCAAGCGGCATAGGCAATGAGGGTGGGGTAATAAAGAAACAGCCCATATTTGCCGTTGCTCCCAATCCTGCAAAGGATGTAGTAACAGTAACCTTCAACTACGATAAACCACTGAATTACGAATTGATAGATATGCAGGGCAAGGTGCTGATGCGAAACACCATAAGTTCGGGCGGTAAGATAGATATAGGCAACCTTGCATCGGGTATGTACATGCTACGCCTTACAGGAGAAGGGTATAGTACCCACCCACAAAAAATATTGAAATACTAAGCACTATAATAAACATGCAGGAAATAACAGTAGAACAATTAAAGAACAGGGTAGCAGCAGGCGAAAAGCTGCTTGTAATTGACGTTCGTGAACCAGATGAGTATCAGGAATATAATATTGGTGCAAAGCTGATACCACTGGGCAATATCATGAGCATGCAGATAGACGAACTGGAAGACCTGAAGAACGAAGAGTTAATCATCCATTGCCGTTCGGGCAAGCGCAGTATGCAGGCATGTATGGTGCTAGAGCAAATGGGCTTTACTAACACTGTAAACGTAATAGGAGGCGTTATGGCATGGCATGAAAAGTATGGTAACGATAAGTTGTAGTAATGCACGAGATTGAACCATATTATAACTGGCGGCATCTGTACACTGCCGAAGAGGATGAAGATTCTCCTTTCTATGGCAGGGAATACAGCGAGTTCGAATTTTCCAATACTGTTTACAACTATTACATACATCCGCAGTGGGACGAGTTTGGTTCTCGTACCCTGTATATGAAATTGCTCTTTGCAGATTATGAGCTCAACTATGTCATTATAGAACTGATAGGCGAGTGGAACGATGCTGTAGAGAACGACATCATGCAGATGAAACGTGAGGTGATAGACCTGATGATACCCAAGGGTATATATAAGTTTATCTTAATAACAGAAAACGTACTCAACTTTCATAGCAGCGACCAGGATTATTATGAAGAATGGTATGATGATATAAAAGATGAAGGAGGCTGGATTGTATCTATTAATATGCCCGAACAAACACAATACGATTTTCAGCGTTCGCATATAGATAGGTACATCAAACTGTTTGAAAACCCCAACTGGCGTACCTATCAACCACAGCATTTCTTTCAGATGGTCGATAACCGGATGTTGAGGTTAGATGCTATTTAGCAAACAAAATATTAGACATGTCAACCAAGCGGTTGGCATGTTGTTTTTTTATCAGTATTTACAGGTATTTCACAAATATCAATGTGTAGAAAAAGGGATTGCGTTTTAGCAGCGTGAAGCGTATATTTGCGAAGATTTTTACAAAAACATTACAATTTAACACAGACGATTATTATGTCTTGGAAAAACGCTTTCAACAGTTCGGTTGGCAAGAAAATTCAAATGTCACTTACCGGGCTCTTCCTCATCCTATTCTTACTCGTCCATTGTTACGTAAATGCAATGATTTTCTGGAACGATGGTGGTGAGAAGTTTACAGAGGCCGCACATTTCATGGGTACAAATGTTGTTATTCGTATTACTGAAATCGGCCTTTTTGCATTTTTAATACTGCATATTGTGCAAGGCCTTCGTTTGTGGATACAAAATCGCAAGCGTCGTAACACACGTTATGCAGTAGCCGCAGGCAATGCTACCAGCAAATGGTATAGCCGTTCTATGGGTATACTGGGTACGCTTATCCTATTGTTCCTTGTATTGCACATTTCTGCTTTCTGGGCACCAAACCGTGCATCGCAAACAATGGGCAATGGCGAACTGGACCTGTACGGTATGATGCGTGATGCTTTCCAGAACATTGTGGTTGTTGTTATTTACATATTCGGTTGCATATCGCTGGCATGGCACCTTGTACACGGTTTCTTCAGCGCATTCCAGACACTGGGCCTTGCAATGAACAAATACAAGGGTATCATCAAATCTGTAGGTGTTGCATTCTCTATCATCATCCCGCTGATATTTGCACTGATGCCACTGGCTTTCTATCTGCACTGGATACAATAATTCAATAATCTCATCTAATTCTAAAATATTTCCATAGTTATATATATGGCACTTAATTCAAAAATACCTGCTGGTTCTCTGGAAGATAAGTGGGAAAAATATAAATCGACTTGTAAGCTGGTAAACCCTGCAAACAAGCGTCAACTGGAAGTGATAGTAATAGGTACCGGTCTTGCCGGTGCATCTGCTGCTGCATCACTGGGCGAGTTGGGTTATAAAGTAAAAACATTCTGCTTCCAGGATAGTCCGCGTCGTGCGCACTCTATCGCTGCACAGGGTGGTATCAATGCCGCTAAAAACTATCAGAACGATGGTGACAGTACTTACCGTCTGTTTTACGATACTGTTAAAGGTGGTGACTATCGTGCTCGTGAAGCTAACGTTTACCGCTTGGCAAGTGTGAGTGCAAACATTATAGACCAGTGTGTGGCACAAGGTGTTCCTTTCGCACGCGAATATGGTGGTTTGCTCAGCAACCGTTCTTTTGGTGGTACACAGGTACAACGTACATTCTACGCTGCAGGACAAACAGGCCAGCAGTTGCTGATAGGTGCTTATCAGGCGCTGGAGCGTCAGGTAGCATTGGGTAATGTAACACAATACAGCCGTCATGAAATGCTGGATATCGTAATGATAGACGGTAAAGCACGTGGTGTGATAGTGCGTAATCTGGTAACAGGCGAACTGGAACGTCACTTCGGCCATGCAGTATTGTTGTGTAGCGGTGGTTACGGTAACGTATTCTACCTATCTACAAACGCTATGGGCAGCAACGTAACGGCTGCCTGGAAAGCACACAAAAAAGGTGCATTCTTTGGTAACCCTTGTTATACACAAATTCACCCGACATGTATCCCTGTTAGTGGCGACCACCAGTCGAAACTGACACTGATGTCAGAATCGCTGCGTAACGATGGCCGTATATGGGTGCCTAAAAAACAAGGCGACAATCGCAAACCAAACGAAATACCTGAAGAAGAAAGGGATTACTATCTGGAGCGCAGATACCCTGCCTTCGGTAACCTTGTACCACGCGACGTTGCCAGCCGTGCTGCAAAAGAGCGTTGCGATGCGGGTTATGGTGTAGGTGCTTCTAAGCAAGCGGTATATCTCGACTATGCTTCAGCTATTCAACGCTATGGTAAAATAGAAGTAAGCAAGCAAGGTATTGAGAATGCAGATGCTGCAACTATTACCAAACTGGGTAAAGAAGTAGTAAAAGAGAAATACGGTAACCTGTTTGACATGTATGCTAAGATAACAGGCGAAAACCCATATGAAGTACCAATGCGTATATACCCTGCGGTACACTACACAATGGGTGGTATATGGGTTGACTACGAACTGCAAACAACCATCCCTGGTTTGTATGCACTGGGCGAAGCAAACTTCAGCGACCACGGTGCAAACCGTCTGGGTGCATCTGCACTGATGCAAGGTCTTGCTGATGGTTACTTCGTTATACCTTACACATTGGGTAACAATCTGGCAGACGATATCCGTACCAAATCAATACCAACAGACCATCCTGCTTTCGTAGCTGCTGAAAATGAAGTACGCGAGCGCATCAACAAACTGATGAGCATCAAGGGTACTGAAAGTGTTGAAAGCTTCCACAAGCGTTTGGGTAAGATAATGTGGGATAAGTGCGGTATGGCTCGTAACGAAAAAGGCCTGAAAGAAGCTATCGAAGAAATCAAAGCATTACGCAAAGAATTCTGGAGCAACGTACGTATACCTGGTGAGGTGAACGAATACAATCCTGAACTGGATAAAGCAAACCGTGTTGCAGACTTCCTGGAACTGGGCGAGCTGATGTGTATCGACGCACTGAACCGTAACGAAAGTTGTGGTGGTCACTTCCGCGAGGAGTATCAAACTGAAGATGGCGAAGCAGAACGTCGCGACGATGAATACATGTACGTAGCTGCATGGGAATACAAAGGCGACAGTAACTTCGTTCTTCATAAAGAAGACCTGAACTACGAAGTAGTACACCCGACACAACGTTCTTACAAATAATAGTTATTAACATATAGAAAATATTCCGTTTCATGGAACATTATAATATGAATCTCACACTGAAAGTGTGGAAACAAAAAAACTCAAACGAGAAAGGCCGTTTTGAAACATATCACGTTAAGGATATCTCTTCTGAAATGTCTTTCCTCGAAATGTTTGACGTGCTGAACGAGCAACTGATAGCTGAAGGTAAAGAACCTGTAGCTTTCGACCACGATTGCCGTGAAGGTATCTGTGGTATGTGTAGTATGGTTATCAATGGTCGTGCGCATGGTAAATGGGAACAGACTACTACCTGCCAGTTGCACATGCGTGCTTTCAAAGATGGTGAAACGATTGTTGTAGAACCTTGGAGGGCAAGTGCATTCCCTGTTATTAAAGACTTGGTTGTTGACCGTCAGTCTTTCGACCGTATTATACAGGCAGGTGGTTATGTATCTGTAAACACAGGTAACGCTGTTGATGCCAATGCTATTCCGATAGAAAAACACATGGCAGATGAAGCATTTGCTTCTGCAGCATGTATAGGTTGCGGTGCTTGTGTGGCTGCTTGTCCTAATGCATCTGCAATGCTTTTCTTGTCTGCAAAGGTATCTCACCTGGCTATGTTACCACAAGGTTCGCCAGAGCGTAAAGAACGTGTTATGAACATGGTAAACCAGATGGATAAAGAAGGCTTTGGTAGCTGTACTAACATTGGTGCTTGCGAGGCTGAATGTCCTAAAGGTATCTCTATCGAAAATATTGCACGCCTGAACCGTGAGTATCTGAGTGCTATGTTTGATGGTGGTTCTAAAAACGCTATATAATATATCAATTCTATTAACGAAGGCTACCTTTTCGGGTAGCCTTTTTTGTTATTTTTACAGCATGTTGAAAAGACTCTTCTCATTATTCGTCACAATACTTTTACTGGCCAATACACTGAAAGCACAAGACAGTGTGCAGGCAGATGACAGCCACCTGCAGGTAAGCCTTATTACCTGTGGTACGGGCGATGAGATTTATGAAACATTCGGGCATACAGCCATACGCATTGTAGATAGCGTTGCAGGTACAGATGTGGTATACAACTACGGTACATTTGACGGATATACCGAAAACTTCGAGCTGAAGTTTATGCAGGGTAAACTGCTGTATTATGTCAGCTGCTATCCGTATGCCATTTTTCAGCAGGAGTATGCTGTCTATCATCGCAGTGTAGAGGAGCAGGTGTTACACATCAGTGGTGCATCTAAAATGTCTATTGATTCGTATCTTAAGAATAATGCACTGGAGCAAAACAAGTATTACAAATACGATTTCTTCTTTGATAACTGTGCTACCCGTATTCGCGATGTATTTCGTTATGCATTGGGGGTGAAGTTTAAGTATGGTAAAGTATTGCCCGAAGGAAAGAAGATTACCTACAGACAAATCATCAATCAATACTTCTATCGTACACACGGGGAAAGGGTAGGCGTAAACTTGTTGCTTGGTAGCCGTATTGATAAAGTAATGACAGATCTTGATATTATGTTCCTGCCCGATTATTTAAGAGACGGGCTAGCAGGTGCTACCCTGAAAGGCAAGCCTGTAGCTGGCAAGGCACTGCTCGTTTTAGATGGTTCTCCATACAAACCAGCTGGTTTTAATTGGGTATTGGCGCTTACAATTGGTTTGTTGATATTGACTGCAATAGGACTATTCGTACCTAATATGCAGGTGCTTGGCAAGGTAATGTCTGGTTTTATGCTGTTCATAACAGGCTTGCTTGGTGTATTAATGCTGGTCATGTGGCTTGCTACAGACCATCAGGGTTGCCAGAATAACTATAACATACTTTGGGCATTGCCAACTAACGTTTTCATAGCTTTTGCCGTTAAAAGAAATAAGAACAGGTATGCAATAGTGGGTATAGCATTGATATTTGTGTCGCTGTTGGTGCATATACTTGGTATACAGGAACAGGCTTTGTTGGAAATGTCTCCTGTACTATTGTCATTAATACTGATATATCTGCACATCATCAGGATAAACAAGGCTAAAGCATAATGGAAATAAAGGTCATCAGCACGGATGTATTTGCAAGCCTGCAGTATCGTAAAACAGGTAGTGGCCCTGCCATTGTTTTATTGCATGGCTTCCCTGTAAGCAGCTTGGTATGGAGCAGGCTTTGGGATAAGATAGGCGAACATAACACTGTAATAGCCCCTGATTTGCCTGGTAGCGGAGGCAGTGCAGGTGTACCTAACCTGTCTATGGAGCTGATGGCAGATGCTGTAAAAGCTATATTGGATGTTGAAGGTATTACCAAAGTAATTGTTGCAGGGCATTCTATGGGTGGCTATGTAGCAATGGCTTTTGCAGATAAGTATCAGGAAATGGTACTTGGTATAGCTATGGTACATTCTATTGCATCAGACGATACAGAGGAGAAGAAAGAAACCCGTAGAAAATCTATTGCATTGATAGAAAAAGGTGGTAAAGAACCGTTTGTTAAGCAAATGATTCCCAACCTTTTCTCTCCTAAGAGCAGTCAATTACAACCTGAGTGGGTAAAAGAGCAGATTGAAGAGGGGCTGAAAGTACCTGCTGAAAGCCTTGCAGCTTTTTACAATGCCATGATAAACCGTAATAATCATACGAAAACCTTATCCAAAGCCACATTTCCGATATTATGGGTGGCCGGAAAGGACGATGGTGTGATTCCGGCAGATAAAGTAATACAACAATCAATGCTTGCAAGCGTTAACTTTGTAAAGGTCTATGACGATTGCGGGCATATGAGTATGATAGAACAAAGCGCAAGACTGGCTGGTGATATTATTGAATTTTCAAAATACTGTAGCAATGCAAATGCTTAAAAGAGCATTATTTACCATATTGTTGCTGCTGGGTTTACTACCTATCGCAAATGCAACCCATCTGGTGGGTGGTGAGATGACTTATCGTTACACAGGTCAGGATGCTTTTGGTAGAAATCTTTATGAAATTACTTTGTACATATATCAGGATTGTCTTACAGGCTTGCCTGATGTAATAGCACAGGATAATCCTGCATATATTGGAATCTTTACACAAAGTGGTGCACCTATTATACGATTGGATAGTATATTTTCTTCTGAAGCTATTCCGGTACCGCTGAATTTTAGCAATGAATGTGTAAATAACCCTCCACCAACATGTCTCAGAAGGACTAGGTTTGTTAAAACCTATGCATTGCCTCCAAGTACAACAGGATACAGGATTATACACTCACGTTGTTGCAGAAATGAAACGATTAATAATATTAA
Organism: Flavipsychrobacter sp.; assembly: GCA_035299045.1. Taxonomy (GTDB): domain Bacteria; phylum Bacteroidota; class Bacteroidia; order Chitinophagales; family Chitinophagaceae; genus Polluticoccus. The sequence continues at coordinate 24,922 of DATGXJ010000035.1, forward strand.
CCGTCCTGGAGAAGTTGGTGCAACATACTTCTGCGACATACCGCCAACTACCATAGCGTCTAATAATAACAGTGCGAGATTTAAGTACTATCCTCCGCAAATTATTTGTATAAACAATCCGTTGGTATATGATCACTCTGCAACTGATTCTAATGCTGACTCATTGAGCTATGAAATATGTGATTCATATCCTGGTGGCTCCAGAGATGACTCTAAGCCTGAACCAAATAATGTTTTGCCTTCACCTTTGAGTGTTTATGCAGATAGAAAGCCAAGCCCAAGTTATGGTTACAGAGCAGGCTATAGTGCTGCAAAACCAATGGGTGGAAGTCCTCTAATACAGATAGATCCTAAAACAGGTATTATGACAGGTACTCCAAACTTAATGGGACGCTATGTTGTATCTGTATGTTGTCATGAATGGAGAAATGGTGTAATAATCAATACAAGTAGAAGGGAGTTCCAGTTTGTGGTTACTAACTGTTCAAAAGCAGTTGTTGCAGATATTCCACAGTTTAGTAATGAGATAAATACATATATCGTAAACTGTAAGGATAATACTGTGGGTTTTGTTAATCGTAGTTCGGGTGGCTTTTCTTATTTCTGGGATCTTGGTGTTCCCGGCGCTACATCTACAGATTTTCAGCCAGTTTATACTTACCCCGATACCGGTACTTATAAAGTAAAGCTTATTGTTAACAGAGGTAGTACTTGTCCTGACAGTATAGATAGGCTCGTAAAAATATATCCTACACATACTGCAGCATTCAAATTTGATGGGCTGTTATGTCCTAATACACCAATGCAGTTTACTGATTTGTCAGATGCTACTTACAAGCCAATAGTTGCGTGGGACTGGGATTTTGGTGATTGGAAACAATCGACAGAGCAAAACCCTAAGCATAGTTTTGATGTTGGTGGAGATTATACCGTTCGCCTTATTTCAACTACAATAAAAGGGTGTGTAGATACTGCGTACCAAACCGTAAAAGTTGAAAAATTTGTTCCGTTTGCAGGTAATGATACTATTATAGTAAAAGGGGAGTCTATCAACTTTAAAGCCTCAGGTGGCATTGAATATACTTGGAAACCAGCTGACAGGCTTAATCTTACGAATGTGTTTAATCCTACGGGCTATTACCCTGATACAGGTAGGTATAACTATGTAGTACACATAAAAAGTGCCAATGACTGCGAAGGTGATGCCAAGATAAATGTATGGGTAGTTAATCAGGCGTCATTATTTGTTCCTAGTGCTTTTTCTCCAAATGGTGATGGACGTAATGATTTTCTGAAAGTATTGAGTGTTGGTTATGCCAAAGTAAATTTCTTCAGAGTATTTAACAGGTTTGGAGAAGCCGTGTTCCAAACAGATAAAATTGCGGAAGGTTGGGATGGCAGATACAAAGGCCAGCTTGCAGATATTGGTACATATTTCTGGGTGTTGTCTGTTACGGATAGGTATGGTAAAGAAGAAAGTATAAAAGGTGATGTAACGCTTATCCGTTAATTACTATTAAGAATATGATAAAAAGGCGCACAACAGTGTGCCTTTTTTCGTGTAATACAAGCAGGATACTATCTTTATGTGGTAATTAGAACACAAGATGGCTAAAACAGTATTAGTAACGGGTGCAACGTCGGGATTTGGCAAGGCGATAGCAACCGTATTTGCAAAGAATGGTTATAATGTATGCATAACAGGAAGACGAGAAGAAAGGCTGCAGGAATTGAAAACAGAACTCGAAAAAACATACAATGTTAACATTACTACACTTTCTTTCGACATCAGAAAAAGAGAAGAGGTAATTAAAGCAGTTAATGAACTGAAGACCCAATACGATACTATTGATATTCTTGTAAATAATGCAGGTTTGGCAGCAGGTTTGAGTACGATTGATGAAGGCGATATGGATGATTGGGATACAATGATTGACACCAATGTGAAAGGCTTATTATACATCACCCGTCAGGTAGTGCCTATGATGAAAGCAAAGGGTGGTCATATCTTTAATATCGGTTCTACTGCTGCCAAGATGGTATATAAAAATGGCAACGTTTACTGTGCTACCAAGTTTGCCGTAGATGCACTCAATCAGGCAATGCGCATTGACCTGTTGCCATATGGTATCAAGGTAACAGGCATACACCCGGGTATGGCAGAAACAGAGTTTTCTATCGTAAGATTCAAAGGAGATGAAGACCGCGCAGGTAATGTGTATAAAGGATTTGAGCCACTGCATCCTGAAGATATTGCAGATACAGTTTATTACTGTGCTGCGTTGCCACCGCATGTATGCATCAACGACCTTACTATTACTTGTACCAATCAGGCAAATAGTGTAGTGACAATAAAAGACGCGGAAAGGCTAAACAAATAGAACCATGTACGAATCTACTACAGAGGTAAGGGTACGCTATGGAGAGACAGACCAGATGGGCTATCTCTACTATGGTTATTATGCATTGTATTACGAAGTAGGTAGGGCAGAGGCTATCCGTCAGTTAGGCTTTACTTATCGTGAGCTGGAAGAAATGGGTATCATGATGCCTGTAGTAGACCTGCACGCACAATACTATCGCCCAGCATTGTATGATGATTTGATAACAGTAAAGACAATTCTGAAAGAACTACCCGAATCCCATAAAATACAATTCCATTCAGAACTGTATAACGAGCAAAAACAATTGTTGAATAAAGGTGTTACTACACTGGTGTTTTATGATCCTAAAACAAAGCAAAAAGTGAATATGCCTGATGAACTGAAAAACAGGCTGCAACCTTTCTTTACAAAATAACTATATGGCAAATATCAGGGCTTCGATAATAACGATTGGTGATGAACTACTGATTGGACAGACAATAGATACTAATTCTGCATGGATAGCTAAACAGCTTAATACACTTGGAATAGATGTAACCAAACGTATAGCCGTAGGTGATAATGAAAAAGATATTACTGAAGCACTGAATAGTGAATTGGCTGATGCGGACCTGATATTTCTGACAGGAGGTTTAGGACCAACTGCAGACGATATAACAAAGCCACTCCTTTGCAGGTATTTTGGTGGTAAGCTGGTTATAAATGAACAAGTGTTGGCGCATGTAAAGGATATCTTTACTAAAAGAAACAGGCCATTTCTGGAGCGTAATATGAAGCAGGCAGAAGTGCCTGATAATTGTACCGTGTTGTTTAACCCAATGGGTACTGCACCTGGTATGTTGTTTGAAAAAAACGGCAAGAAGGTAATGTCTATGCCGGGCGTTCCTTTTGAGATGATGGCTATTATGGAAACAGCCGTATTGCCTATGCTGAAGGAGCATTATCAAAGCGATGCAATAGAACACGCTACCATCATTACTGCTGGCGAGGGAGAAAGTTTTGTGGCAGAGAAAATACAGGATATTGAATGTGCCATGCCACCACACATCAAGTTGGCTTACCTGCCCAATCTGGGAATGGTAAAACTACGCCTCACCGGCAAGGCAAAAGATGCCTTTTCTTTAAAAGCAGAGGTAGAAGTGTGGATGCAGCAAATAAAAGAAAGGCTTGCAAACATTGTAGTAGCAGATGGTGATATAGCCTTCGAACAAATAATTGGCAATTTGCTGCAGCAAAAAGGCAAGACACTGTCATTGGCAGAAAGCTGCACCGGTGGTTATATATCTCATCTCATTACGCAGGTATCAGGCGCCAGCAACTATTACAAAGGTGGTGTAGTTTCTTACCTGATAGAAGTAAAAGAGAATATCCTAGGGGTAAATGCTGAAGACATTGCAAATAACGGAGCCGTAAGCGAAACTGTAGCCATTCAAATGGCAGAAGGGGTAAGGAAACAGCTACAATCAGACTATGCACTCAGTATTACAGGTATATTGGATAAACAACCTGTAGCAGGAGAGAAAGAAGAACCTGGTACTATATGGATGGCGGTGGCAGGACCGGATAAAACTGTTGCCAGAAAGTTCAAAGTGTATTACGATAGGGTGAGAAATAAAGAAAGTGCATCTATAATGGGTATGCTTTTCCTTTGGAAGTTTATAAACGATAAACTGTAAATGATCATCTTTCTGATAGGTATGCCGGGTGCCGGCAAAACATACTGGAGCAAAAGGCTTGCTCAGGAATATGGCTTGCAACATACAGACCTTGATGAAAGTATTGAAGCACAAGCGGGCAAGACTATTGCACAGATATTCAGGGAAGATGGAGAAGAAGCCTTCAGGGAGATGGAAGCTACTACATTAAGAAATGTAACACAGTCTGTAAAGGGAGATACAATCATTTCTTGTGGTGGTGGTACACCTGTTTTTCATGATAATTTAGCATACATGAAAGCGCAAGGTTGTATAGTGTATCTGCAAGCTTCCATTAGCTACCTGGCAGATAGATTAAAGAATGCTGATACTAAACGTCCGTTGATAGATGATGCAGTAGAGGAAAAGCTGGAGGAATTGTTCAAAAATAGAAAAAATATATATGAACAGGCACATCAGATAGTTGATGCAGAAACATTAACTGTTGGTAATTTTGCAGAAATTATCGCACAATGCAAACATCAGCATTAAGGCTTGGTTCATTATTCGCAGCATTAGCTGTTATTCTTGGTGCTTTTGGCGCACATGCCCTCAAAAAGGTTCTTACGCCTGAATTGCTACAAACTTTTGAGACAGGGGTAAAATATCAGTTTTACCACAGCTTTGCATTGCTGATAACAGGTGTTTTATACAGTAGCTTTGCGAATAAGTTTACCAAACTTGCATCAACATTCTTTACAATTGGCATTTTACTGTTTTCAGGTTCCATATACGCGTTGGTAATGCTGAAATCGAGCGGTCAGGTAGGGCTTGGTGGATTAGGAATACTCACCCCCATTGGTGGTGTTTTCTTTATACTCGGATGGCTTATGTTAATATTAGGAATAGGTAATAAAAACAAGTAGAAATACTATTAAGCATTAGCCTTAATCATTAATTTCATTTTTATTAAACACAGCAAACTATGAAAGTTGCAGCCTTAATATCAGCACCTGCAGGCAATACTGATTTCTCCGGAAAACTGTTGCTTGAAGTAAATGGTAAATCTGTTATTGCCAATACAGTTAACTCTGTGAAGCAAAGCGGATTGTTTGCGGATGTTATGGTAGTAACGAACGATGCGGCTGTTGAAACAAACCTATCTGATGCAGGTGTGCAGGTGGTAAAGGTGAATAAAGCGTTTGATAATTATATTGAACGCCTTGCAGAAGCATCATTGCTGGCAGATGCGGACATGTTTGTTTGCATACCCGGAGATCATTTGCTGCTGAATAAATTGGCCGTTGAACGATTACTGCAACTTTTTGAAGGAGCTACTGGCAAGGATGTTCAAGTGGCCTCTATCGTACAGAAAATACAAAACGACACACTAAAAGAAGATAGGAATACAGTAAAAGTAGTACTTGGCCTGCGTATGCATGCGCTTTACATGTCACGATACCCTATACCATATATGCAGCACGATGAAGCAGGTTTTGCTTGTTACGAGCATATCAATATTGTAGCATGTCGCAAAGATGCAATGATGCGTTTCCTGCAATGGCCACCATCCCCATTAGAAAGGGCAGAGCAGATACATGCATTGCGTTTTGTAGAAAATGGTGTACAGATAAAAATGCACATTGCACAGTACCCATATTTCAAGATTCGTAGCGAAGCAGATGTAGCAAGTGCTACGACATTTATCAATAACGGAGGATAATACATTATATCGTTGCGCCCCTTTATACTTGCAAATATTATTCTTGTTCTATGCTTGTTGGGTATAGATGTATTGTACTTGTCAGGTGCAATTGATTGGTGGTGGTTGCTGATACCTGTTGTTATTTACATTCATCTTTTGGTATTTGGCGCTATCTATATACAGTGGAATTTCTACGTAAAATCTTATAACAAAGGTGTACAATCTAGGCACGTTGCACTGACATTTGATGACGGTCCTGCAACGTATACAAGTGTTATATTGGATGTATTGAAGAAAGAAGGTGTGCAGGCTGCATTCTTTTCTATTGGTAAAAATGCGGTGGCTAATCCTGAAATAGTGAAACGTTGGCATGCCGATGGACACTTAATCGGCAATCATAGCTACGACCATGGTTTCAATTTCGATTGGAAAACGAGTAAAGCCATGCAGGAAGAAATTAACAAAACCAACAATGCTATCATGCAAATAGCAGGTGTTACACCAAAGTTATTTCGTCCACCATACGGTGTTACCAATCCCAATCTGGCAAAAGCAATCACCCGTTCAGGCATGTATTCTATTGGCTGGAACGTTCGTTCGTTCGATACTACGGCTAAAAACAAGGCTGATTTAGAGGCTCGCATCCTCAACAGGCTGAAAGGTGGCGATATTGTTTTGCTGCATGATTCTCAACAGATTACCGCCGAAATTTTAACGGATTTAATTAGAAAGGCTCGTGAAAAGGGTTTTACCTTTGTGCGCGTAGATAAACTAATTGATTTAAAACCGTATGCGTAATCTTTTTACAGCTATTTTATGCACTATATCGGTTGGTGCTATTGCCCAGCCTAAAGGCTATACTGCATTGAAAAATGCCTCTGCCTTTCAGCAGGCAATGAGCCAGAATAGTACGAAAGTGCAGACAATAGCCAGCGATTTTACGCAGGTCAAAAACATGGCTTTACTGGAAGAGAAAATTAAATCGAAAGGTAAGTTTTACTATAAAAAAGAAGACAAAGTCAGGATTGAATACACCAGTCCGTATAGCTATCTGTTGGTAATGAACGCTGGTCAGGTAATGGTTAAAGATGAGCAGAAAACCAGCAAAATCAATACCAAAAACAGTAAAACAATGCAATCTGTCAACAGAATAATGATAGATTGTATGAGGGGAACTGTGTTTCAAAACCCGGACTTTAAGGTTGCTGCTTACGAAAGTGGTTCAGGTTATTTGCTGAACATGGTGCCGGTAACAGATGCTATGAAAAAGATGTTCAAGCAGATAGATGTGTATATGGATAAGAAGACGATGGATGTTGATAGACTGACAATGACAGAACTAGGCGGAGACTATACCGACATGGACTTTGCAAATACAAAACATAACACTGCACTGGATGAAGCAATTTTTAAGGTTAAGTAGCCTTTTGCTGCTATTCTTTGCTTCGTGCGCGAGCCCCTATAAGGGCTTAAAACCATCATTTTCAGCTAATAAGACTGCATATCAATACAAGCCACAATTTTTAAAAGAGGTATACCGTTGTACGGTAAATGGCAGGGTGCTATTCAAGAAATTTCACCTGAGTGGTATCCTGTTGTTGAAAGAAATGAAAAATGGCACGGTACGTGCTATATTCCAGAATGAAATGGGCTTCACTTTTTTCGATTTTGAGTGGGACCGTCAGGATTCATTCAAAGTAAACAGTATCATCCCCCAATTGGATAAACCTGCTGTTGTGAAAATATTGAAGAAAGACTTCAACCTGTTCTTAATGAAGGGGTTAGAAAAAGAATCAGAAAAAATACTGGTTCGGGATAGGGGTAAAGAGGTCTTTTACTGTTTTACTATAGGGGAAGGGTATGTTTACTATGTAGAGGAGGATAATATGCTACAGCGTATTGAAAATGCAGGTAAGAAGAGAAAAGTAACAACCATAAATCTGATGGGTAAGCATAGTGCAAATGATCTGGCAGATAGTGTAATGTTCAACCATCATAAAGCAAACTTTACTATTAGCTTACATAAAATTAATAGCCATGTTGATGAATGATTTTTACAGTATTGAATACATGCTCAGGGAGCCCAACAGTGCTTCTTGCAAAGTTGCCTTCAATACTCAGCACGATATATTTAAAGGGCACTTTCCAAGTCAGCCAGTAGTACCGGGTGTTTGTATGATGCAAATGGTAAAAGAGCTGTTGGAGCAATTGATAGATAAAAACCTCTGGATGCGTGATGCTGGCCAGGTTAAATTCCTCCAATTGATAACGCCTGATGTGCAGCCTGTTGTCAATATCAGTTGGAAACAAGACGGCCGGGCACTGAATGTGAATGCATCATTCAAAAGCGATAGCTCAGATTTGTTTAAGTTGACAGGTAACTTCGAAACGAAATAAAGATTAAGCAAGGGTTAATATCCATTGCTTTTTTATATAAAATAATGTTAAACCAAAGTCGATGTTTATGTATCGATTTTGGTAATATCTTACCTTTCTGAAAACATTATTTTATGAATAAACTACCTGTACTCTTTTTATTGTTTTTCTGTTCTTTCTTCACTGCCAACGCACAGCGTTATACTGATCTGGATGCTGCACTGTTAAGCCCGCTTGCTAATGATACAGTCATGGTTGATAATCAGTTTGATATTGTACTGCAAGTAGTAAACAAAGGTGTAGATACGTTTCGTGCAACAGATTCGGCACAGTTTGTATTAGAATTCGACGGCAGTCCTATATTGTTTAGTATTGGCGGTGGACCGGCGCTACCATACTTGCCTTACAGTGGAGCGGAAATAGTGCCTGGAGATACTGCATTAGTAGGATTTTCATTTACTCTTTTCAGTGGTTGGGATTTAGGAACTACTGACTTCTGTGCGAGGTTTATACCATATAATGCTGCAGACTCTATTGTAGATACTGTATTAACAAATAATGGTGGTTGTGCTAATATTTTGGTATATGATGGAACTACTGGTGTATATAGTGTAAAACAATCTACTCAGACAGTTAGTATTTACCCTAATCCTGCTAAAGAATTAGTACACGTAAAAACTATCATTGCTAAACCTGAGCATATAATGTTCTCTTTAGTAAATATCATGGGACAAACAGTGTTGAAACAGGATATAGGATTAAAACCAGCAGGAGAACTGGATATACCTGTTAGCCTGAATAATATACCAAAAGGTGTTTATGGATATCAGATAATGGTAGGAAGCGAGATAAAGAAAGGGAAACTTCAGGTAGAATAGGTTAACTACTGTTTAAGATATCGTAAAGCGGAGATACCTATCTCCGCTTTTTATTTGCGTATATTTATACAAATAACAATACAATGGTTAAACTATATGCAATTATTGCGTTGGTTGTATTCGCAGGCTTACTATGGGTGAGTCTTAAATTGTATAAGGCCTTTATAGAAGGTAAGTTTGAGAATAAGCGGGAAGATTAACAGATTACTTGCTATACATCTTTAGTATAGAAGCTGATATGCTTTTATACATTTCTTCCCATTCAGGGTGTTGATTTAATAACTGTAGATGTTCCTGCATGGTTGCAGTGTCATTTCTTTTTGCAGGTCCCGTTTGTAATGTTGATGGTGATTGACTGTTTATTCTTTTAGCAGTTTGTGCTATGATAGGTATCATAGTGTTGAAAGGTATACCGTGTTCTGCACACATTTTTTCTGCAACAGCAAACAGATGGTTTGAAAAATTATTACTGAACACAGCTGCAAGGTGCATTTGCTTTCTTTTATCACTATCAGCTTCGTACACACTATCCGTAAAGCTGGCAGCGATTGTATGAATAAGTGCTGAACTATCTGTGTTATTTATTTCTATTGCAGATGGAATGTTTCTTGTTTCAGGTAGCTGGTGTTTTGTTATTGAATATATAGGCCAGATAACACCATAGTTTTTAGCAGCGTCTTTCAATACACTTGAAGATACAGCGCCTGCTGTATGAAGCAGTAATGTATTATTAAAGCTTAACTTACCAGATATTTCTTCAATTGCACTGTCTGAGACTGCCAAGATACATACATCCGCATTATCAGGTATCCCATCAATTAGCTCATATGCATTGGCATTGATTGTATTGGCAAGTTCTTCAGCCTTAGTTATATCCCTGCCATATATCCCTTTACACAGATGCCCTGCCGCATGTAGTTTTGTGGCCATAAACCAGGCTGTATTACCAGTGCCTATTATATAGTAAGTCATGATAAAGACTGTTTATGTGTTACATAATAGTCTTCCATAACCTTATGAGCCTTTTCTTTAAGCGCAGTAATATCTTCGAGCGTAAGCCCTTTGGTAGATATAGGTTCTAAAAAATGAAAATGTATGGTCTTTGGCCTTGCCCATATTTTCTTATCATGTGGTAGTATGGTTCCGGTATTGAAGATAATACCAGGTATAATATCTTTTTGTGCTTTTACCGCAGTAATAAATGCTCCGTCATAAAAGCGTTGAATTGGTTGATCTGTCTTATTACGTGTTCCTTCGGGATAAAGACAAAGGTGTATACCAAGATCTAAAATCTCTTGCATTTTGGTAAAGCTCTCTCTTCTTGAGTTTTCGTTCTTTCTGTTCACCAGTATAGAGCCGGCTTTGTATATAACGCCAAAAAGCGGAATCTTCGACATCTCAACCTTTGCCAATGTTTTGTTAGGTCCCGGTATCCAAGGAGAAGAAACAGGAATATCTACAAGCGAATTATGATTCGTAATTACAACATAGTTTTCTCCCTGTTTGAAATGTTCTGTCCCTTTTCTCACAATCCTGCAACCCACAATAGGCATAAAGAAACCCATCCATGCCCTGAAAACAGGATGTAGTGCTTTACTTTTTGAAGGTTCCTGCAGGTTTGATATTATCCATATAGGAATGAAAACAATGAGCATAGTTGCAACAAAAAACAACATGCCGACAATGAAGTATATACGTCCTAAAATGTTACTGATCAGCTTCATTTAAATTCCAGTCAATTGGTGTTAAGCCTTTTTGCAACAGCCATTCATTGGCCTTGCTAAAGTGCTTGCAGCCCATAAACCCGTTATGTGCCGAAAGTGGTGATGGATGAGCAGCAGTAAGTATCAGGTGTTTTGTCTTATCTATCAACTCTTGCTTGCTCTTTGCAAAGCTACCCCAAAGCATGAAAACTACACCATCTTTTTGATCTGAAATAGTTTTGATAACAGCGTCTGTAAACAAATGCCAGCCTATCTTGCTATGAGACATTGGTTTGTTTATTTCTACAGTAAGTGATGCATTGAGCATTAAAACACCTTGTTTTGCCCATTTTTCAAGATTGCCGTGTTTCGGTATCGGAATGCCTAAATCTGTATATTGTTCCTTGAAAATATTAACCAAAGAGGGTGGAGCGGGTACACCATGAGGCACAGAAAAACTTAGTCCATGTGCTTGGCCGGGATTATGATATGGGTCTTGCCCCAGTATCACCACTTTTACATTGCTTATTGGGGTAGTGTTAAAAGCGTTGAATATGAGCTTTCCTGGTGGGTAAATAGTTTTTCCTGCCAGCTTTTCATGCTTAAGAAATCCGACTATTTCTGCAAAATATGGCTTTTGGAATTCTGCTAATAATGCAGTTTTCCAACTCTCTTCTATCTGTACCTCCATGCAGGTAAATTATCTGTTTTGCGGAATGTAACGCGGGTTGTTATTCGCTTTTGCAGGTTGTTGCTTTGGTGTTGTTGCAGGAGCATTTGCTTTTGCCTTACCCGGTTGCATGATTGTGAAGCTACCGCAAAGACTTTGTGTGCCTTTTATCTGCGTAAGAATTACCAGATATAAGTCAGTCTTTTCAGGTACAAAAGAATATACTACAAAGTTTGATACCTCAGGCATTTTGAGAATTTTCTCATCTATTTTTCTGTCTTCACCATCATATAACTCGAAGTTTATTTTATTGGCATCGCGGCTACCTATAAATATCATTTGGTAAAGAACACCTTTTGTAAGCTGAACGGCTACAGGTGTTGGCTGACGAGACTCCATACTTATCATCGCATCGCGATAAACCTCTTGTCCCTGTGCTTTAAAGTCTTGCTTATATTGCTCTGCCTGAAGCCTGATGCTTTTGTCATTGCAACCTAAAGTAGGCAGTATCTGCGCAGATACGCTGTTGCTTATTGCTGATAAACAACCAATAACAGACAGGATGATGAACAGTTTGCGCATAATAGTATCTCAATAAGTTAGGCTAAGATAATAGAAAACTTCAAGGTTTTAGCCTTTTGGTTCGTTATCGGCTTGTTATTCTATGCCTTTTGTTTTAGAAAAAATATTAATAATTAAAACGCCTAATCCAATGAGTATCATACCAATTATAGCAGCAGTATCAGGTACTTGCTTGTACAAAATGATACCGGCTATCGTTACTAATACAATACCCACACCAGACCATATAGCATACGTAATACCTACCGGCAATACTTTTACTGTTATGCTGAGGAAATAAAATGCCACTGCATAACCCACAACTACCAGTATACTTGGCAAAGGCTTTCTGAATTGTTCAGATGCTTTAAGGCTACTGGTAGCTACTACTTCCCCTACAATGGCTATCAGCAGGTATAAATATTTCATCATTGGATAAAATTAACGAATAATAGCTTGAAGGCTACTATATGATTTCTGCAATATGCTTTTCTATGTTGCCTGCAATCTTTTCCATTGGCAGGTCGTTACTATCTTTGCCAAAAGGGTCTTCAATTTCTTCTGCTATCAGCTCAAGGCTGCCAAGTACGTAGAATACGATAGCAACTACAAGTGTTACCAAATAGCCAAGCGAAAACGAATAAGCTATTGGCATTGTCATAATATAAGTGAAAATAAATTTTTTAATAAATGCACTGTAAGAGTAGGGTATTGGTGTGTTTTTAATACGCTCGCATGCGCCGCATATATCTGTAAAGGAAGATACCTCGTTATTTATAAACAGAAGCTGCTCTCCATTTATTACGCCTTCTTTATGCAATTGAACTGCACGTGCAATAATAGCTTTTGCTACCTGATTGGGTACATGTTTATCACTATCCAGATTTTTTAATTCAGGGTGGTCTGCATCATCCAGCATGTATCGGGTAGATTCTGCTTGCAAATGCTCTTTTAATACAAAAGCATACATTGGTATGGCCTTGCGGAAGAAGTCTCTATTATACTCATCGTCTTTGTCTAAAAGGGTTGTGAGTTTTAATGCAAGGTTACGGCTGTTGTTTACTAATGCACCCCACAGTTTTCGGCCTTCCCACCACCTGTCGTAGGCTGTATTTGTTCTGAATACCAATAGCAGTGATAATGCCATACCTAATATGGTATGCATTACCGAAAAGTTCTTCAGTGGGCTAGTTTCGTGTGTTTTGAAGTAGTTAATTTCCAGATACGCAATAATGCCCGAATAGATGGCCATGATAGCAATAAGCCCTAACAGCTTGCGCAGCGTGTCGGACTTATGAAACTGAAATAAGATGCCAAACCATTCTTTGGGGTTGTATATGCGCATGTTATCGGATGTCTACGTGGAGTAATTTTTGACCTTCAATAAAACCTTCCAGCTTATCATATACGTTGACAGGACCAACGCCTGCAGGCGTACCGGTAAATATTACATCGCCTATGTTCAGGGTAAAATATTGAGATACGTATTCAAGTATTTGATTGATGTTAAATATCATATCGCTACTGTTACCAACCTGAACTGTTTTGTCGTTCAGTTTCAGCTCAAAATTGATGTTGTTGATATTTGAGCCTTCAGGAAAAGGAATAAAATTGCCTATAGCTGCAGACCCATCAAATGCCTTGGCGATTTCCCAAGGCAGGCTTTTTTCTTTTTGTTTTTGCTGAAGGTCTCTGGCGGTAAAATCAAGACCTACAGTTATAGCATTGTAGTATTTGTGAGCAAATTTTTCCTGTATGTATTTCCCATTCTTGCTGATTTTTACAACCAGTTCACATTCATAATGTAAATCATCTGTAAATTCAGGATAATACAATGGTTTATCCGGGAAAAGCAAGGCGCTTTTCGGCTTCATAAATATAACCGGCTCTGTGGGTATATCATTCTTTAATTCTTTGGCATGTTCGCTGTAATTTCGCCCGATACAGATTATTTTCATTGTTATTATTATGAGTCGTGTAAAAATAAAATTTCCTGCCGAAAATCCATTGTTTACTACAACAATAGGGGTCAGAATAGGTGACATAAATTATGGCAATCATCTGGGCAACGATTCCGTACTTTCTATAATACATGAAAGCCGCATGCAGATGCTGAAACAATGGGGTGGTAACGAGCTGAATATAGCAGGTAATAGTCTGATAATGGCCGATGTAATGATAGCTTATAAAGGAGAGGCTTTTTATGGAGAGCAATTAACCGTGAGCATATATGCAGAAGAAGTAACCGACAGGTCTTTCGATTTGTTATATCACATCAGTACAATACGCGAAGGGGCATCAAAAGACATAGCGCACGCCAAAACAGGTATGATATGTTTTGATTATAATACACGTAGAATAGCTACTATCACAGAAGAATTAAAAACACTTCTTGAAAAGTAGTTTTTTTCAAAAATATCATTACCTTTGCATTCCATTTTTGGCGAGGTAGCTCAGATGGTTAGAGCGCAGGATTCATAACCCTGAGGTCACGGGTTCAACTCCCGTCTTCGCTACGCAGAACAAGAGCGGCTTTCAGGCCGCTCTTTTATTTTTATCCCTTCGGTTTTCTGTAATCTTTATAGATGTACTAATTGTATATGCCATTCATGGCTGTCAGAATTAGCGGTTTGCCATCTGTTACCACAATAGTATGTTCGTGTTGAGCCATAAAACCACCTTTATTGCCAACCATTGTCCAATCATCGCTAAGCGTTATAGCCATGGTAGATTTTGTAGAAATGAAAGTCTCTATCGCTACAACAGCATTTTTCTTAAATCGCTCTCTGTTGAATCTGTCTCTGTAATTCGCAATTTCAAACGGTTCCTCATGCAGGCTGCGGCCAACACCATGACCTGTAATATTTTTTACTACTGTAAGTCCTTTCTTTTTTGCTTCCGTTTCTATCAACCAACCTATATCTGCAATTTTTACGCCGCCTTTAATATTGGCGATTGCCTTTTGAAGAATATCTTTTGAAGCGTCCACCAACTGTTGGTATCCGTGTATGTCTCGGCCCAAAACAAATGACGAACCATTGTCTGACCAAAAACCGTCAAGTTCTGCGGATACATCTGTATTAATGAGGTCCCCTTCTTTTAGTATTCGTTTGTCGGATGGGATACCATGACAAAATTCATTATTGACGCTGATGCATGTATAGCCCGGAAAGCCATAGGTAAGGTATGGAGCAGACTTAGCTCCGTATGACTGTAGTATGCTGTTGCCAAACTCGTCCAGCTCTTTTGTTGTAATGCCGGGCCTGGCATATTTTACCATTTCTCTGAGAGTGACAGCTACTGCTTCACTCGCTTTTTTCATTCCGACTAATTCCGCTTCGTTTGTTATAGACATAACATGTGTCTTAAGTGTTTACTTAATAGGTGTTACAGTATATCCTTCCTTCTTAAGCAGTGCAATCAAACCGTTGTCTCCATAAAGATGGCCGGCACCAACCGCAAAGAATACCGATGTTCTATCCATCTTCTCTACCATTCGCGGTATCCATTTCTCATTACGTACATCCAGAAAACCATCAATGTCCTTATCTGATGCGCCGGATTCTTTTATCAGTTTGCCGAGTGCAGGAAGGTCTTGATTTTTGTATGCGGTAGTCAGTTTTTTGAAATCGCCCCTGTCTGTATTTTTACCATTCAACAGGTCTACAATATCTTTTATAACAGAATCAACCGGCAGATTGTCAAACAAATCAAGTTGCTCGCTAACGGTTTCAAGCCCTGTTATTTCTTTTTTGTCAGTTTTGGCAGCTTCCATGATGTTGTTTTCATAGGATATTGGATTGCTGCAGTCTGAAGATTGAGTAGAGAAGAGTGTTTGCAATGCAACAGGTTTCATTTGCTGAAACAACTCAATATTCATCCCCAAACTATCTTTCACATATTTTTCAAGCTTTTCATAATCAGCTGGAGAGAAGTAGTCTTTCAATTTCTTGCCGCTCTGGTCTATCATACCTGCAGCTATCTGCATCATAATGTTAGGGTCGTCCATATCCATTTCAAAGCATACTTCTTTACTTTTCAGCAGGCTTTGTTTCATTGCATCTGTCCATATATAGTCTTGTGGACAAATAAGATGTATGGTGCCGAACAGGTAGGATTTCTCTTTCATGCCCTTGCCCGAAACAGCCCATAACAGTGACTTTGTGTTTTGTGCACTTGCTGTAAAGGATACAATGAATGTGATTATGAGGGTTAATATGTTGCGAAAAAATGTTTTCATGTTATTCAAATAATAAAGTGATCAAACCGATACTCATACCACCAATAATGGCGAGTATTTTTTGCTTTGTAAGCATATGGTGCTTTGTGCCACTCTCAAAGAAAATAGTGGTTGATATATGTATGAAAGCACCTGCAACAACAGGTATCAGCATTATGACCAATTGCGACATAGCATAGTAACTCTGTCCAAGTTTTGTAGCAATGATGGCGCCAAGAGGTGTTATAAATGAAAACAATAAAAGCATCAACCAAGACTTTGATTTGGTGCTGTTATTGGCAAATAAAGATGTAATCAATAAAGCCTCAGGCAGCTTGTGTGCTGCTACCGCCATATACAATGATGGTTCTGTGCCAGACATCCTGTAGTTGAAACCCAAAGGCAGCCCCTCCATAAATGCATGTAGCGATAAGCCGATCATTATAGACATCAGCGGTACATGATGGTGATGATGATCGCCTTCGTGTATATGTACATGCCCGTGTTCCAAACCGTGTGTGAAACGTTGCAGAATGAGCTGCAGGAAGAAGCCTATTAATAAATAAAAGCCTGCTTTGCTACCCAGCTCTGTAAACGTTTCGGGCAACAGATGTAGAAAAGTAATGCTTAACAAAAATGAGCCCGAAAAAGCAAGCAGCAAATGCATTTGCTTATCATTCAGGTTTTTGAACCATAAAGGCAGGCTACCACCTATAAATGTAATGGCAAACAAAAGGAGTATGTACGTAGCATGCATCGGGCGAGAAAAACTAAATTAACTGTAAAAATAACGCCATTTATTCAACCATTTACTACTAAATAGTTAAACCGATGGCGTTATTACTTATGATAGTATCGGCAAAAAGTATGTTGCCGCACTTATTATTTCCTTTTCAGCTTCCAGTTAGATACCCCGTTTGATGTGGCTGTAGTAGCTGTAGCTGTTTGTTTTTTCTCCTTAGACCATACATAACTGCCCAATAATGCAGCTACTTTTCCCCCCTCCGGATTTTCTTCCATCAGGTATTCAGGCTTAAAATACTTTTCGATGAATTTGGTATCAAAGTTACCCGACCTGAAAGGTTCAGACCTTACAGCCCATTTGCCAAAACTGAGCGTAGTCTGTATGCCTTTGATGTAATATTCATCAATAGCTCTGCAAAGGCGTTCTATCGCTTCATCGCGCGTAGCAGCGTGTACTACCAGTTTAGCAATCATAGGATCGTAGAATATTGGAATATCCTGACCTTGTTCGTAGCCGTCGTCTACACGTACACCCGGACCTTTTGGAGGTTGGTACATTTCCAGTTTACCTGTGTCAGGCAGGAAGTTGTTCATCGGGTCTTCTGCACACACACGCAGCTCAAGGCTGTGACCGTTAATCTTCAAGTCTTCCTGCGAGAATGACAGCTTCTCGCCACGAGCTATATTGATTTGTTCGCGAACTAAGTCTTTGCCTGTAATCATTTCAGATACACAGTGTTCTACCTGCAGACGGGTATTCATTTCAAGGAAGTAGTAGTTCAGGTTTTCATCAACCAGAAACTCTACAGTACCCGCACCGTGGTAGTTGCAAGAACGTGCAACAGCAACTGCGCTTTCACCCATTGCTTTGCGAATATCAACTGTCAGGCAGCTTGATGGTGCTTCTTCAATCAGTTTTTGGTGGCGGCGCTGAACAGAACATTCCCTTTCAAACAAGTAGACATAATTGCCATGCTGATCGCCTAATAACTGTATTTCTATATGCCTTGGAGCACCTACATATTTTTCTATAAACACCGCATCATCGCCAAAAGCACTCAGCGCTTCGCTTTTTGCCATGCGCATTTGCTCTTCCAGTTCTTCTGCGTTATTTACAACACGCATACCTTTACCACCACCACCAGCAGATGCTTTTATGAGTATCGGGAAACCAATACGTTTAGCTATTTCAATAGCTTCCGCAGCATCTGTTACAGGGTCTTCCGTTCCCGGTACCATTGGTACGTTGAATTTCTTAGCTGCTTGTTTTGCGGCAATCTTACTACCCATCATTTCGATAGAGTAGGCAGAAGGGCCTATAAATATTAACCCTGCGTCTGCAACGGCTTTAGAGAAGCCTGCATTCTCGCTAAGGAAGCCATAGCCTGGGTGAATGGCATCAGCACCGGTTTCTTTGGCAACCTGTATTATTTTATCTGCACGGAGGTATGATTGAGAAGAAGGAGCAGGGCCAATGCATACAGCCTCATCGGCATATCTTACAAATGGCATATTACGGTCTGCTTCAGAATAAACGGCAACGGTCTTGATTCCCATTTCTTTAGCCGTACGCATCACACGGAGGGCTATCTCGCCACGATTGGCAACCAGTATTTTTTGCATGAACGCGAAGATAAACCTTTCAGCAATTATATAAATGTGTCAGGAGCTAATTTGGTATAGTAAGAAATACTATCCTTCAGCTTTCAGGCGTTCGCCTTTGCCATATTTGACAAACATGTACAGGTATAGAACCCTCGATATACGCATCAGCCAGGGCTGTAGTAGTAAAACTATGGCTGTACTGGTACCAAGCGCATAAAATATGCTATAATCTTCATATGATAGCCCGATTAATATCCAATACCATGCAAAGTTGAAAACATATAATGCCACAGACAATGCGTAACTAACATAACCTGTACCATAATAAAAGCCTACTTCCAACTCAAATTTCTGACCGCACACTTCACATTTTTCAGGCATTTCAAGCATAGATGACAATGGGAATACACTTTTATTGCAGAACATGTGCCCCTTTCGGCAGTTTGGGCATTTCATGGTAAGAATGCTTGGTACTAATGCCGGTTTATTATTGTCTGCCATTGCTAATGGATTTTATGCAAAGATAAACTATTACTAGGTGCACTAGATGTAACAATCGTTACACTATTCTGAAATTTCTTTCAGTTCACCATCTTCGTTATGAAAATAGCTCCATACAATACGTGCTTTTGAGGCGCCTATTACTTTGGTTAGTTCTCTTTCCGTAAGTACTTTGATGTTTTTTACAGACCGGAATGTTTTAAGCAATTCAGTAGCTGTTTTTTCACCAATGCCAGCAATGCCTTCCAGCTCGTTCTTAAATGTACCTTTGCTGCGTATCTGTCTGTGGAATGTAATACCGAAGCGGTGTACTTCGTCGCGTATGCGTCTTATCAGTAAGTGGGCAGGACTGTCAAAAGGTAATTGTATAGGTTCACTATCTCCTGGGAAGAAGATAGATTCTTCTCTCTTTGCAAGGCCTACTACCGTCATACTACCTGTAAGCCCCAGTTTCTCTATACTTTCCATAGCTGCACCAAGCTGTCCTTTACCACCATCTATTATTACTAACTGTGGCAAAGCAGCTTTGTCTTCCATCAGGCGTTTGTATCTGCGATACACAACCTCGCTCATAGAGGCAAAGTCGTTGATTCCTTCTACTGTTTTAATATGAAAATGCCTATAATCTTTTTTTGACGGTAATCCGTTTTTAAAACATACCATGGCAGAAACAGGGTAGGCTCCCTGAAAGTTGGAATTATCGAAACACTCAATATGTAAAGGCAATTCAGTCAGTTGTAAAGAGTCTTGCAACTCTTCCAATACAGTAGCTGCATTTTCTTCTGTTGCTTTACCAAGCATCAGTGCATCATTTTTGCGAAGTTCCTGTTTGGTAATCTCCGCGTTTTTATAACTAAGGTCTAGCAGCTTTTTCTTGTCTCCTGATTTTGGTACTGTTACTTTAATGCCTTCATCTGCCACTTCTACCTCAAATGGAGCAATTACTTCTTTTGCATTGCTTTGAAATGTAGTACGCATTTCTTCCAATGCCAGTGACAGTATATCAGCATCCTCTTCTTCTATCTTCTTTTCTATACATAGTGTTTTAGCATATACTATGGCACCATTTGCAATCATCATGTAGTTGACAAAAGCATATTGTTCATCGCTGATGATGGATGATACATCTAGATTGCCAAGGTGTGCGTTTACTACAGTAGAGCGCACCTGGTAATTATTCAGGTCTTCAATTTTCTGCCTAACAATTTCTGCTCTTTCAAAATGCATATCAGCTGCTTGCTGTTGCATTTCTTGTTTCAGGTATTTTATTACTTCGCCCGTGTTACCCTTTAGTATGTGCCTTACGTTGGATATGTTGGCTGCATAGTCTGTTTCTGATTGAAGGCCTTCGCAAGGTCCGCTACAGTTGCCGAGATGATATTCCAGACATACTTTGTATTTGCCTTTGGCAATATTGGCAGCAGAAAGATTCAGGCTGCAAGTGCGTAGTGGTATGTTTTGTTTTATCAGGTTCAGCAATTCTTTTACTTTGCCAACACCTGTAAATGGTCCCAAGTATTCAGAACCATCACGTATTACTCTGCGTGTAAAAAATACTCTTGGAAAAGGCTCTTTCTTGATGACAATAAACGGATATGTTTTGTCATCCTTCAGGTCAATGTTAAAGCGTGGTTGATAATGTTTTATCAACGTGTTCTCTAACAAGAAGGCATCATGTTCTGTATTTGTAACAGTATAGTCTATACTGTTTATCAGTGATACAAGCTTGCGGGTTTTGTAATTATCAACCGTTTTGTTGAAATAGGAACTGACACGCTTACGCAGATCTTTAGCCTTACCTACATACAGCAGATTATTATCCTCATCAAAGTATTTATAACACCCGGGCTGGTGTGGTATAGATGATGCAATATTTGAAAATTCCTCTCTTGTCATTACAACTACATAAACTTGTATTCAACCCTTACCTCATTTTCATCTCCTGTCTTACCTGCTTCAAACTCTTGTATAGTAATGCTTGTGGCAGGTATATAATACAATCTTTGTGTGCGCTTGTTCATAGACTTGTTGCTGAATGTTTCTATGTACACGGATGTAATTTTATTATTGCGCGGATTGGTAGTGATATGTAGTTTTTGAGTGAACAGGTCTTTTTCTTTTGCTTCGTAATAATAGTTATTTGTATTGCTGAGCGTATCTGCAAACTCTGAAAAATTGTATTTATCCAGGTATTTTTTGTCGCTGATGTCTGTTGCAAAGAATATGCGTAGCACAGCTGCCCAATCTATCTTTTCAATATTTGTATGTAGTGTATCGGTCTTTCCATCCTGATATGTGATTTTCTCAATACCATATGGCTGACCATAGTAAACATCTACCTGATCTATTGCATAGTCTGCAACAGAAAAGTATCTGCCATCTTCTTCGGTCTGTTTATTATCGGCTTGCTTTGTTTTACAAGCAGTTATGGATATAAGGCCAATAATTACATATGCTAAACTACGGTTCATTGTAAGTGTATTGCAGCCTGCAAATATAACCTAAAAACAAAGGATATTATTTTATTAGGACAGACATAATCCTTTCGCATTTTTTTAACAGAAAACTGCCTGATAGTTGTAATACTACTATTAAACTAATTTGTCTTTTTATTGTCTTACTAATAAATGAGGTGTTATGAAAACAAAAATGATAATCGCCGGTTTGTTAACTGTATTTGCAGTGCTTTTATTTTCTGACGATGCTAATGCACATTGGGGCAGACGCAGAGGCTATTGCAGACCAGCAAGGGTAGTGGTAGCTCCTCCTATAATAGTTCCGAGAGTGGTAGTAGCTCCTGCTCCTATTGTAAGAAGGCATTATTATGATGGCAGAAATTATTGCCGTCCTCGCCATCACGCAAGGGTTTGGCATGGCAGGCGTTGGAGATAAATAATTGTATAGTTGGTTTGTTGGTTAATGAAAGAAGCCTTTCCATATGGAAAGGCTTCTTGAGTATAGAAAATATGTTGATTTAGAATCTGTAACCAAGTCTGAATGCAAACTGCCCTAAAACATCTTCACTACCGTTATTACGTCCGTTTGTTTGATTAATGTAAGTCATCCCCAAGCCTAACTCAAGACCCAGATAAAGGTGTGGAGTTGGTTGAATATTAAGTGAGTTATTGATAACTACCCCCAATGCAAAATTATCTTGTTTGCCTGTTGTATATATTGGGTAGCCATATACATCATATCCCATAATCACATTGTAAGCGTTTGATTGAGAATAACGTGCTGCAATGGCAGGACCAACAGCATACTTCACCTTGCCTTTACTACCTGTAGGATATATTTTGATGCCAACCATACCTGTGTAAGAAGTATAGTTATCATTATAGTAATAACTACTAGTGAAAGGAGTCAAATCATCGTTGTTATTAAAGCCTACCATTAGCGGCATGTAAAAGCTAACAATGCCCTTTTTATCCAGCATTCTTTCGTAGCTAAGGCCTACACCTATACCATCGCTTATTTGCAATGGTGCAATGGCCAGTATGTTTTTACCATATTTTACTTTCGGCGCATCAGGTTTGCCTTCACGAACACGTCCGTGCATACCGAATACGTCTTCAGAACCGTTTTCATACTCAATTCTGCTGATTTCTCCTTTACCCAAACGATAGCTTGGACCATCCGGATTCTCAGCTTTTTTGTAAGAGATATCTCTTGTGCCTACTTCCGATACTTTACCATCTATTACATCACCATTGCGCAGGTGAATTCTATCTTGTGCGTTAGCTGCAAATGATAACAAAGCAGCAGAGCCTAACAGGAGTGATTTGATTTTCATATATGTTATTGGTTGTCTGATATTTTATAGCACAGATTGTGCCAAATATTAGCAATATTAACTATTAGTTATTGATAGCTGAAAGTTCCATAAGGACTTTCTACTATCACTTCTTTTTTATCAGCAGCCTCTACATAACCGGAAACCTGTGCATCTATGTTGAAAGATTTTGATATTTCAACGATTGCTTCGGCCGTTTCCTTATCTGTATATATTTCCAGCCTTTGCCCCATATTAAATACCTGATACATTTCCTTCCAGTCTGTACCTGCAGATTGCTGAATCATGGTAAATAACGGAGGAACAGGTAATAAATTGTTCTTCACGACCCTTAATGCAGATGGCAGGTAGTGAGATACTTTGCTTTGCCCGCCACCACTGCAGTGTATGATGCCATGTATCTTGTCAAAATACTGCTCTAATATCTTCAAAACTACCGGCGCGTATGTACGGGTAGGCGAGAGTATCATTTTACCCACGTTCAGCGGTGTTTCAGTCGGGTCTGTAAGTCCATATTTACCATTATATACTACTTCTGATGGCAGATTAGGATCTACACTTTCAGGATATTTTGTAGCATATTCTTTCTTCAGCATTTCGTGGCGTGCACTGGTAAGCCCATTGCTGCCCATGCCGCTGTTATATTCAGTTTCGTAAGTAGCCTGTCCGTAGCTTGCCAATGATACGATAACATCTCCGGGAACCATTTTTTCGGTGGTTACCAGTTTATCCCTGCGCATACGGCAGCTCATAGTACCGTCAACAATCACAGTACGTACCAGGTCGCCCACATCGGCAGTTTCGCCTCCCATCAGTTTTACGTCGATGCCATAATCTGCAAGTGTATCGAAATAAGCCTGTGTACCATTAATGATTTCAGAAATAACCTCTCCCGGTATCAGGTTCTTATTACGGCCTATTGTAGAAGAATATGTAAACGGCCCTGTAGCACCAACGCACAACAAGTCGTCGATATTCATTACTATACTATCTATAGCTATGCCTTTCCACACGCTCAGGTCGCCAGTTTCTTTCCAATACAAATATGCCAGCGATGATTTTGTACCTGCACCGTCTGCGTGCATCAGGTTGCAATATGCATCGTCATCACCCCAATAATCGGGGTATATTTTGCAAAATGCGTTAGGATATAAGCCCTTGTCCAGCTTGGCAATGGCTTTGTGTACATCTTCTTTCTGCGCAGAAACACCACGCAGGTTATATCTGTTATTATCTGACATGTGTTGGAAACAATGAGCAAAGATAACTGTAAAGCCCGAGCTTAAAAACCCCGGAACAGGTACGGGTAATAAAATCTGTTAAAGAATATAAAATATGGTATGCTTTTTGCAATATATTTCCCCGTAAACAACGAACTATATAACATGTGTATTTATACACAACCGACAAGAACAACCCTCACTTATTTCTTACCAATGGCTAAGGTTAGCCGTATTTACAAGTTTGTTTTCTTCCAGAAAGAGACAATGGTGAACCACAAGAAAATGGTACATCCACCTTGTATAGCTGCATAAATAGCAAGTATCCGCTCATACGACTCTAAATCGTAATTGGCATTCTTGTGTCATGGTATCAATTATTGTCATTTTTTAACCAATCAATCATAAACAATTATGAGTTTCACAGATGTACTCACTAACTATTGGTGGGCAGTAGTATTAGTTTTGGCGCTGGTATTTTACAAAGTAATCCTGCGCGTAATTTTTGGTATGGTAATAGTGCCTGAAGACAGGATAGGGCTTGTTACAAAGAAGTTCGTCCTCTTTGGTTCGAACAGGGAATTACCTGACGGTCGCATCATTGCAACAAATGGCGAGGCAGGTTTTCAGGCAAAAACACTTGCGCCTGGTTTGTTTTGGTTTATGTGGCCATGGCAGTATAGTGTAGATATGGTACCCTTTACCGTAATACCTGAAGGTAAGCTGGGGCTTGTACTTTCAAAAGACGGTGCGGAGATACCTACAGGCCGTATTCTTGCCCGTAAGGTAGACTGCGACAACTTTCAGGATGCTGAAAAATTCTTGCAGAATGGCGGACAGCGTGGTAGGCAAACAGCTTTCATCACTGCGGGTTCGTATCGTATCAATACTTTTTTGTTTGATGTTGCCATTACAGAACAGGTAAGCATTAACGAAAATAGAGTAGGTATTGTAACCACGCTCGACGGTGAACCACTGCCGCAAGGACAGATAGCAGGTAAAGACGTAGCAGGGCATAATAACTTTCAGGATATTGACTTTTTCCTGAACAATGGTGGTAACCGTGGCTTGCAGCCACAGGTGATACTTGCAGGTTCTTACTACATAAACCCATGGGCGGTGCAGATAGAAGAGCGTCCCATGACAGAAGTACCTATTGGTCATGTAGGTGTTGTCATCAGCTATATGGGCGAAGATGGTAAAGACCTAACCGGTGAAAACTTTAAGCATGGCAATATCGTGTCTAAAGGATACCGTGGTGTATGGATGGAACCATTAGGACCCGGTAAATATCCTATCAATGTCTATACTATGAAAGTTGAAGTAGTACCAACAACAAACTTGGTACTGAACTGGGCCAATGCACGTAGTGAGGCACATGCACTGGATAAAAACCTGAGTACAATAACAGTACGTTCAAAAGACGGTTTCCCATTCAATCTGGACGTTGCACAGATTATACACATACCTGCAAACGAAGCACCTAAAGTGATAGCGCGTTTTGGTAGCATGAATAATCTGGTATCGCAGGTATTGGAGCCTACCATCGGTAACTACTTCCGTAACTCTGCACAGGACAGCGATGTTATTTCGTTCCTTTCTACACGTAAAGAAAGACAGGACGCTGCAAAGCAACACATACAACTTGTTTTAGAACAGTATAATGTGAATGCAGTAGATACGCTGATAGGCGACATCGTGCCACCAGAGGCATTGATGAAAACACTTACGGACCGTAAGATTGCACAAGAGGAAGAAAAAACTTATGAAACACAAAGAATGGCGCAGGAAAAACGTCAGGGTGTAGAAAAAGAAACAGCTATCGCAGATATGCAGAAAGACATCGTAAAGGCGCAGCAAAGTGTTGAGATTGCACAACGTACCGCAGATGCTACCGTTAAGAAAGCAGAAGGTGACGCAACCAGTATGAAGCTGCAGGTAAATGCCGAAGCTGAGGCCACTAAAATGCGTGCAAACGCCGAGAGTGAAGCGACAAAACTGCGCGCTGCAGCACAGGCCGAATCTACTAAACTGAACGCTGTGGCAGAGGCAGAAAGAATTGCTAAAACAGGTTCGGCAGAGGCTGAGAAAATCCTTGCTATCGGTAAATCAACAGCCGAAGCGTATGAGCTACAGGTAAGGGCAATGGGAGGTGATAACTTTACCCGATACAAAATTACCGAAGAGATAGGTAAAAACAGTATCAAAGTAATACCAGATATCATCATCAACGGTGGTAACGGCACGGAAGGCTCAATGAGTGGCTTACTTGGTCTGAAACTCATGGAGATGATGGATGCAGACAAACGCATCAAAAAAGAAGACAACAAAGCTGAATAGTAGTTTTGTATGTAAATGAAAAAGCCGGCGTGTGCCGGCTTTTTTTATCTTAATAAATGGAAAGTACCTTTTTTCTCTATTGTTTCCTTATCGTGACAGATATACTTGATGTAATAAATATATGTTCCTGGCTCTTGAGGTTTGCCATTGAAAGTGCCATCCCAAGGGTCTTGACCATTTGTTGTTTCAAAGACCGTTTGGCCCCATCGATTCTTTATGATGAATGTATGGATTTTATGATTTTGCAGATTAATACATTTATACAAATCGTTTCTGCCATCACCATTCGGTGTGAATGCGTCTGGTAATATTACTCTGCAACATAGGTCTGCATCAACTTTTACTGAATCAGAACCTGTACAGCCATACAGATCAATTATATTTAATCTGATTGTTTCTGGTCGCTCCATTTTGTACACAACTTCATGAAAACCATTGTTTTCAAAATATATCGATGGTTGCCAGTCATAGTTATAATTACTGCCTTTGTTTTCAGTTCTGAGGGTAATTTTATCGCCAATACAGATTCTTTCATTTGAGTCAAGAATTATTGAGGCTTTTGGAAGATCATGGATTAATATACCTGATTCATAGAGATTAGATACACAACCATTCATATTAGTTATTACTAATGATATTGGTTTGTAGCCCGGTGTATTCCATGATACTTTATACTTATTTTTGAAAACAGTATCAGTGATGTTTTGCTCTGTAATGGTCCATAAATATTTGCCACTTTCTTTGATAGGTAATAAGTCTACTGGTTTATTAATACATCCATGCATTGGTAAAGAATAGGATGCAATAGGTCGTTCTTTTACATAAACATATATTGAATCTGAAATACTACATTCCGTATTTGCAGACGTTAATACTATTTTTTTCAAACCACTGGAAGACCATCTTAATTTGGCGTTTCCTACAATTGTATCTAGCAATATGATTGTAGCAGTATCTGTTTTCCAATAAAAATGTGTTCCAACAGGATTTGAAAGCAGATTTTTAATCCAAACTTCTTCGTTTTGGCAAACTGTATCTGCATCTGCTTTTATATCGGCAAACACTGTCTGTGCAGCGACAATTTTAATAGTATCTCTCATTACACATTTGCTACTGTCAGTTACAGTTATAACATATGTACTAGTGCTACCAATAGTAGCAATAGGGTTGGAACAGTTTGTACAGCTAAGCCCGGCAGTAGGGGACCATGTATACCCTACATTACTAATAGTGCTGCTTGCCTTAGCATTTATTTGTACATTTTTTGTTCCGCTTATCAGGCATATGGAAGTATCCCTTCCTGCATTTACTGTTAAATCTGTACCTCTTCTTGTGGTATAAAGTGTATCACTACAACCAAATCCCGGATAAGGAGTAACTACAACTGCAAAAGTGGTAGTAGTAGATGGGGTCGCAATTTGTATATTTTGTCCATTACCATAAAATTGAGTAAAATTACTGTTCCACCATTGATAATATTGATAACCTGGAGGACCGCTTAAAGATGTTAAATTTCCATCTAAACAGTCTACTCCGTATGTTTCAAATAAACCACAGTTAATATCGATATATGCATATCCGAAATGTCCTCCCGGTGAACAATCGCCAGTATTGAATTGTATTGCTACAGTTTTACCATTCATGGAACTTAAATCTACACTCGCCGAAGTCCATTCTTTATAAATTGGAGCAGGAGAAATAGACGAAGTTTTGAATCCCGGTAATGTTGAAGATGAAACGTAAGTATATTGAGCACAACCTATAGGTAACCCTGATGAGGAGTCAAAAGCACTAACTTCGAACCTTGGTTGTTGAGCTGCCGGGTGGGCAGGGTCTTCAAAAACTACAGCGTATCTGAATATTAAAGAATAGTTGTTGCTTCCTGTTGGTACATGTATGTAATACCTGGCTCCTTCTGCTTCAGCGCCATTTATTGCATTGCCTAGTTTTAATGAATACACTCCATTAGCAGGGTCAACAGTGGGAAAACCACCATATATGTCAACAGCTGTTCCTGATGTAATACTATGTCTACCGGCAATTGCTGTTGATGGAGTGACATTTACTGGGCAGCAAGAGCCTGTAAACAAATGCCAATTTGAAAAGTTACCAAATTCAAAATCTATGTTTGGTTCGCAAGGTGATTGTGCAAATGTATGTAACGAGAAAAGAAGACAAAGTATCAGGCTAAAGGTGTATTTCATTTAGAAGTGTATTAATGAAATACAATATAATAAACTTAGTTCATGTTTCAGTTTTCACAAGGATTTTCTGGGAGATTTTAATTGAATTTTTATTCTAACTTTTAGTTAATCTGATCAGGTTATTCTTCACTTCAGGCCACTCTTCATCTATAATACTGAACATCACAGAGTTGCGTTTTGTACCATTATATAGTATCCTTTCATTGCGAAGTGTACCTTCAAGTTTACCACCAATTTTCTTGATGGCTGTTTGACTTCGAATGTTTTTGTCAGAGGTTTTTAATTGTACACGTATGCACTTTAATGATTCAAATGCGTAGGTGAGCAATAGTAGTTTACATTCACTGTTATGTCCTTTACCCCAATAATCAGGGTCATTCCATGTCCAGCCAATTTCAAGCTTTCTATATTGCTGGTGTATATCTATATACCGGGTACTACCTATTATTTTACCACTTTGTTTATCTATGATTGTGAATGGATATTCTGTTCCGTCCATTCGCTTTAGCAATGCACTTTTCAGTTCTGTAGTAATGGTATTTTCATCAGAGCCATCTACAGTCAGAAATTCCCATATCTTTTTATTCCTGCTGATGGCAATGAGCTCATTAAAATGAGCACTTTCAAGCGGTATTAATTTTACCATCTTGCCTTCCAATATTACAGGGTGGCTAATCCAATTCATATTGTATAAATCTCTGTAAAGTTTTTGATAATACATATATAGTTGACGCACTTTCGGCAAGTGTCATTGTTTTGGTACTTTTACCCCAATGAAACCATTTTTCTCGTTTGTAAAGGTTTTTCTATATCCTTTTGCTTTGATATACGGTGCAGTAGTATGGCTTAGAAATAAGCTATATGAGACAGGTTTTTTCTCATCCGTACAGTTTAGTGTGCCTGTAATTACGGTCGGAAACCTGTCTGTAGGTGGCACAGGTAAAACACCGCATGTTGAATATCTGATACGGTTGCTACAATACAGGTACCGTGTAGCCACTATGAGCCGTGGCTACAAGCGTCGTACACAAGGATTTTTATTGGCAAATGCCGATACAAATGCATTGCGTATTGGCGATGAACCTATGCAATATCATATGAAGTTCCCGGAGCTGGTAGTAAGTGTTGCAGAAGAACGTATAACTGGTATCCCTACACTTATACAACGCAGGCCTGATATAGAGGTGGTACTGCTGGATGATGCTTACCAGCATCGTAGTGTAAAGGCGGGTAGAAATATCCTGATTACAGATTATTCAAAGCCTTTTTATAAAGACTTCATACTGCCGATGGGTACACTTCGTGAAAGCAGAGAAGCCTATAAGCGTGCAGACATTATTATCGTTTCAAAATGCCCCAAAGACCTAACACACCAACAGGCAGATGAAATAATAAAAGAGATAAAACCATTGCCTGATCAACGGGTTTTTTTTACAACCATACAATACGGGCAGGCCTATAATCTGTTTACAGGCGAAGAGGTTAGTATAAATGATAAGAACGCATTGATTGTTTGCTGTATAGCAAAACCCGAACCGTTTGTATACCATATAGCAAGCCTTGCAACAGACACACATACTTTGTCTTACGCAGATCATCATTATTTCCTGAACAGAGATGTGGAGGAAATGAAAGAAACTTTTGCAAATTGGGACGTAAAAAACAAAGTAGTTGTTACCACAGAAAAAGATGCTACACGCCTGCATCTGCATGCAGATAAGCTACAGGAATGGGGTGTAGATATACTTGTAATGCCTATACAGGTTACATTCCTGTTTAATGGCAATGAAATGTTTGATACCCTGATAACAGGCTATGTAGAGAATGAAATATCTGACAATAATGAAATTACATACGAAGAAATACTGTAGTGATTACTACAGTATTAATCTTCGTCAACACGTTTCAGGTTAAAGTCTGTAACACTTGATACTATAATAGGGTATTTCTCAACTGTCACGTCAGAAGAATCAAGACCGAAGCCTCTTTCTTCAGACAGGCTGAATTTCTTGAGGATGAAATAACCGCTCATCACCAGACGCTCCCACAAAGGCAAGTCGTTATCGCGAGATAGGAATTTCTCCATTACTATAAAGCGGAAATCTCCTTTTACATTATTCTTGCTCAGCGATTCGTAGCGACTTACAACATTCACTTCTTTATTCTGCACCATTTCTTCTACGACTTTGCGGAACATGAGTTGTATTTTATGCTCAACACGGAAGCCCAGACGGAATTCAACACGGATAATTTCGTTTGGTACAATAGTCTGTACAGCGTACTCCATTGTGTACGGATCATCCAATACATCAACGTGAACGAACCAATAAATATCTGCACGTTTGGGTTTGCGATACAGTATAGAGAATATGATTTTATGTTCTATTTCTTTAGGATTGTTGGCACTTGTCAGGTACACAAGATGCGTAGCATATTTCGTAATGCTCTTATCATTACTCAGTTCCTGCAGGATAGGTACGTAGTCTTCCAGACGAACAAATTCCACATATCGGTTCTTGATTTTACGAGCTTTGAACCAAACAAGCATCACCAGGAACAGACCACCGCCCACTATTACTGCTACATAACCACCGTGTGGGAATTTTTCCAGATTTGCTACAAGGAAAGAAAACTCAATGCTCAAGAAGACCAAAAGATATGCTGCAATCCATACAATTGGTACCCTTTTGATGAACATGTAATATGCAAACAGGGTAGATGTCATTATCATACACAGCGTGATAGCAAGACCGTAAGCAGCACCCATGTTTGATGATTTCTGGAATATCAGTACCACTACTGTACAACCCAAAAACAATAGGAAGTTGATGCCGGGGATGAACAATTGTCCACGTTCTACTGTAGGGTAGTTGATCTTCATTTTGGGCCACAGGTTCAGTTTGATAGCCTCACTTATAAGCGTAAATGAGCCCGATATTAATGCCTGGCTGGCAATAATGGCTGCCATTGTTGCTATAATAATACCTGGCAAAAGAAACCACTGCGGCATTAACTCGTAGAATGGGTTCATGTCTTCTGCATGCCAAACATGACCTCTTTGTGTAAGCAGCCATGCACCTTGCCCCAAATAGTTGAGTATTAATGCAGTTTTTACAAATATCCACGATATGCGTATGTTGCCGCGACCACAGTGGCCAAGGTCTGAATACAAAGCTTCGGCACCCGTAGTACAAAGGAATACAGCTCCCAATATCCAGAAGCCTTTAGGATATGTAGTGAGTAGTTTGATAGCAAAGTATGGGTTGAATGCTTTCATGATACCCCAATCGTCATTCAGGTGATAAACACCTAACAATGCCAGCATCAGGAACCAAACAGTCATAATAGGTCCGAAAGCTTTACCAATTGCACCTGTACCAAACTGTTGAGCAAAGAACAGTGCTGTAATGATGGCTAGGATAATATTGACGATTGTCCAGTCTGTAATATCGTGCAGTACCGGTATATTCCGTAGCCCCTCTACGGCAGATGCTACCGAGATGGGTGGGGTTATCATACCATCGGCAAGCAGTGCAGCACCACCAACCATGGCAGGGAATACCGTCCATTTGCCATGCCTCCTTACCAAAGCAAATAGTGAGAAAATACCACCTTCACCCTTATTGTCTGCTTTTAGTGTCAGCAGTACGTACTTTACAGTTGTCTGCAGGGTGAGTGTCCAGATGATACAGGACAAGCCCCCGAGGATGAGGTCCTCGGATATTACTTTACCATTACAGATTTCGTTGAAAACGTAGAGCGGAGAGGTTCCGATGTCGCCATAAATAATGCCGAGTGCTATGATAAGCCCGGCAAAAGTGGCTTTATTAAGATTCTTGTGGCCCACAGATATGCGGTTAAATACAGCGCGCAAAGTTAGTGCATATTTGTGATATGTACATATTATACAATGATATTCAGAAAAAATACCGACAGGAGTTCTACAAGCTCCTTTGCTTATCTTGCGGATTGACAACATTGAACATGCCAAAGTATATAGCACTGCTGAGAGGTATTAATGTAAGCGGGGTGAAAATCATTAAGATGGAAGACCTGAGGGGCTATTTCGCAAATATGGGTTTCAGGGATGTAAAAACATATATACAGAGTGGCAATGTAGTATTCGAAGCCAATAAACAAACATTAATTACCTTAACTAAGAAGATTACAAAAGGATTGGAAGAAGCATTAGGGTATCATGTGCCTGTTGTTACTATCTCTACAGAAACAATGCAAGAGATACAGGCTGCTGATGTTTTTACTAATGTATTGAAATCTGTACCGACAGCTAAGAAGTATGTAGCCTTTCTTGAAAGGCCATTAACTAAAGAAGAGATAAAATATTTGCATTCATTGACAAATGAGGTAGATGTATATTATTCAACAGGCAATGAAATATACATAACAATAGATGAGACGAAAGGTAAGAGCCTGTTCACCAATATGCTGCTTGAGAAAAAACTGAAAATATATGCCACAACACGCAACTGGAATACCGTTTGTAAGCTGGCATCAATGTAAATTTATAGTATGAGAAAACTTTTGCTTTTAGTTATCATGTTCCTGTCGCTGCAGGCAAATGCGCAGCGTTACCTGTTCTTTTTGCATAATGCTTTTCTGGAGCTGCAAGGCGAGAGTGGGGTGCATCCCGAATATGGTAAAGCAGAGTATAGTTCTATTAAAGATAAATTCAGCAAGGCAGGATTTGTCGTAATAAGCGAACTGCGCAAACGGAATACAGATGCAAATGAATACGCTGAAAAAGTAAGCCGTCAAATAGACAGCCTACTAAAAAAAGGCGTTAAGGCAAAAGATATAACCGTAGTGGGAACATCAAAGGGTTCTTACATAGCTATGTGTGTATCAGGTTTGCAAAAGAATAAAGATTTGAATTTTGTTTTCATCGCCTGCTGTAGTGATGAATTGTTGGTGAATGATAGATTGAGTTTTTACGGTAATGTGCTATCAATATTTGAAGAGAGCGATATCATTGGACGCAGTTGTGATGCACAAAGGAAACAAGCGGGAGACAAAGTAGCACGCTATAAAGAAGTAGAACTACATACAGGGTTGAAGCATGGGTTCTTGTATAAACCAATGGACGAGTGGATGCAACCAACCATTAAATGGGCCAAACAAGACTACAAATAAGAAAAGGCAAGATGGTTTCATCTTGCCTTAATTATATAAAGTATCTGTTTACTGATTATCCCCAACGCAGGTGTCTGCTGTTAACGCTGCGATTATGGTTCAATTTAGTTTTATGCCTTGTACCATAGCAACTACTAAATGTTACAGCAGCTATTGTTAATAAAAGAAATGCGGCAATAATACGTTTCATCTATTCTCGGATTTAGTGGTATAATAATACAAACATTTTTCTTATCTGCAAACCTGTAAAAGAAAAAGCCACTCTTTAGAGTGGCTTTCATATGTTGTTTCTAAAACGGAGCGTCTTCGTCAGGTCCCTGATTCGGGCGCTTGATGAATGGAGATGATGGCGGTAAATCGTCATCAAAATTGAAGTCATTAGCCTTTGATGGCATTGTCTGGAAGCCACCTGGTATAAACATCTTGCTACCACCGAAATCGCTCATGTCATTTCTGTCTCTGCGTATACCCGCACTCGGGTTATCGCCCGGAGAAGGAGGTGCAGGTGTAAATCCACCTCCGCCACCACCAAAGTTACCTCCACCGAAGTTGCCATTGAATCCACCACCGAAATCATCATCCGGCAGGTCTACAAACTTCTGGAACTCCTTCAGGAAACGCACTTTTACAGTATCAGTACTACCATTACGGTGCTTGGCTATATGTATGTGGGTTTCGCCTTCAATAGGTTGGCCCATTTCGTCGTTATTGATACCATAGTATTCAGGACGATACAAGAACATTACCATGTCGGCATCCTGCTCGATGGCTCCCGATTCCCTAAGGTCACTCAACTGTGGTACTTTGCTTTCTTTGCGGCTTTCAACAGAACGGTTCAACTGAGATAGTGCTATGATTGGAATTTCAAGCTCTTTTGCCAATTGCTTCAGGTCACGGCTGATTTTAGAAATCTCCTGTTCACGGTTACCACCATTGTTCACACTACCTTGCATTAGCTGCAAATAGTCAATTATAATGAGCTGGATATCGTGTTTTTGCTTTAGCCTGCGTGCTTTTGCCCTTAGTTCAAATATGTTCAGGGCTGCCTGATCATCTAGGAATATCGGTGCTTGTGCCAACTTATTCATGCGTTGTGTCATTTGCACAAACTCATGTTCCTGCATACGGCCTTTGGTAATGGCATCCATCCTTACCTCTGTAACGGCAGCCAAGAGCCTTTTTACCAGCTGTCCTGCACCCATCTCCAGCGAGAAGAAGGCCACAGGGAAGGGCTTAGATGAGTTCATTGCGGCATTCAACGCCAAATTCAGCGTGAAGGCTGTTTTACCCACGGCAGGACGGGCTGCCAGGATGATAAGATCCGTTTTTTGCCAACCACTTGTCAGTTTATCCAACGGCACATAGCCTGATGGTACGCCTGTCAGGTCGTCTTTTTTATTCTTAGCCTCTTCAATTTCGTGTACGGTACGTACCAAAACGTCTTTCAGGCTGGTAAAATTCTTACGAAGGTGCTTATCTGTAATCTCATACAGGTTGCTTTCTGCTTTGTCCAGCAGGTCGAAAACGTCTGCACTGTCTTCATATGCATCACTTATCACAAGGCCAGAAATACGAATAAGTTCTCTTTGAATGAATTTCTCCATCACAATTCTGGCGTGCGCCTCTACGTGTGCAGATGATACTACACTCATTGTAAGGCGGGTAAGGTAGTACGCACCACCAATTATCTCCAGTTCGTTGCTTTTACGCAGTTCTTCTGTTACCGTCAGCAAATCGACAGGCATACCCTTATCAAACAATCGGCGAATACCTGCATATATCTTTTGGTGTGCGTCTACATAAAAACAGTCTTCACTTTGTATAATTTCCAGTACCTCTGCCAGCTTGTCTTTTTCAAGCATTATGGCGCCAAGTACTGCTTCCTCCAATTCGGGGGCTTGCGGAGGCACTTTTCCGTATACAAGATTCGTAATGTCCGGTTTACGATTCCTGGTACTTCCAAAGTCTTTTTTAATGTTTACTGCCATTTCGGGGTTAGTCTTTTTAGTCTTATTGTAATTCTGTTATCTTAAATCCGCACCTGTATTTGTTTACACTGTTTTAACCTTCAGGTAATCATTCATTAACAATTTCATCATTTGTCATCCAATGTTAACAAGCGTTTTATTAGAGGCGGATGACTAATGTAATCTTGAAAAATGACTCGTCAATAGCTGTATAAATAAATAATTTTCAGCCCTTAATTAACCCGAACCTAACAGCTTATCCACTCGTGGAACATTTTATTAGTGTGTTACCAACAAAGTTACAGCAGCTTTCACATCAATCCACAGATTACCCACAAATAAATGTGAATAAATGTTTTTTTTAGAGATATTTTATTAATGATGCGAATTACTTAAAACATGCCCGCTATGGGCTATCTTTACAACAAATTTTATACAAAACAGATGACCATATCGTACCAATGGCTATTGCAATACCTGCCGGAACCCATACCGGTGGCTGAATTGAGTAAAATATTGACATCCATAGGATTAGAAGTAGAAGCAGTTGAAAAAGCAGAGTTTGTGCCGGGAAGCCTTGAGGGGCTTGTGATTGGCGAAGTAGTATCTTGTCATAAACACCCTAATGCTGATAAGCTGAGTGTAACGAAAGTGAATATAGGCGCTGATTCTGAGCTGAATATAGTATGCGGCGCACCTAATGTGGCTGCCGGACAAAGGGTAGTGGTAGCACCCGTAGGTACTACAGTACACCCTACTGCAGGAGAGCCTTTCCTGATAAAAAGAGCAAAAATACGTGGTGAAGAAAGTGAGGGTATGATATGTGCTGAGGATGAAATAGGCCTTGGAGCCAGCCATGCAGGCATCATGGTATTACCACACCATGCGCCTATAGGTATGGCTGCTAAGAAATACTTCAACATTCCGGATGCGGATGAGGTGATACATATTGGGCTTACCCCGAACCGCAGCGATGCCATGAGCCATATAGGTGTAGCAAGGGATGTATGTGCTTATCTGACGCACCACAAAGGCGGTATCTATAAAGTACTGATGCCACCAACATTAATGCCAGTTAAAGGTAAAGATGCTATCAACATCAAAGTAAATATTAAAGCACCTGAGGCTTGTTTGCGCTATACAGGTGTTTCTATAAAAGGTGTAAAAGTAGGGCCTAGCCCCGATTGGTTGCAACAGCGTCTGAAGGCTATAGGCTCACGCAGTATCAACAATGTGGTAGATATTACCAACTATGTGTTGCACGAATTCGGGCAACCATTACATGCATTTGATGCTGACAAAATAAAAGGCGGCGAAGTGAATGTGCAGTTCCTGCCAAACGATAGCAAATTCACAACACTGGATGATAAAGAACGTAAACTGACGGATAATGACCTGATGATTTGCGATAGTGAAAATGGTATGTGTATTGCGGGTGTATTCGGTGGTTCGCAAAGTGGTGTTAGCGATAGCACAACAAACATTTTCCTGGAGAGTGCATATTTCCATCCGATGTATGTACGCCGTACATCTATGCATCATGGTTTGCGTACAGATGCTGCTACACATTTTGAGAAAGGTGTGGATATGAACAATGTATTACCTGCACTGCAACGTGCTGCTGCGTTGATAGTAGAGATAGCTGGCGGAGAAATAGCATCGGATATTGTAGATGTATATGCAAAAGAACTGATACCGGTTGAAGTGCATGCTACTTATGATTACATTACTAAACTGAGTGGTAAGGACTACGGAAAAGATAATATCAAGAAAATACTTACCGCACTTGGTTTTGTTATAGACAGAGAAGATGCAGATGGCCTGATACTGAAAGTGCCAAGCAACAAAACAGATGTTTCTCAACCGGCAGATATAGTAGAAGAGATATTGCGCATTGATGGACTTGATAATATCGAGATACCTTCAAAACTGAATATATCACTTACTAAACCAATAGCTAGTGATCGCAAACAACGCGATAAGATTGCCAACCT
The DNA here is from genome assembly GCA_035299045.1 of Flavipsychrobacter sp. Taxonomy (GTDB): domain Bacteria; phylum Bacteroidota; class Bacteroidia; order Chitinophagales; family Chitinophagaceae; genus Polluticoccus. Next base: position 62,571 of record DATGXJ010000035.1, read on the forward strand.
GTTGACTGGTATGGGCTTCAGCGAAATTGTGACCAACTCTATTGTAAACAGCAAGTACTATCCGGAACGTACGGACATGGTAAAGATGCTGAACAGCCTTACCAGCGAATTGGACGTACTGCGCCCGTCTATGCTGGAAAGTGGATTGGAGGTTTTACAATACAACGTAAACCGTAAAAACAGTAATCTTGCCATGTACGAATTTGGCAAGGTTTACCATCAGATAGGTGATAAGTATGTAGAGACAGAACAACTGGCTTTATATATGACAGGTAACATGACAACACAAAACTGGAATGCAAAACCTATAGCAGGCAACCTGTACTATATGAAAGGCATTATCCAGAACCTGATGTTGCAAAGCGGTATCAATAAGACATCGTTAGTGTATGATGAAAATGGTACATCGTGGAAATGGAAGAATGAAGTGCTTTGTACCATATCTGCTGTAGATAATGCTAAGCTAAACACATTCGATATAAAACAGGATGTATACTATGGCTGCATCAACTGGGCATTGTGGATGAAGGCCGTAGCAACAGGTAAGATAAAATATAGCGAGGTGGCAAAATATCCTGCTGTAGAACGCGACCTTGCTATAGTGCTGGATAAGTCTGTAACATATAACGATGTGCAACAAATCACAGAACAACAGAAAATAGATTCACTGAAGGGCTTTGGTCTGTTTGACGTGTTTGAAAGTGAGAAGCTGGGTGCTGGTAAAAAATCTTATGCATTAAGCTATACTTTTCAGTTGCAGGATCGTACCTTAACAGATGGTGAAATTGAGGCTGTAATGCAGCAATTGATGAACGCATATAAAACCAAGCTACAGGCACAAATTCGCGAGTAATGCAATCATTGTCGCTCCTGAACGAAAAACTGGACGTGTTGCTGAAAAAGTATACACAACTACAGGCTGAAAACAACAGGCTGCAGGGTACTATTGCCGAGCAGAAACAACAGATTGAAACACTGTCGGGCAAACTTACACTGGCTGAGCAAAACCTGATGGCAGCACAAATGTCTACGTCTGTATTGGAAGGTAATGACAAAGAAGTATTCAAGAAGCAACTGGACACGGTATTGGGCGAAATAGATAAACTGCTGGCTACACTAAATGATTAAGAGGCGTTTATATTACATCATCTTACTGCTTTCTGTAACTGCAACGATGCAGACTGCATGCCAACGCGTAGCAGATCCCTGCCTGTTGTCTAAAAATGTATTTGTACGCATCAGTACGTTGAAGCCCGCAGATACCGGCAGATTGGGTGTGGATAGCTCATTGCCTAATCCTATAGTTGGGTATGCAGAAACAAATCAGGTGATATACATAGGCACAAAGAATGTTAAGGACTTTTACATGCAACTGTCGCCTATGAAGGATAGTGTGAAATGGTTTATCACTCCTGATTCTACAATCGTAGCTTTAGACACCATTACAATGTATTACCAACGCAATCTTGTATTTCTTTCCAAGTCTTGCGGATATACAAATAACTATGTAATTAACAATGTAAAATATACGACCAACCGTATAGATTCTGTTATTATAAATAACGGAAATATAGACGGCAAATCGGATGTACAAAATGTCAAAGTATTTTACTAGTATATTATTCTTGTTGTTCAGCTTCAGCCTGCATGCACAGGATGATGAAGATGAGTCTGAAAAACCACCTGTTACAGATTCGTTTTATCAGCTACGTCTTGGCTTTGACATCAGCAAGCCTATTATTACCAATTTTGTACCTGAAAGACAGGCTTATGAGTTTGAACTGGATTTCTTCAAAAAGAAAGACATGTACTATGTTGCAGAAGGTGGATGGGGCAGAGGGTATCAGGATTCTGCATACTTAAACTACAGCAGTAAGAACACATTCTTCAAACTGGGTATCAACAAAGGGCTTTTCCCTCGCTTGTTTCCTCAAGACTGGGATCAGGCATACGTAGGATTGCGCTATGCAATAGCATTCATAGACCGTTCTTCTGCTACCTATACTATTTTCGATAACTTTTGGGGTAATACTACAGGCTATGTTCCGGGTAAAAGCCTTACAGCACATTGGTTTGAACTGACAGGGGGTATGAAGGTTGAGTTATTTAAAGGCCTTTTTACAGGTTGGACAATACGCGGTAAGTTTCTACTGAATGGTAAGCAATTTAAAGACCTGCCGCCACCATACGTAGCAGGGTATGGCAGGGGCGATAAGAACAGTATTTTCGATTTTAACTTCTATATCAGTTACGCCATCAGGTGGAAAAAGAAAGGGTTGTAAAAACACAACCCTTATTTTATTTCTGTAATATTCTTATTTCTACCCGTCGGTTCTTATTCTCATCTTCTTCAGTTTGTTCCGGCCATGCCAACGGGCGTGTTTTACCGAAGCCCTTGTATTCCATACGGGTATAGTCAATGCCTTTTTCTTCCAGTATGTCGTATATCTCTTTAGCTCTGTTTACAGACAGGTTGAAGTCTTGAGAGTCATAGTCATAACCATCAGCATTCTTTGCCACCACACAGCATATATGGCCTTCTATTCTTATTCTCAGCGTAGGGTAGTCGCGCATCAGCATGTACAGTGAATCTACATACGGTTGGCTCTCCTCACGTATTTTGTGGCTACCGGGGTAGAAGAATATTTTATTCAGATTGATGGTCTGATTTGCTTTTACTTTCGCCAGATTGATTATTTGCTTTTTAACGGTATCCTTTTTTACAATCGGTTCCGGTTTCTTAGCAACAGGCGGTACTTTAAAGCCACCGGGGATGATATCTACGCGCCTGTCTGTTGGGTAGCCGGATAAGGCTGTCATACCATCTCGTACTATTTCTCCTTTGCCTATTACTATCTGTATGTCATCTTCTTTCAGCCCCATGTGCAGCAGGTAGTCCTTCATCTTATTTGCCCTGGCCTCAGACAATGCTATGTTGGTTTCCTCGCTACCCAGATAATCTGCATAACCAAGTATACCTACTTTTTTACCTGCCCTTAGTACATCCAGATAAATAAGGGAGTCTATTGTCTTTACAGATTGATTGGTAAGCGCTGCTACATTAATAGGGTAGTACACCCTAATGGTATCTTGTTTGGCAAATGCATTGACAATAAGTAAACTGAGTATTAAACTAAATACATAACGCATAATGCAAAGATATAAATGCGTGTATTATATACTATTACCCTTTTGGGGGGATAGCCTGGGTTGAACTACTATTAACAGTTGTAAGTATAATTAATGCCTGCACCCGGTATAAACACAGATATTGCAATGGTTTTGTAGTATTAATTCATTTGCATGGTATAGTGTAGTTTTTTTGACAGCGTTTTTTCGTAATTTAGTCTGCTCGATAATATATTGAGCCTCAACCAATAATTGCCATTTACTAATAACCACCGACATGGGAGATAAGTTTGAGAAAGTAAAAACCTTCTATTTCTCTTTATGGCCCAGCCTGAATGAAGATAACTGGAGTGCATTTGAAAAGCGTCTCATAGTTAAGAAATATGAAAAGGGGAATTATATACTCAGACCTGGTGAGGTTTGTAATTGTATTTCTTTCATCAACTATGGTTTGGTGCGCAGTTACTACCTGGTAGATGGCAGAGAGATAACCACTAATTTTTTTGTTGAGGATTCTGTATTCTCCAATTATCAAAGTTTTCTGTCTCGCACACCATCATTACTATACACCGATGTGCTGGAAGACACAGAGGTAATAGATGTAGATTATGACAGCCTACAGTATGCCTACGAAAATATACCTGACAGCGAACGTGTGGGCAGATTGGTTGCAGAGCAATTATACATACTGCTTTCTGCAAGAAATGCATCGCTATTGATGGAAACACCCGAACAACGATACATAAAAGTATTGCAGGAAAAGCCCGATCTCATTCGCCGTGTGCCACAATACATGGTTGCATCATACCTTGGTGTTACACCGGAAGCATTGAGCCGTATACGCTCGCGCATCAGCAAGCGTAATGCTGAATTGCTTTCTGATACTTCTTCCAGGTAACCTGTTATTTTACCTGGTTTTATATGTGTTATTTATTGATTCAAATCAATGGATTGTCCACCTTATATTTTGACCTTTGCGCAGTATAAGGGATAGCAGAGAGCGTTTTTGTGATGCTGTGACAATCAATTCCTTAAGAGAGAAGTATCAATTAATAAGCTAATCAAACAGCATTACGTCCAATAAGAGAGTTGCGGAGGTGTGATAGGTGTGTATGGGTGTATAGACGAGGATAACGTTTTATGGGGCAAAATACATTTCCGGGTTTTGAGTATACGGTAGAAGAACTATCGGCATACAAGTACCACGTAGATATGTTTGTCATTCTACTGAAGATAGGCAAGATAGTAACCCACAAAACCAATGATGTGAAAGAATTCGCAAATTGGCTGGATGCTAACAATATCAGGAGAATAGACTAAAAAATAACCCGCAACCATTTGGTATGCGGGTTAAATATTTGAATGGTTGACTAAGCTTAATTCAACTCACAATTTCCAAGATTACCTTTTTCATCACAGTTTTTATTTGCTTGTTGTACAGTCTGTGCTGTAACTGTGAAATAGGTTGTAGTGCCTTTATAATCAACACATTTACAGTTATAATATTTTGTGCAAGATGTAAATAGCATAGAGCCTGCTGCCATTGCTATGATAACCATCAATTTTGCTTTCATCTTAATTATGCTTCTTTCTACAAGTTTATATAATTCTGCTCTTATATCAAAGGATTGAGCCAAAAAACGCTCTCAAATTAGTTTTTGACCCATGTATGGCTTGTTATTATGCCTCCTGAAGTAATATTGGCATAATACACACCTGCTGCCAACCCTTCAACACTGATATGTATGTTATTAGTACCGCTATTCAGCTGCACATCTTTTGTGTAAAGCATTTGCCCGTTGATGTTAGTGATAGTTACTGTGCCAATTACTGCTTTTTGAGCTGTAAGAGTAATATTTAATACATTAGAAGCAGGGTTAGGATACAAGTTTGCTGAGACTACGTTGGTAATTGCATTGACAGACTGGTTTTCCGAATATGGATAATCTATGGTAACAGGTGCTGAAGTAACACCTATACTCAGGTTGCTATAGCTGCCTGAAGGGCTATTCTGCACCTTAACAGCACGTACCATATAGTACTTAGTACCATCTGTACCGAAAGAGTCGTTGTACGTGGTAACGTTTACCAATGGCGAACGTCTTTTGTATGCACCGTATCTGTCATCTGCACTGTATATATAATACCCTATAACAGCAGGATCAGGAGATGCTGACCAGGTAATATTTGCTCCACCACCTGCTACAGCTATCACGCTTACATTTTTGACTGGTTTCAGATAGTCTTGTCTTAGGCTGGGATCTCCCATCAAAGCAATATGTACACCTTTTGTCATATAGTTGTTCGTAGTAAGGTAAGTGCCATCATTATTCTGCGAAATCATAGTGCTGTAACCAATTGGTTCGCCCAACGCCATGTGATGGAAGAACCAATGTGGCCTGCCTGCCCAGCAATTGGTAAGCATAGGTGTATTTGCACAAAGCGGTGCACGCAGAAAATTGTTCTGATTATCCCAATCGCCAAAATAGCTACCAAATAACATACTGAATATACCATTCATATTGTTTGCTGCAATATTGGCTGTAGTACCTATGCCACCAGCACTGGTATAAGAACCACCGCCACAGCCGAAAGACCATTGATAAGTAGTTGTGTTGAGGGTAGCAATATAATCCAATGACTGTGTGCCGTTATACCCAAGCAGTGGTGCAAAATTTCTCCATCCGTTTGCTGCAAAAGGTTCGCCCGTGCTCATGCCAAAGTTATCATCAATCAACGCCTGATGTATCATTGCCAACGAGTCCATTTTGTAACTGTGTGCCTTGTTCAGGTATGTACGCATCAACTGTACTTCTGTTTTGGAGAATGCAGGCATATTGCTTACATCTACACGTCCCAATTGCAAATCTGCATTACTTGGTAATGTGCTTTGGTCGTACTTGCCATCACCCGGTGTATTATCATTACGTGTACCTGTGGATGTAGTATTGTTTACACTGTTATCTGTCCATATACCATCAACATCTGCATAGTAAACATCTGCAGGCCATGCACCTTTGTGGTCACCATGTGCATCAGGATTCAAATCTCCGCTGTAAGGTACTGCAAGATGTCCAAGTATGTACACTGCTTTTACTGTATTGTCTGCATTGTATGTGTTTACGATATAGCTTTTTATGCTACTGACACTAGTACTCCTTGCAAAGTCTTTGCGTACTATTTTCCAACCATCACCACTCAGGTCGTTCATCAGTGTTTTTATTTCTGTACTGCAAGAGTCTGTAAAAGTACTATCCACCAACAAGAGCATAGCACCTCTGTTGTGTATAGGCAATGCCTTGATAGCTGCGTATATATAGCCGGTAGCCGCATTACCACCAGTTTTAATAACCTGATACTCATATGCACTGTCTGCAGATACGCTGTTATCGGTATAGACACTGTCTGTAGCTGATACAGTGGTAAGTGCTGTTCCGAAACTTGCAGCCGATTTTGTTTTGCGATATACCTGATAACCGGTAGCACTGCTTATTTTTTTCCAACTAATTTTTATTTGTGCAGGGGAAGCTTGTGTAATAGCTGTAAGTTGCACTGTATGGTCGAGTGGTGTTTGCGAGTTTGCAACAATAACACTGCAACACATCATCATTAGCATGTAGATTTTTTTCATTACCAGACAGATTGTTTTATCTAATATATTTAATAATGAATTAAAAATCAAATATGTATCTTTTAGTAGCAGTATCAGTGTTATCACTTAGTACCATATACCGTAAAAATGGCATTGCGATTTAATACCCGTTCTGCTATATTAGCATTATTGAATAACACCAAGACAAAAACACACCCCAGATGACAGACAAACTTTACATAACAAACCGTACCAACCAACCCATGCAGGCAACCATAACAGACAACTATACCGGCAACAATGTTATTACTTGTGAATTGCAACCCGGTGCCAATGAACTATACGTAAAAGACCTGCTTGAAGGCGTTTACATGATTCATCTGGAAGATGCAAACCATGAAGTGTTTTATGAACAAAAACTGATTAAAGAATAGTATTTAATACACAACATAAAAAAAGGGCTCCGATTAAGGAACCCTTTTTTGTTATATGCAATTGTCTGATTATTGCTTAGATACTCGTTTGGTACCAACAGATAAGCCATCTGCAAATACCTGTATATAGTAAAGGCCATTTGCCGCGTCACCGAGGTTGAAATCTAGTTTATGTATGCCCGATTCCATTTTACCAAAATTACGTTCACCTACTTTTTTACCCATTACATCTGTAATTACAGCAGTTACTTGCATTTCTTTATCAAAAGATGCCGGGATAATGAAACTGCCGTTGTTAGGGTTTGGTAACGGATTGAGCAGGAAATTCCTGTCAGGATTCAGCATGGTTGCACTTGTAGGCCAGTCTATCATAAATGTGTAGAAGCCATCAGGTGCTGTTATTGGTTTTACTGCGGTTTTACCATTGTTAGTAGTTGCAGTCAAATAATACTCAACTGCATCGCCATAGTTGAAGCTGCCAGATATATCTGCTATATGATGACCACTGCTGTCTGTCATGTTAACGGTATTCCATGTAGTAGTACCTTTTTTGCGCCACATACATTTTGCAGATGCTATACCACTCCTATTCTCGATTTTAGATACCAGGTGGTAAGAGCTTTGTTTTAACTGCCAATCTATAACAGGTGGATGCCAGAAGTGTACAGGATTTTCTGCAGGTATCTGCATAGTAACACAGTGTATTGCACCACCGCCTATCGTCAGTCCGCGTGCATCAAGAGGAACTATTTTATAACCCGGTGCTATCTGCTTTATAAGGTTGATAGCTGCCTGATCTCCCGCCTGATTACCGTCTGTACTGTTTGAATATATTGGCATCAGGTATGTTTTGTTTACCCATGTACCATTAACATACGTGCGTGCATCCTGATTGATTTGACCACAAGTAATAGGTGTGCTGCCATTGTCTCTTGTAGGCATAGGCACTTTAAATATTCTGTAAGGCTTGCCATATACATTCTTCATCCTCGATACTTTGCTGATGGCACTATCTATAATTGTTCTGTCAGCAGCCGTAACAGTTGAAGGGTATTCCATGATTGCGAAACTGTTTTCATCTAGCAGTTTCATATACATATCATTATGGCCTGTACCACCATCGCATTGCAGCGATTTGTTGGATGTTACATTGGGAGAAGCATAGAAATGACTGATGCTGTCACGTACTTGCTGCAGTGTCCATGCACTGTGCTTAGGCGTATTTACCGTATTAGCTGCCTCTATAACATCACTATGGAACGTATTGCCGAAACCATCTGTCAGGAAGTTGCCACCCTCTGCATACAGGTTGGTTTTTACGTGCATGTACCCTTTTTCATTAGCCAGAAATTCAGGATACACATCATCCAAGTCTCTGCCGGGGTAGTAGCTGATATCCAGGAAGCCCAGATCATCATTGGCACCGTAGTAGAAGCCCAACGGACCGTAGTCTCTCATCCAGAAGGCATCACCTGCGGTTATATGAAACTTATAGTTGGTAAGCGTAAAACCTTTGCCTGCCATGTATGTTTTGATGGGGGTAGTGTCAGCCGCATTTTCAACACGTATCCACACGGGGCATTCCTGCTGAATACCATTTGCCATTTGTGCCCATACATCCGCATATTCAGAAGTGATGTCGAGTACCATGGCTGTACCGTTAAAATCATAAGGCCAAGCGATAGCTACTGCTTGTGATTCTTCAAACTCGCCTGGCATACGTGCGCCTGCGGGCATGGTGTAAGATGCAGTTGTTTTGTTTGCAAAAGAAGGAACAGGACGCTTATATTTTGCCCTGAGCTCTAATTCCTGCTGAGTGGGTTTTATGTTGAATTTCTGTGCATTGGTGCTGAGTGTGGCAGCGATAGCCGCACATGTCAATAATAGCTGTCTTCGCATAAATGAATTGTATGTATACTGTAATTTAACGTAATTAAACTGTAGGTAAAAAAATCTTTAAATAACTTTTACATATCTTTTACACTTACTGTCAGTATGTTTGATACGTTTATAAGCATAAATTAATATTAATGATAAAACTTCATAAAGCGTTTTGTATAAGTATTTTGGCAGTACTGTGTACAGTTAATGCATTTGCCCAAAAAGAGAACAAAGCGATTAAGATAGAAGTACCTGCTACTTTTAACGTAAACACTACGGAAGACATACGTTGCTATCTATACAAATCTGCTCTTGGCAAAAACAAACCCGTTATACAAATATTTGCACAAAACAATCAGCGTGGTATGCCCATGAAGCTGTTACGTAATAAAACGGAATTACCTGTAAGATTGTTAGCTTTGGCACGAAATACTCCATACCATCTGGCGTTCAGGGCAGCTACCAATGAAGTGTTGTACCCAAAACAGGGTAGTTCTCCCTATAGTTGGTCTTGGAGGGGTAGAGCAAAAGCACCCGCATCGCCCATTGTGGCAATACCGGGTGAACGTATAGAAAAAATTAAGTGGTGGGCAACCGTAAAAATCGGCAATAAAACATATACATCAGATACATTAACTACAACTATAGAATAAAACCAATGCAACCAAGCGTATTTAAAAACAATATTTCATTCAGCATAAACGATATAAAAGACCGTACAGACCCTACAAGGGTACTGATGTGCAGCCCCGACTATTTTGATATAGTAGATGTGAAGAACGTACACATGCAGGGGCATATTGGTAATACAGACAAGGCACAGGTAAATGCACAATGGCAAAGCCTGAAGGATGCATACGATGCATTGCTCACTAATAAAGTACTGGACGAGGTGAGTGTAATACCCGGTGCTAAGGACTGCGAGGATATGGTATTCTGTGCCAACCAGACATTGCCGTGGAAGATGGATGACGGTAGTGAGGTAGTGGTAATGAGCCGTATGAGACATGAGAGCCGTCAGCGTGAGGTGCCGTACTTTGAGGAGTTCTTTAAGAACAAGGGCTTTAAGCCACTGCACTTTAACAACGTGAAGATGTTTGAAGGCATGGGCGATGTGATACCACACCCGGGCAAACGCCTGCTGTATGGTGGCTACGGGCACCGTACTACTGCAGAGGCTTATGATGAGCTGGCAACGATGTTGCAAACACCTGTAGTAGCGCTTGAATTAATCAATCCAAAGTTTTACCACCTGGATACCTGCTTTGTGCCACTTAGCAAGGATAGTGTAATGCTGTGCAAAGAGGCATTTACAGAAGATGGTCTTGCAATGATTAGGCAACTGTTTACCAAAGTATATTATATACCGGAGTACGAGGCGGAGAAATACTTCTCGCTGAATGCACATGCTTTTGATGCACATGGTACCAAGACGGCTATACTGCAAAAGGGTAGTGCCATCACGGTAGATGTACTGAAACAGGAAGGCTATAATGTAGTGGAAATAGAAACGGGAGAATTTATGAAGTCCGGTGGTAGTGTATTTTGCATGAAGATGATGTATTGATTACATCATCTTCATACTTTATAAGAAAGACTTAGCATTAGTTGAGTGTGCAGGCAACAGGCGTATTCTGCTTGGCACTATCTGCATTGCGGTAGTTATCCATCTCTGTATTGCAATTGTCCTGCGCGTTTTTCTTATTGATATCGTTGTAGGTAACAGACTTCAGCAACACATTGCTTTGCGAGCAGGTACAGGTATAGTTACCTTTCTTTACACAAGAAAACAGCGTCACAGTCAGTGCTAATAATACAATACGGTACATATTCAATTCGTAATTTGCCATTGTAAGATAGTAAAATGTTTTAAAAACCAATATACCCGCCTGCCTAAAGCTTTCTTTTGTAGGGATAGTGCCTGTTTCGGGGTATATTATTCACTATCATAGCTATTGCAAACATTATTAGCACACCGGTCATTACGGGGCTTAGTATATACATCCAGCCCAGGGCTTTTATCTTTTCGCTCCCTATATTGGCTATCAGGGCGGTAGCACCACCGGGGGGATGCAGGGTCTTAGTCATTTGCATGGCTACTATACTGGTAGCAACTGCCAGTCCGCTGGCTAACCATAGCTGGTCGGGGAGTAGCTTGTGTACTGTAACACCTATAATGGCCGAGATAAGATGCCCGCCTATCAGGTTGCGGGGCTGTGCAAGGGGGCTGTTGGTAGCACCGAATATCAGTACTGCCGATGCTCCGAAAGAACCTATCAGAAATACATTATCCATATAGGTAAGCCCTGCGGTTTGTATACTGCCTATCAGGGCTATGGCTATAAATGCACCAATGAAAGTCCAGACATGGTCTTCGGGTTCTATCAGTGTTTGCCGATATACCACATATTTGGTAACCCTGTAAGTACGCTTCAGTTTTTGTTTCAATGCTATGGGGGGTATTAATAACAACAAAAATAGGGATACAAACTGCATCCCCATATTTAATACCAAGTATTTGTTACTAAAGGTCTATACTGGCACCGAGGCTAACGCCTAACAAGAACATACGCTGCTTGTACTGTGCATTGGGGAACGGAGCTATGTACATCATTTGTGGTATAGGACCATTGTACGATGTTCCCGAATATCCTTTGAAGCTCATATAACGGACGTTGGCTTCTGCCAATAGGTTTATATGCTTGTAAACATTTACAGATACACCAGCCTGCAGACCACCTGTAAGGAACGAATTATCAGGATAATAATTGACTACATTAAGTGGTTTTGCTGAATACGGTGTGCCTGATGCTTGAAACTCTGTATATGCTACAGGATTTTTTGTAAAGAACAAGTAGCCCAGATTCAAACCTGCATAAACGGAAGTTTTGGGTACTACTTTGAAACGTACATTTGCAAACAGGAAAGGCATATTGTACTTGGCAGTAGCATAGGCAGTGCTTCCATCTATATACGTAGCATACTTATCTGCGTTCTCACTGCTTTGTACCACACCTTTTGCTTTAAATGCATTGCGTTCGAATCCTACACCAACTTCTACCTTGTTGATAATTGTAAGTTTCACCTTTACGTTAAAGCCAATCAACGATTTCGCACCTTTGCTGTATTGCGGAGTAAGTGTTTGAGTCTGCCAGGCAGAGTTCATCATTTCCCACTGATGATTGCCTGTTGTATTGATATTGTTTACAAGGTTGGCACCTATGCTTATTTTCTGTGCATTGCCTGCGATAGGGCTTAGTAATATGGCTGCTGCCAATAGCTTTTTCTTCATTGTAGTTTGTAGGTTGTGTTATTGATGCCGTAAAGATAATACCTGCATCGTACATCACCTATACCCGCTACTTCCTAACCAATTGCAAAGCTCTGTTTACCAGAAAATATAAACCCGATAATACACCCCATATCAACATAGCATAGAATGAACCCATAATTGCGCATTCAAATACTATCACACCTACAGGTGGCAAGGTGCCATCGTTATCCCAATACATATACTCCATGTACGTTAGATAAGCAGTAATGACTACAGCAATTACCAGCAGTATCTTGTAAGGCTTTTTCATATATACGGTTTTCTCTATAACGAAACCATTTATCGTTTATTGCCCTTGCTGTGCCAGCTTGCTCCTTTTACGGCCATAAGCGTAGTAGATAACAAGGCCTGCCACCAACCATATCAGGAAGCGTTCCCAATTGCTGACACCACTTTCGCAGAGCAGATAACTGCAACACAGAAAACCCAGTACAGGTATCAGGCTGTAGTTGTTGATGAACGATAGGATAGCCATGGTAAGGAATACACCACCAAACAATATGTAGGGCACTTTCAGCCTTACAGCTTCCCAACTGTGGTCTCCACCCGTATCGAACAGGCCAGCTAAGCCACCGGGGTAGTATTTGCCTATCAGCACTACCGTGATGATGAGCAACGCAGGTACTATCCATTTACCATTTATATACGGTGTCTGGAATCTGCTGACAGGCACATGCTGATGACTGTGGTCGTCTTCTGTTATAATGTCTTCGCCCTTCAGGTGCAGTGCTTTTTTGCGTTGCTGTTGCAGGCGGATGATGCCACCACATACCAGCACAAATGCAAAGAGCGTGCCCACACTCGTCAGTTCTACAACCACATTCAGGTTGAGGAACAGGGCAGGGATGCCCACTACAAAACCCGTGAGGATGGTACTGAAAGATGGTGTCTTATACTTAGGGTGTATCTTGCTGAAAACAGGCGGCAGCAATCCATCGCGGCTCATGCTCATCCATATACGTGGCTGTCCGAGTTGGAATACTAAGAGTACACTTGCAGTAGCTATTACCGCACTCACCGCTATAACACCTGCCAGCCAACCCATACCATTTGCATCAAACACATAAGCCAGCGGGTCGCCCACATTCAGGTCTTTGTAACTAACCATACCTGTAAGCACCAGTGCTATGAGTACATATATAACCGTACAGATAATAAGCGAGTAGAACATACCACGTGGCAGGTCTCTTTGCGGGTTCTTACACTCCTCTGCCGTAGTACTGATGGCATCGAAACCTATATAGGCAAAGAACACAGCCGCCGTACCACTCAGCACACCGCCAATACCATTGGGCATGAAGGGATGCCAGTTTTCGGGCTTGATGAAGAAGGCACCACCTACTATTACCAGCAGTATCACCGCCAGTTTCAGTATCACCATGGCATTGGTAGTACGTTTACTTTCTTTAATGCCCACATATATAATAGCCGTGATGATACCCGTAACCACAAAAGCAGGAATATCACAAATCAGCTTAAAATTGCCCAACGCAGGTGCATTGGCCCAAGCCTCTTTGGCAGCATCGGTCAGTCCGTCTCTGGCTGTCCAGTAGTCCATGGTTATCCATGCTGGCAGGTGTACGCCCATGCCATCCAGCAGGGTAGTGAAGTAGTCGCTCCACGATATGGCAACGGCTATATTGCCAATGGCATATTCCATCAGCAAATCCCAACCTATTATCCATGCAATGATTTCGCCAAAAGCCACATAACTATACGTATATGCACTACCAGATACAGGTACCATACTGGCAAACTCGGCATAACACACCGCAGCAAAACCACAGGCTACAGATACAAACAGGAAGAGAAACACAATACCCGGGCCACCGTCATAACTTGCCTTGCCGATGGTGCTGAAGATACCCGCACCCACTACGGCGGCAATACCCATCAGCGTCAGGTCTCGCACACCCAATACCTTGTGCAGGCCCGATGCATGTGCATCCGTCATACCACTGGCAGCTTCCTTTTCTATCTGGTGTAGTGTCTTGCGTCTGAAAACAGATTGACTCATAGACCTGAAAGATATAAAAGATGACGGATTTTTATTTCAAGACACGAAGTATATGTATATTGAACCCGCAAAAATTACTACACTTATAATTCCGTTGCAAAATGAGAAGTCTTATCATAACTACCACAAACAGCCTGGAAGGCTATACCATCGTAAAGTATTTTAACCCGGTATCTTCAAACGTTGTAATAGGCACCAACATCTTCAGCGATTTGGCTGCATCTTTTACCGACTTCTTTGGCGGACGTTCGGGTGTGTATGAAAAGAAACTGCAACAACTCTATAAACTGGCTACAGACAAACTGGCAAAAGACGCCGAAATGATAGGCGCAAACGCAGTAGTAGGGCTGAAGATAGATATGGATGAAGTAAACGGCAAGGGCTCGCAGATGTTTATGGTAACAGCCTACGGCACACCTGTGAAGCTGAAAGCAGACGATAACAACACAAGTGTATTTGCGGAAAAAGTGTATGACGGATATTATATAAGCAACAAAATACAGGCAAAGAAAATACTTGCTATTCCCCAAGGTGCGTTTCAGAGATTTTCTAAGGCAAACATAGACGTGATGCTGGAGACCAAGTTCACAGAATTTGTAAACTATGCGCTGGACGGCATAAAGCACTATACAGACATTAACAACAGAACAGAAAAGGGATTTGCAGAATCTGACGCACTGCTGGCACAATTCAAATCTTATTTTGGATACATAGATGCAGACACGGCACAGGATGTGTTGTATGGCACCATGCAAACGGCTAATACCGAAGATTACTTCAAAGTGATAATGGATATAATTGCAGATTACAGCCTGCTCAACTACGATAAAATAAAAGAACTGATAGAACGTGAAGATATCAGCGAGGCTAAGTTTGGGCTGAGACTGATGACTGCCAACAAATCTTACTACACCGACAATGACCTGCAAACCATGGAACAGATTATGGCACTGATACCACAACGCTTCAAACCAACGGGAGAGGTATCGATGAAGAAAAAACTATTGTCGTCGAGCGAGAAAGAGGTGTGGACTTGCAAATGTGGCAAGGTAAATGATATGGATGCCAAATACTGCGGCTCTTGTCACAATGACATTTACGGATTTCAAGAGAACGAAATAAAACCCGCAGATGTTGTAAGCATGATAGGACTGCGACTGGAAATTGCCAAAGAAATTGCAGGGGCATAGTCTGGTATTGTCCGCAAGCACATATGCCTGCGCATCCTTACTACTCACCACACGCGTCATTGTGTACATCCCGATAATTCGCGAGGTTGCTTCACTGTCGCTCGCAATGACGCTCATTATTTCCCATCACCCCTCCTTCCGCAGCTTCGATACATAGTCTGATAACTGACGGGTATGAAGGTCGAGCAACAGGGCAGATTCCTTCATGGATACAGATACCGTTTTCAGTTCATCTTCCGATATCATTTCATTTTCCAACAAATCAGACACACCAACTATACTGCTGACAGGCTGCCTGATATCGTGCGAAATCTTGTTGAGTATCTCTTTGGCTTCGTCTATACGGCGTTGCCTTTCCAACTCACGTGCTTTGCGTTCGCTGATGTCCATAGACAATATCAGTATGCCGTCGTCAATGGGTTCTATACTCAGGTCGAAGTAGTTGGTACTCCCATCGGGGAAGGTGAAAGCCGTATCGAGCCTTGAGGGTTGTCCTGTTTCCATACACTGCTTCAGTACATGGTACAATTCGGCATTATCTTTTTCAGAGTATAGCTCGTATATCGATTTGCCAATCATGCGTTCCCTCGTCAGTTTCGATTGTCCTACGGCGGCATCATTCAGGTATATATACTTCCAGTCGTAGCCTACTATCTGCAAGCCCTCTATCATATTGTCCATCAGGTGGCGGTAGCGTTCGCTCTGCTGGCGTAGTATTTCTGTTTTTTCCTTCACCCGTTGTTCCAGCCACTCGTTCATTTGTTTCACCTCGGCTTCGGCACGCTTGCGCAGGCGTATCTGCTTGTGGGTGATGACAAACATCAGCGTTACCGTAACAGCCATACACACTATCAGCAGTGCTGTCAGTTTTGCAAACTGTGCTTCGCCATGGGTAAATATTTCTTTGCGTTTATATAGCAGGTTGCGTTCTGTGTTTTCTATCACCGCTACCTTATCGCGGATGATATAGTTTATCTTACCGCTTTCGCCCATGGCATATATCTGCATGGCTGCTTGTAGCCCGCCATCATCAAAAGCACTATTTATTTTGTCGGTATAATTTATACGTTGCAATATAGACCTCTGCAGGCTGCGCATGCGTCCTTGCTGTATGGGATTATCTGTTGTCATAGCTACCAGCTCATTCATCAGGCGTTGCATGGTGTCCTTCTCGTCGTGTATCAGTTGCAGCAGCTTCTTATCCTTTGTTATCACATAGTTGCCGCCATGCAGTGCATTGTCTTTGCTGAGGCCACGCACCCGTGTCAGCTTTCGCAGCACCAGATAGCTATGGTTCACCCACTCGTTGTTGGCGGTATTGGCTTTAATATTTCTATATGCAAGCAGGGCTATAATGCCTAAGCCAACCATCACGATGGCATAGAACAATACAAGCTTACGTGTAAAAGACAGCCTCATAGTAGTTACAGTTAGCGTAATATATTGAGTATCAGTCTGTCTTGTTTGTTGCCGTAGCAAATATGTAAAGGGTAATTGCTCTGCTTATATACAATATACAACATCAGCTTTCACATTCCAATACCCTTTAAATATAATTTTATTTGTCAGTCGAAAGCCTTACCATATCAACAATACATCATTATCTATATAATACAAAAAACAATTTTACAACTTAATCAAAATTATGTTTGTACATTTGTACAAGTTTCCTGCGCAGGAACACCATGAGATTTTTATTAATAACTATTTTAAACCCAGACTATCATGTCAGAAAACACACAGGGCAACGAACAGCCCGAAAACCCGCAACAACCTGAAAACCAACATGAAAACACACAGGAGAACACAGGTGAGAACAAGGAAGAACAAACACCCAAGCCTGCACCTTACGACCCATCCAAAGACCCGACAAACCCGTACTTCTTTCCGCCACCACCACCCGTGGGCGATGCTATGGTAAAAGCCATTACAGACGAGGTAGAAGGATTTTTGAGGCAACCGATAGACACGGGGATGTTTACCGTAAAAACAGCCAACCAGTGGATAGACGAGGCCAGCAAACGCCCCATACCGCAAATGCTGTTTGACGAGATGTGGTACGAGGGAGAACTCTGCATCTTCTTTGCAGATACCAACACGGGGAAGAGCATCCTTGCCGTGCAGATAGCAGACAGCATCAGCCGTGGTGTACCTATCGATGGGTTTAAAATATCGGCACAGGCACAGCCCGTGGTGTTCTTCGAT
>DATGXJ010000036.1:0-71665 GCA_035299045.1 Flavipsychrobacter sp.
TGTTGTACCTGTATAAGAGAAGTTTGTGTTGTTAGTTCTTACTGTAACACCGAATTTTTTGTTAGAACGTACTTTCAGTTCTTGTGCAGACGACTGAACACCGTTTGCATAATCGTTAACTGTGTTGAAAGCCAGGTTAACAGCGGCACCTGTTGCTGTGTTAGACCCTGTGAAAGTCAGTTCGATTGCGTTGCTCAGGTTCAGGTTTACTGTTTGTGTAGCTGTAGAAGCAACTTGTGCTTTTGCTGCGATACCTACGAATGACAGTGCTACGATTGCGATTACTTTTTTCATAATTGTTTGTTTTTGTTTGTTTGCGATTTGTTTTAGTTAGTTGTTTTTGTTGTTGATTGTGATGCAAATATGGGGGCAAGAACAGCCGATGTTCAAATTTTCGGGCTTTGTTAACGCCTGATTTGCAATCGGTTAACAAGCAGTTAACAACTGAAAATCAATGACTTATAAAACAAAACCCCTGCAAACCGCTTTGGTAGCGGGTTGCAAGGGATTGTAACAAACAATAATAAATCAACAACTATTATTACTAAGCCTGTGTGGCAGTATAGATTATCTCCATTGCATATGTACCTGCAGGATAAGTAAAGCCCGGTGTAGCCCTGTATTGCACACTGAAGGTATTGCTACCGCCCGGTGTGGCATTATTTATCATAGGCTTGCCATTGGTACTTAATGATGTGAAATTGCTGTGGCCCGATGTGATGACGCCACCTGTATTATTATTATACACCTTCAAACGCAGCACAGACAGCGGCATTTTAGGATCTGCGCCTGCACCTGCAAAACTGAAACGTGATGCTTGCGCCTTAACACGCACATTAAATTTCTTGTTGGAACGCACCTGCAATTGCTGCTCTGCAGATACAATACCGTTTGCGTAGTCGTTAACGGTTACAAAATTCATTTGTGGATTGGCACCTGTAAGGATGGTAAGCTCTATGGCATTGCTCATATCGAGCTTTACGGCTTGTGTTGCGGCAGAGTTGGCGCTCTGGGCAACAGCCGCTGCCAACATCAGTGGCAGCATTACGGCGGTTAAAAGAATCTTTTTCATACTTGGCGGTTTGTTTGTGTTTGTAAGGCAAAGATGCAACCACCCTGCCCCAACAGCCAAGAAAAAACAGTCGGTTAACCGCCCCTTAGCAACCGCTTAACGCACGCTTAACATATTAAAAACCGCTACAGTGGCTCATTTCAGCCACATCGCATTGATTTACAGTCGTTTCAACATGCAGTATTTCTACCCATTAATTACAGGCATCATATCTGGCCCTAAAATGAGCATTTTTTGATATCAACCACTTATATATTAGCAATATTTGCACATTAATAAGAATTACCCTATATTAGCTATCCTTTTCAACTCCCGGTTAAACATCGCTATCGAAAAACGAGTCCCCCATCACCATGTAGAGCAGTGTTTATATTTTACCCCACTCTATTGTAACGCAGATACATTAACACTAAATAGTTAAAGAGATGAGTGCAAGTGAACGCGTTATTGCTATTTTGTGCAGCCCGCTGGGCCGCAAAGACCTGCTGGAAGCAGAACAAACAAACAATGTGATCATCCACCGCAAGATAGAATACAGTCCGCGGGAGGAAGGCAAGGACATGCTGAAGAAATTCCGCTGGATGCCCATGAAGCTGATGTTTATATTCTCCATCGGCGAGGCTATTGTTATAAATACACAAAAAGACTGGGACGAAGTAGGCCGCAGACTGCTGACTATGTAGTAGTTATTATTACAAACTACAGACACCCTTACAAAACATTGGCACAGGCTTTGTATTTTAACATGCAAAACCACACCTATGCGTCCCGTATTGTACACTACCCTTGTCGTATTAGCTGCTTTTGCACTTGCAATTGGCTGCAAAAAAGATGATGCCCCCATGCCCAACCCAACCTGTATGGTTGCATGCCATAAAATATACCCACAGTTTACTTTTATAAACTTTCCTGTTACAGATGTAGATACCGTCATCGTATCAGCATTCAGTGGCACAAACAATTATGCCAATCCCTCATACACAGATACCTTACTTACCTACCAAGCTGAATCAGGCCACTATACATTTAATAAATACTTTTACCCGGATAGCAGCTATGTTGTCATTACCTCTTCAAAAAAAGACACTTTTCGTATTACCAATATAAAAATTGACGACGAGGTGCATGAAATGGAAGGTACCAGACGTGGTTGTTATGGATTGTATTGCGGTGCATATCCACATGATGCCACCGTAAATGGCAGCCCCGCTAACTATGACAAACGTTATTACAACTATCGGTTGACTTGCAGCATTTATGTTGTGCATTAGCAATTTATAACTTCATCATCAACAAATTTGCACCACCTGCTATGCGTTATATAATATACCTGCTTATAGCCTCCTCACTTTTTGCCTGCAAAAAGACGGCACAGACAAGCACACCTACCGGTACTACTACAACAGTAGCTGCAAAGACCTATGGCAGCTACAAAGGCTCTATTACCTACCATAGCTTCAAAACGGTAAAGGATACCACCACGTCATTCGATACTGCGTTTGCAACTACCATTTCGGTAACTGCCCTTACCGGCGACTCTATAGCTGTTTACATTACTCCGTACAACAGCACATTCCGCATAAACTACGAAGGGCATAACACGTCCAGCGGGTGGAGCTTTATCAGCCACCCCGGCGGCACAGAGTATTGGATCAAATACAATCCCGATACCGACAGCGCCACCTTCTACTACGACAACTACAACACCACATACGTAAAGCCGGTGAATGCCAATGGCTATAATTATACTTTTAAGGGGAAGAAGGAGTAATTGCAGATGTACTATTGCAGAAAATAAAATACATCAACGCACGTTATATATAGCTACAACATTTGTTCAGGCACTCGTATCTGAGGCATTTATCAATTACAACTTAAGACATGAAATTGCTTACCCTTATTTGCATGATGCTGTTTACAATCCATGCCGCTGCACAACCTGCGGGTAGGAAGACGTTTAAGAAAACACAGTACTATCGCATCAATAAAGAATGCGGATATGAAAGGTACTGGTATGAGGTGCAATTACCTGATAAAGCAGTTGCAGCAAAAATCAACAACTCTATTCGTAGTATTTTCAAGAGTAACACTTATGAGGGGTATACTGAACGTCCGTGCGACAGTGATTATCATTTTTATTATAACTGTGAGATAACATCATTCAATAAAAACATCTACAGCTTCTTTATCTCTTTCAGGTATTGCGACCAGGAGTTTAATTGTAGTCATCATAGATTCGATAGTCACGAAACTTACAACTACGATATTGCCACAGGAAAACTGTTGACTATTGATGATATTGTCATACAGGGCAAGAAAAAAGCATTCGACTCAATGATTGTGCACAGGCTCGCATTTGACTCGCAACTGCCTGATAGTTCCCTATATATTACTGGCATGGCAAACAACTTGATTTCCAACAGGTTTTGTTATCGAAAAAACAAGCTGTTTTTCACTTTCGACAGTGGTTTAACTTTCTTTGACATGACATTTACATCCGATGAACTGAATGGATATATAAAACCTGAGTATATAGAATAAAATCAATATTATTTTCAAAGCCAACACATCTATTAAAACAACATACATAGTCACTGACTATTTTCTGTAGCTTAACTAAAAAAGCTGAAGTAGCCGTTTTTAGCATATACACTAATAAATAACACCTATCCCCTTACCCAACATTACCACTCTCAAAATTGTTAGATTTGCTATCTCCTTTTATGGCAAAGAAAGCAACAGCAATCAGCAACGATTTATATACCACAGAAAACCTGCACCGCGATGATGACAGCATCTTCATCAAAGGGGCGCGTATGCACAACCTGAAAAATGTAGATGTGGCCATCCCGCGCAATAAGCTGGTGGTGGTAACGGGTGTCAGCGGTAGTGGCAAAAGCAGCCTCACCATGGATACGCTCTTTGCAGAGGGGCAGCGCCGCTATGCGGAAAGCCTTAGCGCCTATGCACGCCAGTTCCTGATGCGCATGGATAAACCCGATGTGGATTATATACGCGGCATTTGCCCTGCCATAGCCATAGAGCAGAAAGTAACTACACGCACGCCACGCAGTACTGTGGGCAGCATGACGGAGATATACGATTACCTGCGCCTGCTGTTTGCACGCATCGGCAAAACATATTCGCCCGTTACAGGCAATGAGGTAAAGAAAGACAGTGTGACCGATGTGGTAGATTATGTAAGCAAACTGGCCCATGGTGCGAAGGTGCAAATCATTGTACCACTCGTTACCCGCTACGGACGAAGTGTAAATGAGGAGCTGAACATCCTGCTGCAAAAAGGCTTTAGCCGTGTACATGCCAAAGGCGAGGACAAACCGATACGTATAGAAGAAGTGCTGAGCGGCGATGTAACACTGCCAAAGAAAGACATCTTCCTGCTGATAGACCGTATCGTTACCAAAGATTTTGACGAGGACGATTTGCATCGCCTTGCCGATAGTATACAGACCGCCTTTTACGAAAGTGAGGGCGAATGTACACTGGAGATTGACGGCAAGAAGATGATGCATTTCAACAATCGTTTCGAGGCCGATGGCATTGTGTTTGAAGAACCATCGCCCAATATGTTTTCGTTCAACAATCCGTATGGTGCATGTCCGCAATGCGAGGGCTTCGGGCAGGTGCTGGGTTTGGATGAAGACCTTGTAATACCTGATAAAAGATTGAGTGTATACGAAGGTGCGGTAGCACCGTGGAAGGGCGAGAAGATGAGCGAATGGCAGGCATCGTTTATGCGCAGCGCCGTGAAGTACGATTTCCCCATCCACAAAGCCATTATGGACCTGAGCGAAAGCGAACTGCAATTGCTTTGGGAAGGTAATAGCAAAGTAAATGGCATCCGCGATTTCTTTGGCATGGTAGAGCAGAATCTGTACAAAGTGCAGTACCGCGTTATGCAGGCTCGCTATCGCGGGCGCACTACTTGCCCCAGCTGTCGTGGTATGCGCCTGCGCAAAGAAGCATTCTATGTAAAGATTGCCGACCATCATATAGGCAACCTGATGCTGATGCCGTCTGCAGACCTTGCACAATGGTTCGACGGACTGAAGCTGAACGACAACGATACACAGATAGCCAAACGCATACTGTTAGAAATCAACCAACGCCTGAAGACGCTGCTTGATGTAGGCCTCGGCTACCTGACGCTGAACCGCCTTGCCAATACGCTGAGTGGTGGTGAGAGCCAGCGCATACAGCTTACCAAATTCCTGGGCAGCAATCTTACAGATTCGCTGTATATACTTGATGAGCCGAGTATCGGTTTGCACAGTCGCGATACCGAGCGACTGATAAACGTACTGAAAAACCTGCGCGACCTCGGCAATACCGTTGTAGTAGTAGAGCACGATGAGATGATGATGCGCGAGGCAGACTATATTATAGATATGGGCCCGCTGGCCAGCCACTTAGGTGGCGAGGTAGTGGCTGCAGGCCCGTACAAAGAGCTTATCAAAAACAAGATGAGCCTTACGGGGCAATACCTGAGCGGCGCTATGACGATAGACCCGCCTGCATCTCACCGTCAACCAAAAGGCAGCATACGCCTGGAAGGTTGCCGACAGCACAACCTGAAAGATGTAGATGCAGACTTTCCGCTGAATGTGATGTGTGTGGTAACGGGTGTAAGTGGCAGTGGTAAAACAACACTTGTAAAATCGACCCTGTATCCTGCGCTGATGAAGCATTTTGGCGAAGGTGTAGAACGTCCGGGTGCACATAAGTTCCTTGGCGGAGACCTGAACCGCATAGCGCATGTAGAGATGATAGACCAGAACCCCATTGGCAAATCATCGCGCAGCAACCCTGTTACTTACATCAAAGCTTGGGACGAAGTGCGTAAACTGTTTGCTAAACAACAGCTATCAAAAATGCGTGGCTTTGCAGAGAAGCATTTCTCTTTCAATACAGATGGTGGCCGTTGCGATACTTGTAAAGGCGAGGGCGAAGTAATTGTAGAAATGCAGTTCCTGGCAGATGTACATCTGCTGTGCGAAAGCTGCAAGGGCAAACGCTTTAAGGACGAAGTACTGGAAGTAACCTACCGCACCAAAAGTGTGTTTGATATACTGGAGATGAGCGTGGACGAAGCCATAGAATTCTTCAAAGATGAGAAGAAAATAGCATCGGCACTGCAACCACTTAGCGATGTAGGCCTCGGTTATGTAAAGCTGGGACAGAGCAGCGACACCCTGAGTGGTGGTGAGGCACAGCGTGTAAAGCTGGCATCGTTCCTAGGCAAGGGTGCGGCAAAAGAAAAAGTACTGTTCATTTTCGATGAGCCTACAACGGGCTTGCATTTTCACGATATCAAAAAACTACTGGCATCGTTTACAGCCCTCTTAGAACAAGGGCATAGCATCGTGGTTATAGAACACAATACAGATGTTATAAAATGTGCAGACTGGGTGCTGGATATGGGCCCTGAAGGTGGCGTAGGCGGCGGCAAGCTCCTCTACGCAGGCCCACCCGAAGGCTTGAAGAAAGTGAAAGAAAGCTATACGGGGAAGTATATGTAAAGAACACACTATGAGCATTTTTGAACAAGCACTGGCACTTGACCTCGATAAAAAGTATTACGATGCAATACTATTATATGAAGAAGCACTCAAGACAGGAGAAACACCAATAGACTTATATATCAACCTGTCTTTCATATACTTCCATACAGCAGCAGAATTCCCATGGGCGTTTGAATATGAAATACCCAATAGTGTCAAAAATATATGCTGGAATAGATGTCTTGTAATAATCAATGAAGCAATTACAATACACCCTGAAAACAGTGAGGTACAATTTTGGAAACTATACTTTCAACATAGATTAATAGACACTGAACTTTCAGAAGAGGATATTGAAGATATAGTAGCCAAATATAAAGATGGTAACCTTGTACCCTATTTCTTCGCTTGCTTGTATGACAGGGAAAAATACAAGACCAAAACCGATATTTTAGTTGAGCAGTGCAAAGCACTGCCTACAGCAAAGAATATTTATATACTTTCATTCTTCAGCAATCCAACCTGATACACACTATGCATAAAGTAAACCTCTCCGAAAAGCTGGCATTGTTTGCCGAACACTGGAGCCCCAAGATTGTGGGCGAACTGAACGGGCAGCATGTAAAGCTTGTCAAGTTCAAAGGCGAGTTTGTATGGCACAAGCATGATGCGGAGGATGAAATGTTTCTGGTAGTAAAAGGCAGCTTCCGTATGGAGTACCGAGATAAAACCATTGTGCTGAACGAAGGTGAATTCCTGATAGTGCCCCACGGCACTGAGCATCGCCCGGTTGCAGACGAAGAGGTAAGTGTGCTGTTGTTTGAACCTGCCACCACCCTCAATACCGGCGATGCAGACAGCGACCTCACCAAACATCATCTTGATTGGATATAACCCAACCAAACTTCCACCTGCATTGTTATCCGTAGCATGAAACCGATAAAAGGCAAGCAAATACTGGAACAGCTCGGGCAGCATAAAGGCAGCTATTACTATATAGATGTAGCTGCCACTGTTGTAGCAAAAATGCCGAAGCAAAAAGCCACACGCCTTGTATGCAATATAGATGGCAAGCTATCCTACAGCTGCGGTCTGAACCACAAAGGCGATGGCAATTTCTTCATCATCATTTCGGGCAAAAACCTGAAAACACTGTGCAAGAAAACAGGCGATACTATTACCTATACACTAACGGAAGACCCCAACCCGCTGGGCGTAGCCATGCCAGATGTACTGGAAGCCCTGCTTGCACAAGACGATGATTGCAGAAAAATATTTGACAGCTATACAGACGGCAAAAAACGCAGCCTTATCCATGTAGTAAACGGCGTTAAAGACATCGACAAAAAAGTGCAGACTGCCCTCAACTTCTTATCGGGCAAGATAGTACCGGGCAGAAGAAGGGAATAAGTGGTACATCAACTACAATAACATAACAAAGCCTTGTTCGTATTGAGCAAGGCATATAAAATCTTCAAACTGCTATCTAGAAAATATACTGTACAGAAAATGTGGTGCGTAAACCCATGTTATAGGAATTGTCTTTAACATTATACTTAACAGTACGACTTTCGGTCATTTCACCATTGTCGTATGATTCTGTCAACTGTTTGTTTTCACCACTCGTTCTTACATAAGACACCCCTGCACCAATCTCAGCACCAATATATAACTTCTTTATTACCTGCCTGTACAAAGCCGCTTGCATATACAAGCCTGAAATGAATTGACCGGGATATGTTTGTGTAGATATCTGCTTTGTAACCCTATTGGTAGAACTATTTTTTTGCACAAATTCAGCATCACTTGAACGTGATTTTATAAATTCCATTGGCAATAATAATCCCAGATTTGCCACATATTTTTTAAGCTTGATAGTTTCGAATACCGATAAGCCTACAAAATAAGAACTGTATCCATCAGAACGCTTTTCCTCAGTAGTAACCCATTGGTTGGCATTAGTAACCACATCTGTTTTGGGGGCTTTGTTTGTAAATCCAAACTCAGCACCAATACCTATATTGTTTTTAAATACATGTGCATAGCCAACAGACGGAAGAACATGAAAATTCTTATTAGTCCCTTTTGTGGTATTGTTAGTATGCTTACTATACAGTCCTGAAAAACTGTTAACACGTAAGAAAGCACGATTGTCTTGCGCTATAGAATGTGCCGAAAAGCCTGCGATGGCCAGCAGAAGGGTTGCGGTCTTCTTCATAAAAAAGGTTGAAAGGTTAATAAAATATTAAGCTAACTAACGCAAAAAGAATCGCAACTCATATACCCCTGTTGCAGATTAACGTTTTTCTAACTATCGCCTCAACCTGACATTAAACGCATATTAAATTAGCCAATACACATTTTATTGGTAAAAAGATATATAGTATATTGCAGCCACAAAGCGGGTATGCCCCACCTGCAGTTTTTTTACGAAACCCTCCATGTTGCATGTTTTGGTCGAGAGAGATAAATGATCGAGACTATCATTTACAAAACAAACAACATCTATTATGACTGCTATATTAAACGATACTCCGATTGTGCACAATGAAGCTGCACAAAGATTTGAAATGCATATTGACGGTCATACTCCGTTTATGGAATACAGCCGCACGGGCGATATGCTTATCATTGCACATACAGAAGTACCACCTGCGCTGGAAGGCAGAGGCATTGGTAAGATGCTGGCCGAAAAAGTATTTGCTTATGTAGAAGAACAGGGCTGGAAGATTATTCCCCTTTGTCCGTTTGCAAGCTCGTACATCAAGCGCCACCCCGAGTGGGACAGGATAGTACACCACGTGCTGTAGGCATAGGTATTTTTTCTATTATTTTATCAGGGTAATGCATTATGCCCTGATAATCTATTTTATGCCAATCAACTCATCATACATAGCGACAGCTATAAATACAACTGCAGGTATCAAAAGTATTTTGGCCCAGTTTATCATAGATATCCAGAAAAACTCATTCCTTATATCTACTTTCACTTTATTACCAATCGCGTCTTTATAATAATCGTTACGCGTTGCATAGGTCCATCCGGCACTAAATAAACAAGCCATGCCCAATGCAAAATATCCATTCCACCTAAGCCACGCACCAAACAATAGTGCCGAAACTATTAACGAAACAATAAAATATAATGGAACCAGTATCCCCTTGTTTTTGTATATCAGTATCATAGCTCTACGGCATTGCCGCTATTAATCGTTTGGTATAATCATTATGTGGTTGTTGCAATACCTGCGTAGCATCGCCTGCTTCTACAATATGGCCTGCCTGCATTACCATTACGCGGTGGCTTATGTAGTGCACCACATTCAGGTCGTGCGATATGAACAGGTAGGTAAGATTAAATTCTCTTTGTAGATCTTTCAGCAGGTTTAGTATCTGTGCCTGCACGCTTACGTCCAGTGCCGATACACTTTCATCACATATCATCAACTGCGGGCGCAATGCCAATGCGCGCGCAATGCCAATACGCTGTCGTTGCCCGCCGCTAAACTGGTGCGCGTATCGCTTCATACTATCGGCAGGTAGCTGCACAAGGTCCAGCAATCGTTGCGCTTCTTTCTGCAATTCGTTGCGAGGCACTATGTTGTGTGTACGCAAAGGCTCCATCAGCATATCCCCCACCGTCATGCGTGGGTTCAGCGATGCATACGGGTCTTGAAACACCATTTGTATCTGCCTGCGGATGCGTGTCCAGTCTTTAGTGTGCAGCTTTGCAATGTCCTCTCCGTTAAAAACTATCTGCCCTTCATGTACAGGCAGCAAACCCATCAGGCTGCGGCTGATGGTACTTTTACCGCAACCACTCTCGCCCACCAGCCCCAGTACTTCACCACGCTTCAGTTCAAAACTCACATCATCTACCGCTTTGAAATAATCTACCGGGCGGCCCAGCCAGTCTTTGTTTTCGGTAAACCATACACGCAGTTTATTTACCTGCAGTATCGTATCGCCAATCGGCGCTTCTGTTTGTTGTGTAGCAGCAGGCATTTCTCCATTCAGAAAGTCTGCAACTATCGGCAGGCGCTTGCCTTTGTTGGCAGCATTGGGTTTGCATGCCAGCAATGCCTTTGTATATGCATGTTGCGGATTGCGCAACACATCTGCAGCCTTGCCATATTCCATCACCTCGCCCTGATACATCACCAATACCTCATCTGCTATCTGCGATGCCAGTGCAAGGTCGTGCGTAATGAATATCATAGCAGTTTGATGCTCCTGTTGCAGGTTGCGCATCAGTGCTATCACTTCCTGCTGCACGGTCACATCCAGTGCCGTTGTAGGCTCATCGGCTATCAGCAGCACAGGCTTGTTGCACATAGCCATGGCAATCATCACCCTTTGCTTTTGCCCGCCTGATAACTGGTGCGGATAACGTTCGTATAGCGTTTCAGGATTGGGCAATTGTACTTTGCGCAGCCATTCTATAGCCTGTTGTTTGGCAGTTTGATTATCTACCTGCTGATGTGTGAGTATTACCTCTGCCAGTTGCTTGCCTATTTTCATCACAGGGTTCAGCGAGCTCATAGGCTCTTGAAACACCATACCCATTTCCTTGCCACGCAACTGCTGCCATTGTGTATTATCAACAGCATGCAGATTATATGCCTGATTGTTGGTGTTCAATTGCAGGCTACCACTTATTGCCGCCCCCTTGGGCAGCAAGCCCATCAGCGATAGTGCAGTGAGCGATTTACCACTACCACTCTCACCCACAATAGCCAGTGTCTTCCCCTCCTCCACAGCAAACGATATACCCTTTACAGCAACAAAATCGCCGAAAGATATTTTGAGATTGGAGGCTTGTATGATTGGAGTACTTGGCATTGAAGCTAAGATACGAAGATGCATATCAGATGCCAGTATATTAATCGCTAAACTTTTAATTAAATTGTGAAATATCCTGATAGCAATGAGAACTATACTTTATATACTCTTCTTCATATTTATTGCAAGCTGCAACACTCACAACAATAAATATTTATTTGATTTTGACGAAGCAACACACTACTACTATGAAATAGAAGAAGATTCTCTAATGAATATGTGGACTAAAGAAAACAAAACAGACAAAGAAAAGAAAATCATAAATCTGTTGATAGATGACATTCCTTATTCTATCAAAGACAGCTCATCTGTAAAAAATCTTGAACGCTATGGCTTTATAAAAAAGCAAATCTCTAACTCTGATAAAAGTAAATTAAGGGAAGCAATTCGCAGAAAAAAAGTGGCCGACTTTGAAGAAACGACATGTATTGCAGAATATAGAGACATTATAATATTCAAGAAAAACCACAAAATCGTTGGAGTCATAAAGATATGTTTCGGATGCGACCAATATTTGATAATAGACTCTAGAGGCCAGAAACAAGACTACGAAGAACATATCCACATGGGAATACTATCACAAATATTACATCCTAATAATTAGCACAAAATGGCACTACTCATTGCACTAAAACTGCAAATGCTTAACGGTATGCCCGTTATTGATGAGTTGTTTCAGTGATTCTATACCTATTACCAGATGTTCATCTACATATTTCTTGGTGACGCGCGTATCGCTGGCGGCTGTCTTTACGCCTTCGGGTATCATGGGCTGGTCTGACACCAGCAGCAATGCACCTGTAGGTATTTTGTTATAAAAGCCAACAGAAAATATAGTGGCGGTTTCCATATCTATAGCCATAGCGCGTACGCGGCGCAGGTATTCTTTAAACTCTTCATCGTGCTCCCATACACGTCGGTTGGTAGTATATACGGTGCCCGTCCAGTAGTCGCGGCTATGGTCGCGTATGGTGGTAGATATAGCTTTCTGCAAGGCAAACGCAGGCATGGCAGGCACTTCGGGCGGAAAGTAATCATTGCTCGTACCCTCGCCGCGTATGGCTGCTATCGGCAGTATCAAATCGCCCAC
The DNA here is from genome assembly GCA_035299045.1 of Flavipsychrobacter sp. Taxonomy (GTDB): domain Bacteria; phylum Bacteroidota; class Bacteroidia; order Chitinophagales; family Chitinophagaceae; genus Polluticoccus. Next base: position 12,527 of record DATGXJ010000036.1, read on the forward strand.
TTTGTTTTTCTTTTTCAGTCCGCCACATTTGCCGAGAAACAAAACAGCTTTCGGTTTGATGGCACTGAGTAAGTCCATCATCGTCGCGGCAGTAGCACTACCCATACCAAAGTTGATGATGGTAATACCATTGGCAGTGGCGCAAGGCATGGGCTTATCTGCACCTATCACTTTTACTTTGTGCATCTCTGCAAAGCGCTCTACATAGTTGGTAAAATTGCAAAGCAAGATGTACTCTCCAAAATCTTTCAGCGTCATGCCCGTGTAGCGGGGCAGCCAGTTCTTTACAATCTCTTCTTTCGTCTTCATCTTACTTAAAGTTACGAAATGTCTGCCGCATTGGCGCTGCACGCATAAATCAATATCTTGCACACATGGTTTCGCTCCGTGATTTCATACTTAGTGTATCGCCCATATCCGAATCTGCATGGCAGGATATCAATGCTTTATTCCTGCCAAAGCTACTCCGCAAGGGCGACTATTTCATTACCGAAGGAAAGACCGCAACACAGATAGGTTTCATCTGCAGTGGCATAATACGTGCATTTGCGAAGAACCAAAACGGACAGGAGTACAATAAACATTTATTTACTGCGCCATCGTTTATTGGTGGCTACGCATCATTAATCACAGGCAATACCAACAAAATAAATCAGGAAGCACTGACAGACTGCGAGCTACTGGTAGCAGACTATCACAAACTGACTGCCCTATACGACAAGCACCCCGATTTTGAACGTGTGGCACGCAAGCTGGCAGAATTCTTCTTTGCTGCTAAGGAACAACGCGAAATAGAACTGGTAATGCTGAGTGCCGAAGAACGATACCTGCTCTTCAGAGAGCGTATGCCCGGGCTGGAGTTTGAGATACCACTCTACCATATCGCATCCTATCTGGGTGTATCGGCAGTGCAACTAAGCCGCATCAGAAAAAACCTTGCACGATAGCTAATCTTTACATAGGTTAATTTTCTTCGCTGTCTCAAAAAATAGTTTTGCATTGTAAACAACAAACAATGCAAGACAAGTTCACCTATTTTATACTGCTGAACGCAACCAAACACTGGCTGCGCCTTTCGCGCGATGAGCGTGGCAGCTATTTCGAAAAAATAATAACCCCTATTTCTCAACGCTTTGCAGACACACTGTCGTTCCGCTTTTTTGATGCTGAATATTTCAATGCCAATGTATCAGACCTATTGATGCTGGAAACAATCAATACACAAGACTATATGCTCTTCATAGAATACCTGCGCGATACGGATATATATACAGTTCCATATTTCGAGATAATAAATATTATACCTGCAAAAGAAAATGCCTACAAAGAGCTGGAAGGCATGATGAAATAATATGAAACAACTACTGATAATATTCATGATGACGATGAGCGCTGCCACAGCGCAAACAAAAAAAGTACTGTTTGTAATGAGTGCTGCAAAAGAGCTGCCACTAAAAAACGGCAAAACATATACACAAACAGGCGTATTCCTCAGCGAGTTTTACCTGGCATACAAAGCCATTGCAGATGCGGGCTACAGCATAGAAATTGCCACACCACAGGGCATAGCATCATCTATAGACAATGAGAGCTATAAGGCCAAATACTGGAAGGGACAGGAAGTACTTATCGGCGAGGCAAAAACCTTTGTTACAACAAACCCGAACTTTCTGCATCCGCACACACCGGAATATGCGCTGCAACATAGCAATGAATATGCAGGCATGGTAATACCCGGCGGACAAGGACTGATGGTAGATTTGATTCACGACAAAACCATCTTACAAATAATCAGCAAAATGGCGGAAGACAAAAAAGCGGTGGGGTTGATATGCCATGCGCCCGCACTGCTGACATCTTACACAAAAGCAGACAATCCTTTTAAGGGATACACGGTCAACTGCATTACCGGGTTTGAAGAATTCTACATAGAACGCTTTGTAATGAAAGGTAAGCCTTACAAACGCAAAATAGCACGCTCATTAAAAAAACTGGGATTCAGCTATAAAAAGGGAGGACCGGGCAGTAGCTTTGCCGTTAAAGACAGGCAACTTGTTACCAGTCAAAACCCATACTCCAACAATAAATTCAACGCGCTGTACCTGCAGGCATTGGAAGAATATGCTAACAAACCCTAATCACTTCTTCATCCTGTATATCAACTGCGCTACGATAGATACCATTGCCACAACATAAAATATACTGAATTGCTGTGTATGCACATAGTCGCTGATGGCATAACCCATGATAAACGCGTTGATCAGCGCCCAGATGGTTGTCTGTTTCCGGAGTGGATTTTCTTCTGTTGCCATAGCGGGGAGATTTGCTATAAAATTACCGAATGTTTGTTGTAATTTATGTATCAAACCGATTTACCTATGCGCTTATTACTTGTGCTGCTCATACTATTTTGCAATACCAATTTGCAAGCGCAGGACTATTTCAAATACCATGAAGGCATCATCAAAGCCGAAGAGCAGATTTTTGTAAAGCAGCAGTATGACGAAGGGCTGAAAACCTATGCCGATATCTTTAAGAAATATGATTTCGTTTTTGCACACGATTGTGTAATGGCGATGCAGATAGCCCTCTTTCGCAACAACGAAAAACTGTTTTTACAATTCACTACCAAAGCCATGCAAAACGGGCTTACTATTAAACATTTCGATAGCCGCATGATGGTTTATTTTCAAAAACACCCAATCTACAACCAATACAAAGACAGCATTGCAAGCATATATAGGCTCAACAGGCCATACTATCTGAAACGTATAGACACCATAGCATTGGGCAAAATGACACAATTATTCAGCAACGACCAGCTGGAGAAAAACGGACTTCCGACGCTAACGATGAAAAATAATGAGAGGCGGTATCTGCCACAGATAACTGAAACCATGAATCAACTGCTGAAACTGATTGCAGAACGTGGCTATCCATCTGACAGGCTGATAGGCATAGATTGTCAAAACCTGCTACGCGAATTGGGCACCACACGCATGACACCTTTGGAGTATTACAAAAAGTACAAAGGCGACCCATGTTGCAATATCAGCCAAAGCCAGTTTGAATTTGATGAATACGCCCTATCATCAGGCATGATAATGCCTGTTATTATACACTATGGAAATGTTGTAAAAGATAGATTCGACAAGAGAAAATATTTGTCTTATCCGGATAGTTTCTACATCAGGCAAATAAAGAATGGATACATGCACCCCAAAGACCTTGCATTTCTCTACGATTACGGCTTCAATAATGGAGGTACGTTTACCGGCACAGTGAACACCAACAATGGCGAGAAGTTTTTTGATGTTGGCATCAAAGGCGGGGCCGTAAGAACGATTAATATTACCGATGCAGAAATAAACAAAATTCGCAAAGCCTTCTACATTGCGCCAATAGAAAATGACCGCATTAAAATATCCTTCATACAAAAACATGGTATGTTTATAGGCTGGGGATGGGCCGGTACAAGGTCTTAACCTATCTTTACACCCGCATGCAAAACAAAGCACAGATAGCACTACAACAATTCATGGCACAGTTTGGCGAGCTGACTGCAGAAGAGCAGCAACAGATTGCCAATAACCTGATTGTAGAAGCCTACCCCAAAGGCAAGCTATTGGTAAAGGCGGGCGATGTTTGCCGCTACTGCTATTTTGTACTGGAAGGTTGCCTGCGCCAATACAAGCTTGCAGATGACACTGAAGTAACCATACAGTTTTATACAGAGCGCGAAGCTGCGGTAGATTTCAACAGCTATGTGAATCAGGTAAAATCTGAAAGCTATCTGGTATGTCTGGAAGATACCATTGTGATAGAAGGCAATCTGGAACTGGAGACGGATATGTATGAACGCTTCCCCAAGCTGCAACAGATAACACGCGCTATGATGGAGCAGGACTTTGGCAAAATGCAGGAGCAGTTTTCGCGCTTCATAGCCAGCAATGCAGAGGAGCGCTATGTATATCTGCTCAACAATCGCCCCGATCTGCTGCAACGCGTACCCTTACAATATCTTGCCAGCTACATCGGCGTCACCCCCGAATCGCTGAGCCGCATACGTAAACGTATACAGAGCAGGTAGTTTATTTACCACCCTTCCATACCAGCCACACGGCAAGCACCAGTTCGCCCAATGCCATCGGCAAGCTCAGTATAGCCTCAACGGTTGCTTTATGCAGCATATAGTCTGCCCATGTTTGCTGTAATATGTTAGTACCCATGTATGCCATACCTGCAAAGAAGGCAAGCCCGCTTATCAGCTTAGGTATAGCGGCTGTTCGACAAGCCAATGTACCTATCAGCAACAGATGCACACCAAACACTATCAACCCCTGCGACCATACATCCAGAAAGCAATCTATATAACGCATCACCGCGTTGGCATCCGCCCCCTGCATAGTTGCCATTTCCTGTGCATAATACAATTGCAGTATAGCCACTGCCAGCCATACACAGTACACCACACGCAGCCATGCAGACAGCTGCGCAAGCACGGGGTTTGTTTGCAAAAAGAATTTGTACAATGCCCATGCCACCACCACATCCAGCAGCAGCATAATGCTGTAGGTAATCATTACCAAGGGCAGCATACTACGTTGTTGCAGTATGTTGCTGAAAGTAGCGGTGCTATCACCTTTTACATAGATAGCACCAAAAGCATAGCCATAGCCTATGCCTGCCACAATAGCCATCAGTATCAGCGACCAGCCTGCCAGTTTTGCCATCTGCCTGCGGTTGGTAATATATTCGTTCATTTGCATCATTTTTTTGATGCTGCAAAGCTACCTACCTGAACAGGTTCAATTTTTTGACTTTGGGTAAGTAAAACATTTCTACTTTTGAGACTATGAACTTTAAAAGGCTTAGAATCCTTTTTTTATATGCAGCAGGCATGTGGACAATTGCTCCATTTGTATTGAACTTCGATGTTCACAATTATATACGCTATGCAAGCTTAGGTTTTATTGTATCAATTTCGGGTGCATTTGCATTCTATTTACTTGATGTACTTACTAATAAACTCCTGAAAAAACTGAAATGATACGCGCAGATTTTTCAGGCATAGCACTACAGCTACGCAGGCACGAAGGCAAAACACAGGTGTACGACCCCATCCGCCGAAAGTGGATAATACTGACACCTGAAGAGCATGTGCGCCAGTACCTGTTGCAATACCTGATGCAGCAACTGCACTATCCCCCATCGCTGATAGCTGTTGAAAAACAACTGACACTCGGCACCCTCACCAAGCGTTTTGATATTGTAGTATATAACCGCGAACACAAACCATGGCTGTTGGCAGAGTGCAAAGCACCAGAGGTGATGATAACCGAAGCCACACTCAATCAGCTATTGCAATACCACAACACCCTGCAATGCCGCTATTGGCTGCTGTGCAACGGGCATCAGGTGTACTGTGCAGATGCGGGCAATATTGCCGCTATAAAATGGTTAGAAGCCCTGCCTGCCTATGATGGCTGAGTAGCGGGTACTGTTCATCGTTTCCATCGCTTTACGTATCACGGCATCGTCCCATGTGGTAATGGAATAATAACCGTTGCTACGGAATAGGATGCGTGCCAGCTGTGCCTTCAGCTGCAGGCGGAAGTAAGAAAGATTTGTCTGGTTACGCAGCACACGCTCTACCGCACGGCGGAATGTAGGGTCCTGCATCTTCAGGAAGCCTGTCACCAGCTCATCGCCACCATACTTGGTACTGAAGTCTGTAATGGTTTTATATTGCAGCAATTGCGCACGATGGTGCATATAGTAATTCCACACGGTGCGGCGTGCATCTTCGCTATACAGCATATTGGTAAGCCCCGGCGTAAGCCTTGCCGTATCAAAGGGTACAAACACATCGGGCTTTATACCACCACCACCATACACCACACGTTTATTGGCAGTGTAGTATCGTGCGGTATCGTCTGTTATGATGCTGTCGTTGCCATTCAGCACATCGTTTTCAAAACGCCTCATAAAGTCTTCATCATACGCATCGCGCCCATTTTTGTAAGAGCGTTGTATGCAGCGTCCCGATGGTATATAGTATTTGGCAACCGTCAGGCGCAGTGCAGCCCCGTCGTCCAGGTCGTACTGTTCCTGCACAAGGCCCTTGCCATAAGAACGACGGCCTACTATGATGCCCCTGTCGTAGTCTTGCACAGCACCCGAAAGTATCTCGCTGGCCGATGCCGAGCCTTCATCTATCAGTATGGCAATCTTGCCTTTTTCAAAACCCTGCAAGCCTTCTGTTTTATAGTCTATACGCTTGCTGTGTATGCCTTTGGTATATACTATCAGCTTGTCGCCTTCCAGCAGTTCATCGGCTATGCGTTGTGCAGCTTCCAGGTATCCGCCGGGGTTCTGGCGCAGGTCTATCACCAATTGCTCCATACCGTTGGCTTTCAGCCCCTTCAATGCGCGTGCAAATTCATCGTAAGTAGTAGCACTGAAACGGTTGATTTTGATATAGCCTGTTTTGCTATCCAGCATTATGTTGGCATCTACACTCACCACAGGTATTTCGCCACGGGCAATGGTCAGTTGTTTCATGGCATTGCTCACAGGGTCTTTCAGCATTACGCTTACTTTGCTGTTCAGCCTGCCCTTCAGCATTTTTATCACATTGTCGCTTGGTATCTGCCTGCCTGCTATTACGCTGTCGCCTACTTTTATAATCTTATCGCCTGTTATCACACCTGCCTTGTCTGCCGGTCCGCCCGGCACAACAGCCGTTACGTTCATCGTATCGTCAAATATGTAGAACTCTACACCTATACCGTAAAAACTACCTTCCAGGTCTTCGTTCACTTCTTCCAGCTCGTCTGCAGGGATGTAAGATGTATGAGGGTCCAGATCGCTCAGTATGCCCTCGATGGCACCTTTATACAGCTCATCGGTCTTTACAGAATCAACATATTTTTCGTTGATGAGGTCTATTATCTGTTCCAGCCTGTCGTTTCGCTGCATCACGGCCTGTATATCGCGCTTGCCGCGCAGTGTATCGCGCAGATTGAAGCCCAGCGCCATACCGCCCACCATTACTACCGAAAAAAACAGGGGTGTCCAAACCTTAAAACCACCCGATTGCTTGCCGTCCATTTATAAAAAGATGGGCAAAGTTAGGCGCATTTAACGATTAAATAATAAACTTATTTGATGGTTATATTCAATTAACAAAACACTATTAGGAAAATGCTGCCGCTTACTGCATTTTTGTACTCAAATATCCCGTTATGGCATCTATACTACTGGTAGAAAGTGGCTCGACAAAGACAGACTGGTGCCTGCTGGCAAAAGGCAAGAAGCCTGTACACTTCAGCACTGGTGGCATCAACCCCCATTTGCAAAGCAGGGATGCCATATTGCAACTGCTGGAAACGGAACTGGCATGGAACCCTAAAAAGCACCATGCAGATGCCATAGCCTACTACGGCGCGGGTGCAGGCAGTGCTGCCAAGCAAAAAGAAATGGCGGCTATCCTCAAAAAACACTTCGGCATAAAGGATATAGAAGTAAACGGCGATATGATGGCTGCTGCGCGTGCCCTGTGCGGCGACAAAAAAGGCATGGTGAGCATACTGGGCACAGGCAGCAATTGCTGCTACTACAACGGCAAAAAGATAGCCGAGCAGAAACCATCGCTGGGCTTTATAGCTGGCGATGAAGGCAGTGGCAACTATATGGGCAAGCGTGTATTGCAATACTATGCCTACAATACGTTTGATGCAGAACTGAAACTGGCCTTCGAGCAATTGTTTGGCAACGATGTGCAGGGGCTGATAAACAGGCTGTACAGCGAACCGTTCCCCAACCGCTACCTGGCAGGTTTTGTACAACTACTGGTAAATACCCGCGGGCACTACATGACAGAAAACATCATTGAAGACTGCATCAACGATTTCTTTCATCATCATATACTGAAGTATCGCAACAGCTGGAAGCTGCCGCTGTACTTTACAGGCAGCGTATCACATCTTTTCAGCGATGTAATAGAAAGCCTCTGCAACCAATACGAACTGGAACTGGGCACAATTGCCAAAAGCCCGATGGATGGGCTGATTGCTTATCATAAGAAGCAGTTGTAATTATTTCGTGTGCCATTTTAACTGATTTTCCGAGTATAGATATAATTATTTGAGAGACACCTTTCTCTCAAATAGTTATTGACATTTTTTATTACTAAAGAAGTTGTTATTTTTAGTAGGAATAATCGCCATGTCTATTGCTTCATATCTTATAATTCTTGTGCCTCTCATCATAGCTTTCATTGAGAGACACAAGAAGATTTTTAGTAAAAAGCCAGATGTAACATCAATATCAATTGTAATACTTTATCTAGTAATTACTATTTGCTCAATTAAGATTATTAATGAAGAGTTTAAAGATGCTACAGAAGGAAAAGAAAATATTAATCAAATAAAAAAAAATAATGAGCGATTGTTATTATCAAATGCAAGTATAGACTCTAGCAGTAGAATCATTTTGGCTAATAATGAACAATTAAAAGAAGACAATAAACTATTACAAAGAAAGCTAGACTCTTGTAATAAATATAGTATCGCTTATATCCCCCCTTCTACTCAAATAAGAAACACAGTAATACAAAATCTAAAAAAGCTTAAACAGAAATACAAAACAATACCTTATATAAAAATATCCTCGTCATCTAATGATGAAGTCATTACTAAAATGAAAAATGACATTAAATATTTCTTTAATGGAGCTTCATACCTTGCAAGCTATGATTTTAACACTATGGTTGGGGCTGGAGTAAAGTCAATCATTATTTTCAGCACCTATAAAAACGTATATTTCGCAGAAGACTTAGTAAAGTCAATATCGCCATATATACATTCGTTCTCCGGTAACAATTACTATTTCATTAATCTTCATGTAGAACACGTCACAGATGAAGAAATATATATTATACTAAATAATAGTCCTGTATTTACAAAAACAGGTGAAGTAATTGTCCAGTAAACAATAAGCTAGTATGGAATCGTTCCCACTAACGTCACCGATTGTTCGGAATAAAGTTTACTCTTATCTATGCTAACTACTAAGCTCAACATACGTGTAGTATGACATACTACACAAACAAATCATTATATAAACACCTTTTACACTTTCATTACACTTCCCCACTAAGGGTGGCTATATGTTTTGTCGTCTTTCTTGTATAAAACCATTTTATGAGAAAGACATTACTCCTCACCACCATTGCTGCAGCATTGGCAGGCAGCGCATCTGCACAAATCAAGTATCACGACATCAACCCCGATACTACCATCAGCACATGGGATATGGTAACCATTGCCCCTATTGTAAAACTCCCCGGCTATGGCACCAGCAATGCCATTGATATATGGTGGCACCCTGTACCAGAGGTTGTGGTAAACGGATGGAATGATTGTGAGGTGCTGTACGACGCTGCAGGCACCTACCCTGCCATGCTGAAGGCAGGCGACAGCATAAGCGCCAGCGGCACATGGAAGAAACCCAACTACGAGCCGCTGAACAAAGCAGGCGCAGGCAACTGGACAACAAATGCTACAGATAAGTATCTGGGCATCCGCGCCAAAAACAATGGTGTGTGGAACTATGCATGGCTGAAGATGACAGTAGCCAACGCAGCGGCATCATTTACCGTAAAGGAATATGCAGCAGAGACATCGGGCAAGAAAATAAATGCAGGTGTAAAGACAAGCACTACCATAGCATACACACCACAAGAATACAAACTGAATATAGTACACACTGCAGGCGCTATTGATATTGCAGGACTGGAAGGCACCAACAACATCACCCTTACAGACATTGGCGGGCGTGTTGTTTACAATACAGTTACAACAGCAGGCAAGCATAGCATCAACACACAACAGCTTACAAAAGCAGTGTATATATTACGCATCAGCAATGGCGAAAAGCACATCGCTACGAAGGTGCAACTTTGATTTCTTCTTAATACAATAAAAACGGCATTGTGTCTACAATGCCGTTTTACCCCTACCGTATCGTTCCCCGTTATTACGATACATTCATCCACTAACTATTACCCGTATTATTTGCCTATTTCACAAAGTGCAATGTCTCTGTTCCGTTCTTGCTGTCACCACTTAGTTTTATCTCACTGTCCGTTTTGCTGTCTATCACCCAATCATCTGCCAGTTCCAGCACCTTCTCATCTGTTGTATTAAAAGTCAATACCATTTTCTGTTTACCATCGTCACTAATCTGGCTCCATGTACCGCTGATGGTTTGCCCGTTGCGGTTTACGATTATTGTATTATTGCTGTTAAACTCAAAGGTATTGCCGCTGTAGTCGCTTGTTTCTTCTTTTGTTTTATCGTAGTAATAACTGATGCGCCATTTGCCGCTTGCCACACTTGCGCCAGACGATGGTGTTACATTATTGCTGTCATCATTCTTATCGCAACTGCTGCTTGTCAGTGTTGTAAACAGTATCAGTGCTGCTATGGGCGCTATCAATTTTTTCATTCCTGTAGTATTTATGATGTAAAACTATCAAGCACACAGCAGCATGCAAAACGATATACCACCATCAGGGAAATGAGATAACTGAAGCGGGATAATAACAGATGAAGCGGAAATATAGCCGACGAAACAGCCATAAAAGGATGTTGCCGAAACAGGAGTTTCGGCAACATAGGTAAACACTCAATATGGGTTTACTGCACTACACTAAATCGCATATTGCCGACATTACCCTCTTCGTCATGTATGCGAAGCATGTAAACACCGCCCGGCATATTGGCTGTCTGTACCAGATGCTGCACCTGTCCGTCAACAGGTTTCAACACTGTACGATACACCACTCTGCCCATTGCGTCTGTAATATCTATGTTCAATTCTTTAGCACTGCTATAACCTTTCAGCGTAAAGACACCGTTGTTCGGATTCGGATACAATTTCCATTCGTTCATGTCAATAGTACCTACTTCCAGTTGCAGGTTTTTACCTATTGTAATGATGTTACTTAAAGCAGTATCAGGCTCTGCACAAGTCAGGTCGCTCAGCATCCAGAGTTGTATCTGGTCGCCTGTTTTCACATCCTGATCTACTACTGCTATGTATTTAGGTGTTTTGCCCGAAAGCACTACCTGTCCGTTCTTTATCCAGCGGTATTCAGGGCTGTTACCCATATTGGTAGTCGTAGCGCTGAACGTAATAGCCGTACCAGAAGGCACACTGCTACCCGGAGAAACTTTCAGCATAGCTGTCGGTGGCAAATTGCCCGATGCATTTATAGTAAAGATATTGCTGGTATCTTGTTGTTTAGTGAGGCATGGCCAGTCTGCTGTATAGATACAGTATATAACATCGCCTGTTACCAGACTGTTACTTTGCCATGTAACGCTGTTTCTTGTTCCCGGTATTTCTACATTGTTCTTATACCACCTCAACACAGGTGCATTACCACCGCCGGTTGCATTAGCAGTGAACGATACCATATCTCCTATACAAATATTAACACCCGGCGCTATTGTCAGTTTAACATCCGGCGTTATTGTATTGAATACAGATACAAGTGTACTGTCTTTGCTCTTACAATTACCAAGTTCTGCCTGTACAGTATAATACCCAGACATAGCAGGCGTAGATGACGGCCTGTTAGCCACCTGACCCGTTGTAGTAAAGCTTGGTCCGGTCCATTTGTAGGTTACACCACTGGTAGCACTATAGGTGCTCATAGCAATTGTACTACCTGTACAGAAATTGCCGCCACCACTTATTACCGGCACTACCGGTGTGCTATCTACCACAGCTGTAAAGCTGTCTTTTGCTATACATCCGTTAAGGCTTGCGGTAACAATGTATTTACCCGATACGTTTGTTGCTACATTTACAAATACTTCAGTAGCCGATGTACTCGTCCACATATTAGGGCCTTGCCATGTATATGAAACGCCCGGTGTGCTGCTGAATGCGGTGAATGCAAATGTATTTCCGCTGCAAATAGGCGAATTATGTGTTATAGTTGGCGTATCCGGCAACAACTTTATTGTGATATTGCTCAGGTTGCTGTACCCCACACCTGCAGGCGATGTATACGCCATACGAATACGGTATAAAGTACCCGGAGTTGTATTGTTAGGTATCTTCAACTTCATAGTACCAGGGGTAGAAGATGTAACAGAACCTAAGGTAGTATATGTTGCAAAGTTGCCGAATGGATCTGATAACTGTACAGAAAATACGTTGCTGCTATTAAACGGATTAGTAATTGCATAACTTACCGTCAATGTATCACCGGCACAAATATTCAATGGGCTTACTGCAGATACGTATGCTGAAGTATCAGACTTGAATTTACAGAGATACGCATCTTGTGTTCCGGCAGGAGACAACTGAAAGGCTCCTGGTGTAGAAATACCTGTTAAGCTACTGGTATTACCTGTTATAAACAGGTCGCCTGTTTTACTATACGTTATACCAAAACAGTTGTCAGCATCTGTGCCACCAAGATAAGAAACCCATGTACGTGAGCCACCAGGGCCAAAAACTGCGATAAATGCATCACTATTACCACCAAAGGTACTTTGATATGCACCTGGTGATGCCAAACCTATACTACCTGTAGTACCGCTGAAACAAACATTGTTATTGGCATCAATATCAATATCAGATGTTATATCAGGTGCCGACCCTCCGAAATAAGTACCCCATATTCTGGTACCTGTTGGTGAGAACTTAGCAAGGTAAGCATCAGAAGGGCCTATACTACCCATGAGTGTTTGAAAAGCACCTGACGTAGTAATACCTGATGTACTGAATGTTGAACCTGCAATGTATATATCATCTGCATTATCTGTAGCTATACCAATACTGCCATCATCGTCAGTGCCACCAAAATATGTACCCCATACTTGCGCACCAGTTGTATTGAACTTAGCAATAAATACATCTTTGCCACCTGCCAGAGAGGTTTGATGTGTACCGCTGGTTGCAATGCCGCTTGTACTGTTTGTAATACCTGTGGTGTATATATTACCAAAATGATCTGTACTAACCTTTACTATTTTATCTTCACCAGATCCGCCAAAATAGGTTGACCATTGCAATACACCTGCAGGTGTAAATTTAGCCAGATAACCATCATTACCACCCGCGTTGGATGTTTGATGTGCGCCTGTGGTACTAATGTTTGCAGTACTATTAGTCATACCACATAGGTACACGGAATTAGTTAATTTATCCCATGTTACACCTACCATATAATCATCATAGGATGATGTTGTAGACTCATTTCCACCACCACCAAAATATGTTGCCCATTGCCTTGCACCATTACTGCTAAACTTTACCAGATAAGCATCGCTACTACCGCCACCAAAAGTACTTTGGTGAGAACCTGTTGTAGACATACCAATAGAAGTGGTTGTAATGCCTGATACATAGACACCACCAGCGGTATCGGCAGTTACATAAAAGAAGTTATCATTGCCGGTGCCACCGTAATAGGTACACCACTGGGGAACACCATCATTATCAAATTTTGCCAAAAATGCATCACGATTGCCATTGTAGGTAGTCTGGAATGCACCTGTAGTAACCAGGCCTGTACTGCTGGTTGTAACACCTGCAATGTATGTATTACCACCTGTATCTGCTACTACACTAAAAGCAGCCTCTACATCTATTGCACCAAAGTAAGTGCTCCATGCTATTGCAGGATCTATGATATATGCACCGGCTTCATCTCTATTTTCTACAACAAAAGACAATACGTTGCCTGTTAGTTTATAGCTGCTTTCAATCTTTTGTTTGCTTTCTGCATAGTATGTTATGGGAGCGTCTTCTTTAACTTCACCAAAAGGGGTTTTAACGACCAAAGCACCTGCCTGTATTGCAAGTGCCTGATGCCCGTTGTATTTAATCTTGATGTCTGCAGCATTACCACCGGGATTTACAACAAAGTCATACTTCACATGCTGCTCTTTACCTGGTGTCAGGTACACTACCCAATCAATATGAGGATATATGTCCTTATACACAATCTTTTTGTAGCTATGCACCTCTATACCGTCATGCCCGTAAGCTGGGCCATAGTATTTTTCAGTATAGTGTTGCATATCCATTGCAGTTGCAATTGCGTTGCTGTTAGCACCAACCAATGCTACATCAAGCCTGTAGGTTTGTGATAATTGTTTATCATTTACCTTTTCAGTATTGCCCTTATCTTCAGGTTTCAACCATTGGTATTGTATTTTACCTGCTGCAATAAACATGTTCGCACCATTACCACGAAGCATGTAATCAACATCTCCGCGAATGGCACCAAACTGATCATGTACTTGCCCTTTATTTTCAATAAAAGAAAAACTGCTCTTGGTGAAAGATGCTGATTTATCGTGCGAATATGCACGATTTGGCAAAGTTATAATGCCAATCAATGCTACCGCTATGTATCGGAAGAGTATTCGGTGTTTCATTTATTCTAATACAGTATGTATTGTATCCAATAAAAATACAATATTAACCCCACAATAATAAGGCAAGACCTTATTTTAATGAGATATTAATCTTTTGATAGAAAATATTTTTATACTATATAAAATACTTTTATTCAATACTATACAATGTTAATCTAGTCGTTATTAACCACTAATTTATAATACATCATTTCGGAATCTGCAGCTAAAACCAACACATATACACCAGATGAAAGCCTGCCTTTTAAAGATACTTTATGCAGCATTGTGTATCCATTGGTAGGCGCGTTATCTTCAAAAACCATTTGCCCTCCGGCATTTATAAGCCTGATGTTGACTACCTGTGGTTTTGATAATATGCCTTTTATGTAAAAATTGCCATTATTGGCATTGGGATAAACAACAAAGTAACCCGTATCTGCAACATCTGTTACCTCTACTTTGATAAATGAGGAATCGATGCAATTATTTACCTCTGCACGCAATACGTATATACCGCTGTTGCGAGCCTCAGCATTCTTTATTTCAGGGTTCAGCAATGGGCTGTAAAAATCGGCAGGCCCTGTCCATGTATAGCTAACATCATTTTCTTTATTACTCAGATTGAGTTGTATAGTTCCGCCCTTTGCTACCGGTGTATTAGCAGATATTGCGGGCTTTATCGGCGCCCTCTTTACAACTACATCCGCAGTATCGGTTGCTATACAACCATTCAACTGAGCAGTCAGTACATATTTGCCATTTGCAGTTGTCAGCACATTATGCAGTACTGTATCAGTAATAGTGGTAGTAAATGCAGATGGGCCTTGCCAACTATACACCACTCCGGGCAACTTTTCGCCGACAGCTAGTGCAAAACTACCACCTGCACAAATGCTGGTATCTTTCAAAGCAACGGGTTTTACAGGTAGTGGTTTTATTTGAACATCCATTGTATCCCGCTTATTACAACCGTTCAAAGTAGCAGTTACGATATAACGCCCGGCAGCACCAAAATAAGCAGGGCTAATCATAGTATCCCTCAAGTTGCTTGTATAACCTGACGGCCCTGCCCATTGGTAAACTATGCCGGAAACAGTATCAGTAGCAGAAAGACGCAAGCCTTGTCCGAAACACAGACTTGTATCCGCAAGCGTAAATGCAGGTGTATGCTTTACAACTGCATTTACAGTATCGAATGCTATGCAGCCATCCAGCGTGGTTACTAATACATACCTTCCGGCATTCCCAGTACCGGCATTGTGTATGTTCAGGTCTTTTATACTATCAGTATTACCATCGGGCCTTATCCATACATTCATAGCACCGGCAGTATCTATAGAGCCATGCAACTTGAGTGTATCACCTGCACAAACAGGGCTGTTGTTGTATGCTACAGACACTAGCGGATTTGGTTTTACCTTCAGACGTGTAGTATCCATCACCATACAACCATAGTCGTGCATTTCTGCATAGTACAAACCTGAATCGCTCAGCTTCACAGATGGGAATGAGTAATACTGCAGTTTCGAAAATATAGGAGCTCCCCATCTGTACAATCGCACCTCTGTGAAATGCGTATAGTTGGTATAACCAAGCTGAGCATATCCACCTTCGCATGCCGGGCCTGTATTAAAAATTGCTGCCAGTGGCGGATTGCCGATAGCTATATTCTTCTGAAAAGGTTTTGATGCATGTGCCGGGCTGGTTGCTACTATTCGTATCCTGTATGCATCAGATGATGGCACTACCGGAATAACAGCATCTATACTGCCACTGGTACTACCCAAAACACTTGCTAATACTACAGGCGTGCTGAAGCTGCCATATTTATCAGACAGTTGCAACTGAAACTGGTTAGATGCTCCGAAATTGCCTGCTATGCGATAGCCAACATGTATAGTATCGCCCACACACAATAGCGTATCTATATAGTTTACAATATCAACAGTAGTATCTGTAACAAAATCTGCAGTCATTACAGTTCCGCCGACTGTATCAATATTTGTTATCGTTATTGTACGTATGCTATCAATAATGCGTAGAATAGAATTGTTGTTTGAACCACCTGTAAACACAAGCTTACCGCCGGCTATTGCGGCGCCGCCAACGCTGCCGCATGTACCTGTATAGGTGCTGAGTTGCGAACTTATAAGTGTATAATTACTACCATTCACCATTATTGAGATTTGCTCTCCCGGTTCGCTGGCATTCATAGTAAATCGTACTTCTTTCACTGCCCTGTCAAACGTGTACATATACCCGCTGCTTGTTACAGACGACTGTGCACCTGCACCTATATGATAGGGGCCTATACCACAATTATTGCCAGGATATATTCCTGCAGAGCCTATTCTATCTACTTTTACACCAATATTACCAATAGGCAACGTGCCATTGGCATGGCCAATGTTGTAGTAGTTCTGCGCAGACAGGGTACAGAAACACACACAAAACAACAATATGAAAACAATACGTATCAAAAAATATATGCAGTGTATTTATTATCTAAATTAACAATAAAACACCATTTACTCTTTTACAAGTTTCACACGCATGCTATTACCGGTATCGGTACTTAACCACAGTATATAATTGCCCGATGCCAAGCCGGCTAGGTTCAGTACTATGTTTGTATCGGTAGCAATCTCGCTCAGCACAAGCTTGCCCGCTGCGTCGTACAGCTTCAATGCAGTTCCTTTTTCGACACCTTCTATATGTACTATTTCCTTTACAGGATTCGGATAAATAGCAGGTTCTTTCCCCGACCATACATTTGCCACACCTGTGCTTTCTATACTTACTTTTATACAATTGCTGCGCACTGTTTTAGGGCTTGGGCACAGATAATTGCTGGTCACATCTACACATATCTGATCATTATTGCTAAGCGTTGCAGCCCCCCATGTATTACTGATAGCACCGGTAACGCTTGTACCATTTCTCAACCATTGGTATGCTGGTTTATTTCCGCCATTTACAGCATTGGCAGTAAAGTTGATAACTGTACCACTCTTCACAGTACCTGTAGGATTAGCTGTAATTGTAGCAGATGGTGTAAGCCATGGTAACACTCGCATTTTTATCTTATTACCATCAACCGTATAAGGCGTAGCACATACGCCGAAGACTGTTACACTTACATAAAACTCGTCCATATCTGCAACTGCAGAGGTGCTGTAGTTGGCATTGACAGCCCCACCAATAACATTACCGTTTTTGTACCATGTACGCACAAAGCTGGTACCTGTATTAGATATATTGGATACAAAATTTACCGTACCACCCGCGCATATACTATCCTTAGGACTTGGATACATGTTTACTACAGGCGATGGATTTACAATAACGCTAACAGAGTCTGTTGCTGACGGGCAATTGTTTAGTACGGCATGCACATAATACTTGCCTGCAAATGCAGTGGTAGATGACATCAGCAGCGGATTTTGTGCAAGGCTGCTGAAGCCACCCGGACCGCTCCATACATACGATGCCCCTGAAAGCGTGCTTGCCATTAGTTGCAAGTCTTGCCCTATACACACCGGCGTATTGGCACTGGCAGATGGCACTGGTGTAACAGGATGCACCACTACAGTAGTGCTATCGTAGAACAGTGCGGCACAACCATTGAGCGAAGTATATACTTTGTACACACCACCATACGCTGTAACAGCACCTGTGCGAACAGGGTTCTGAGCGGTACTGGTAAAGCCTGAAGGCCCTGTCCACTGGTAGGTAACACCACCTGTAGGGCTACTACCGGTCAGGTTAATAACATCACCCGTACACAAAGGCCCGTTATTGAATGCATCAGGTGTATCGGGGCGTGGCTTGATGAGTACCGTAACGGTATCTTTTACGATACAACCATTACGGTTTGCTGTAACTATATAGTTGCCTGAATGTATTGTTGTCGGGGCAGCCCTGAAAGTATCTTTTGAAGAAGATGAAAAGCCTGCTATACCTACCCAGCTCCATGTAACATCTGTATTGGCACTGCTGGCAGATAGCCTGAGTGTATCGCCTGCGCACACCGGTGCATTGGTGCTTGCCTGCACATTGGCAGGCAGTGGTTTGATGCGGATATTTACGCCGACATCGGGCGATGTATCAGCAGGTGCAGATGCTATCACACGTATCCTATAACCATTACCGGCGGGTGCTGTACGTGGTATTACGTAGGTAATACTATCGTCTGTATTAGTGGTTTTGGTACCTATTACTGTAGGCGATGCAAAACTACCAGATGCGTTGCTGAGCTGCACACTAAATACATTGCCTGTACGGAAAGGAAAATTCACTTTATACTTTATCTTAAAAGTATCTCCCGGGCAGAAGAGTGTATCTGAAAACGGCATACGTATGCGCACCGTAGTATCCAAGCTTAGCTGCGCTATAAAAGCGTCCCAATTTCCACCAGCCGTAGTTTGGTGTATGGCACCAGCGCCACCAGCAAGGCCAAATGTACTTGTAGTTGCGCTTCCTAAATACAGGTATTTATCTGTAAGCGTCAAGGCGCCATTGTTACCCCATCCCCCATTTGAACCATCATTTCCATTACCGCCTAAAAACGAACCCCAGAGCCTTTTGCCACTTGTATCAAACATTCCCAACACAACATCTACAGCACTACCTCTGGATGTTTGAAAACCATTTGGGGTAATAAGTTCATGATTAGGCCAAGATAATGAAGGCACCCAGGAATCGCCGCTTATATATACCTTACTGTCATCAGACACTATTACATTAATTTGACGCCAATAATAACTATAGTTGGATGGCAAACTATCGGCTATATATGTGGCCCAAACCCTTCTGCCAGAACCATCAAAACGAGCTAAAAACCCTTCTTCTCTTGGCGTAGAAACTGGATACTTTAAAGTTCTGAATGCACCTGCTGTTGTTATCCCTGTATCACTTCTTGTAGTACCTCCTACATAAACATCCCCATTGTTTGCTACACTGATAGAACTCGCCCAATCATAATCTGTACCTCCATAGTATGTACCCCAAACCAAACTACCAGATGGAGTAAACTTGCCCAACCAAACATCTGATGATACACTTGTACTTATTGGACTGGGCCTGTGTGTACCTGCAGTACCAGCCATACAACCTAAACTAAGTGGTACTCCTGCAATATATACATCTCCATTTCTTCCTGTTTTTATCAAGTCACCATTTGCCCAGTTGCCACCGTATCCATAACTGGAAACACATAAATAAGTAGCCCATTGCCTGACACCAGCAGTGTTGAATTTAGCCAGATACCCACCACTGGGAGTGGTCCTGTAAGAGCCTGGTGTAGCTATGTTATTGTTACTGGAAGTATGACCGTACAGATATACATTACCCATATAGTCGGTTTCAACTGAAGAACTATAATACTCTTCCCCACTTCCACCATAATAAGTTGCCCATATCCTGAAACCTGTCAGGCTAAATTTCTGCAAATATGCATCAGTACTTCCTCCACCATACACGGTCTGGTGTGCTCCTGTAGTAGCAATACCGGAAGAATCGTTAGTAGGATACGCTATATATAAGCAATCTCGTATTGTATCAATAGCAAGATTACCTCCACCATTGTTACCAACATAGTTATAATTATTACCACCAAGGTATGTACCCCACTGCCTGACACCTGCAGCTGTTATGCAGGTAATAAAACCTTCCACACCATTCACACTTGTTAGGGTGGTTTTCCACGCTCCTGTTGTTGCTATATTATTTGTACTCGTCGTGGTGCCACTCATATATACTTTATCAGAATCATCAGCAACCACACCACCTGAGAATTCCCAGTTGCTACCACCGTAATAGGTAACCCACACAATGTTCGGGTCTATTACCAGTTCTTCGTCACGGCTGCGCACATCAAAACTCAGTACATCACCGTTTAGTTTGTAGGCCGATTTCACCTGTTTTTTACTACCAGGCAGGTAGCTATATGGCGCATCTTCCGTTATGCTACCCATAGGTGTGGTAGCAGTAAATGCACCGTCTTTCAATTGCAGCGCAGTAGCGCCGCTGTATTGCAATTGTATATTGGCAGGGTTGCCGCCACGGTGCACTACAAAGTCATACTTCAGCTCTTTGCCGGTGGTATATATCACCCAGTCTATATTAGGGTATATATCCTTATATACCATTCGCCTGTAGCTATGTGCGGTAGCACCGTCTTTACAATGCGGGTAATAATAGTTTTCGTAGTAGGGTTGCGGCTCTTCTTTCAGCAGCTTTGCATGCTTGTTTGCACCCAGCAGCATTACATCCATACGGTAGGTTTCTGTTTGCATATTACTGTCCATCGGGCTACCGGTATGTTGCACCCATTGGTAATGCAAAGCAGCGCTACCACCAAATATGGTAAGCCCACCTACTTCTATCTTAAAATCAATATCTTTTCTTGGTTGCTTGTGCTGGTCTGTTATCTGTCCGCTGTTTTCTAAAAACTGCAAGGTGTTTGCTGCGCCAAATGCTTGTTTGCCTTCTTTGGCATATAGCCAATTGCTGCACAGCAGCATTAAAAGGATACAGGTAATCTTTTTCATAAAGGTCCGGAGGTTGTTTACTATATAAATATACCTATACCTTGCCTGCTTTGGTTACAAACAGCAATTAAAGTAGCATTAAAAAAGCAGCCCCAGAGCTGCTTTTTGTTGTGATATATTGATAGCCAATTACTTACTCTTTTACCACTTTCACACCCATGCTGTCTCCATTTTCTTTATACAACATCAGCATATAGCTGCCTGCTGCCAGGTGTGCAGTATTCAATTCTACCATTGTTGATGCAGATACCACATCTATCACCTTTCTGCCAATCACATCGTTTAATTGTATTTTTGTTCCCTTTTCTATCCCTTCTATTATCAACCTGTCTTTTGCAGGATTAGGATAAACTGATGGCAGCTTACCTGCCCATACATTTGCCACACCTGTGCTTTCTATACTTACTTTTATGCAATTGCTACGCACTGTCTTAGGGCTAGGGCACAGATAGTTGCTGGTCATATCTACACATATCTGGTCGTTGTTGCTCAGTGTGCTTGCGCCCCATACATTGCTTAATGCACCTGTTATATTTGCACCATTCCTTGTCCATTGGTAGGTTGGTTTGGCTCCACCGTTAACAGGATTAGCAGTAAAGTTTATCATCGTACCACTTAATACTGTTGTGTTAGGATTAGCGGTAATGCTTACTGAAGGTGTCAGATAAGGCAACACACGCATTATAATGCTGTTGCTCGTATCTGTATATGTACCCGAGCATACACCATTTGTAGTTACTGTTACATAAAACTCATCCATATCATTTACTGCAGATGTCGGGAAGCTTGTACCGCCTGTCAATACAGGATTATTATTTCTGTACCATGTGTATATCGGCCCAACACCTACATTACTAGGCGTTACTACAAATGTAACTGTAGCACCTTGGCATATACTGTCTTTAGGACTTGGATATAGATTTACATTTGGTGCAGTTACTATTGCAACGGTTGTATTTGCAGGAACAGAAGCGCATCCATTGCGTATAGCTCTTACTGTATAAACACCTGCCATAGTACTTGTTGCAGCACTCCTTATAGGGTTTTGCCCGGTTGCACTATAGCCACCAGGCCCCACCCATGTGTAAGATGTAGCACCACTTACTGCACTTGCAGTAAGTTGAATATCCTGACCTGTACATACAGGTGTATTGCTGCCTGCTGTTGGGGCAGACGGGTTAGCGTTTATGAGTGCATATACTGTATCTCTCATAGTGCAACCATTCAATGTACCTGCAAGTATATAATCTCCTGTTGCAGAAGGGCTCACACCAGTTATTGTGGGGTTTTGAGTTGTAGAACTATAGCTTAATGGACCTGTCCAGCTAAAGCTGACACCTGTACTGCTGGTATTACCGGTCAGTTGCAGGTTGCCACCCTCGCATACAGGGCTATTGCTACCGGCACTGAAATTTGCCGGCATTGGTTTTACTAACACAGTTACAGTATCTCTCTTAATGCATCCATTGCTCAACATAGCCGTAACTATGTAATCTCCGCTCATTGCAGGCGTACTGTTAATTCTTGTCGGGTTTTGGCTGGTAGCACTATAACTACCCGGCCCGGCCCAGCTATAGGTTGCACCACCAGTGCTGTTTGTGCTGCTCAGATTTATAGTGCTCCCCTCGCACAACGGGGTATTAGCGCTTGCTGTTACAGGTAGCGGGCTTTGATTCACAGTTACCAACAGGCTATCTTTTGTAACACAGCCATTCAGCAGATAAGTAACAACGTACCTGCCTGCATTACTAAGTGTTACACCACTTATACTTGGCGATGATGTAGTATTTACAAAACTATTAGGGCCTGTCCATGTATAGGCTACCCCTGTACTACTGCTTCCGGCATTCAATGTCAGTGTATTATCTGTACACACGGGACTGTTGCTACCAATGGTGCGTGCTGCTGCTTGTGGTTTTACTTCTATTGTTACAGTATCTCTGAGTGTACAGCCTGTGTATTGCGCGGTGAATATATAATCGCCACTCATAGCTGGCAGGCTATTGGCACGTATGGTATCTTTACTGTTTGCAGTAAAACCACCGGGGCCTGCCCAGCTATAGCTATTAGCTACTGTACCTACATTGGCTGTCAGGTATAGTGTATCACGCTCACATATAGGTGTGCTGCCACCTGCACTGATTGTAGATGCTGATGCTGCTACGATAGTAGCAGTGGTTGTATCTTTTGCAGTACACCCAAACAATCTTGCTGTAACAATATAATCTCCGCTGTTGGCAGTAGTTGCACTGCTGATAACAGGATTTTGAACAGTACTGTTGAAACCCGCGGGGCCTGTCCATTTATAGCTAACACCAGTGGTAGTACTGGTAGCTGTAAGGTTTAATTGCTGTCCTGTACACAGCGGGCCATTGTTGCTATTACTAACATTAGGCCTCACCACACCTATACTGATGTCTCTGGTATTAGCCATAGAACTATCTACAGTATTTGTAGAGCGTATACGTATGCGATAGTTATTGCCCGGCGTAACGGTAGTAGGCACTACACATGCAATACTGCCAGCAGTAGTTGCAGTACGTGTACCAATAGTAGTAGTACCACTGGCAAAAGAACCACTAGAATTACTTAACTGCACACTGAATACATTGCCGGAATTAAACAAGGAACTGTTATTAAGTGTGTACGGAACCTGAAACGTATCGCCCGCACATATCATACTATCTGCATACAGGTTGTTGATGCCGCTGGCTATCTTTACAACTACAGAATCAATATAATAATAAGCATAACTACCCATACCTACACTGGTTGTGGTAAGCCCGCCAGAGGGGTTAAATCTACCTATAACTATATTGTCATAAGCAGAGTCCGCAAGGAATATTGCCGTGACACGTACCCAGTTTTGTGTATCTGAAATAACCCCCGGATATAAAATCTGTGGTGTCACAGACAAGGTGGACATAACACCAGTTAAGGTTGTTGATGGCCCGTTGTCGTAAAACCATGCCCCCATCCCATTGCATGCAGTTCCCGAATTATTGGATAATGACAATGACATTGACACCTCATAAATAGCACCTACAGTAAGGGGGGTAATTGGTGCTGCTATATATTCAGTATACCCATTGACATTTGAAACAGACGGAAACGCATATCCACCAGCATATGCATTACCCGATGCAGGATTTTGCCAACCAAAAGTATTGACAGGTACGGCTACAGTCGGGTTACCACAAGTATGAAAATAATCAGAACTACCTGCATGATATGCCCGCCATGGTGGCGCATTCGTTGTTTGGCTAAAATTGGACGGACAAGAGGTGTAGGTCTCGAAATTTCCATTGGTGACCATATTCTGCGCATATGCATCTACAAAAATCAATTGCAATATGAATACAAGAAATAAAAGGTTGCGAACCATATGCCGTACTTATAGATTATGAAAATAAAAAACGGTGCTGCACAATGCTTACACGAATGCATCACGACACTGGCAAATATGATAAATAATATAGGCTGACTTAATTAAAATCTAATTAAGATAAATAAGATATTAACTGAAAGGCAATAATTCTACAATTGCTTTATAAAGGTCTCTACCGTTTCGGCTATGGTATTTTTAAAATCGGTTGTAAGCTCTTCGGGAAGTGAGCCTGCCTCTGCTTTGTAATTTTCTAAAAGCTTTACACCTTCAGTTGTTAATTGCGTATCCAGTATTTGCAATACTTTCATCAAGTCTTCAAAAGAAGGCTTCGCACCTTTTATGGCAGTAACATTTTTAATGTCCAGCAAGAAACTTGCTGCAACACTATAGCATTTTTGCCTGAAGAGCTCTTTAATTGTGCCTTCATGATTCATAAACAGATAGCATTTGTTTTTTAGAAAAACAATCACTCCCCCTACCCCTGTTTACAAAAGAAATACCAGAAACTGTCGTATAGCTAGCATACAATACCAAACATAGGGCATCTACCCTATACGAAAGTATCCGCGTGTCTGTTTGTTTGTGGAATAAAACCGCCCCTACTAAAGATATTGATTACCAGAGAACTTTCAAAGGTATTACCGAATATCTTTTGATGTAGCGGGAATAAAGGCCTGCAAAACGGAATGTACTATGCAATATGATAACTAAAATACTAATCCAATGTTACAAACAAATCGGGATGCGCAGTGATAAAAGACAAATGAGCACTAAGGTCTCTGCACACTACGTTTTTATCTTTATCTCTTCCTATCAGTACTACATCGTAGGTATCTCCTGTGTAAAAACTGATAGCTTGTTTTGCTTGCTGGTATTTTTGATAATATTTTGCAAATGCCCATTTATCCAGTTTTCCGGAAGGGGCTACTACCACAGCCTCAATAGTGCCGAATTCGCGATACTCACCGCAAAACAAACGGCCTACCAGATGCTGGTATTCATGGCAAATGTTATTAGCTTCTTCTAGTGTTAAGGTATTCTCTTTCATGTGGCAATCTTATACAGATTCCAAATGTATCAAAAAATACCCTATACATCATTAACCCAAATCAAGATTTTATACACACATAATTCATAACCTAATATTTATTACCCACAACTTAAAACCCGTTAAAATAGTACTCTTCACCATGAACAGGTATTTTTTCTTGTATCTTTAGTAGTATTTCAGACATAAAAGCCCTTTTTGCAACATATTAGAAGTATGAAAAAACAAGCATTGCTGGCAGCATTAGCTGCAATGATAGGTACCGGCTCTTTAGCACAGACAGGCATTACTAAGCTGGATATGAATATTGGCTCCGGACCTTCCTACCCTATACATATTATACCTTTTGGCGCTGGCGTTGCTTGTTATGCAACCAATGGCAGCAGAGGTTGGGAACTGCATACTACAGACGGAACAAGTGCACCGGTTATGGTTGCAGACCTGAACCCACTTGCCGGAAGTGCAGTAGGACAATTCTTTAACCGTCCGGTAGCAGTCATTCAGTCCAAACTATATTTTACAGGCGATAATGGTGCTTCAGGCTACGAGCTATTTAAATATACAGGTACAGGTTCCCCCACTATTACAGATATAGAAATAGGTACCGGTAGTAGCTCTCCGGATAATTTTGTGGTATTGAATAACGTACTATACTTCCGTGCCAGCTCAAGCACAGAAGGGTATGAACTATGGAGCTACGACCCGAATGTAACCACGCCAATCCGCCTGACAGACATAAGAACTGGTATAGATAGCAGCGTCACAGGGAATATAATACCATTTAACAATAAAATATACTTTACCGCAGACGACAATGGAAACAATAATGAGTTATGGGAATATAACCCGACAATACAAATAGCACAGATAGTAGACAATATAAACGCATCAGGGTCATCAAACCCTATGCACCTTACAGTATTGAATAACAAGCTATACTTTTCTGCTGATGATGGCATTAATGGTAGGGAGCTGTATGTATATGATGGCATCAGCGCTCCAACCAGACTTACTGATGTGGGCACTGGTAGCTTTGACGGCATGCCGGATACTAAAGCCCCGCTTATCACCTACTTCAATAATAAATTGTATTTCATCGGCATGAACACTAATGCCGATAAACAAATATACGTCTATGATGCAGGCACAGGCAATGCCACTGTTGCTGCAAGCACTAATGGTGCAAACTCTTCAGAGCCATCATGGTTGACACTTTACAACGGCAAAATATACTTTGCTGCATATAACGATACTAAAGGCATTGAATTATGGTCTTTCGATGGAACAAATACCCCAAAACTCGAAATTGAACTTTGTACAGGTACCAACAGCAGCAATCCGCAACAATTGACACCTGTCGGCGATAATCTATACTTCCGTGCTATAGATTGTGGCGGTGTTGGTGAAGAACTTTTCAGGTACAATTTCAAAGAAGTTAGTGTCAGCAACCTCAGCTTCAATGGCAAAGCCACCCTGTTCCCAAACCCGGCTACCACAACAGCTACGTTGCAATTGCAACTGAACAAGGCTGAGAACATACTGGTAAGCATAACAGATATGCAGGGCAGAACAGTTTACACAACAGGCATTCAAAACATGCCTGCGGGCGAAACCAATGTAGCACTGCCAACGGCAAGGCTGCAGCCAGGTATATATAACTGCAGCGTAACAAGCAGCACAGGCAGTAAATACTATAGCACACAACTGGTAGTGAAATAATTTTTCGTATCAGGTGTGATGTTTTACCATACACGGCTACTAATAATTGTATATTATTGGTAGCCGTATTTTTATGCAGTCAAATCTTCAACAGGCATTTGCAACACTGATACAGCAGCACGAAAAGCTGGTGTATAAAGTCTGCCATCTGTACGCGGCAGATGATGAGGATATTCGCGACCTGTTTCAGGAAATTGTATTGCAGGCATGGAATGGCTATGCCCGTTATCGTGGCGATGCTGCGGTAAGCACCTGGCTATACCGTGTGGCGCTGAATACGGCCATTACACACAAACGCAAACAGCGCAACACCATTACCACTACCCCACAGCTACCTATCATAGACATAGCAGACGATGGACATGTACCGTATGCAGAAGAATACCGCATTATGCACAAACTGATTGGCGAACTGCCACCGCTGGACAAAGCATTGGTGCTCCTGTACTTCGAAGACAGGACACATGCTGAAATTGCTGAGATCCTGGGCATCAGCACAAGCAACGTGGGCACTAAGCTAAACAGGATAAAAGACAGATTGCGGAAACAGGCACAACCATTGTTGAACAACTAAAAAAGAAATTGCTTTATGGAACTGGACGATATGAAGGCCATGTGGCAGCAGTACGATAAAACACTGCAGGAAAATAAAATACTGAATGAACAGCTCATCAACCTGATGCTGGAAAACAAATCGCGCAGCGCGGTAAAGAATATACTGATATACGAATACATGGGGCTGGCACTTTGTATACTGCTCGCTATCGTATACATCCTCTTATTCAACACCGTATTCGAAAACACATTGCTTACCGCTTCTTACTTTGTATCCTTTGCATTTATCATCAGCAGCTTGTTTATGTTTTATAAGAAATACAAAATGCTATCTGCTATGGACCCAAGCAAAAACAGTGTAAGCGAAACCGCACAAACCACAGAACGCTTCAGGCTGCTGGTGAGTAAAGAAAGACTGTGGACCATTATCCTCTCACCACTCATCATCAGTAGCACACTGGTAGTAATGGCAAAATGGGTAAAGGATATAGATGTGATGGATATGCCCGATGTGTTTCTGCCACGCATACTGATAGGCATTGTAGCAATAATTGTATCGCTGCTATTGGTTTACAAACTGCTATACTTTAAAAGCATCAAAACCATTAAGGACAACCTGGAAGAGATAAAAAAATTCAGGACATAAATAAAGGGAGCAATTGCTCCCTTTTTATTATCTCAGTATTATAAAAAAACTACTTCACAGTCACCACCTGTTCTTTAACCTCACTGCACAAGTACGTTTTGGTTGGTGCAATTTTACTTTTGTTGGTGGTATTGCTGTGTATGAAGGTAAATCTGTACTGACTGCCACGCGTCAGTTCATATTCAAAAAACGGATCGTCTGCAAAACGATACTCATAGGTTTCGCCCGGGTCTATGCGTACATATTCACTATGGTCAAAGCGTTTTACAAAGTCAATACGACGCAGGCGTTTCACAGGTTTCCCGAAATAATCCGTAACCCCGAAACGGAACGCATATGAATACACAAATACTTCCGATTTGCAATTGTTCTTGAATGTAAATGAGTAATTGATATAGTCCTCAAAGTTGATGGTATCCTGCCCTTTTATCTTCAACTCCACACAGCCACAAAATCCTTCCTTAGGCTTTTCTTTTATCGTATCCTTTAAGGTTTTCGCATCTGCAATGGCAGGTACTTGCGGTGCTTTTATTTTATCTTCCGCACCGGCTTGGTTTTCTTCGGGCTTAGGTTTCTTTACATACTTCACCGTGTCGTACACTATCTGCACATTCTTTCTGCGGTTGGTATCCTTCTTTGGTATGGTTATTATTTCTTCTTTTACCGAAAGCAGCGAACCGCTGTTGTCTATCTGTTTCTTCTGTTGCTTGGCAGGTACGGTCTCGTAAATTATCTCTACCGTATCTTTCTTTGGTTGCCTTACGGGTGTGCGCTCTATTAAATCAGGTGCAGGTTGTGCTTTTGTTTTAGGCTCTTGTTTGGCAGGCTTTTTTCTTTGTGCATAGCTTTCTGTACCGCACAGAAAAGCAACAAAAAGCAACAATGATATTTTAGTCGTCCTACTCAAGTTCCGTATCTTTTTGTTGATTGCTGCACAATGTAAGTACGGGCTGTGGCAGCTCAGGGTCGAAGTTGAAATATTGTTTCTTACCGTTTGCTGTGGTTATCTCAATATAGTCTTCTACCTCCACACTATTGGCAGCCGTATGCATAATGAAGCTGGTAACCCTGCAAAGCGATACGTTTATCCTCGCTTTGTGTTGGTATGCATCCAGATATTTGGGCACCAGTATTTCGCCTGTTGCCTTGCTCTTACCTTCACTGTATTCAAATGCATACAGGTTGTAATAGTTGAGCATGGCAGTATCTCTACCTGTAACTTTTACACTGACAGCTTGCTCTAACGGGATAGTGGCAGCAAGCTTCGGAACTTCAGTTGCGTCAGCATCTTCCTGCGCATGTGCGGCAGTTGCAAGGCATAGCAGTAAGAGTAGTAAACGCGTATATAAGTGCAAACAAAAGGCTTTAAAACATTAAATATAATGTTTTAAAAAAGTAAATCCTACAACGCATGGTCGCTGATTATCATTTAGCACCCAATGCCTTCAGCCTTATTTTGGCAGCTTCAAAATCTTCTGCAAAAACAAGTGTTTGCTGATACTCTCTGATTGCATCTTCTTTCTTGCCCAATTTTTCATAAGCAAGCCCTTTGTTGAAATAGCCTTCAGGGTTTGTCTGGTCAAGCTGCGTTATCAGTTCATACTGGCGCAGTGCTTTTTCAAAAGAATCCTGCATCATATACACATAGCCCATATTGAAGTAGGCATCCAGATACATTCTGTTATGCAGTATGGTGTTGCGGTATTCTTCTTTTGCCAATTCATATTCTTTCCTGTCCTGATAAAACACACCACGTGCAAAGAGGGGGAACACATCTGTCGTATCACTCTTGAAGGCATTGTTATAATAAGAAAGGGCCAAAGGGTCGGCCTTTGCACTGAATAGCTGCCCCAGTTGTACAAAGGCATCTGCATATTGTGCGTCTACCTGCACTGCAGTGCGGAAGCTGGAAATAGCCCTAGCCGTATCTTTCATGTCTTTGTATATCATCCCTTTCAGGAAATAGCCCTCAGCCGCAAATACATCTTGCCTCAGTACTGTATTGATTGCAGCAAAAGCTTTTGAATATTCTTTGATGTATACAAACATCTTGGCAAGCTTCAGTTGAGCTACTTTATCCTCAGGGTTCAGCTTCAGTGCTTTTTCTATATAGGTAACACTACCACTGATGTCTTTATGTTCAAACAGCACTTCGCCTATGGCACTGTAATAGGTAGCTTTTGTACTATCCAGCGATATGGCTTTTTTGAAATCGACAATAGCCAAGGAATCTTCTTCCAGTTTGTGTAGTTTATTACCACGCTCAAAGTATAGGGATGCGTTGTTGGGGTCCTGCGCTATCTTATCACTTATATCCTTCAGCTTCGGGTCTTGAAACAAGGGATTATTATCTACCGCTTGTTTTTTATCACCGCTTTTGCAGGCAGCCAATGCTATAAATAATGCAACAAATCCGTACAGTACCTTTTTCATGGCTGCAAACTTAAATAATTCTGTCAATCATTGGTTTAGCCAAGCTCAAACAAATATATTTGAGGCGTTTATAATTAATACCCAATGAAGCAAGACCTCTCCCTAAAAATCAAGCTCATTTACCTGCCATACTTGCTTATTAGCATTGCTACGCTTGTTTTTTTAACTGCCTTAAGGTTTTTACTGAGCGAACATTGGAACCTGATTAGCATCAGCACAAGCATCTGGAATCTTTACCTGCCGCTGACAATTATTGTCGTCCTTGTTCTCAGATACCTGCGCCCACGGTTCAGGATACTGAGCCTAGGCATGAACAGCAATGGCTTTATTTTATACAATCTGATAGCCATAGCAAGCATATTCATGCCTGTATATTATGCACAGCAATACATATCTACCGCACCGCACAAACTGCACCACCTGAAAAGCCTTAACGATATAGACACCAACAATGTGCAGAAATACTACACGATAGACAACTATGGCTTTGAGAACAATGGTGCCATGAGTTCGCTCTCCTGGGTTAGTGGTAGTTTCAAGAAAAATATTCAATACAAATTGCTTACCGCCACACCTGCATACGATACCATCCACCCCAAGTTTAAAGTAACCTATTGGTACACTTATGAATACGATACTGTAGTAGGTAAAACACGCAACAGAGCTAAAATAGATACTGCCCTATACAAATTTGTTGAGAATGTTCGTAAAAAATACGACAACTTCAAACCCAAGCAGCATGTGTATCTGGAAGCATTAAGGCCTTCAACAGAATACTACAACTACGCTACTATCATTCACGCGGTATCGCCCTATTCAGCCGACCACCCGATGGTGATACTTAAACCTGTATACACCTCTTTCAGTCAACGTAGCGGGCACTCATTACTTTATACATTTCTTTCGTTCTTTATTGGCATTACAGCCGTATTCTGGATGGTATTCTTCCCCTCTGTGAGACTTTCTGCATTGCGCAAATTCCGCGTAGGTTACCAAAGCGGTGAAAATATTTTAAAGCATTTCTTTTCTTACCTGATACCGGGCAGAAACGGACTATATGCAACACCTGTAATAATATGGTGCTGCATCATTCTGCAAACTATGATATGGATGGCGCATGGCATTACGGCTCTCGGCCCCGAAAACATGGTACTGTTTGGTGGTAATTATCTGTACGGATTGATGCAGGGAGAAATGTGGCGGCTTATCACCTATATGTTTCTGCATGCAGACCTGTATCACTTATTATCAAACATGCTGTATCTGGGCATTGCCGGGGCTGCATTAGAGCCATTGATGAAAAGCTGGTCGTTTGTTGCAGCATATCTTTTCACAGGTATTGCAGCAGGCATCATTAGTGCAGGCGCAAATCTGTATGATGTAAGCGCAGGTGCATCGGGCGCAATATTCGGACTGTATGGCACTATGCTGGGCCTGCTGATAATGAAACACATACCTAAGCGAATGCGCACAAAATATACAGGCATCTTATGGCTGTACGCCTTCACAGGTTTATCAATGAGCTTTCAGGGAAATGTAGATGCCGCCGCACATATTGGCGGACTGCTGATTGGCATCTTATTCGGCATAATGTATGCCATAATAGTACGCAACTTCTCTGCAAACCATAACAGACAGGCAGCGTATTAATAACTGTTCTTTCTGCCAAACCTGTAGTACAGCACCAGATACACGCTCGGGTTCAGCATATGCCCCTGTAGTTTGGGGTTCAGGTTGTAGAGGTTGTATTGATCATCTACCACGGCTATGCGCCATGTTGTTTGCCTTTCAAAATAGTAGCTATACAAAAGCTGTGCGCCTATACCCAGATACACAGGCGCCTGCGGTGTTACGGGTATCAGATATTCAGCATTCAGTGCCACCTGCGGTGCGATGGCTTGTATATAGTCTGCCGAATCTTCTATTACAGTTACATAGCTGTTCTGATTACCACTCAGGCTCACGCTTCTGCCCTTCATATATGTAGCGCCAATGCCTACACCATAATACAGCTCTTTGTTATTGTTAAGCACTTTCCTTGCCCTTCCATAGAGCATAGCATTCAGGGTAAAGAAATTCATATTCAGTACCCTGTCTGTATTGCCCAGCATATTAACAGGCAATATGTATGGCGATACCTCTACTGCCAGTGTAGGCACAAATGTTGCATTTTGCGGCTGATAGGTAAACTGTGCTTTGGCACCCGGCACACCCGATGAATGATGGTAATTGCCCACATTAGGATTGAAAGACATAGGGAACCCAAACGACGCACCTGCGCCTGCATCTATCTGTGCATTTGCCGGAATACTGCCTAACATCAGTGCCGCAAGCACCGTTATTGTCCTGAACATAGCTGCAATTTACGGCTATGCAAGCACTTACAAGGCAGTGTATATTGCCATAATATCAATTAATATGTATCTTGTTGCTCACAAACACAGGCTTATGAAAAAAGGTATCCTGCTATGCCTCCTGGCACTTCAATATCTGGTTGCATCCGCACAATCTCCATGCACAGACAAACACCGCATTTTTAATGTACCAAAAGATAAAACACCCGCAGTTATTACAAAGCTGGGCGTATCGCCACAGTTTGTACCGCTGCGCCATGTGGTAGATAAGAATGTATATTTCAAAAACCTGAAGGCATTGGCAAACGATGCCAAGTACAAAGACGAAATAAATGCGCTTTTCACTGCCATAGGTTACAAAGGCGTCAGCGACCCTGCGTTTACAATCGACAAGCTGGAAAGCACTACCCTGCCGTTTGGTGCTATAGGTATGCTGGGCGATGGCAAACACAATTATATATACAGCCTGCTGGCGCTCACCAATCAGCGCAACATACCATGCTGGGTAGTACGCCCTGCTACAAAGGGTTGTACACTATACATCATGAACGAATGTGGTAATGCATTCTACTATGCTAATCCGAACACGGAAACAATAACGTATGTAGAACGCTGCAACGGCACAGCAAAGGTAAAAGTGAAAGTATATGCCCGCTACTACAGCAAGGAAGACTGTGAATGCAACGACTGCGAAGGCACTACGTATGTAAAAGAAATAGACGAGAGCGCGCTGCTGGCTACAGAAAAGATTGAGAACATCCCTGTACTGCCTGCCAAAGCATCATACCCTGTTAAAAAGATTTATATCGATGTAGACAAAGCTACCTTCAAACGTATAAAAGAGTACGACATCAACGGCAAGTACTCAAAACATGCGTGCGATGAAAGCTGCGGCAGCGAATGTGGCGAAAGCTGCGGTAGCGAATGCACCGATAGTTGTCATAAATAATACCAACAAAAATTTCAGGCCTTTTTCTTTAGAGGCTTCCGCATCTCCCGTATATGGTTCCGCATCGTATACGGGATTTTGTTTTTCGTAGTTTTCCATCATTAGTTGCGGTTCTTTACCACCCGCATCCTACAAATGTGGTCAATACCTTTCCCACAAGCAAGCAAAACCCATTGATTAACAGCCCGTTAGCGCGGCATTAACATCTCATTAAAAGCAATACCTATCAATACTGGTTATCAGCCACTTGCGGCAAATTGCAGATATTTGTAAAAATTTTTCGGAAAGGCGTAGGGGTAATTGTTCTGTTGGTTGTCATACTTGAAATGGCAACGGCAGAAGCGGTTATCTTTGCACCCCGATACCACACAGGCTGCATGGAACTAACGAGCGGTAATGCCACCGTAAGTATGGCAAGTACCGAAATATTGTTTGAAGAAGTGTTCAAGTCTCACTACAAGAGGCTGCACGCATACGCATGCACTATGCTGAACGATGAAGACGATGCGGAAGAAATAGTGCAGAACGTGTTTGTAAAGCTGTGGGAAAAGAAAGAAAAGATACATGAACTGCAATCGCTGAATGCCTATCTGTACCGCGCTGTGTACAACGACTGCATCAATTTCGTGAAGCACGAAAAAGTGAAACAGTCGTACCGCAACTACGCTGTACATACCAATAGCGAGATGGACAATAACAATACACAACACAGCAAAGTGCTGCAACTGGAAGAAAGGCTGCGACAGGCATTGGCAGAACTGCCCGAGCAATGCCGCACTATTTTTCAGATGAGCAGATTTGAGGATATGAAGTACCGTGAGATAGCCGAGCAGTTGGGTTTGTCTGTAAAAACAGTAGAAAACCAGATGGGCAAGGCGCTGAAACTGATGAGGGTTAAACTGGCAGACTTGCTGCCTGTATTGTGGATTTTTTTGCTAAACATGTAACGACAACAAAACATTGAATACGAACAACAGCCATATGAACGATGACCTGCTGGTGAAATACCTGCTCGGCGAGGCTACGCCAGATGAGCAGCGGCAAGTGCAGCAATGGGAGGCAGCCGATGCCGCCAATGCCAGGCACCTGCAACACCTGCACTATATATGGCAGGAAAGTAAAAAGCTGGAAGCAAAAAGCACGGTAGATGAAAATGCCGCGTGGGAACGCTTCAAGCAGCGGGTAGCAGCAAAACCTGCAGCACCTAAAACCATACCACTGGGCAGGCGCACCAACTGGATGCGCGTTGCAGCAGCACTCATCATGATGGTGGGCGGCAGCTACACAGCCTACTATTACCTGTATAGCGGGCGCATGATAACACTGGAGTCTGATGGTGTAGTACTGTCAGAGACACTGCCCGACGGCACTGTTGTAACACTGAACAAACATGCGTCTATCAAATACCCTAAAAACTTTAGCGGCGATACAAGAGAGGTAACGCTGGATGGTGAAGCTTTCTTCAACGTAACACCCAACAAGAGCAAACCATTCATTATACATGCCAATGAGGCCGATGTACAGGTGGTAGGTACTTCTTTCAACGTAAAGAGCAGCACTGCCGAAACAGAAGTAATTGTAGAAACAGGCGTAGTACAGGTTAGCAAAAAACAACTGGGCGTTATCCTGAAGCCGAAAGAAAAAGCAACCGTAAAGCAAAGCATGGAACAGCCTGTGAAAGAACAGACAGACGATGAGTTGCACAATTACTACCGCACCAAAGAGTTTGTATGCAACAACACACCACTCAGCCGTCTGGTGCCTGTACTCAACGATGCGTATGATACCAATATTGTGATTGCCAACGACAAGCTGAACGACCTGCGCCTGACCACCACATTCCACAACCAGTCGTTGGATGCCATATTAGACGTAATTGCCAATACATTCAACATAAGTGTAGAGAGAACAGACGGACAGATAGTTTTAAAATAAGATTCACCCCCGCATGAAGCCTTTATACAAGCTCACGCTCATTATATTATTCATTACAGCGCCATTGCTTTCAATGGCGCAACAGTTTTTGAACAAACAGGTAAGCATCAATGCAAAAAACAAACCTGTTGGCGAGGTATTGAAAACCATCAGCCGACAGGGCGGTTTTTATTTTTCTTACAATAGCGAACTTATCAAAGACGATAGCCTTGTATCGGTATCTGCCAACAACAAAACCGTGAGGCAGGTATTGGGTATGCTCTTCGATAAAAACTTTGAATACACAGAAACCAAAACACACATCATCATACAGCCATCGGCTGCTATGTATTGGTATGCTACGGGCTACGTGAAAGATGAGCTGACAGGCGAAGGCATTGCCTATGCCAGCGTGTACGAGAAAACACAGTTTGTAAGCACACTTACTAATGAAATCGGTTACTTCCGCCTGCGCCTGAAAGACAGAAACAAAGCTGCAACTATATCTGTAAGCAAATCGTGGTATGCAGATACTGCTGTCGTAGTATCCGCATCTGCCAAACAAGATGTAAAAGTGGGCATCAAACCCAAAAACTTCGAGCTCGATACATTTGTCGTAACCAAGAAAACAGGGCTGGAAGGCAACTGGCTCAGCCGCATGTTCCTTTCATCCAAGCAACGTATGCAAGGCATGAACCTCGGCAAGTTCTTTGCAAACAAACCATACCAGACATCACTCATCCCCGGCCTCAGCACACACGGTAGCATGAGCAGTCAGTCTGTCAACAAATTTTCATTCAATGTATTGGGCGGCTATACGGGTGGCGTAAACGGCTTTGAGATGGCAGGTGTCTTCAACATCAACAAAACAAATGTTCGCGGTGCACAGATAGGTGGCTTATTCAACATGGCCGATGGCAAAGTAAGTGGATTACAAATAGCAGGGCTTTACAACCATGTAATGCATGCATCCGAAGGATGGCAATTTGCAGGCTTTGCCAATCTGGTAAATGCAGAGCTTACGGGCATGCAGATAGGCGGTGCCTACAACCATGTTTGGGGCAATATAACAGGTGTACAGATAGGAGGCTTTGCCAACCTTGCAAAAGGCGCAGTGGAAGGCGCGCAGATAAGCGGCGCATTTAACTATGCAGACAGTACCATAAACGGCACACAGATAGCAGGCTTTGTAAACGTGGCTATGGAAAAGACAGAAGGCGTGCAAATAGCAGGCTCTGCCAACTATGCCAACGACACACTTGACGGCACACAGATAGCAGGTTTTGTAAACGTAGCCCGCAAAGAAATGAAAGGCACACAGGTATCAGGCTTTTTCAACTATGCCAAACATGTGAAAGGTGTGCAGGTAGGTGTCATCAATATTGCAGATACGTCTTCTGGCGTAAGTATTGGTTTTATCAACTTCGTGGTAAAAGGCTATCACAAGCTTACCATATCATCCAACGAGTTTACGAATATCAATGTATCGGGCAAGCTTGGTACGCGCAATATGTACACCATCGTTTCTTTCGGCATCAACGCAGGCAGTGGTATGGCTATAACTGCGGGCTATGGTTTAGGCAGACAGTTTAACATCAGTAAGCGTTTTTCCATCAATCCCGAAGCAACCATTAATCAACTATACCTCGGCGATTTTGAATATACCAACGGCATATTCCGTTTCGACCTCGGGCTGAATTATAAATTCAATAAATACCTGTCTGCATTCGTAGCACCGTCCTACAGCTATTGCTACAAAGACCAGACAGATATACCCAACGGCTATCGCAGAGATATACCCAACATAGGCTTTGGCGGCACACAGCATAGCAAAGACTGGAGCAGTTGGGTTGGCTGGAGCGTGGGTGTAAATATCTTCTGATTTTTTTCTGAAAATACATAGGGGTACACAGCACACTTGTTGTCATACTATCAAAAGAAGGAAAGTATATGACAACGAAGATAGCAGGGCTTTTAGCTGCCTTATTTTTATCATCAACTATCAACGCACAGCCTCGCAAATATGCGGCGGCACACATAGGCTTAGTATATCCGTTGAGCACAAACGGAGCTACAGCCAAAGAATACACCAATGGTTTTTCATTGCACGCAATAGGTGGCTTATCCTACAACGAAACCTCCCTGTGTGCATCGGGCATCAGCAGCTATGTATTTCACAATGCAGATGGCATTATGCTGGCAGGCTTTTCCAACCACGTACGCAATGAAATGAACGGCGGGCAACTTGCGGGCTTTATGAATACCGTACGCCATAACACACGCGGCTTGCAGGCTGCAGGATTTATGAATCTTGCAGGCAGCGTTAACGGTGTACAGCTTGGTGGTTTTGCCAATATCGTATTTGAATATTCAGAAGGCATACAAGGCGCAGGTTTCATAAACCTTGCAGTGAAAGATTTTCGTGGCATGCAGGTAGCAGGGTTTATGAACAGCGCCAACAATGTAGATGGATTACAGATGAGCGGTTTTATCAATCAGGCAAAAGATGCAAATGTACAGATAGCGGGCTTCATCAATATTGCAAAAGAAGTACGTGGTGTACAGGTAGCGGGCTTCATCAATATTGCAGATAGTTGCGATTATCCCATTGCACCTATCAACATATTGAAGAGAGGACAAAAATCTTTGGGTGTAACAGTGTATGACGGTACCACCACGATGGCTACGTTCCGTTCAGGCGGCAGGGTTATGTACGGTGTTGTTGGTGCAGGTTATCACCACTATTCTAAAACACCACTGTATGCTGCAGAGGCAGGTATAGGCGCACACATCAATATTGCAAAAGGCTTCAGGGTAAACCTGGAAGGGAGTGCTACCAGCTATACAGACTTTACAGACGAGATATATCTGAAATCATCATTCCGCATAATGCCTGCAGTAAGCTTTGGCAAAAAGCTGGAAATCTTTGCAGGGCCCAGCCTCAACCATGTAAATGGTGACGACCGCAATGGTGATGAAATAAGCAAAAACTATGTATGGAGCAATTACGACTGGGGTACGTTCAACGGTTTGTATTTCGGCTTCGTAGGTGGGCTGCACTATCATCTGTAATCAATATTTCTCTCCGACAGGTAACAGCCGCTTACCGACAAACTTACAATACTCACCGATGGCGGGTTTCACGAAACACTTGTCTGCACTTGTTTTGCCCTGCAATCAGCTGAACGCATTATCAACAAAACGCATTAACAAAGCTTTAAGAAAACAAAAGCACAACCACCCGTAGGGGTAAAACAATCACTCATTGTCATTAGATAAACCAACAAGAAAAAATGTCACAGTTTAAGAATTGGATATTAGCATCAGGACTGGCAATAGCTGCAAGCAATGCAACATATGCACAAGATGCTACATCCGCTACAGGAAAAACCACTACCATCACACAAAAAGTACACGGTATTGTTACAGATGCCGCATCAAAACAACCGCTGGCAGGTGTTGTAGTAGTCCTGAAGTCAAATACACAAATAAATACCGTAACAGACGAAACAGGTTCTTTCTCGCTGAGCAATGTACCAATAGGCCGTCAAACATTCATATTCAAACTGGTAGGCTTTGATGACTACGCAGTAACAGAAGTACCCGTTATCAGTGGTAAAGAACTGGACCTGAGCGTATCTATGAACGAAAAGCTGACAAAGCTGGCAGACGTTGTAGTAAAAGCAGCAGGCAAAGACCGCATCAAACCAATGAATGAATTTGCTGCCGTTAGTGCGCGTGCATTTTCTGTAGAGGAAACACGCCGTTATGCAGCGGCATTCGCAGACCCTGCACGTATGGTGCAAAACTTCCCGGGCGTTAGCAATGCTGGCGATATGGATAACAGCATCGTAGTACGCGGCAACTCTCCAAAAGGCGTGCTGTGGCGTATGGAAGGCATCGAGATACCAAACCCAAACCACTTTACATCGCAAGGTGCAAGCGGCGGGCCTATCAGTATGCTGAATGCAAATACACTGGGCAATTCAGATTTCTACACAGGTGCTTTTGTACCAGAAATAGGCAATGCACTGTCTGGCGCTTTCGACCTGAACCTGCGTACAGGTAACAACAAACGTGCAGAGCATACGGTGGCAATAGGCACACTGGGTTTTGAACTGGCAACAGAAGGCCCTTTCAGCAAAAACGGCAAAGGCTCTTACCTTATCAACTACCGCTACTCTAGCCTGGCACTTCTTACCAAAGTAATAGACCTTGGCGTGGGTACATCTGTACCAAGTTATCAGGATGGTTCTTTCAAAGTAAATCTGCCAACTAAAAAATCGGGAACGTTTACTATTTGGGGATTGGGTGGCTATAATGTTGCAGCCAGCAACCCCGAAAAAGACAGCAGCAAATGGGATGATGACCACATGAATATAAAATACGACAGCAGAAACCACATGTACACGGGTGGCATATCTCATCAATACTTCATCAACAAAGACGGCTATATAAAAACCATCATCGCAGCATCGCAAGACAAAGCAGGCAATGATGCCGATACACTGAACCCCGGCAATAACTACGAACGTGTTGCAGTACAAAAAAGCAGCATCACCAACAACGCAATACGCGCATCTGTAATGTATAACCAAAAGCTGAATGCACAGCATACATTTCGTGCAGGTGTTGTAGGCCAGTACTGGTCTTACAATATGAACCAACGCTATTTCGACCTGCCTGAAAACAGATGGAAAAACATGCTGGAAGGCGAAGGCAATACACAGTTCTACCAAGGATATATACAATGGAAAACGCGCCTGTCTCAGCGCCTGAGCGTAATAGGTGGTGTACATGGCTCTTATCTGGCACTGAATGGCAAATCGAGCGTAGAACCACGCGCATCTGTTACCTATCAGGCAAGTAAAAATAAAGTAACACTGGCGGCAGGCCTGCATTCTAAACCAGAGCACTTATCTACATACTTGTTCCAGAATACAGACCTCGGCAACACGGTAACACACCCCAACAAAAACCTCGACCTGCAACGTGCCTTTCACGGAGTACTGGGCTATGAGACAAGCCTGCCACTGCGCACAAAGTTGAAGGTAGAGCTGTACTATCAGCACCTGTACAACATTCCTGTAGAGCAAGACAGTACAACAGGCTTCTCTATCATCAATGCGCTGGATGTGTACTCTTTGCTGAATACAAAGCCATTGGTTAGCGAAGGCACAGGTACCAACTATGGTGTGGACATCAGCATAGAGCGTCCGTTTGCAAATAATTTTTATGTGTTGGCTACGGGGTCACTTTTCAAAAGTACTTACAAAGACTATGGGGGTAAAGAATACAATACGCGTTTTAACAGAGGATATACGTTCAATATGGTTGGCGGAAAGGAATTTAAGCTGAACAGCAGCGGAAGGAAAATAATAGGTTTGAATGGTAAAGTACTGACAAACGGCGGTTCCAGAGAATCTGTGATAGACATGGCTTTATCTAAAGCTACAGGCAGAGAAGAGTATGTACAAGGACAGTACTTCACCAAACAGGTTCCTGCCTATTTCCGTGTGGACTTTGGTGTGTACTACAAGAAAAATAATAAGCGCGCAACACATACTATACAACTCGACTTGCAAAACATCACAGACCGCAGAAACTTCTTTTTCTCTTATTACGATTACAAATCGCAAACTGTTAAAACCGTTAACCAGACAGGCTTATTTCCAAACCTTAGCTACCGTGTAGAATTTCATTAATAACAAACATCAATCAATAGCAACAGAAAAATTAAAAATCAGAAAGACATGAAAAACTTATTTGTATTTGCCGCACTATCTGTACTCACATTTACATCTTGCAGCAAGCACCGTTTGAAAGGTGAAGGCTCTATAGTGAGCGAAACACGCAGCGTATCGGGTTTCTCAAACATCAGCCTGAATGGCAGCGAAGACGTCGAAATCATCCCTTCAAAAGAAAATAAAGTAGTAGTAAGCGGTTATCAGAATCTGGTACCATCCTACAAAACAAAAGTATCTGGCAGCACACTGAATCTGGAGTTTGAAAGAAACTACTACAATGTTCGCAACAACAACATCAAAGTAACCATCTATACTACAGGCATTTCTAAAATAGAAATGAACGGTTCGGGTAATATTTCACTAAGAGACAGCCTGAAAACAGATAGGCTGCGTATGGAAATAAACGGATCTGGAAACATCTATACATACAACAACTATATACAGAATGTAGAGCTTGATATCAACGGTTCGGGCAACATCAATGCACGCAACACAACAGGCCGTTATGTATATGCAGAAATCTCAGGTTCGGGAGATATAGAAATAACAGTACAGGAAAAACTGGAAGCAAAAATATCAGGCTCAGGCGAAATAAAATATTGGGGTAATCCTTCTACAGTCAATACCGACGTTTCAGGTTCTGGCAAAGTAAGGAAACAATAAAGAGCAGTCAATTGGGGTGATTGACCATAACCAACCGGCGCCATACGGCAATCATGGTGCCAGGTTGGTTATTATTTTTGTATAAAGCAGTTCGGGGTCAAATGGCTTTGTGATGAAATCATTCATACCCACTTCTCTGGCACGTGTACGTGCTTCATCATACGCATCGGCAGTAAAGGCTATCACAGGCGTCACTTTATCATACTCACGCAGTTTTATGGTAGCCTGATAACCATCCATTATCGGCATATGCAAATCCATCAGTACAATATCATATTGCTTGTTCCGCATCATATCCAGCGCCTCTGCACCATGCTTGGCAATATCTACAGATGCTTTCAGGTTTTCCAGTATTTTTCTGGCCACAAGGATGTTTAGTTTATTATCCTCTACCAGCAACACTTTTATGCCCGACAGGTCGTGCGTTTCTATAAAGCGTTGCTCTGCATCTTTTATTTCTGTCGTCAGCCCCAGTGCTACTTCAAAAAAGAATGTAGCCCCCACACCCTCTTCACTATCCACATGCAACGTGGTCTTCATCAGCTTCAGCAATC
The DNA here is from genome assembly GCA_035299045.1 of Flavipsychrobacter sp. GTDB lineage: Bacteria > Bacteroidota > Bacteroidia > Chitinophagales > Chitinophagaceae > Polluticoccus. The sequence continues at coordinate 55,498 of DATGXJ010000036.1, forward strand.
TTTTAGATATTGCAAGCCCCAGCCCCATACCATCGTAGCTGCGTGTTATGCTGCTATCCAGTTGGTTGAACACATCAAAGATGTTCTGCAAACGCTCGCTGCTGATGCCGATACCTGTATCTGCTACTTTGAATGTGATGTAGCATTTCTTATTATCAGCATGGTTCATTTTCACTAAGAGAAACACTTCCCCCTTCTTCGTGAATTTGATGGCATTGCTCAGCAGATTGTGCAATACCAAGACAAGCTTATCATAATCTCCGAGTACAAACTGTGGTATACGGTCGTCGAAGTCAAAGCGTAGTTCTATATTTTTCTTGGCTGCTTCCAGCACAAAACTATCTACCGCATTGTGGCATAGTTTGCGGATGTCAAACGGGCGGATGTCAACATCTACTTTACCTGTTTCCAGTATGTTATAATACAGCACATTATCTATCAGCGATTTCAGTTGTTGTGCAGAATAGTGCAGTATCTGCACATCCCGATTCAGTGCATCGGGCACACCTTTTTCTTTCAGCAGATGTGTCATGCCCAATATACCATTGGCAGGTGTGCGTATCTCGTGGCTCATGATGGAAAGGAAACGGTTCTTTTCCTTCAGCGATTGCTCTGCCGTTTCTTTGGCATCGGCAAGTGCTTCTTCCATCTTATAGTTATTGCGCGCTACGGTACGTACCAGCAGCAAGCTGCAAATGATTGCCACAATCAGGTGAAACGCGCGCAATGCCATGACTACAGATTCGCCTCCGTAATAGGCCATACCCAATCTGGGGGTCAGTTCTGTAAAATTGACTAATACCAGACACAGCAATGTAAATCCGATTACAATCGCTCTCAGTGCCTTGTCTTTATACTCGGTTACCACATAGCTAAACATCAGCAAGGGCAAATACATGACCACCGCGTTGTTATGATTATCTCTGTAGCCGGCATCAAATATCAGCACCAGCATATCGCTGTATAATATGCTAAGTATGCCTACCGCTTTTATCCGGTTTCTGCTTATCAGGTACAGATTGAACCCGAATGCAAGTGCCGCCAACGCAAAGTATATAGCATGCGCATCTTTATCTACTATATAGTAGATGTACGAGAAGAAGGTAATTGATACGAGAACAGCTATAATGTTGAGGTGCAACAGTATTCTGCTCTGCTTATTATTTTTCATAGCAGTGCTTTGAGGCCGCCGGCCGTTTGAAATAGAGTTGCTACAGGTAGTGTTGTGTTTATTTCGTTGTCTCTTCTTGCACCCATAACAAATGTAGCAAATCGTATGGGGGAATTCAAATTATATTATACTGAATGTGTCGGCCGCTGATATTTATTTACCTTTGCAGCATCGAAAAAACAACTCATTTATGCCAATTATAGCGCCTTCAATCCTTTCTGCTGATTTTCTGAACCTGGGACGCGATATTGAAATGGTAAATAACAGTGAAGCCGATTGGTTTCACCTGGATGTAATGGACGGGCGCTTTGTTCCCAACATCAGTTATGGTATGTCTATCATCGCGCAGATGAAGAAGAAGGCTACCAAAACAATGGATGTGCACCTGATGATTGTGGAGCCTGAGAAATATTTTGAGGACTTCAAAAAAGCAGGCGCCGATATACTGACGGTACACTACGAAGCCAGCACACACCTGCACCGTAGCCTGCAAGCCATCAAGGCACTGGGTATGAAGGCGGGCGTATCGCTGAATCCGCACACACCTGTCAGTGTATTGGAAGACGTGATTACAGAAATAGACCTTGTACTGATAATGAGCGTGAACCCCGGCTTTGGCGGACAGAAGTTTATACCACAGGCGCTGAACAAAATCAGCAAGCTGAAGGCTATGATTACCGCATCGGGCAGCAATGCGCTGATAGAGGTAGATGGTGGTGTGACACTGGAAAATGCTGCTGCACTGGTAGCTGCAGGTGCAGATGCACTGGTGGCAGGCAATACCGTATTTTCTTCGCCAGACCCTGCAGATACTATAAAAAAGCTGAAGCAGGTAGGAAAATAAACGTAACTTTTAAACGTTATTTATCCAATATGTTCCCAAAACAGATTGTTTTATCGGCCATCTTCATGATGGCCTCTGTATATACCTATGCACAAACTGCTACCCTGCAGGGTAGGGTTATGAACGAACGTGGCAGGGCACTGGATGCTGCCACGGTAGCTGTAGAGGGCTCTACTATAGGTGCCACTACCAATGAAAAAGGCCAGTACACCCTGCAGGTACCTGCAGGCACAGCTATTAAAATAGTATTCTCTTACAGTGGTTTTCTTACAGATAAAAAAGAGATTACCCTCAGTGCCAACGAAACCAAGACACTGGACATCCGGCTGAAAAAAGTAGACAGAGAACTGACAGGCGTTACCATAAAAGGCGAGCGCCAGAATGATATCGGCTCTGTAAGAATCGACGCTACAAAATCGGGGCTGTTGCCAACAGTTGGCTTTGGTGATGGTGTAAATGCCATGATTAAAACCATGGTAGGTACCAACAACGAGCTTACTTCTCAGTACAACGTGCGCGGCGGGAACTACGATGAAAACCTTGTATATGTAAACGACTTTGAAATATACCGTCCCTTCCTTACCCGTAGCGGGCAGCAGGAAGGTATGAGCTTTGTGAATGCAGACCTTGTATCGGGTGTCAACTTTTCGGTAGGTGGTTTCCAGAGCAAGTATGGCGATAAGATGAGCAGTGTACTGGATGTTACATACAAACGCCCCAAACAATTTGGTGGCCGTGCTGTAGCCAGCCTGCTTGGCGCAAGCCTTTCGCTGGAAGGTGCCAGCAAAAACGAAAAACTAACCTACCTGATAGGTGTACGTCACAAAAGCAACCAATACCTGCTGAGGTCCCAACCAACAAAAGGTATTTACAATCCTTCATTTACAGATGCGCAGTTTTTGCTCAACTACCGTTTCAATCAAAAATGGGATATCGAAGCCATCGGCAACTATGCACGTAATCGTTTCAGCTTCATACCTGAAGAATCTACCAGCAGCTTTGGCTTGATAAATAAAGCCTACCAGTTGCGTATGTTCTATAACGGTAGCGAGATAGATCAGTTCGACTCTCGTTTCGGTGGACTTTCTACCACCTTCCGCCCCAATGAAAAGCTGAAACTGAAACTGCTTGCATCGGGCTTTCAAACAAATGAAAAAGAAACCTACGACATAAACGGTGAGTACTTGCTGGGCGAACTGGAAACAGACCTTGGCAAAGAAAGCTTCGGGCAGGTAAAAACATATCTGGGTACAGGCATCATACACAACTATGCACGCAACTACCTGAAGGTAAATGTGGGAAATCTTGCACATCGCGGTTCTTACAGTGGCAACCTACACTTTATACAATGGGGGTTGGACGCTAATGTCACAAACATCGAGGATAAGCTCTACGAATGGGAACGCCGCGACTCCGCAGGCTTCACCCAACCATACAACCCCAACAAGCTGGAACTGACACGTTTCTACCGCTCCGGTGCTACGTTCGATTATATGCGCTATAGCGGCTTCCTGCAAGACAATTTCCGTTTCAACGATTCACTCGACCTGACGATATCACTCGGTGTGCGCTTCAACTACAGTACGCTGAACAATGAGTTCTTGGCAAGCCCGCGTATGCAGGTATCGTACAAGCCTAAGTGGCGAACCAATATGGTATTTAAAATGGCTGGCGGTTTGTATCAGCAGCCCAACTTCTACCGCGAAATGCGCGACCTGAACGGCAATGTAAATACCAACCTGAAAGCACAGAAGTCTTACCATGCAGTAGCGGGTTTAGATTACAACTTCCAGGCATGGGCACGCCCCTTCAAAATGACGACAGAGGTTTACTACAAAGGCCTGTGGGACCTAGTGCCATACGAGTATGATAATGTGCGCATACGCTACTTTGGCAAGAACAACTCTGTAGGCTATGCAGTAGGTGGTGAGGTGCGCCTGTATGGCGACCTTGTAAAAGATGCAACATCTTGGATAAGCATCGGCATTATGAAAACAATGGAAGACATTACTGACGACTCTGTTGTTACAACAAATAATGGTGTTACAACAGGTGTTTCCTACCCCGGCTATGTACCCCGCCCTGCCGACCAGCGTTTTATGCTGGGCATGTATTTTGAAGACTACTTCCCTAAATGGAAAAACTTTAAAATGCACCTGAACCTGATGTATGCAACAGGCCTCCCCTTCGGCCCGCCGGATGCGGCACGTTATGGAGACACACTACGCCTACCAGACTACAAGCGTGTAGATATTGGCTTCAGCACCCTGCTGCTGAATGGTGCAAAACACAAAAGCAAAGTGCTGAGCAGTGTTAAAAACAGTTGGCTGAGCCTTGAAGTGTTTAACCTTTTGGGCATTCAGAACACTCTGTCTTACACATGGGTACAAGACCAGACAAGCGGTAAAACATTCGCCGTTCCAAACCGCCTCACAGCACGATTGATTAACGTGAAGCTGATAGTCGATTTTTAGATACTAAAACTATATACATAAATACTCATGCAGAAAGGTGGTTTACTAAAACCACCTTTCTTGCTGTATAGCTGTGCGCGATATTGGCTATACAAAAATCATCGAGCTTATGAAAAAATTAATCCTTTGTATCACCACAGCAATGTTATGTGGCGTTTCGCAATTCTCATTTGCACAAAACGCGGTAAAACACATAGACAATGCGGAAAACAAAAATCTGGACTATAACTCGCCTGCCGATTTGTATGCACTGTCGGGCAATACATACCCTGCAAGCATAGGCGGCATGTCAAATGTTGGCCCATGGGCAGGCAATCTGTCCAAAATTCAATTGCAGATACTCGACAATGCGCTTAACACACAATGGTTTAAAACCTATTGTTCGGCCGATGAGGTAACTGCAGTACAAGATGGTAGTTGTCCGAACCTTACTACTTACTTCACTACAGGCGATGCAAAAACTACCAGTGATGGCGGTTACATTATTTGCGGACGTGTGCGTGTAGATCCTGAAACATCAGGCTGTCCCGGCCCGATGTACGACCATGTATTCCTCTTGAAAACAGATGCAAACGGTGGTGTACAGTGGTATAAAAGATACTTCGACCCGAATATGAACTACGGTATGCTGAACAGTGTGATTGAAAGAAACGATGGTGGCTTCATTGCCTGCGGACATCAAATGGCAGGTTATGCAACAATTCTTGGCACAGATGCTGCCGGTAATCTGCAATGGGCACGCTACGCACAGCCACCTGCTTACTGGGATCCAAGCATCATTATGCCGGGCAATTATTATGAAGTAACAAAATACCGCGACTACTATGCACTGGTAGGTGTAGACAATACCTTCGGAGAAGTATGGGGCGGCACAATTGTTACAGTTGTGGATGATGCCGGCAATAATATTGCCAGCAACGTAATAGACAATGAAAACTGGGGCTATGTACTGATAGGCCGTGGCATTAACGATGCTTATGATGGCGATGTTGCCATTACCGGTTGGGGCGGTGCCCCTTGCCAAACGGGTTCTCAGGCTATGGTTATGAAACTTGACCCGATTAGTATGGCAGTTAACTTCCTCAGGATATATTCTTACAACAATCCTAACGACGTATCTTGGGGCAACAGCATAGTACCTGTAGGCGACAGGTTTTGTGTAACAGGACGCGATGCTACCATTAGCGGAGAGATGTACCTGGAGACAGACTATAATGGCAACCTTCTTAGGTACAATGTACAAGCCGACGGCGATGCTTCTGTAGGCCACTCTGTGGTGTTCAACAACAATGCAGGTATATCTGCATATGCAGGCAACTACTTCCCCGGCCTTGAAGCTACATTTATTGTACAAAACAACACAGGCAGAGACTGTAAAGACGATATTTATATGCCTGAATACAAAACGCCATACGAAATCTTTAAATGTCCTTTGATAGATGCCCCTTTCAAACAAAAAGATGATAAGGCGATAGATTTCAAAATGGAATACAAAGAATATTTTGTTTGCGGACAGCCTAAAAACGGTACAACATCTGTTGCCAAAATACCTGAAGGCAAAAACATAGGGTTATATCCCAACCCTGCAAGCAATACGCTCAATGTATCTGTAAGCAACAACTTTGGCAAAGGCGTACTGAAAGTATATGACCTTACAGGCAAAGAACTGATGAGCCATACCATCAGCAATGTTGCAACAGCTATCAACATAGCAGCTTTGCCTGCAGGCAACTATGTGTTGAAAGCTATCAACACACAAGGCCTTTCAGAACGTGCAATGTTCACAAAAGAATAATGCAGATATCACATAGCAACAAAAAAACCAGTGGAAACACTGGTTTTTTTGTTAATGGCATATTGTTTCATTGACATTCGGCATAAACAATCTATTTTAGATTAAGTAGCGGCAACTCCCCTTCCGCATTTTTAGTCAACACCATTATACCATGAAACAAATCCTTTTCTTCTTATGTGTAACTGATAGCCACAAACATGGCTCGCCATGACATGTTCCCATTACAAAGCCTAATATATCAGATATGAGAGAAGCCATAAAAACAATCATCGTAGGAAACAGGCGCCCCGAAGCAGGTCGCTTGCACAACATTTTATCTGCACACTGTCCGCAAGTAGCCGTAAGCGGCATTGCTTTTTCTGCCGCAGAGGCTGAACAACTGGTATCGCGAACCAGCCCGGGGCTGGCCTTTATGGAAATGGACTTCCAAGAGAATGGAAGTAGGCTGCTTACAAAGCTGTCAGCCTTGGACTGTAATATCATCTTTACAGCCCCGGAACAGCAATACACACTCAATCAGGTACCTGAACTGGCTATTGATTGCCTGCATTACCATGCAGATATCAAAGACATTACCAATGCGGTAAGCAAAGCCCTGCAATTGCAATGGCTGAAGCAGCAAATGAATAAAATCAACCATATTAATCAATTGCAGACAATAGCCCTCAGCAACCTGAACGAGATACAATTTGTACAGCCCCAACACGTCATACGCCTGGAAGCCAGTAATAACTATACCAACTTCTTTCTGGCTGACGGCAGTAAAATAACCGTCAGCCATACACTGAAGCACTATGAAGAAACTTTGATACCACATGGTTTTGTAAGAGTCCACCAATCGCACATCATCAACATCAATAAAATACGCAAGTATGTAAAAGGCAAAGGCGGCTATGTAATAATGCAGGATGGTGAATGCATTAATATATCGCCCAACAGAAAAGAAGTCCTGTTCAAATCGCTGCATATAACATAAGCATACAGCCCCCTGAAACTATTACCACGAAAGCCTTCCCCTGAAAGCACAGCCCCCGCTGTGCTTTTTTATTTCTTAATGGTTGGTTAACGCTTAACAAAGCAAGTCGTTAACCGCTTCTAAACGACCGGTTAAGTGCCCCGTTTTTTTTGGCAACCCCTTGTTTGTGGTTGCATATTTGCATTGTCAAACGGAAACAAACGAAGACAACAAAACAAAAAAACACAGCCTTTTAAAACAAACTTTAAAAAACACACACAATGCAAAAGATTACAATGTTCATAGCTATACTGGGTTGCATAGTAGCTGCAGTAAACATCTAAGCAAAGTGAACACAAAACAAAAACTAAAAAACACCTGAAAAAGGGAACAAACAAAACAAACACATTATCAAACATCAAAACAAACAAAAAATGAAATCGCTGTTACTTGCTCCAATCGGTCTGCTGCTTCGCTGCTATCTCGGTTTTGCCTTTATGATGGTATTCCTGCAAAAGCAAAAAGTAAAACGCATTGAGAAAAGAATTGCGATGGCATCTATGAAAGATGCTCGCCAACTGGGCGTATAGCATCCTATTTGTTTGTTGAAATCATTATAAGTGAGAGAGCCATTTGTAGTTATTGCACGATAACAACACATGTCACAAAAAATCCCCCGATAAGCATCGGGGGATTTTCTATGTAATAATATTTACTTCCTGATGTATGCGGTATTACTTTCTACCCAAAAGCCTTCTATCGCATAAGACTTAATGTTGTTAGTACACTTAGTATCGTTATCCTTACATGGCACTTTCTCGAAACGATTATCACCTTCGTATATATCAGTAAATCTTATCGTTCTGCTTATGGCAGGCAGGTATAGTACCCAGTCATTTCCATATGTGATGCCCTGCAAGCTGCCCGAGGTTAATGTGTAACTGCTAAGCCAAGACGTATCGGGCTTTCCTGGAACAGTTGTTTGTACAGCATTATTTACCAGTTGGGCGGAGTCGAGTGCCTTATTCATCACTTTGTCACCTGGCATATACCTTTTCAGTATCACGGTTCGTATACTGCTTCTGTCATATCCTGTAAAGGCAACTTTCAACTGTTCATTACTGCAAAACGTTCTTTTCTTGCAACAAGAAGGCAATATTGCTGCAAAAGCTACTATCACCACTATATTTAAAACTCTGCCTGTCATCTTCATTATTGAATGTCGCAAATGTACATTTTATTGATTGGCAATGATTAACAGTTTTGTCATTTGTTCACTACCATTATTTATACTCAGTATATATTGCCCATCAGCAACATTACTAATGGGTATTGAGAGCCCTTTATTCGGGTACAGCATTTCATAAGCTTGATAAACCAAACGGCCTTGCATGTCGCTAAGTAAAATTGTGCATTTTTCTATATGCTGCCAACTACCTGATATTGTCACAAAATTTTTTGCAGGGTTAGGATATATAATGATATCTGTTGGCATGCCTACAGCAGACTTTATGTTATTGCTATTGTTGTAGTAATACAGATGTTTGCTGTCACTGCTTTTTTCGGGCAACCAAGTACCTATTGCATCGTTCCATATATACTTGGTTCTTTCAATAGGTAATCCATTGCTATTATATAGGTATTTCGTCCAACTATGGTCGGCATACACAGGGTAATCAAACTGCTTTTTTATTACATCTGTAACATTATACACAAAATCATAGTAATAATAAATTTTATTAAGTGGCCCCCACCTCTGTGCAAATAAATCCCAGTAATTTACTACCTCTTCTATAACATCATTGTGGCTATTATAGGTATAATAATACTCATTCAACCCCTGCCAGCTTTGCGATATGGAAAACCAATAATACTTCCACAGTCCTGCAACACGCTTTGTACCATCATACACATATACTTCTTTCCTTTCGGGCTGTAGCGTAATGCTTTGTATGTCTATACGATGTAATTCATAAGTATCCTGCTTGCCCGATGCCTGGTCATAATGCCATGTTTCCAATTGCCACCGGTCCCACTGTGCAAGTGTATCATTCCATACATCCAGTGTATGCTTTGTAAGCATAGTATCGGTATAGTGGTATGCATCTGCAGCTTCGGTAACAAATGCACTACCCGATGGCTTCAGCCAAAATATACTGTCAACCCGTCCCTTTACATCATACTTGTATTGATATATTCGCTCAGTCTTCCACAAGGCATTAGCTGTGTCCCATTTATTAGCCCATACGGTATCGTAGGTACCGGCAGGTGTATATCTGTACAAATATTGCAGGCTGTTTCTCCATACACCAGCCTTATACTGCTGGGTGGTATGGCTAGCTATACGGTTAGCAGCATCGTAGGTACGCAGATAGCGCACAGCTGGCACCTTTGCGGCTGTAGCCCAGTGAGATGCAGTATCATATAAATGTTGCCCTGTAGCCATATTACTGGTACGTGTACCGCTATACACATAGCGTGTACTATCAGTTAACGTATAATTTACAGAATCGTTAGCATAGACAGCCTCCGCTATCAACTGTAAAGCTACCTGTGCATTTGCTTCGCCACCAGATAACAGATGCAACCATACCACCAAAGCACCGATAAAAGCTTTGTTTATAGCACTTTTAATCTTCATGTACTATAAATTTCACATTATTTCCGTATTTATACGAAACTTTTTTAGGGCAGACTATTTTATAAAATCCAAACTAATTATATCTTTAAACATTATGCGTACAAAACATATACTTTTCGTATTACTTCTAGGCATTGTTGCGGTTAGCTGTCGCAGAAAAAATGAAGAAATAATTCCCCCTGCTGCACCTGTAGCGGGCAAAGGTGGAAATACTCAACTGAGAGTAATCACTAAGCATTTTGAGACTGTTATTGATACCGGTACAGTGTATATCCGTTACAATACACCCATTACAGTACAAGATATGAGGTATGATGATACCGCAAATATCAAATTTCAGAATGGCAACTACATGGTTGTTTTCGACAGCCTGAAAAACGGCAACTACTACTTCTTTTCAAAAGGTCGCAGTTTCAAGTACACAGTGCCAAATGATAGCTTGTATGGCTATGGCAACTTTATGGTTGTTGACACCATCAAGCAAACGCATGAAGTGAACATAAGTGTTCGCAACTTCCACAATGTATATACTCCTTAATCTGTAAAAGATATATTTATTCAAAACCGCTTGCTTACAAGCGGTTTTTTATTTGATAGTTAATCCACTCGCATCATACTCATTAAAATATGATTAAGCTCATTTGCTGAGTATTTAATAGCCATACCTTTGTACAGATTTTGAAACACTTCTTTGTCATATCACTATTAATATGCTTGTCTTTTCAGTCTGTACTGAAGCTGGGGATAGTGGCGTGGTACGAAGCCAATAAAGCCTATGTGGCCAAAGAACTTTGCGAAAACAAGGCACGCCCGAAAATGAAGTGTAACGGTAAATGCTACCTGCGCAAGCAGCTGAGCAAAACCGAAAACAATCAGCAACAAAATCAGTCATCAAAACAATCTCAGGTAGAAGGCGTAGAGTTTTTGCCTGCTATTTCCATCTCATTCACACCATGCTTCCATGAGGAAGCCATTACCTATATCGACATATATACATCACCAAAAGGCTACAATCCTTTAGTTAACATTTTTCATCCGCCGCAAGTTGCATAAACTATCTATGTTTTGTGTTGATGCCATTGCAGGATATTCCTGCAGATAGCGTCTGTATGTTAATATAGTTTATCAGATTTTTCATGCTTAAAAAACTAGCAACAGTTGCTATGCTGCTAGCCTATGCACCTGCACACGCGTGCGATGTGTGCGGGGCTTCGGGCAGTAGCCAGGGCTTGGGTATATTGCCCCAGTTCTACAAACTTTTTGTGAGTATACAATACCAGTATCGTAGCTTCAGCAGTGAGCATCCGGGCCTATTTGAAAATCTGCCTAAAGAACGCAGTACAGAGTATTACAATACAATGCAACTGTGGGGCAAGGCAAATATAGGCAGCCGTGTGCAGCTATTCTGCTTCCTGCCCTACCAATACAACAATAGGGTAACCGATACCGGTACAGGTACTTACAAAGGCTTGGGCGATGCCAGCCTTTTAGCAATGGCGACTGTGATACGCACTCCTGATACGTCTACAAATCGTATTAAGCATATACTACTTGCAGGTGGTGGCATCAAAGCTCCTACCGGCAGGCGCACTACAGGCACCAATAGCGGCGAAATGATGAACATACAAACAGGCAGTGGTAGCTGGGACTTTATACTAAGCGCCAACTATACCTTGCGAGGTGGCAATGCAGGCTTTAATGCTGACGCTTCGTACACCTTTACCACTACCAATGCTGCAAACTACAAGTATGGCGACAGGCTATCTCTAAGCCTTAACGGCTTCTACTGGTGGACTGTTAATAGCTTTCTTCTGCAACCACAAATGGGCATCCGCGCAGACTATGCCCTGCACGATTATGACAACTATAGCCGCAAATGGCTGAACTACAATACCGGCGGATACCTCACTTATATAACTGCAGGTGCCCAGGTATATTACAAGCGCCTTGGCTTACAGTGCAGTTATGCCATTCCTTTATTTCAACACTATGCATCGGGCTATGTAGAGGCAACACAAAAGATGGAATTAGGATTTTTATACTTTTTATGATTTTTCCATTACAATAGAATGAAACTTTTAAAACAATTAACGGTTATTATTGCAGGGGCTATAGCTTTTGCAAGTTGCCAAAAGCATCACGATACGCCTGCACAACCCGACAAAGTAGTAATAACAATTACTTCTTTACAAGACGGGCAGGCTTTCAAAAAAGGCGATACTGTAAAAATGCAGGGATTAATAAGCTATGTAAGCCAATTACATGGCTACGAGATGAAGCTGGTGAGTAAAAAGACCAGCAAAGAGCTTTTCTATTACTATGAGCATACACATAGTGATAGGGTTAGCTTTAGCCAAAACTGGGTAGATACGCTTAGTACAGCAGACTCTTTAGTCCTTACACTTACTGCAGAAATTGACCATGACGGCAATCAAGGCGCTAAACAACTAGTACTGACAAGCCAACCCTGATTGGCATAAATATTGTCTATAATTATTAACTAACTTTATCAAATAACAATAAGAAAATGAACGCGATAAAATCTCTTTCAATAATAGCTGCACTGGCAGTTTCCTTTGCAGCATGCAGCAAAAAAGAAGATAACAAGACAACAACTCCGACCCCTACACCTACCCCAACAGATACTACTACGGTAGGTAAAGTAGGTTTTGAATTCAGCCACAAAGCTGGCAGTGCTGACTTGGTTATGACTACCGGCAACTATACCAATGCGGCCGGAGAATCATTTACAGTTACAAAATTCACCTATTACATCACCAACATTAAAATGATAAAAGCCGATGGCAGTGAATATGCCGAGCCTGAAAGTTATCATCTGATAGAAGGCGATGTTGCATCTACTCACCACTTCCACATGAACAGCGTACCAAAAGGCAGCTACAAAGGCATCAGCTTTCTGATTGGTGTAGACAGCACGCGCAATGTTAGTGGTGCACAAACAGGTGCATTAGACCCTGCAAAAGGCATGTTCTGGACATGGAATACAGGCTACATAATGGCAAAAGTAGAAGGCACATCTCCTGTTGCTACATCTACCGACAAGAAATTTGTACACCATATTGGTGGCTTCACAGGTGGTAACAGCGGTGTTAAAAAAGTAACAATCATGTTCCCTCAAAATATGGACGTATCTGCAGCTAAAGAACTGAGCGTGTTATTGAATACTGATATCCTGAAATGGTTTTCACCAAGTACTATTTCCATTGCGTCAAACACGAATATCATGAGCGTTGGCATGACATCAGCTCTCATCGCATCGAACTATGCGAATATGATAACACTGAATGCTGCAAAGTATGAGTAACAACAACAAATAAACCTCTTATGCACACAAACAAAATATTATCTGTAGTTGGCGGCGCAATGCTGATACTGGTATGCAGTGCTTCTTCCTGCAAACGTGAAGAGCCTGCAGTAATAGCCGGTAAAGGTGGCAATGCAAGCATAAAAGCTGTACCAAAGCACCATAGCAAGTACATCAACAACTGTACGATGTACATCAAGTACAATACCAACGATCTGCCTTCGGCTACATTCAACGCATCGCAATACGACGACTCGCTGAAATGTGTTGTGGTAGATGGTATTCCATACTCCACGTTTACTGGCCTGAAAAAAGGTAAGTATTATGTATATGGGGTGGGCTACGATAGCACCATACAAATGACAGTGCAGGCAGGCAAACCTGTTACCATTACTGCCGACCAAACTTACGAGATAACAGTACCTGTAACTGAAGGCGACTGATAATGTTCATACAATTGTCATAAAGAAAGCTCCCGAAATCAGGAGCTTTCTTGTTTTACATTATTATAACAATTCTATACCAACGGGCACGGAAATTGTATCGTCTTATTTAGTAGAGCTTGATACTGAAGAATCAGATAACGGTATAAAAAGATGAGCTATGAACCATTTACTCCACAAATCCAGAAACCTTGCATTCTCAATCAGGTTGTTCCATTATAAATGGCGATTCAGGCTACGATTTAGTGTTTCATACGTTTAGCGAATGGCGCGTCCTCTCTACAAGGCGCGCCGTTTGCTTTTTTATAAAGATGCTATCAGCTCATTCACTTTTTCACGAATCAGGTCGCGCACTTCGTTAAACTGTTCAGGCTCCATATTCCTCGGGTCAGGTATCTGCCAGTCTATATGTTGTTTGGCTGGCATCCACGGGCAGGCATCGCCACAGCCCATCGTCACTACTGCATCAAATGGTGCAAAGTCTTTCACCTCGTCCAGCGATTTGCTTTTGTGTGTGCTTAAATCATAGCCAAGTTCTTTCATAGCTGCAATAGCCTTAGGGTTTACAATACCTGATGGCCTTGAACCCGAGCTGTATGCATCTGCCTTACCGCTCATCAGTGCAAAAGCCTGAGCCATCTGGCTGCGGTTGCTGTTTTCTATACAAACAAAAAGTAGTTTTTTCATATCAGTTGGTTGCGGTTGCTTTGTTATAGTATTTGTTTTTAAGCTTGTATGCAATGTTTACCATCGTTATCAGCGCGGGCACTTCTACCAGCGGTCCAATAACCCCTGCAAACGCCTGGCCCGAATTGATACCAAACACACCTATTGCTACGGCTATCGCCAATTCAAAATTGTTGCCCGATGCTGTAAATGCAATAGCCGCGTTTTGCGAATAATCTGCACCTGCTTTCTTTGCAGCAAAGAATGTAACAAGAAACATAATGCTGAAAAATATAACCAGCGGTATAGCAACGCGCACCACATCCATCGGTATCTGTACTATCATTTCACCCTTCAGGCTGAACATAACAACAATTGTAAACAACAAGGCTATCAGTGTAATGGGGGATATACGTGGTATGAATTTTGTCTGAAACCACTCTTCGCCTTTTACAGCTATCAACCCATACCTGCTGATGACACCCATTGCAAACGGAATACCCAGATAGATACCTACCGTCTTTGCTATCTGCCCTATGGTAATATCTATCTCTACACCTTTTACGCCAAATAATGGCGGCATAATGGTGAGGTAGAAGTATGCATAGAAGCTAAAGAAAAACACTTGCATCAGGCTGTTAACACCAACCAATCCTGCCACATATTCCCTGTTGCCATCTGCGAGTTCATTCCATACTATTACCATAGCTATACACGGGGCAATGCCTATCAGTATCAGCCCTGTCATGTATTCAGGGTAATCTTTCAAGAAAGTTATTGCCAGGAGGAACATTATGAACGGACCTACAATCCATGTTATGAACATGGATAAAGAGAACAGTTTTGTGTTCTTGAATAATTGCGGAATTTTCTCGTACCTCACTTTGGCAAGTGGCGGATACATCATCAATATCAGCCCTATGGCAAGGGGCACATTAGTAGTACCATTGCTGAATGAATTAATAAAATCGGCGCTGGAAGGAATAAAATATCCTATTGCAACCCCTAGCAGCATTGCGGCAAAAATCCACAGCGTCAGGTATCTGTCAAGGAAACCCAGTTTTTTTCTTCCCGCTGCGGGTGCACAGTTGTTTGCAGACATATTATGTTGGTTTGTGTCAGTTTAGTTTTTATTAGCAGCATCCGCCACCTGGTGTGCAACAAGCATCCGGCTTTTTAGCAAATACGGTAATGCTATAAATGCCTGTACCACTGTTTTTGAACGCAGCAATATCTTCTGCTCCCAAATATTGGTTTAGTATATCATCGGGTACTACAATAGCTTTCTCTTTTTGCAGGGTGATGTTGGTAAACCCATTAGCTTGTATCAGCGCCAGATAATCCTCTTTCTGTATAGCACCGCTGATGCAGCCCGCATACATCTCTGCCACATTGCGCAGCTTATCGGGCAAGTTGCCCACCAGCACCACGTCTGATATACTGAAGTGTCCACCCGGTTTCAGCACACGGAATATTTCCTTGAATACACCGTCTTTATTCGGCACCAGATTCAGCACACAGTTGCTTACAATCACATCTGCCACGTTTGCTGTTACCGGCATTTTCTCTATATCTCCTTGTCTGAATTCAACATTGTTGAATCCAACCTTCTCTGCATTGGCGCGTGCTTTTTCAATCATTGCCTCGGTAAAGTCTATACCTATTACCTTGCCTTTTTCGCCCGTTGCCTTGCGTGCCACAAAACAATCGTTACCTGCACCACTACCCAGGTCTATCACGGTATCACCTTCTTTTATCTGCGCAAACTCTGTAGGCAAGCCGCAACCCAGCCCCAGGTCTGCATCTGCATTGTAGCCTTCCAGTCGGGTATAGTCATCACTCATGATGTTGTAC
>DATGXJ010000037.1:0-27870 GCA_035299045.1 Flavipsychrobacter sp.
CAGTTGTATATCGCTGCCGGTACAGTACGGGCCGGTATTGCCTGCGGTTGGTGTGGGTGTTATCGGGAAAACCGTAACTACGGTGGTGTCTTTCATGCTGCAACCGTTTATTGTGGCAGTGACGATATAGCTGCCATTGTCTGCGGTTGTTACACTACCCTTGCTCGGGTTCTGGCTGGTGCTGCTGAAGCTGTTGGGCCCTGTCCATGTGTAGGTAGCGCCTGTGTTGGTGGCGCTGTCTGCCAGGCTCAGGGTAGTGCCGGTGCACAGCGGGCTGTTATTGCCTGCTACCGGTTTATTGGGCAGGGGTTTAACATTGACTACTGTTGTGTCTCTGGTGGTGCAACCAAGATTGGTGGTCATGGTTACTATATAGTTACCGCTATGGGTGGTGGAGGTACTATTGCCTGTCCTGGGGTTTTGAAGGCTGCTGCTGAAGCCGTTGGGGCCTGTCCAGCTATAGGTGACTCCGCTGGTGGTGGTAGATGAAAACAACCTCACCGTATCGGGTTGGCAGAGCGGGCTGTTGCTGCTGACTGTTCTGTTAGCTGCCAGTGCTTTTATCGTGATGTTCGTTCCGTTATCGAAGGATATGCCCGCAGGGCTGCTGCCTGCTATGCGGATGCGGTAGCCCGTGCCTGCAATCGTAGTACGCGGAATGACGCATACGATGGTATCGCCGGTGGTATCTGCCCTTGTGCCGATGGTAACGGGGCTGGCAAAACTGCCTGCCGCATTGCTCAGCTGTACGCTGAAGGTATTGCCGTTGTTAAATCGATTGCTGACAATATAAGGGACTTTCAGTGTATCGCCGGGGCAGAGCGCGGGGATAGTGAGTGGTTGCTTGATGTATGGAAGCGTATCACTCGCGAAGTAGAAATACATACCAAAGCCTGAACAGTTTGGATATGTTTCTTGCATACGTATGGAGTCAATCATCGTTGTTAAGGAGATTTCTACTTGTCCATTAAAACCCGGAGCCCCACTAGTGCCGCATGTAGTCCCAATACCTCCATAAACTAAATCACCATTATATACTGTTGTAGGTATCGTGGTAGTGCAACCCACAGTTGACACAGGTGTACTAAGATTGGCCATTGTAAGATTATACTTCACACCATTAACCCAGACTTTTGCCGTATCATTTTTCTCTAAATGATATATGTGAAAACGAGCACGTGTTATAGGCCTTGAAAAAACAAATTGGTAGCCATTGTTAATGTATGACGACAACGCATATGCATTTGTAGCATTACATTGTGGTACTATGTAAGATGCTGCACCAGGTCCAACATAGTTTACAGTAACATTGGTAGTTGCATAAGGTTGTGTACCTGACAGATGGCTAACCTGAGAAAACTGCGCATGGCTGATATTTACTGCTGCAAACAGAAGGAATAATAAGTGATATAGTTTCTTCATGGATTTATCATGTTTAAAATCGTGATTTATATTGGTTATGTGTTGACTCCTTGTTACAGGATACTTTATGAATGAAACTAAGTTAACACATACAGTCAATATCTCAAAGTTTTTTAAACCCTTGTTAAGCGCACCTGTATATAAACGGGTGTGTATTCTTAAATGAAAATATCATTAAAAATGAAAATATTTTTTGTTTTAGTAAAACCAAATGCTTAGTTTCATGATACCAATTAAAACACCATAATACCATGTACCTGAATTCTATAACCACACACTTACCAAATACACTTTCGTACGCATACGTACATACTCCACAAACTTTTTACTATCTGCTGCAAGCATTTTAAACGGGTATCTCTTGAATAAAGATGTATCCTAACAAATCACCTGTATTCTTTTCTTAACCTTTAAATATCAAAAAACCAATGAAAAAAACAAACAGGCCAATGCGCCTATTCCGCAATGCCCTTAGCGGCCTGCTGCTATGCACGGGTCTTATGACACCATCAACAGGCAACGCTATTACAGTAGTATCATCAACACCGCTCAATCCTGAATTTCTTCTACCAGGCACATTTACCAACTACACTGATGTACGATGCTTGAACGCAGACATGCAGCAAGTTATTCAAGGCACTAGCGAAACCAGACTGACCGCAGTTGTTGTAGAAGGCGACAGGCGTTCCTTCGGTGCAGAAGCTAGCTTATTGCTTAACACTTATGGACTGAATGCTTGGACAATCCCGGTAAACATTACGCTGCCTACTGGTGCAACAAACCCGGATGTTTCTATTGCCAATGTTGTGATACCACCATATAATATGGATCATGATTTTATGGTAACTGTAGTATATGAATTAGCAGGAGATATCATTCTAGATGCTTGGTTAGTCGAAAATGTCGGACTATCAACCACGTCTTTTATTACACCGTTTACTTTGGCTACCACGCTAAATGCCCCTGGCTCTATATGTCGCAACCCGCACATAGATATGAGTATTGATGCTAATTTTAATACCTATAGCGGGGCACATTACCCGTTACGTCATTATGCCATTGTTTGGGAGCAAGGGCCAATGGTTGGTAGTAGCAGCGGCATATATGGTGTGGTAGGTTTCTTAAACAGCTCAGGCGGTACACCTACTTTCTTCAATTCTTCACCTACAGTAATTGCAGCGGGAGACTATTCTTACCCCGATGTTGCATGCCAAGGCTATATCACTATTCCACCAAACCCAATGGACCCATCCCGCATGATATATGTAAGCTACATAGACAATGCAAATAACGATGTTCTGATGACACAATTTGAGGCAGAAAAAACAATCGTTATCACAAGTGGTATGACTACTACTACAATAGCACAGGGCACAGCAGCAGGAAAAATAAACTCTTCTCCACGTATAGAATGTATTGTTGCCGGAGACCTACCGGGTTTTGCACAACAAATATGGCAGATAGTGTGTGAAACAGATCATTTAACAGGCTTCAAAGAAATAAATGTGTTTACCAATATGGGCAGTCCATTAACACCGGTTGATGTTTACAATTTTGGTTTATTATTTCCATGGATTGGCAACCACGTTAAGCCTGTAGTTTCCGGTGTTGGTGAGGGTTGTTATAGATCGTCTACTGCAATTAATTCTCACAACAAGTATTTTACTACAAGCTATTTCTCAACTTACACCCATTCAGGCACTAATGGTTTGGGGGCAGGTTCAGGTGATTATTTTGCGAATACGATTTATCAGGCGACAGGCTACCCTGCACCTTTGGGCTCTTACCCCGACTATTATGAAATCAATGATGATGTTTTAGAGGCCTCATTCCTTACACCGGCAGTTCAACCTATTATAGCAACAACCAGCAGCAGCAATACCGGTTATGAGCTATTCAGTGTTTGGTTTGATGGAGATGATGGCACAAATGGAGAACTTCGCTGCAAGTTTAATAGTGACACTTACAGCTATAAAAACGGCACTACAGGCGTAGCTCATGTAAACAAAGAAAAAGATTACAACATCTACCCAAGCCCTGCTACAACTACACTGCATGTACAAGGTGCAGACAATACAGCCTACCGCATCGTAGATGCTATAGGCAAAACAGTAGCAAGCGGTACGGTTACTGCAGGTGCCAATACCATCGCAGTTAATCAACTGGCTGCAGGCACCTACCTCATTTCGCTTACAGAAAATGGCTATACACAACAAGCAAGGTTTGTAAAGCAATAAACCATATTTCACCGTTAAACCATAACACCAATAAAAGAGCGGCCTTTCGGGGCTGCTTTTTTAATATCCTTATTTGATTAAAAATGTGTATATTTGCTATAATAAAAGTTCATTGGTTTACCGGATAACCCCGAAACAATTATTTGCTGCAAAACGCAACAAACTGCAACCTACCTGTCCGGCAGGCAGGCAATTTATAACCGTTTGTAACCATTTTGGCAACAAGCCCCATTGATAATCAACAACATAATGGTTACGTAATCAAAAAACAGGTGAAACACTATCAAAAACTATCAACAGATAATTCAAAGTATAATATAAATACACGCTAAGTAAAACAAGCTCCTTCAGTGCTCGGGGCATTTGTCAAACAATTATCATATATGTGTATGGTATCCAAACTACCAGCTAAAGCCCTATCTTTGTTGGCTGTGCTACGGCACATAGTACACATATATGAAAAAACTATTCATTCCTGTTGCAATAGCAGCCACGCTTGGCCTGCAGTCTTGCAAAGATGATTTTGATGTAGCGGCACCATACAAGCAAATAACGATGGCATACGGCATACTGAATGCCGAAGACACCGCCCACTATATACGCATCGAAAAGGCATTTCTGGATAATTCCAAGAGTGCTATTGATATGAGTCAGGTAGCAGACAGCAGCTACTTTAAAAACCTGACTGTTGTAATGAAGGAGTATGAAGGCGATGTAGTAAGACGCATCATACCTATGTACCGTGTAGATATGAGGACGGAAGGCTATCCGAAAGATGCTGCAGGCAGCCAGGGCTTCTTTACAGACCCTCACTATGCCTACAAGCTGAAAACAACCAGCAATCCGGATAGTGTCTTGAACCCGTATCGTAAATACAGGCTCATCATCAATAATGCTGATGCAGGGCGTATAGATTCGAGCGAGATATTCTATGTTGTTAACACTAATAAAGAAAAGAACCCCAACAACTTCCATATACCTGCATTTAGTAATGCAGGCCTAACACTGAACTTTGCAAAAACTACCCTCAAAGCGTCTTATACACTAACAGGTACCACCCCACGCAACGGCAGGCTTGTTGAGGGTATACTTCGTTTCCACGTTGTTGAAAAGGATAACAGCACCGGCCAGAAAAAGCGTATCAGCGCAGATTTCCGTTTCGGGCAGGATGTGAAAAATGGTACAGAGCAATTCAGAATGGAAGTAATGAACAGTGCATTCTATGGATTCTTGTATGATGCACTAGGCCCTGCACCATCCAATGTTGTAAGGTACCTTGATAGTTGCGACTTCTTTATCTATTGTGGTGGTAATGAACTATATAACTACAAGCAGTTGCAATCAATACAATCTGGCAGCCTGATAGGCGACCAGATAAAACCAATCTTCAGCAATATGAAGGGCGATGATACCTATGGCATCATTACATCCCGCGCATTGAATACGCGCAATAATGTTGCAATAGATTTGGTTACTATCGACTCTATAAGGCTGAATCCAATTACAAAATCGCTAAACATTGTTGGCCCTAGTGACGAATAATTGACATTATTTCATATATAATTAATAGAAGATGCCTTAATGTTAGTTCATTAGGGCATTTTTCATGCATGCTGTCATATAAACTGCCAATATTACCGAATCTCACCAACTGGCATATCTATTGTCTAATTGTCTTTAACAACTGTAAATAACAAAACGATATAATTAAGAAAAGACTATGAGTAAGATTATCGGCATTGACTTAGGTACTACCAACTCTTGCGTTTCTGTAATGGAAGGCAACGAACCAGTGGTTATTGCAAACGACGAAGGTCGCCGCACCACCCCCTCAGTAGTAGCCTTTTTGAAAAACGGTGAACGCAAAGTGGGCGACCCTGCCAAGCGCCAGGCTATCACCAACCCAATGAACACTATCATGTCTATCAAACGTTACATGGGTCGTCGTTATGACGAGGTAACGGGCGAAATGACACACAATTCTTACAAGATTGTGAAAGGTGATAACAACACACCACGTGTGGAGATTGAAGGCCGCATGTACACGCCACAGGAAATCAGCGCTATGATTCTGCAAAAGATGAAAAAGACAGCTGAAGATTTTCTGGGTCAGGAAGTAAAAGAAGCGGTTATTACCGTACCTGCATACTTTAACGATGCACAACGCCAGGCTACTAAGGAAGCAGGCGAAATCGCAGGACTGAATGTTCGTCGTATCATCAACGAACCTACAGCTGCAGCACTGGCTTATGGCCTTGATAAGAAAAATCAGGATAGCAAAATAGCTGTATTCGACCTTGGTGGTGGTACGTTCGACGTATCGGTACTGGAACTGGGCGACGGCGTATTTGAAGTAAAATCTACTAACGGTGACACGCACCTTGGTGGTGATGACTTCGATAAAGTTATCATGGACTGGTTGGCTGATGAGTTTAAGAAAGATGAAGCTATCGACCTGCGCAAAGACCCTATGGCTTGGCAGCGTCTGAAAGAAAGCGCTGAAAAAGCAAAAATCGAACTTTCTTCTTCTCAGGAAACAGAAATCAACCTGCCATACATCACAGCTGTAGATGGTGTTCCTAAGCACCTTGTACGCAAACTGAGCCGTGCTAAGTTTGAACAACTGGCAGACAGCCTGATAGAACGCACACTGGAACCATGCCGCAAAGCATTGAAAGATGCAGGTATGAACCCAAGCGATATAGACGAAGTGATACTGGTAGGTGGTAGTACACGTATTCCTAAAGTGCAGGAAGTAGTTGAGAAATTCTTCGGTAAAAAACCAAACCGTAGCGTGAACCCTGATGAGGTTGTTGCGATAGGTGCTGCAATACAAGGTGGTGTACTGACTGGTGATGTAAAAGACGTACTGTTGCTCGACGTTACTCCGCTTTCGCTGGGTATCGAAACAATGGGTGGTGTAATGACAAAACTGATAGAATCAAACACTACTATCCCTACTAAAAAGAGCGAAGTATTCTCTACAGCAAGCGATAACCAGCCAAGTGTAGAAATCAATGTACTGCAAGGTGAACGCCCGATGGCAAACCAGAACAAGTCACTTGGCCGTTTCATCCTGGATGGCATTCCGCCGGCACCACGTGGTGTACCTCAGGTAGAAGTTATCTTCGACATTGATGCGAATGGTATCCTGCACGTAACTGCGAAAGATAAAGGCACTGGTAAACAACAAAACATCCGTATAGAAGCCGGTAGCGGCCTTAGCAAAGAAGAGATCGAAAAGATGAAGAACGAAGCTAAAGCTAACGAAGAAGCTGATAAGCAATTGCGTGAGCGTGTTGAAAAACTGAACATGGCTGATGGCCTTGTGTTCAACACAGAAAAGCAATTGAAAGACTACGGTGATAAAATACCTGATGCAGAAAAAACAAACATTGAAGCTGCTATGAACAAGCTGAAAGAAGCGCATAAAGCAGAAGACATGGATGGTATAGACAAAGCTGCAGAAGAACTGAACAATGCATGGCAAGCTGCCAGCCAGCACATCTATAACGCACAGCAACAAGCAGGTGCAGATGGCGGCGCACAACAACAGCCTGCAGGTGATGCAGACGGTGGTGTAGCAGATGCTGAATACGAAGAAGTGAAGTAATCAATATAGGGTTAGTGAGTGTGATACATGTGGAGATTGATGCCACAAATAGCGGCGGTACTGAAAAGTATCGCCGCTTTTCTTTTATAGCTTCGCAAAATAATATTGTCCTGATATCGTTTATGCAGTATGCGAAGATTATGCACGCTTCTTTTGCTTGTTTGCTTATGCCATAATACGCATGCCCAGTCGCTAAGTACCTATCTGGGTGGTGGTATAGGTTATGATGCGTTTATACGCAATAAGGATGTAATGCCCGATAAGCTGAACAGGCGCGTATTGCTCTCGCCTCAGTTTATAGCAGGGTTGCGCTACTATACAGCACAGAAGTTCAATCTGATGGTTGATTTTACGCTCGGGCTATCACGCTTCAACATGCCTGTAAAATCGCCCAACACACAGCAGTTTTATTATGAGCAGGTGCGTTCATTAATCACCATCGGCAGCGGCTTGTATATGGAGATAGACGAAGACCAGAGCTTTATGCCCTATGTACAATTGGGCGTGGGCTTTTACGACTTCAGTAGTATGGATGAGAAAGTACCTGTTGGCTATGTAGGTATCCAGACAGACTACAACAGCAAACACTTTGTAGCTGTGTGCGGTGCAGGGTTTGAATACAGTTTCAGAATGATTGGCAAATCGGCAATCAATGTAAGAGGCTTGTATACCCCTACAGACATTTTCCCTGAACCTGTAAAGTATGGTATTGAAGGCATCAACAAGAATGGTACTTATGCCTTGCAGGGCAAGCTATTGCAACTACTGATTACCTACCAGATAAACATACCGCTGATGAAGGAGCGGTATTATTAGCACTATGCTTTTCTTGACCACAGAATGTAATCAGTACCCGGTATCTGTGTAACACCCGCCTGACGCATCATAGTGACCAATTGCCCCCTATGATAGGTTGCGTGGTTGAAGATGTGTGTCAGCACCTCGAACACGGGCGTCTTAAACTGCACCTGTTGCAGGTTCTGATACTGCACCACATGCTCGAGCGCCCTGTCATCAAACTGCTTATTTACAAATGCCAGCAGCTCTTCGCTCACCTGCAGCCAGTGTTGGCACACCTCTTCCATACTTTTATCAGTAGCATTACCCACCCATACAGGATGCTCAGCCAATTGCAGGCGTTGCAGCCACACATATTCTGCCGCATAGGTATGCATAATGGTTTTGCGGATGCTGTCGAAACTGCTCGTGATGGTCATATCAAGTTGTTCAGGCGTCAATTTCAGAATTGCGTCTGCCATCAGCTTGTTAGCCCAGAGATTATATTGAGCAAATTGTAATAAGGTCTGTTTCATACTATAAATGTACCTTTGCAAGGCAAAAATAATGATCCTCTCAATGAGCGACGGAAATAATTCAAAAGGCTTCGACACCCTGTGTATACATGGTGGTCACAAAGCAGAAAACAACAGGGCTCACCTTACGCCTATCTACGCAACAAGCACTTATACTTTCGATAGCGCGGAACAAGGTATTGCCATCTTCAAAGGCGAAGAACAAGGTTATATATATGGTCGCTTCGGCAGCCCTAATACCAATGAGGTAGAAGAAAAGATTGCCTTGCTGGAAACTTACGGGCTTAAAGATGAAAATGGCAACCCACTGCAAGCGAAAGCGATACTCCATGCATCGGGCATGGCGGCTATCACAACCATGCTGCTGGCAAACCTGAAAGCAGGCGACACTATCATCACCCACCACTCTTTGTACGGTGGCACGCAGGAGATGATTGACAAGATACTGCCCAACCTGCACATCAAAACTACGATTGTAGACTTCCATAATCCTGCAGAAGTAGATGCTGCCATCAAAGCAGACAGCAGCATCAAAATGATGTACATTGAAACGCCTGCCAACCCTACCCTGCAATGTGTGGATATAGCAGCGCTGACAATAATAGGCAAGGCACACAACCTGATAGTATGTGCAGACAATACATTTGCTACACCATACCTGCAACAGCCATTTAAATACGGCGTAGACTACATCATGCACTCTACCACCAAATTTCTGAACGGACACGGCACTGCGGTAGGTGGTATTGTTATTGGCAGGGATTTGCAAATGATGAATACCACAGTTACCAAAACGCACAGGTTGCTTGGTGGTAACAGCAATTCGTTCGAAGCATTTTTACTGAACAATGGCTTACGCACATTTGCACTGCGTATGGAAAGGCATTGCAGCAATGCGGAGAAAGTAGCAGCATTCTTAGAACAACACCCTGCTGTAGCAAAGGTAAACTACCTGGGGCTTGCATCGCACCCCGACCATGCCATTGCCATGAAGCAAATGAAACATGCAGGCGCCATGCTGAGCTTTGAACTGAAAGGTGGCTTTGATGCAGGCACACAATTCATCAACAAACTAAAACTTTGTATCAGCGCGGTATCACTTGGTACATGCGACACGCTGATATCGCACCCTGCTTCTACCACACACACAGGTGTGAAGAAAGAAGACAGAGAACGCTTCGGCATCACAGATGGACTGATACGCATGAGCGTAGGCATCGAAACTGTTGAAGACATTATTAACGACTTAACACAAGCATTAGCATAATTATGAAAGAAGTATTTATAATAGACGCTGTAAGGACTCCTATTGGTAAATATGGTGGTACACTTAGTACGGTTCGCCCGGATGATTTACTGGCACATGTTATTAAATCAATCGTAGAACGCAACCCTGCTGTAGATGTAAATGCAATAGAAGATGTGATAGCGGGTGCTGCAAACCAGGCGGGTGAAGACAATCGCAACGTGGCTCGCATGGCAGTATTGCTGGCTGGTCTGCCGCAAACAATTGGTGGCTGCACGGTGAACCGCCTTTGTGCATCGGGTCTGCAAGCTATCATGGATGCATCTCGCGCTATTATGTGCGGCGATGGCGATATATATATAGCTGGTGGTGTGGAAAGCATGACGCGTGCACCGTTTGTAATGGGCAAGGCAGAAAGTGCATACAGCCGCAATGTAGAAACGTTTGACACTACAATGGGCTGGCGCTTCATCAACAAGAAATTCAATAAAGAAAGCAACTACCCATATACAATGGGTGAAACGGCAGAGAATGTAGCTGCTAAATATAATGTGAGCCGCGAGGCACAGGATGAATTCGGACTGCGTAGCCAGCAACGTTATTTTGCTGCACAGGCTGCGGGCAAGTTTAGAGATGAGATAGTACCATTGACAATAGACCTTGGCAAAGGCAAGACTGTTGTATTTGATACAGACGAACATCCACGCGAAACAACGCTTGAAAAAATGGCGAGTCTGAAACCTGCTTTCAAAAAAGACGGCACAGTAACAGCAGGCAATTCAAGTGGCATTAACGACGGTGCGTCTGCACTCTTGCTGGCAAGTGGCGAAGCTGTTGCTAAATATGGCCTAAAGCCGATAGCAAAAATTAAGAGCATGGCTATAGCCGGTGTAGACCCTGCATACATGGGCATAGGCCCTGTACCTGCCACGCGCAAAGCGCTGCAACGTGCAGGTCTGGAATCTAAAGACCTAGACTTGGTTGAACTGAATGAGGCATTTGCTGCACAAGGCATTCCTTGTATGCAGGAACTGGGGCTGGATGCAGAGAAAGTGAACGTGAATGGTGGTGCCATAGCAATTGGTCACCCGCTTGGTTGCAGTGGTGCACGCATCTCTACAACACTGCTGCATGAACTGAAACGTCGTGGTGGTAAGTATGGCCTTGCAACAATGTGCATTGGCGTAGGCCAGGGTTCGGCTATCATTTACGAAATGGTGTAACCAAGAATAATTCAATTGGGTTTATTCAAAATAAAAGTGCCTTGTTTTTAAACAAGGCACTTTTATTTTGAAAGATATATTAATGATAATCCCAACCAAGCCAGTTAAGCTCAAACACAAAGGCATTGGGCTTGGGTGTATTGGGGTTAGCGATAGCATAGCCACCACAAAGTTGTATGCGCTTACTGAGTACATACATACCACCTAATACACCTACACCTGCATCGTTGTTGCCTGATACCCAGTCGCCCATCAGATACCAGTGTTTTGTAAGTTTATATTCAAACCCTACTAACGCACCTGCTATATTGCCCGTACCTGTATACATCCTGTTAGATACATACCCCCCTGCAACAATCTTTCTGCCCTCTCCAAAGTGATAGCTGACCAAACCATAATTGAAATAATTAATCTTCTTATTATTCAGCTTATTACTAAGATTTACCCCAACTTGAGTACCGATATTAAGACTTAGTTTATCGAACAAGTACATTTGCTTTTGCAACGTCCCCATCAATACCGGATATAATGAACCTCTGGATGCATCACTATTATACAACCCGTTCCATTCAGGGGTAAAATATGCGCCTTTACCTACCAGATTAACGCCTGCATCCCATCCCTTACCCAATCCGTATACTAAATGCGACTTTGACTCTACCTTGTTGGTGTAAATGTTTAGTTGGTGTTGGTAGAAGAATTTGTTTGACGGTGTAATGTCTGCCGATGGGATATTAAACAGATTTTGCTGTGCTGAACCTGATAAACTGTTAACCAATAAAAACAATAAACATAGCTTTCGTATCATCTCAATCATTTTTGCGCTAGTAGTGATGCTTAACTGAATACTGAATGTGCAATATAATTTGAGACGGCATTATCAATATTAAAAGATATGTTAAACCATGATTATTGACACCACTGACAAAAGAATGCCTGCCTTTTGTATCTTAGTGCGGCAGATTGGATACTGACGTCTTATGAGAAAGATAGATATACATACGCACATCATGCCGGAGAACATACCGAACTGGTTTCAGAAATTCGGCTATGGAGATTTCATCAGGCTGGAGCATCATAAGCCTTGCTGTGCAAAGATGATAAAGGGAGATAAGGTTTTTCGTGAGATAGAGGAAAACTGCTGGGACCCGAAAGCAAGGATGAAAGAGATGGATATGACAGATGTTACCGTACAGGTATTATCTACCATTCCCGTTCTCTTCAACTACTGGGCAAAGCCTGAGCATGGCATCGAAACATCGCGCTTTTTTAACGACCATATAGCACAATGCGTAGCAGATAATCCTACGCGCTTTGCAGGGCTTGGTACAGTGCCTATGCAAGACATGTACTTTGCCATCAAAGAAATGGAGCGTTGTGTTACAGAACTGAAAATGCCGGGCATTGAAATAGGTTCCAACATCAATGGCAAAAACCTGAGCGACCCGTTCTTTGATCCGTTCTGGAAAGCTGCTGAAGAACTGGGCTGCTGCATATTTGTACACCCGTGGGAAATGATGGGCGAGAACGATATGCAGAAATACTGGCTGCCGTGGTTGGTAGGTATGCCTGCAGAAACTGCGCGTGCTATCGCATCCATGATATTCGGTGGTGTGTTTGAACGCTTCCCAAAACTGCGTGTAGCATTTGCACATGGAGGCGGTTCGTTCCCGTTTACAATAGGCAGGATAGAGCATGGCTTTAATGTGCGTCCTGATTTGTGTGCGATAGACAATGCCGTGAACCCGCGCGACTATCTGGGCAAATTCTGGATTGATGCGCTGGTACACGATCCTAAAGCGCTGCAATATGTGGTAGATGTAATGGGACACGATAAAGTGTGCATGGGTAGCGATTATCCCTTCCCGCTGGGTGAGCACCACCCGGGCAAACTGATAGAAAGCATGGAAAGCTTTACTGCAACACAAACAGAACAATTGCTATACAAAAACGCAATAGACTGGATGAGGCTGCAAGAGAACCATTTTTCAAAATAAATAGAAGAGCCCCTCGGCCAATTGTTGCAGGATATGAACCGAGGGGCTACTTCAACTGTATGAGTAAGAATACTCACGATGACAGGGCTATGATCAATTAAGCATTACCTGAGCCAGCTCGGCGCTTTTCATCTTCCGCCCCTCCCCTGCGCCTCTGTACAGGAGCCACTGTACGTTTTCCAAACCGATATACAACAGACACGCTTAGCTGCCTTGTTTCTCTTTGTGCGGTAAAGCGCTCTACATAATCGTTGTATGTAGATGTTGCGCGCGGATAGCTGCGCCAGAAAATATCAGCACAATTCAGTTTTACAGTCAGCTTCTTATCAAACAGATTCTTTTGAATACCAGCACTTAAAGACCATAGTGGGTCTATAACCATATAGCCATGCAATTGTTTTGTCTGGTAGAAAAAACTGAGCTCTGCAGACCAGTCTTTGGGCAACAGAAAGCTATTGGCCATATTTATATCAGCCGTCAGCCTGCCCGTGTTCAGGTTTGAATTGGCAATATTGCCTTTGAAAACAGAATAGTAACAATTGAAGTGTGCAGTACCTGACCACCATTTGAAAAACTGTAATTGATATGAACCATTGATATCGTAAAACAACTGGCTTATCAGATTCTTATTAGTCTGCACGGTGACACGTTTTTGCGTGGTATCATCGCTTGGCTGTATTACTTCTGTTATAGGATCTGTCAGATAGCTGAACAGGAATGACGTAACAAACTTCTGCTTGTAGGTGTGCGACACTTCTATGTTATATGTAAGTTCCGGCTTTAGGTATGGATAGCCCGATGCGTATGTGCTTGGATCTAAGTAGTTTTTGAACGGATTCAATTGCTCATAGTTTGGCCTGTTGATGCGGCGGCTGAGTGTAAGCCCTAAATCGTTGTTTGTATTGACATGGCGCTGCACTGCAAAGCTCGGGAAGAGTTGTGCATAGTTTCTGTCGAAAGTTTGATTGTACACTTTCTGATCGCCCTTAGCTATGGTCTGCTCTACACGCAGGCCAAGCTGCACACTCCATGCTGTCCAGTCTTTATTGGCATTTACATATGCCGCATTGATGTTTTCTTTATAGATGAAATGATTGCTCTTTGTAGAGTCGTATATGTATGTGCCTGTGCTGTAATCGAAGAATCCTGCATTGATATCCTGCGTTACATAACTCGATTTCAAACCTGCTTCCAGACGCAATATTTGCGATACAGGATGCACATAATCTGCTTTCAACGAACGGATAGAAGTCAGTGCATCCAAATCGCCTGCAAGCAAATAGCGTGGCAAATAGTCCGTACCATTTCTGTCAATATACCTTGTCACAAAATCCTGCGGTCGTCTTGCGCGGTAGTTGCTGTAGTCAATATCTACAGATAGTTGTTTACCAGTGCTATCAAACGTATGGCGCAGGTTGGTATTTACAGAATAGTTGTAGTTTGAATTAGTCGCGGTATTGTCAGTGACAAAATAAGACTGCAGTCCTTTGTTGCTATCCAACACACGAGAATAACTGCGACGGTTTATATCGAACTCCAACGGGCTTGTATTCAACATCACACCCACTGTTGTTTTTTTGCTGATGGTATAATCTGCCCCAAGCGATGCTGTATGGCTGTAAATATCGAATACAGTATTATTATCCTGGTCGTATGCATTTTTGAAAATACCATTATCAAAGAATGAACGATACAGTATCAGGTGATTGAACCCACGCCTGTATGAATAGTTGTAGGTACCCGTCAGCAACCATTTCTTATCTCTGTAGTTGAGGCTGAATCCACCATTCATTTTAGGATATACACCCTGCGCATAAGACGCATTAGCGGTGCCGTTGAAACCCAATCTTTTATCGCGCTTGGTTTTTATATTGATGATACCCGCTGTGCCTGCAGCATCGTAGCGTGCAGATGGATTGGTAATGATTTCGATTTGCTCTACTGTAGATGACGGCATAGCCTTCAACATGTTTGATAAATCACTACCACTCAGCACTGTTCGTTTACCATCTATCAACACCTCTACGCCCGATTTTCCTTTCAGACTGATATTATCATTCTGATCTACACGCACACCGGGAGAACGACCAATAACATCCAATACCGAAGAACCTGCATTCACAATGCTGTTCTCTACATTCACCACCAGTTTATCTGCTTTTATCTCTATCAGTGGTTTTGTGGTACGTACGGTTACTTCTTTCAGCGAACCAGCTTTTGCTACCAGTTTTACGTCCGGGATAGCAACATCACCACCCTGTACTTTTATCACTTCAGAGCTGTACACTTCGTAGCCGGGCACTGTTATCTTCAACACATATTCGCCATCGGGTATATTATCAAAAACATAGGCACCATTCTCTGCAGATACATCCGCTTTTACCAATGTTTTATTATCCGTTTTCAGCAATACCACATTAGCGGCATCTATCGGTTTGCCATCCGCATCATTCACCTTGCCATTGATGTTGCCGGGTTTGGCATACATAGTAAGCGCAGTAAATAAGAAGCAAAAAATAAAGGGAATGGCTCTCATAATAGTGGGTGTGTATTTCGATTTCAAAAGTATCTGTATGAAATTTCTGAGCCTTCACCCATTGCGGGGGAAATGGTGTTTTACCCCACCACCCTATATGGGGGATTTATTTGAAAACAAGCCTCAACTGCATTTCAGCATTGCAAATGCAGGCAATGATGTAACTTCACTTTTGTGAATCGACTCTTGAAAATTGCCTTTGTTTTATCGCTGCTATGCGTATGCACAACAGTATATGCACAGCGCTACCCATTCTACAATCTGAATGTAGAAAACGGGCTGATACAATCGCAGGCTACATCTATGGTGCAGGACAAGTACGGGCATTTGTGGATCGGCACATTAGGTGGCTTATCGCGCTACGATGGCAGCAGTTTTGTAAACTACACCGTGCGCGATGGCATGACGGATAATACTGTCAACGCACTGGCAACAGACAAGCAAGGCAATATATGGGTGGGAACACGCAAGGGTGTATCTAAGTATGATGGCAAAGCATTCAGACATTTTGTATTTCAATCGCCCGAAAACCCGAATGCAAATGCAGTATCTAATATTGAGATAGGCAATGACGGCACGGCATGGTGCATAGCAGGCAATAAGTTGTATGAAATAAAAGATGGCAAAAGCAAAAGCCTTACCATACCTAACAAAGATGCTAACGTAACAGCAGTACTACCCGACGGCAAAAACCTGTGGGTGGCGGTTGCCAATGGCACTATATATAATCATCATGATGGACGTTGGGACAGCCTGCGCTTTAACGAACCACAACTGAATGGCATACCGCAGGTATTCTCTATGTACAAAGACAGCCGCAACAGATTGTGGGCTACTACAAACGGCGGGCTGTACAATATTGCTGATGGAAAGATAGCAGTTGCCAAACTGAATGGCATATCGCTATACTCACTGCCGGCCATCTTCAGCATAACAGAAGACAAAAGTAAGAACATATGGCTCGGCACATCGAGCGGCACATTCAGGCTTAGCGATAGCAGCCTTGTGTACTGCAATAAAAAGAACGGCCTTACGGACAACACCATCAACAAAGTACTGACAGACAAAGAAGGCAATGTATGGATGGCGTCAGACGGGCGTGGGGTATATCGTTTTTCAGGTGCGCAGTTTTCTGTGCTCGATGAAACATCGGGATTGCCGAGTGCACAGGTAATGAGTGTAGCAGCACAGGGTGGTAAGGTATACATTGGCACTTTTGATGCAGGGCTGTTTGTATATGAAAATGGAGTTGTTAGCAGATTGCCTATTCCACTGCAACCCATGACGGCGATTACCGCCATATACATCAACCATGCAAATGAAATATGGCTGGGCACACGCAACCGTGGTTTGTGGAAATACAATGGCAGCAGCTTCAGGCAATACACCACCCCTACCATATCATCGAACCTGATAACTTGTATTTATAAAGACGGCGAAGGGCGCATGTGGATAGGAACAGGCAATGGTGCCACCTACTATCGCAATGACACATTCCATAAAGTAACGCTGAACAATGCTGTTCAAAACATAACCGCTGCCGGGAGAGACAGCATCATCTTTGCAACAAACAGCGGACTGTTGCTGTACAGCAAAGAAGAAGCTAACAAAATACAAACGGGCGGCGCAGCAGATAGTTCTACACCGCAATGCATTACCATGCGCGGCAAAGAACTGTGGATAGGCAGTAGCGATAATGGTGTTATCTGTTACAATCTGCAAACAGGCAAAACAGAGGTCATCAACAAAAACAACGGACTGAAGTCTGACTTCATCTACAACATAACAACAGACGATGCTGGCAATGTATGGTTGGGTACAGGTTTTGGCATTCATAAAATCAGCACCAAAAATGGCAAACACAGCGTGCAGTTTTATGGCAAAGACCAGGGCATGACCGGCATGGAGAGTAACCACAATGCAGTCTTCAAAGCAGCGGATGGCAGTATATGGTTTGGCACTACCAATGGTGCTGTGCGCTACAACCCGAAGTCTAAAACCGTAACACCAGAGCCTGCCAGCATTGTATTGCAATCTGTAAAAGTATTCGGAGAAAACATCAGCGACAGCAGCTACTACGATAGCACAGATGTGTGGTACAAAGTACCCATTGGCCTGCACCTGCCATATCGCAAAAACAATATCACATTTACCTTTCAGGCGCTGACACTGAGTGGCAATGAGCAACTGAAATACCGTTACCGCATTGCAGGGCTGGAAGCACACTGGAGCGATTGGTCTGCGGTAAATACGGTTACCTATTCTGCCATGCCACCGGGCAAATACACATTACAGGTAGAATGCTCAACAGGCGATAGCAGCTTAATCAAAAAACTGAATTACCCGTTTGAAATCATCACACCGTTTCACAAAACAAGCTGGTTCCGTTTGGTGATACTGGCAGGCTGCATATTGCTTGGCGTTACTATACAGTACATCGTGAACAAGCGCAAACAAAACAGACAGGCACTGTTGGAACGCCTGCGCAGAGAAGAGCAGAACAAAGTGCGCCAGCGTACTGCCGAAGATTTTCATGATGAAGTAGGTAATAAGCTGACACGCATCAATGTGCTGACCAATGTGCTGAAGAATAAAATTGGTCCGCTGACAGCAGACACGCAACGCATCATAGAACAGATACAAGATAACACCGGGCAACTATACAGCGGTACAAGAGATATACTCTGGTCGCTGAAACCAACAAACGACAGCCTGTACGAGATACTGCACCGCATCCGCGATTTTGGTGGAGAGCTGTATCAGGATACGGAAATAGACTTTGAGTTCGTCGGCACAGACGAAAAGTGGAAAGACTACAGGCTGCCCCTAGATACAGGTCGCAACCTGATAATGATTTTCAAAGAAGCACTGAACAACTGCCTGAAATATGCCAATGCTACCAAAGTAGTGCTGACAGCAGAGTTGAAAGACAAAGACATTCTGCATCTGGAACTGAGAGACAACGGTAAAGGCTTTGACATAGAAACAGTGAAACGCGGCCATGGCATAGATAATATGAACACCCGCGCCAAGCGCATGAATGGCAGGCTGTATATAGATGCAAACGAAGGCAGGGGCACTGTTATCAGCCTTAGCTTCAGGCTGCCTTAGCAAATGTCATAGACTTGTTAATATTTAAAAATAACCTGATTTGGGGGAGTAGTATCACCCGTAATCTTTGCAATTTTATACAAACATCTGCTACATGAGCCGAGACCTTGACATACGCGTTTGCATAATTGAAGATGATGAAACCATCCGCGAGGGGTATGTGTACCTGATAGGTAATACGCCCGGTTACAAAGTAGTGGGTAGCTACCCGTCTTTTGAAGATGCTGCCAAAAAAATTGCAACAGACGACCCCGATGTGTTGCTGCTGGATGTGGAGCTACCGGGCATATCGGGCATAGATGCTTTGCCAAAACTAAAAAAGCTGATACCTGAAGCCTATATACTGATACTGACAGTGTACGAACAGGACATACTCATCTTCCGCGCATTGGGCAACGGTGCATCGGGCTACCTCACAAAAAACACATCGCCTGAAAAAATTATCAGTGCCATACACGAAGTAATGGAAGGTGGCGGGCCGATGAGTGCGCACATAGCACGCATGGTTATCAGTTCATTCCAACGCAACGAGGCTTCTCCCCTCACCCGCAGAGAAACCGAAATACTGGAGCAGATAGCAACAGGCAAAAGCCGCAAGCGTATAGCACAGGAATTGTTTATTGATTTGGAAACTGTAAAATCGCACATCAAAAACATATACCACAAGCTGAATGTACATAGCAAGGCAGATGCCATCAAGACTGCCAAAGACAATAAGTTTATATAGCCTTATAACTTATAACCATAGAAAAGCTGAAATGCCTGATTAGTTTTGTAGGTAATTTCTGCCAATTGCAAACCAACGCACAACAAGCCGAACCTAAACTGGAAAGGGAGCTATCCCTGCTGCAAGCTACCGCCATCAATATGATTGATATGGTGGGCATAGGCCCGTTTGTAACCATACCGCTGATAGTAGGTATGATGCAGGGCCCAATCTGCCTGCTCGCATGGATACTCGGCGCAGTGCTCTCTTATATGGATGGCATGGTGTGGGCTGAGATGGGTGCGAAATGGCCTGCTGCGGGTGGCAGCTATGTATTTCTGCAAAAACTGTTTGGCAGCAAATGGGGTAAAATGATGGCCTTCCTGTTTGTCTGGCAGACAACGATACAGGCACCTTTGGTGGTTGCCAGTGGTGCTATAGGTTTTGCAAATTATTTCACCTTTCTGGTGCCACTGCCTGCCGAAAGCGAAGTGCTGTTGAAGAAAGCAATCAGTGGCGGATTGGTGATACTGATAACCATTTTGCTATACAGAGGCATTAAGGGCATTGGCAAGATATCAGTATTTCTTTGGGTGATAACGGGTGGCACCATGCTGTGGCTAATCATATCGGGCTTGGGACATTTCAACGCAGCACAGGCTTTCGACTGGAAGATGCCAAACATGACGATGGTGGCTTTCTTTGCCGCATTCGGGCAGGCATCTCAAAAGGCTGTTTACTCTTACCTCGGTTATTATAACGTGTGCCATTTGGGTGGGGAAATCAAAAACCCATCGAAGAATATACCTCGTGCTATTTTCATTTCTATTACGGGTATTGCTATCCTGTATCTGTGTATGCAAACGGTAGTCTTGGGTGTACTGCCCTGGCAGGAACTGGCAGCATCCAAATACATGGTGAGTATTTACTTTGAGCATATCTACAACCATCAGGTAGCACAAATAGCTACGGTACTGATATTGTGTATTGCCTTGGCTTCTCTTTTCTCGGTGATACTCGGCTATTCCCGCGTGCCATATTCTGCTGCATTGAACGGAGACTTTTTTCCCGTATTCGGCAAGCTGCACCCTAAACATCACTTCCCCCACATATCGCTATTGGCACTTTGTGGCATGGCGTTTATATTCAGCCTGCTCTTTAAGCTGGCAGATGTTATCACAGCTATTATCACTATGCGCATACTGATACAATTCGTTTCGCAGGCGGTGGGGGTGTTGCTGTGGCACTATAAAAAGAAAGGCGGTGATATGCCATACAGGATGCCGCTGTTCCCGATACCTGCCATTATATCCATCATCATCTGGCTGTTTATCTTCCTCATGGGCGAAAACAAATACAAGTTGTTTGCATTTATCATCATCATTACGGGCATCCTCCTCTTCTACCTGAAGGAAAAATATACCCGCAAACAGGGGGCTTTGCAAGATTAAAATGCAGAAAATGCTTCTTTAAAACCTGATTATACCTTTACTTTGCATATAAAGACTGACGGGTATAAGGCAGGAAACATGTAGAGGATGTTCTTCGGGCGCCAATAGTTTATATTCCATTAGTTATCAACATGTGTATAGATTATTAGTTTTTTTCAAACTAAGATTACTATATTAGAACTTAATTAGTAACTGCTGATGCTACGCGCTATATTATTAGTCATTGCGGGTGTTCTTTCTATCATCCTTTACAGGATGTTGAGCCGTGGCGGCAAAACCTATGCGTACGACCGTACACAGATGCTTACTTTCATGAGCGATGGGTCTGAAAACGTAGTACACGAGTCTACAAACGGCAGCATTATCATTACCAACAAAACAGTATTGATAGACGGGTTGGAATACATATACAAACCCAACGAGGATGAGCCATTGCAGGCATTGCTTGACTATGACGATAATGGACTGCGCAGCATACGCGTACTACTGCAAGAGGGCGAAAAACAATATTTCATCAATCGTGGCCCTGCTATGAGGATGGCATAAAACAGACTAAATTACTCATTACATAAAAAGCAGCCCGATGGCTGCTTTTCTTATTCTATAAACTTCAATTCTCTTTTCATAACCTCTACCGTATTGTAGATAATGGGGCAGCTTGGATAATGCAACAGCGTGCCCAGAAAACGCTCTTTGAACCCGGGCTTATGTAGATGCGGAAAATCTCTGCACTCTGTAAATCTTTCGGGGTAGATGCTGCAACTGGTGCCAGACAAAAAATGACAAGGTACCGTATTGATAAAGCAATTGCCAGCAAGGCTTTCTTCAATATACTTTTCGCGCAGGTTTTCTTCTGTCATATTCATAAACACTGCCAGCCTTTCAATTTCGGGTTGTGTGATGTTTACAACCAGCTTCTGGCAGCAATTGCCGCAAGCAGTGCAATCTACAGCAGCATTCACATCCTGATAAATGCGGTTGGCCATTTCGTCTAGCACTGCACCACTGTGATGGCGAAGCGATCGCAGAAAGTGGTCGTTTTCTTCTTCTTTTTCAGAAGCTATTGCTGCAATGGTTTGCAGATTGGTTTCGTATGCAGTATTTGACAAAAGAGCGAATTAAGCCGTAAAGGTAAGCAATTACATTCTGCTTGCCTCTTCGGTCTTATTGTTGTGCTGTTGAGCACCATCCAGCTTCTTGCCAAAATTGTAACTGAACCCAAGCGCTACAGACTGAGAACCAAACTGTAACGATGATGCAGTTTCAATACCATTCCAGTTGGATGTGCTCGTCATCTTATTCATCCTGAAAGGGTCTTCTATAGATAGCCGTATGGTAGCTGAATCTTTCATCACTTTCTTAGCCACATTGAAACCCAGCCAATAGCTTGGCCCGTAACGGTCTATCACATTCTGCAAATCGCCCGTACTGGCATAGAATGTGGTATCTATCGTCCAGCCTTTGTTTAGGCTGAATGTGCCTTGCAGATAACCCGATGCGCCCAAAGATGTACCTAACAACCTGTGCACGCGATAGCTGAGAAATTTATTGTAGTACACATCTCCCGCAGTTGTTAGTAATAGCCATTTTGTGCATTGTTTATTATAGTTGCAAGAGCCATGTAGTACATAATCATCGGCATAGTTGCCCCAAGTGGCAAATACGGCTTTGTTATTAGCATCGTAGCCAAGTATCGGTGTTATATAACCTGTTACTTTGCGCAAGCCCATAGATACAAACAGCTCGTTGCGGTTATTATACCGCAGCTCCAGATAATTTCTATATGCAGGCGACAAATCGGGATTGCCTTTCTGATAATAGTATTGAGAGAAGTAGGTAACAAAAGGGCTCATCATTGTATATGCAGGGCGATTGATGCGCCTGCCGCAGCTAGTCTCTACGCTGTTGTTATCATCTATCTTATAGCTTACAAAAGCAGTAGGGAACACAGAAGTATTACTACGCTGAAACTCACCGCCCTGCTGTGTTTCCTTGCCATCATTATTCATATTCTCTACACGAACACCTGCCTGTGTATTCCATTTTTTACCAAAAGCCTTTGAAACATTTACATAAGCTGCGTTGATATTTTCTTTATAGATGAAGTGATTGGTGCGCGTAGTGTCGTTTATCCAGTTACCGTTATGCAGTGTTTGAAAATAAGCTCCATTATCTACCACTGCATAGCTCGACTTTACGCCAGCTTCTGCATTCCAACCTTTGGCTACTTCACCTGTATAATCTGCTTTTGCAGTTACTACATTGATTATTGATTGCGATTGATTATCTAAATCGAGATTGCCAACAACAGGACTGCCTTGTGTATCATAGTTTCTACCGACTGTCTTATGTGTTTCGCGCTGGTCGCGGTAAATGTAGTCAGCATCAGCAGTTATCTTATGCCCCTTTGCAGGCTCGTGTTTTATGTATGCATTGCACAGATAATGATTACGTTCAAACGTGTGATTATTGACCGTAGTATTATATACTACATTACCTGCTGCATCTGTAACTACAGCACCTGCTTCATCGCGCTGCACATTGGGGTGATAAATACCCTTTGCACTTGCACCAACAGTTGTCTTTTCAGTAGCTGCATAGTCTGCACCAAACTGTGCATTATAATCTCCAAACGTCTCTTTCATGAAGATGGACTGGTGTGTATTGCTGATAAACTCACCTGTTTGCGGATTGCTTGCTTTGCGTGTATCTTTTCTGTTCAGAAAACCTGTAGCCGCCATCTGGCCCAGATTTGTATATAGCGTCAGCTTATTGTTTCTGTAAGTAAGGTTGCCGCTGTTGTGTGTATTAGGATATACAGTCTGCCCTGCTTCCAGCGCTACATTACCATTCAAGCCTTTCTTTTTTATTCGCTTTGTTTTGATATTAATAATGCCTCCCGTGCCCTCTGCATCGTATTTGCTCGATGGTTGTGTTATCAGTTCCAATGCAGCTATATTATCACCCGTCAAGCTTTTCAGATAGTCCTCTAAGTCTTTACCCGTAAGGTAGGTTTGTTTATCGTCTATCAATACCGTAACGCCCACACCTTGTAGTGTTATGTTCCCGTTGTTAGCATTTACACCGGGAGATTTGCGCAGTAAATCCCAAGCAGAATTGCCGAGTGTATTTACTTGGTCAAGGTTCACCACAGTTTTGCCTAAACCTGTTTCTATGCGTGGTGATTTGCTGCTTACCACTACATCCTGCAATGTTGTGTTGGCTGTTAGTTGTAGTTTCAGTGTTTCGTTCTTTTCTTTCACCTCTACCTGTTGCAACAGCTTTGCAAAGCCTGCTGCATTTACTGCCAGGATGTAGCGACCCGCTTTTGCAACGTGCAACACAAATGCACCATTATCATCTGCCAGCTCAGACTGCACCCAGGTAGAGTCTGTATTCAACAACGATAAGGTAGCGGCAACTACTGGTTTGCCCTGTGCATCATTTACCGTACCATTCAGAGAAATTTGTTGTGCTGAGATTTTTGTCGATACGACAAGCAAGAGCACAATAACTACAGCGAGTGATTTTTGCATAGATAGATTTTGTGGGTGAAAGCACTAAAATACTATCAGCTAAAACCTATAAGCAACAGCACACAGTAGAGTTTTGGTTAATATTAACATAAATAAAAAATAGCCGACGAACCGGCTATTAATTATCAATTAAACTGTTGTGTTTTAGTTACTCAAACTACGGAAGTCTACCGGCACCAGTTTACTAACACCCGGCTCCTGCATCGTTACACCATATATAACGTCTACAGCTGCCATCGTCTGCTTGTTGTGCGTTACGATGATGAACTGAGAGTTGTCACTGAACTTACGAATCATCTGTGTAAACTTACCAACGTTCGCATCATCCAGCGGTGCATCCACCTCATCCAGAATACAGAACGGTGCAGGCTTAATTAGGTAGATAGCGAATAGGAACGCTGTAGATGTAAGCGTTTTCTCACCACCTGAAAGCTGCGTAAGCGTACTTGGCTTTTTACCTTTTGGCTGTGCATATATTTCAATGCCGCTATCAGCCAAGTTATCAGGGTCTGTTAAGCGCAGATCACAATTATCTTCTGCAGTGAAGAGTGCTTTAAATACCTCTACGAAGTTTTCGCGCACTTTATCAAATGTCTCGCGGAATTTTGCATTCGCTGTTTGCTCTACTTCTTCAATTGTAGCCATCAGCGATTCTTTCGCGTTCACAAGGTCGGTCTTCTGCTCTACGATGAAATCGTGGCGCGCTTTCATTTCTGTAAACGCCTCGATAGCAGTCGGGTTGATTTCACCCATATTTTCCAGACGTTTTTTCATACGTTCTGCCTCTGCTGTCAGTTCGTCTACCGTCAATTCGTTTGCACGTGCCTGATCCAGTATCTCGTCCAGATTTACTTTAAACTCAACACTCAAACGCTCTTTCATACCGGCCAGTTTCAGCTTCATATCATTCAGCTGATCTTTGATGCTGTTGAGCAATGTTTCTGCATGTTCTTTTTCGCGGCGCTTCTGATTCAGTTGTCCTTCCTGTGCAGAAATGGTATTGCGCATTTCGTAGTACAGGCGGTCTTTTTCATTCAGTACTTTTTCTTCTGTGTCTTTGCGTGTCAGCAATTCGTACAGTTCATTATCGCCCGCGTGCAGTTGTGTTTCTGTTTCGCCCAGCTGGCCTGCAATCTGTTGCAATTGCTCGCTGTTGCTGGCTATCTGGCGTTTCAGATCGTTCAGTTGATTGCTGCGGAAGCTCAGCTCCTGCTTCAAACCTTCCTGCTTGCTCTGCTCTTTGGTGTATTGAATGTTGTGATTATTATACTGTTGCGTAGCCATGTTGAACTCCATTTCTACTGCATGGAATTCAGACTCTGCATTTTGTATATTTTGTTGCAGCGATTGCAATTGGTCGTTGATAGACTCCAACTCGCTACGTGTATCTGCTATGCTTGCGTGCGTATCTTCCAGTTGTTCCTGCAGGTCTTGCAAACGTTGCTCACCGTTTTGGTTCAGGTGTTCAAAGTTTTCAATCCTGTTGCTCAGGTTTACAATATGGTTTTGCAGGCGGTTTATTTCCTGACGAGTTTGCTCGATAGCTCTGTCGTTCAGTTCCTGATTGAAACCTGTTATCTGCGTTTGTGTATCGCTGATATGTTGTTTCAGCTGTGTAGTAATAGCAGTCAGGTCTTCTATCTCTTTAGCAAGGCGCTCCAGATTTTTAGCACGGCCTATTTTATTACCCTCAAACAAGCCAACAGAACCACCACCCAGTGTGTATTTACCGCGTACTACTTTTCCACTCTTCTCTACTATCACATTGCCATTGGTCATAGCGAGGTCTGTGATTGCAGCTTCGTTATCGGCAATGTACACGTGGCCCAGCAGGTGCTGTGCCAGCGGCATGTATTGTTCGTCAACATTCACTACACTCAGCGCAGGTGTTAAGCCCGCAGGTGCGTTGTGCTGTGCTGCCTGATATTGCTGAAACTGGTTGGTAACAAAGAAATTGGCTTTACCTTTTTTATTGCTTTCCAACAGGTGAACCGCTTTTGCCGCTTCTACAATATTCTCAACTATATAATAGTTCAGGTAGTTGTCCAGTACGTTTTCAAGTGCGGTACGGTATTCGTTCTGCACCACAAACACATCTGATAATAGTGGCGCTTCACTATTCCAGTCTTTATTCTTTTTCAGGAACTTGATACTGTCAGGATAACCTTCAAGGCTTTCTACCAGCGACTTCAACAAATCGTGCTCATTGCGGCGGCTATCCAGTTTACGGTTTTCATCTACCGATTGTGAACGTAGTGTTTCTAATTGCTCCTGACTTTGCAGGATTTTAGATTTCACTTCTTCGTAGCGGGCAACAAGTGTTTGCAACTCGTCGTTCTTCTCTTGCAGGTCACCTTCCGAATCTGTGCGCTCGTTTGTCAGTTGTGTTATCTGATTAGCGCGTTGTGCTTTTTCTTCCTGTATCTGCTGAATACTTCGTTGCAGGTTCATCACAGAAGTATCTGCAATGGCTACTTTCTTTTCCGCATCAAACTGTGTGCGTTGTTTGCTTTGGTATTCAGCACGCAGTTGCTCCAACACTTTTTTCTTCGCATCAAAAGCGTCGCGCTTTTCATCTACTATGCCGCGCATGCTTTCCAGTTCATCGCGCAGCTTTTCGATGATTTCGTTTTCTTCTTCTATTTGCTTCTCTGCAAATGTGATAGACTCCTCGAGGCTTTGCAATTGCATACCTGCACCAGAGAGGAATTCGCTCAGGCTTTTTTCGCGTTCTTTCAGATGGTCGAGACGCTGCGCTGCAAGGCGCTTGTCGCTTTCCAACTGGCGTACTCGATTTATCAGTTCGTTGAATTGTTTTTGCAAACCGTTCAACTCTTGTTCTTTCTCTATCAGCTTCACTTTATCCTGCTCTACAACCGCTTCTTCTGTAGCTACAATTGCTTCCAGTTGTGTCTTGCGGTCGGTCTCGGTATCGTGCTGCTCGTTGAGCGATTTATATTGGTCGTTGAAATGCTCCAGCGATGCTTTTGCCAATTCAACACTTACTTCTTTATACTCCCCTTTTATCTGGAAATAGCGTTCTGCTTTCTTTGCCTGACTTTCGAGTGTGCGAAGGTTGTTGCCAATTTCAAACAACAAGTCTTCGATACGCGCAAGGTCTTGCTCAGTTGCATCCAGTTTCAGCTTCGCCTCTTTCTTACGTGTTTTGTAGATAGAGATACCTGCTGCCTGCTCCAGCATACGGCGGCGAGAATTGTCTTTGTCTTTGATGATGTCATCGACCATGCCAAGCTCTATGATGGCATAAGAGTCGTTACTAACACCTGTATCCAAAAACAGATTGTGAATGTCTTTCAAACGACAGGTAACATCGTTCAAACGATATTCACTCTCACCATTCTTGTAGAACTTACGTGTGATGGTCACCGTGGTAAATTCTGTAGGCAATAGATTGCGGGTGTTCTCGAAGGTCAGTGATACTTCTGCCATACCCGAACCGGCACGCGTACGCGAGCCAT